>CAYZRP010000135.1:0-19728 GCA_964480865.1 uncultured Anaerolineales bacterium | reverse complement strand
GCAGGTCATCCCCGCCTGCCAGAGGAAGGAGAGACGCCATGCTCAACCGGTTGATCTCACTCAGGCTGCTCGCGATCGTGGGAGACGTTTTGGTGTGGTTGCCGTTGCTGGCGCCGTGTGTGTTCTGGGCCGTCCGACTGCTCGGGGGTCGCGTGCCCGTCTTTGACTATCTGATGCCGGCCGAGTTGTTTCCGGTGGCCTTTGCCGGCGGAGCGCTCCTGCTGGTGGCCGCCTGGTTGGCGAAAACCTGGCGGGCGGCGATCTGCTGGTGCGTCGGCGTGGCGGCCGTCAGCCTGGTCGGGAGCCAGTCCACGGCTGTTGTCACGGGCCTCGCCAGCGGCGCGACCGAACCGACCGGCTGGCCCTGGATCGCCGTCCTGTCGCTGTTAGCGCTCTACGGCCTGGCTCTTCTAACGCTGGCTGTCTACGGCGCCGCCCTATCCGTTCGGCTCGGCAGCGCGGATCGAGCCTGACTTATGAAGGGTGAGTCGAATCTGCGCTCGCCAGGTCATTAAGCGGGGCTCGCCGGAACATCCCAGAGCGTTCGCCCTATACCCGGCGCCTCCCCGGCGCCGGGGTCCCCTGGCCGTGCCTGTCACTTACTGGCCACGCACGGATGGGCCAGCATCGCGATGGACAACACGGCGCGTGTGCTACTGCGTGTCAGATGACTCGGGGCTGACGCGCCCTGTCCTCGGCAACCGGATTTGATGACGCATTCCGCCAATCGAATCCATGTGTCCCTGATCGACCCTTCCAATTCCCATCAAGGCTGAGCATTCCGTCGGTTGGCATCCTTCGGGCCAAATCCGCGCGCGCCCTGGTGATCCTTGACGCATTCGCCCTGCGAACCCCGGCTTGTGCTCGCGATCGGGTTGGATGGATAGAATTTGCGTGACGGATGTCACCTTTATCGGGTCGAAGCATCCAATCTTCAGACACGCCGGCTCAGGCCGGTCATCTGAGACACCCAGGAGAAATAGGGACGATGTACGTTCAACAGTTCTTTGTCGACGGTTTGGGTTGCGCCTCCTATCTGGTGGGCTGCGAGGGCGCCGGCCAGGCGGCCGTGATCGACCCGGATCGTGACGTCCAAAAATACCTCGACGCGGCCGCGGAACGCGGGTTGGCGATCACGCACGTGATCGAGACGCACATGCATGCCGATCATGTCTCGGGCAATACCGAGCTGGCGGATCGCACGGGCGCCGCGATCTATGCGCATACGGCCAGTGAGGCCACGTTCGAGCACAAGACGCTGTCTGAGGGCGACACACTCGACATCGGCAACGTCCGCCTGACCGTGCTGCACACGCCCGGCCACACGCCCGAAAGCATCACGCTATTGGTGTCGGACATGACCCGTGCGGCCGAGCCCTGGCTGGCCCTCACCGGCGACACGCTGTTCGTCGGCGACGTTGGCCGACCGGACCTTGTGGGAATGGAGGCCGCCCGCGGCCTGGCTGCCGAGATGTATGACACGATCAACGACAAGTTGCTCAAGCAGCCCGACGGCCTGCTGATCTACCCTGGCCATGGCGCCGGTTCGCTCTGCGGCAAGTCGATCGGATCCATGCGCAGCACCACGCTGGGCTACGAGCGCCACAGCAATCCGGCCCTGGCGCCCCGCGAGAAGGACGCGTTCATCCAGTGGGACGTCGAGAACCTGCCTGAGCAGCCCGCGAACGTGCGGCGCATCAAGGGCATGAACCGCCGCGGCCCGGCGGTGCTGGGCGAGATCCGGCCGCGCGCGCTCAGCGTGCACGACTCGCTTCCCTATTTCCAGCGCGGCGCGGCGATGCTCGACACCCGCTCGAAGGCCGACTTCGTCGCGCTGCATGTGCCGGGCGCCGTACACCTGCCCGCCGACGAGCAGCTCAGCAATCGCATCGGCTTCATCCTGCCGCCCGAGGTGCCTGTCGTGCTGGTGCTGGCCGACCCGGCCGAATACCGCTCGGTCGTGTACAGCCTGGCGCGCGTCGGGTATGAGAACGTCGTGGGCTATCTGGCCGCCGGCCTGAAGGAATGGGAGGCGATGGGCCTGCCCGTCACCAGCGGCGATGTCCGCGACATCGAGCCGCGTGAGCTCAAGCAGTTGCTCGATGCCGGCAACGGTGAGCGCCCGGTGGTCGTCGACGTCCGCGAGGCCTGGGAGTATCGCAGCGGACACGTGGCCGACTCGGTCCACATCCCGCTGGGCGAGCTGGCACAACGTGTGAGCGAGCTCGACCCAGAGCGGCCCGTTGCCGTCATCTGTGCCAGTGGCAGCCGCAGTCAGTCGGCGGCCGCATTCCTGGGCCAGAGGTCGTTCAAGACCGTCTTCAACATCCTGGGCGGGACGTCGGGTTGGTTGCACGCCGGCCTGCCGCTGTCGCGGAACTGAACGCCCATGGCGCAATCGCGATGGATGGACCTCTCGCTCGAGGTCGACGCCCGGGCGGCGCATGAACTGATCGCCCAGGATCCTGCGGCGGTCCTGCTTGACGTCCGCGAGCCGCATGAGTTCGCCGCGGGTCATATCGAAGGGGCGAAGCTCATCCCATTGGGGCAACTTGAATCGCGTTTGGCAGAACTGCCCGCCAACCGTCCAGTCCTGTGTATCTGCCGCTCGGGTGCGCGCAGCCTGACGGCCACCCGTCGGTTACAGGTCGCCGGCCGTATCGCCAAGAACCTGCGTGGCGGCATGCTCGGTTGGGCGGAAGCCGGGTTGCCGATCCGGCGGGGTGTTGAATGACCGGGTTGGCCGTCGAGTTGGTCCTGGGTCTGGCCATCGGACTCTCCTTAGGGTTGTTGGGTGGGGGCGGATCGATCCTGACCGTCCCCGCCCTGGTCTATCTCGTGGGACAGTCGCCAAGCGCTGCGGTGACAACCTCGCTCGCCATTGTCGGCGCCAACAGCCTGATCGGCGCGTCGCTCCACAGCCGTCGCGGCAGACTCAACAGGCGTGTGGCTCTGCTCTTCGGCGGCTCGGGCATGGTGGCGGCCTACCTGGCGGCGGGCCTCTCGAAGTGGTTCTCGCCGAATGGGTTGCTGGTGGCCTTCGCGCTGCTGATGCTCGTCATCGGCGGCGTGATGGTCAGCGGGAAAACGCGTGGGTTGAAGCCGACGGAAGGCGCGACGCCGAATTGGCCCGTCACCCTCGGTGCGGGCCTGGGCGTCGGCGTCCTGACCGGGATCCTGGGCGTCGGCGGCGGCTTCCTGATCGTGCCAGCGCTGGTCATGCTGGTCGGGCTGCCGATGCAGGAAGCGGTTGGGACGTCGCTGCTCGTCATCGCAGCGAACAGTGCGGCCGGATTGCTGGGCCACCTGAGCGCAGGCATGCCCGACCTGGGCCTGATCCTGGTCTTTGTCGGCGCCGGGATGCTCGGGCTGTGGGGTGGAACGGTGCTGGCGCATCGACTCCCGGCCGGTCGGCTTCAACAGGGTTTTGCCTTGTTTGTCGTGGTGCTCGCGATCTTCCTGCTGGTGGACAACGTGCCGAAAGCGTTTGGGTGACAATGATGCGCTCATCCCTTCTTCGCCAGGCAAGACGCAAGATCCGGCCCGGATATGCGGACTGACGAGCGATTCGTGTGCCTCGTCCTTCGTGAAGGTGTTCCTGTTGACCCTTCGCTCGCGAATGCCTCACGCAAGGCGCTACGAGTTGACAGAGTTCTGGCCGCATATGACGCAGTGTGCCCGACGGCCTTTGGAAGGCATCCGGGAGGCATGTGCTGCCAAGAGATCAATCCGGTCGCATGATCCGCGTCATCTGAGCGGAACATTCCGGGCTGCCCCCTTGGCCCATCGAATCTCCCGGAAACGATAACCCGTTTGGGGTCCTACCCCTTATAATGAATAGCCTACTCAAAGGGTAAGGAACAGTGGGGCAGACAAAGCGTCGGTTGACGGAGACCCTCCTCCGAGTGCCGCTCTTCTACAAGATCCTGGTGGCAAACTCGTTGATCGTGACGATTGGTGCTGTCGGCGGCACCATCTATACCGTCTGGCATGTCCTGACCTATCCGGACGATTTCCACTATGAGTTGATCGCTCTGTTCGCGGCTTTCGGGCTTGCTCTGAGTTTCGCGGCCAACTACGTCGTGCTCCGGATGGCGCTCACGCCGCTAACTCGTCTTCAGGCGGCCGTGGATGACGTTCGAGAGGGAGACCTTTCAACGCGGGTGCGCATCGGCAGACTGGATGATGAGCAGTTCGTGCGCCTGATCGAGACCTTCAACCAGATGGTCGCGACGACAGCCGAGAACAATCTCGAGTTGCGCCAGCTTTCGCAGCGCATCCTCCGCGCTCAAGAGGACGAGCGCCAACGGGTGGCCCGCGAGCTTCACGACCAGAGCGGCCAGTCGCTGACGACCATGCTGGTGCGATTGCGTCTGCTCGAACGCTCTGAGGACGTGACCCAGGCGCGCCAGCATGTGCAGGCCCTGCGACAGCTGACGGCCCAGGCGCTCGACGAGGTCCGGCGCATCGCGCTCGAACTGCGTCCGAAGATCCTGGAGGATCTCGGCTTGTGTGAAGCGCTCGCCTGGCGGGCGGATGAATTGAACACCGGTGGGACGCTCAAGATCACGTTGCAGACCATCGGGATGGACAGGCGGCTTTCGCGTGAGCTCGAACTTGTGCTCTACCGCGTTGCTCAGGAAGCATTGACGAATGTGGCACGGCATGCGAAGGCGGGCTCAGCCCATGTCATCCTGCGGCAATTGGATGGGCGCGTGACTCTGACGGTCGAGGACGACGGCGCGGGGTTCGATGCCGACGCCGCTCTGGCTCACCCCAACGGGCTGGGGCTTGCCGGCATGCGCGAGCGGCTCGCCCTTGTGGGCGGTACCCTGCAAGTGCACTCCGGACCGGGTCGCGGCACGCACCTGATCGCCATCGCGCCGACCGTCGTGTGAAGGAAACTCATGGACCAACCCATTCGTGTGTTGATTGCCGATGACCATCGCGTCGTGCGTCTCGGGCTGATCACGCTGCTCGAGACCGAGGATGACATCGCCGTGGTCGGCGAGGCCGGCAACGGCGTCGAAGCCCTGGTCGCCACCCAGGGCCTGCGGCCAGACGTGGTCGTCATGGATATCTCCATGCCGGAGATGGACGGCCTGGAGGCCACACGCCGAATCCGCGCCTGCTGCCCGCAGACCCACGTGCTCATCCTGACGGTTCACGCCATGGAGCGTTACCTGTTTCCGGTGCTCAAGGCCGGGGGCTCAGGCTATGTGCTCAAATCGACGGTCGACACCGAGCTGGTCGCCGCGATCCGCGCGGTCGCCGGTGGCGGCGCCTTCCTGTATCCATCGGCGCAGCGCATGGTGCTCGAGGACTACCTGGCCCGCACGCGCTCCGGTCCCGAGCAGGACGCCTACGAACGACTGAGCGAACGCGAACGTGAAGTGCTCAAACTACTGGCCCTGGGCCACACGGCGGCCGAGGTCGCTGAGCAACTGTCGCTCAGTCCAAAGAGCGTCGAGACATATCGAACGCGCATCATGGAGAAACTCGGCCTGGATAGCCGCGCGGCGCTCGTGAAATACGCGCTGGCTCGCGGCCTGCTCACCGACGACTCGCCCGGTTGATCGTCCTCCAGTCGCGCGGCGGGTGACGTATCTGGGACCTGGCCGCGGATAACGACGAGGTGCGGTGAGCCTGATCCTGGTGAAGGGCGCGTGCCTGACGCGCCCCCAGATCGGGGCAATCCGCGAAATCTGCCCGGCAGTGCCGGACGGGCCGGGCTCTCACCCCTCGACGGGCCAGGCCGGCCTGTCGGGAAAACTCCTCGCAAGCTGTCACACTTTCCCCGATAGCCACTTCATCGTGCGCATGGTGAAATCGAGGCGATGTCCGCTCGCCTCCTGGTTGCTGCGCCTGACGCCGAGTCGCTGACTCTCTACCGCGCCCTCATCGCGTCGGCCGAGGCATTGTTGCCGCTTGGCATCCAGACCGAGTACGTGGAGAGCCGCGCGGCGTTGACGAATCGCATCGGCGAACACGCGGCCGATGTGCTCCTCTACGACTGGGAATTGACCGGCGCCGAGACTCCCGACTACATGCGTGAGCTAATCGCGCTGGACCCGAAGCTGCGAACGATCATCATCATGCCGCTGGCGCTGCGCCAGTATCGCCAGTGTCTGTGGCAGGCCGGCGTGTGCGTCGGGTTGCCGAAAGAGCATCTCGATCAGGAATGGCTTCTGAGCATGTTGTGCCTTGTCACGCGCGCCATGCAGCGTGAGGAACGACTGCTTGGTCAAATGGAGAAGTAGACGATGCCGCGTCTGACCGTCACGCGTCGGAATTTCTTGAAGGGGGCCCTGACCTCGCTGGGGAGCGCCATCGCCGCCCCGTCGTTCGATGGCCTGGGCGCCGTGGCGCGCCGCCTGAACCGCCGCATGCCCTGGTACCGCGAAACGCCCACGCTCACCTACAACTACTGCGACGTGTGCCCGTGGCGCTGCGGCATCGTCGTCTCGACCGTCGGTGGGAAGGTGGTCAAGATCGACGGCAACCCCAACGACCCGAAGAGCCGCGGCAAGCTTTGCGCGCGCGGCCAGGCGGGCGTGTCGTATCTCTACGACCCCGATCGGCTCAAGAAACCCATGATCCGCACCGGCGAACGCGGCGAGGGCAAGTTCCGTGAGGTCACGTGGGAAGAGGCCCTCGACTACACGGCCGAGAAGCTGCTCGCGATCAAAGACGCGTTCGGCCCCGAAGCCGTAGCGGTCCTCGGGCACACCACGGGCGACTTCTGGTTCGCCGATTACTTCGCCCAGGCCTGGGGCACGCCCAACGCCGCCAAGCCGTCGATGTCGCTGTGCACCAGCCCGCGCGAAGAAGCCGCGACGCTGACGATCGGGCGCGCCATCGGCAACCACGAGCCCGTCGACTGGGCCGAGTCGCGCTGCATCGTCCTGATCGGCACGCACATCGGCGAAGACGCGCGCAACACGATGATGCAAGATCTGGCGACCGCGCGCGAGAACGGCGCGAAGCTGATCGTGGTCGACCCACGCCTGTCCTCGGTTGCGATCAAGGCCGACGCCTGGCTCCAGATCAAGCCCGGCACCGACACCGCTCTGCTCCTGGCATGGATGAACGTCCTCATCAGCGAGGACCTGATCGACAAGGACTTCATCGCCAACTGGACGATCGGATTCGACGAACTGGCCGCCCACGTGGCCGACAAGACGCCCGAGTGGGCGGCGGCCATCACCGAGCTCTCGGCTGACGAGATCCGGGCGACGGCGCGGATGTTCGGCGAGGCGCGACCGGCGTCCGTGGTCGTGCCGGGGCGACACGTCACCTGGTACGGCAACGACACCCAGCGGCTGCGCGCCATGTATATGCTCACCGCCCTCGTTGGCGGGCACGGTCGACCCGGCGGTCAGTTCTTCAACAAGACCCCGTTCATCGACTCGTACCCGCACCCGCCGTTCCAGGTCACGGGTAGCTCGGGCGGCTGCGGCGCAGCGCCGGGCGAGGAGAGCGACGAGCTCCCGCCGGGGCCGACCGGCAAGGTGCGCGCTGATGGGGTGCGTGACAAGTTCCTGCGCGGCGCGACGGCCATGCAGGAGTTGATCGAGCCCATGATCACGGGCGAGCCTTATCCGATCAAGGGCCTGATCGCCTACGGCACCAACATCCTGCACACGATCCCGAACGTGCCGCGCACGATCGAGGCCCTCAAGGCGCTCGACTTCGTCCTGGCGATCGACATCCTGCCGCAGGATCACGTGCTCTGGGCCGACGTCGTCTTCCCCGAGGCCACGTACCTCGAGCGGCATGATGAATTGTTCGGCTGCGGGCACAAGACCCCGTATCTTGTGATGCGCGAGCCGGCCATCGAGCCGATGTACGACACGAAGCCCGGCTGGTGGATGGCGCGCGAGCTGGGGATGCGCGTCGGGCTCGAGTCTTACTTCGTCTGGAAGGACGCCGTGGAGTACCTTGACCGGAAGCTGAGCTCGATCGGGCTCAGCATGGCCAAGCTCCACGAGCAGGGTGGGGTGACGGTGCAGAAGGGCAAGGCTTACCTGACCGACTTCGAGGCGGACGGCACATCGCCCTTCGCGACGCCGAGCGGCAAGATCGAGCTGTACTCGGAGCCCCTGGCTGCTCTTGGCGAGAGGCCGCTGCCCGAGTATGAGCCTACCGATGACGTGCCGGCCGGGTTCTTCCGGCTGCTGTACGGCCGCAGCCCGGTGCACACCTTCTCGCGCACGCAGAACACGCCGGCGCTCAACCAGTTGATGGCCGAGAACGTGGTGTGGGTCAACGACGCGACGGCCGCCGAGCTCGGCTTCGCC
This sequence comes from uncultured Anaerolineales bacterium, assembly GCA_964480865.1. Classification (GTDB taxonomy): domain Bacteria; phylum Chloroflexota; class Anaerolineae; order Anaerolineales; family UBA6663; genus UBA6663. The sequence continues at coordinate 11,428 of CAYZRP010000135.1, read as the reverse complement.
GACGGCGAACGCGTGATGGTCGAAAACCAGGACGGCGTTCGCAGCGGCCCGATCGCGGTCAAGGCGACCCCGCGGATCCGCAAGGACTGCGTCTTCATGGTCCATGGTTTCGGCCACAACGCCCCCGGGATGCGTCTGGCGCACGGCAAGGGCGCGAGCGATGCCATGCTGCAAACGCGCTATGCCCTCGACCGGATCAGCGGCGGGGCCGGGATGCGCGTCAATTTCGTCAAACTCGTGAAGGGAGCGTGACATGGCGTCGCGCTACGCATTCTCCATCGACCTTGATCGCTGCATCGGCTGCCAGGCCTGTGTCGTGGCCTGCCGCACCGGCAACGAAGTCGCCGACGGCGATGCCTACATCGTCGTCAGCGAACACGTCAAACAGAAGGAAACCGGCTTCTGGGGCTCATTTGCCCACAAGCGCTGCTTCCACTGCGGTGAAGCACCCTGCGTCGAGGTCTGCCCGACGGCGACCCTGACCAAGGTGGACGGCCTGACCGCCGTCGACATGGCCAAGTGCAGCGCCTGCGGGTACTGCACCCAGGCCTGCCCGTTCCAGGTGCCGCACGTCACGCAGGGACATGTGTCGAAGTGTGTGGGCTGCCTCGACCTCGTCCAGGTTGGCGAGGAACCGTGGTGTGCGCGCACCTGTCCGAGCCAGGCGATCAACTTCGGCGAGCGCGAGGCCGTGCTGGCTGCGGCGAAGGCCAAGGTCGCGAAGCTGAAGGCCCGCTATCCCAACGCCCAGGTCTACGGCGAGACTCAGCTCGGCGGGCTCGGCCTGTTGCTGGTGCTGCTCGAGACCCCGGATGTGTACGGGCTGCCCGAGACCCCGACCGCCTCGGCCATCGTGCCGACCTGGAAGAACGTGGTCAAGCCGGCCTCGGCCGGGCTGACCGCGCTCGCAGCCGGTGTCCTGGGCGTCGCCTTCGTCTTCGCCCGCCGCCAGCACGCCAAGGAACATGCCGAGCACGCCCACCCTGCGGCCGCCACGGTAGTGGAAGAGTCGGCGCCGCCGGCGATGGAGGAACACCATGATTGACGCGAAGTCCGGCCTGGTTCAACGCTACAAGCTGGCCCAGCGCGTCGTGCACTGGCTCGGCGTCGGCTCGTTCGCGATCCTGCTGTTCAGCGGATTAGCCCTGCTCGTGCCGCAGTTGGCCTTCCTCGCGGCGGGCGGCTTTTCGCGGTTGGCGCATCGCATCGCGGCCGTGGGTTTCATGGCCATGCCGATCGTCTACGCCTTGCTTGTGCCACACGACGCGATCGAGTTACTGAAGGAGTCGTTCTCGTACGGCAGGAAGGATCTGGCCTGGTTCAAGCACATGCCGGCCTATGTGCTGGGCAGCACGAAGGGCCTGCCGCCGGCGGGGCGTATCAACGCCGGACAGAAGATCCACCACGCCCTGACGTTCATCATGTTCGTCACGGTGGCCGCGTCGGGGATCGCGCTCTGGTTCGCGCAACCGACACTCGGGCCGGACGGCCTGGCGCTGGTGCTCAGCGTTCACGACGTTTCGATGATGGGCCTGACCGTGCTCATGCTCGGACACATGTACTTCACGTTCCTTTACGGCGCGCTTCCCGCGATGACGACCGGCTACGTGACCGAGTCGTACGCGCGCATGGAGCACGGCGAATGGTATGAGACTCTGGCGGCCGCGAACACCGCAGCTGCGGAGGTTGAGACCCAGACGAAGGCCTGAAGTACAGGCCCGCCGGGTATTCGTTTCGTTAGCCACCTGGATGTGGCTCAATGAGGAGAAGAGAAATGTTCAACCGGAAGTTCACTCAGTTTGCTGCGACGGGCCTCCTGGTCCTCGCGCTCGTCGGCTGCGCGCCGGCGGCGGCGCCCACCGTGGCTCCCACCGCCATGCCCGAGCCGACCGCGGTGCCCGCAACGCCGGTGCCCGCGTTCGACGTCGAAGCCGCTGTAGCCGCTCAGCTCGCCGGCCTGCCCGACGGCTTCTCGGGCATCAAGGCCGACGCGCTCAAGGAGCAGATCGCGGCCGCCGCGCCGTTCATGATCGACCTGCGCGAGCCCAAGGAAATCACCGAGGTCGGATACATCGAGGGCGCTGTCAACATCCCGATCCGGACGCTGGCTCAGAACCTCGACAAGCTCCCCGGCCTGAATGACCCGATCGTCGTGATCTGCGCCAGCGGCCATCGCGGCACGATCGCCATCGCGACCCTGAACATGCTCGGCTACACGAACGTCAAGAGCCTGAGCGGCGGCATGGGCGCCTGGGTCAAGGCCGAGTTCCCGGTGGTCAAGGGCGAGATGCCCGCGCCGGTGGCCGGCACGGCCGCGGCGGTCGATCCTGAAGCGCTCGCGGCGGTTGATGCCTATCTGTCCGCGCTGCCCGACGGCTTCGGCACGATCAAGCCCGATGCCCTGAACGAGCAGATCGCGGCCGCTGCGCCCTTCATCCTGGATGTGCGCGAGGCCAAGGAGATCACTGATGGCGGCATGATCGAAGGCGCTGTGAACATCCCGATCCGCACCGTCGGCGCCAACCTGGCCGAGCTGCCCGCGAAGGACGCTCCGATCGTGGTGGTCTGTGGCAGCGGCCATCGCTCCGGCATGGTCATGACGGGCCTGCAGATGCTGGGCTACACCAACGTCAAGAGCATGAGCGGCGGCATGGGCGCGTGGGTGGCGGCCGAGCTCCCCGTCGTCAAGCCGTAACACTCGACAGACGAACAACGCAAACGGGCCGGTGCATTGCACCGGCCCGTTTGCGTTGTTCGTCTGTCGTCGGTCGGCCTATCCGGCTTCGGGAGCGGCCTCAGAAAGGTCGTAGTAAGAAGCGCCGGCGCAGGCCTTGCAGACAACTCTGTCGTCGAGGCGCGTCTCGCGCCCGTTCAGGATCTCCTCGCCACACAACTCGCAGACCGCGCGGACGCTGGGCCGGCTGACGATCTCTTCGACGTTGACGCGAAGCCTGACCTCGCGCCATTCCAGGAGCGCTTCGATTGGCATGCGCTGGTAGCCGAGCAACTGACTCTCCCAACGGTTGCGGGCGTCGGGCGCGAAGGGTGAGGCGAGCCGGCGTGCATCGAGCCGCGGCCAGACCCGGTACGCCAGGCCGGTCAGCGTATCGATGAAGGTCGCCGCGACCTTGCCGTAGTCCTCGACGCGCAACGTGCGATGCCCGACCCAGCAGCCCGTGGCAACAGCCACACCGTCGGCCGCGCAACCGTCGGTCTCGACGATGGCGAGCAGTCGTTTGTTGGATTGCGGCACTGTCAGACCGAGCAGCGCGCCGCCTTGCAGCCCTATTCGAATGCCCAATACCTGGCGCGGACAGAGATGCTTGTGCAGCGCCGATGTCTGTGTCAGCAGGTCAGAGAGCGCCGGCGCGCTCAACGATGGCAGGGTTTGTATGTCTCCCATGGTCATCATCATAGAGGACCGCAGTGACATGACCACTGTCGTTTGGCAGGTCTAGCCCGGACGATTGTTGGGCGCGTGCTGGCCGCCCGGGGCCGGGCAATGCCCCGTCGAGTTCGGCGTGTCTAGAGTTGGGAGGCCTCGAGGTTGGCCGCGGCCTGCGTGGAATGCGGCAGGCGCACCGCCTGCTTGATCACGAGTGGCCAGGCCAGCAGGCTGACGCCGGCCGTGAGCGCGATCATGGTGCCGAGCGCCATGATGGTATTGCCCCAGGGCAGCGAGATCAAGGTCATGCCGAGCGAGCCCATCAGAAGGCTGACGCAACCGATCACGGACACCATCGAGCCTGTGTCGCCCGATTGTTGTTCGAGCATCAGGTTGGCAGATGGCGGGCGAATGATGCTCCCCGCAATCGACGATGGCAGGATGCACAGCGCGAAGATGTAGGGCGCCTGGTTGCCCAGCAGCACCACCATGATGCCACTGGCCAGCGAGGCCAGGAAGCTGGCGCGGATGATCGTCTCAGAGTGGAAGCGACGCGATAACCGCATGTAGATCATCGGCCCGAGGATCAAACAGACAGCGTTCAAGCCGAAGTAGAGGCTGTAGACCTGGCTGCTGAGGTGGAAGCCTTCCTGATAGATATAGGTCGAGGCTGTGACGAACGCCAGGCCGGAGATGCCGCCGAGCGAGAAGAGCAGCAACAGAAGAGTGAAGCCGCGATTCTGCAGGACCTTGCCGAGGCGGGCGTAGGTGGCCAACAAAGCACCGGTATGTCGCTCACGGAGGGTCTCCTGAAGCAACAGGGCGCATATCAGCGCAAAGCCACCGATCCCGGTCAGGGTCCAGAACACGCCACGCCAGCTCGTGAAGCTGAGGAGGGCGGCGCCAAACATCGGCGCCACGGCCGGCGAGATCATGGTCATCGACTGCACGATGGCGAGCACTGACTCGCGTTGACGGCCGCTGAAGGTGTCTTTGACAATGGCCGAGGCGACCGCTCCGGCCGCGCTCCCGCCCAATGCCTGCAGCGCGCGGAACACGATCAGGATCGTGACGTTCTCAGTGATCGAGCACATGACGCTGGCGAGGACGTAGGTCGACAGCCCAATCAACAGGATCGGTTTGCGACCGTAGCGATCACTCAGCGGCCCCCACACCAGCATCCCGACGCTGTAGCACACGAAGAAGGCCGTCAGCGTCAGGTTGATCTGCTCGATCGGCGCTTCGAGGCTCTTGCTCATGGTCGGCAAGGCCGGAAGATACAGGTCGGTTGACAGCGGCACGAAAGCAGAGAGCAAGGCCAGCAAGAGGATCAACCCTCGAGAGCCGAGGTACTTCTGAGTCGGGATTTGGGTCAAGGGAGTTGCCGCCATGTCAGCACTATCTCGATGAAACGCCCATACGCGTCGAACCGACTGGCACATCAGGTCGGAAGGTCGGCCGTTCTCACTGCCTGTTAGTGCGCAGCGCGTGTGGCACCCCGACGATCACGGCTGTGCAGTCGGTTTCTGGGCTGGTGATCGGTTGCTTCGGGAGTTCGAACAGGATGGGAGGGCTCACGAAACAATAGGGCGAGTGTACCCCCAAACATCGTGGTTCGCTTCACCTCATTGGGCCGGTGTGTTAAACCGGGCCGGGTCCTGTACGCGGATGACGCGGATCGTGACGGATGACGCGGAATGAGAACTTAATCGCTCCAGGTCGTCCGAGAATATCCGCGCGATCCGCGCAAAGGTCAGGCCGACCGAAACCGACCTCACAACACAGCCATGGACTCCAGGGTCGTGATCGAGCACGGTGTCTTGGGTCGAAGGCCAGGCACGGCGGCCGGCCGCAATTGCCCGCTGGGCTACACTTGCCGCTTTGCTACAAGCCCGAGGTCTGACGTGTACCTATGGATCCCACAGCGTCTACGCCGATGTGTGCGTCGACCTGCATCCTGGCGAGTTCGTCGTGCTGACCGGCAGCAACGGCATCGGCAAATCCAGCTTCCTCCGCACCCTGGCTGGCTGGCAGCAGCCGACGAGCGGCGAGGTGGTGATCAGTGACGAAGCCGATCACCCGTGCGACAAACGGGATCGTGCACGCCTGATTTTCGTGCCGGATACGCCGGACTTCTACGATGAGCTGACCCTCCAGGAGCACCTGGCGTTTGTCGGCGGAGTCAATCACCTTGCCGGCTGGGAGAGCAAGGCCACGGAACTGCTGGAGTCCTTGTTGCTTTCAAACAGCCGGGACGACTATCCGTTCGTCCTATCCCGCGGCATGCGCCAGAAGTTTGCCCTGGCCCTCGCGCTAATGGTTGCGCCGCGATACATGCTGCTTGATGAGCCGTTCGGACCACTGGATGCTCAGGCCCGTCAGGTGGTGTGGGATCTTCTCCGCGGCTACTGTCACGAAGGTGGCAGCGTCCTCATGAGCAGCCACGCCCGACCCATCGAAGGGTCGGCCGATCGCTACCTCTCATTGACCAATGAGAGCCTCAAGGATCTGGCGTCATCCGCCGACGATGCCTGACGGAGACCCATGCTGAACGACATTTGGCTTCTGCTGGGGTTGGGCGCGCGGCGATTGTGGCCGCAGTTGCGCTACTGGGGAACCTTCCTGGGGATCGATCCACAGTCCCATCTCCTGCTTCGCGTGTACATCAGCCTGTTCTGGCTGGCGTGGCTGGTGGCGCTTGTGTTCCTGAGCGCACATCAGGCCGAACTGCTCGGCCGTCAACTCTCAAGCACGATCCAACAGGCGTTGTTAGCCGCTCTGCCTGTCTTGGTCGCTCTGGCACAGGTTGCGTATGTCGTCGATCGGGCGTGCAGGTGCCCGATCCGCCTGGATGCAGCCGACCGGCTGTGGATCGCGCCATCGCGCATTCTCGTGGCGAGCCTGGCGGTCGTCAACGCTCTGCGCGATAGCGTGCCCGTGGTCGTGGTGGCATCGGCCAGTTTGACCTTCATCTACGTAGTGCTCGAGTCGGCGGCTGACGCACAGACCAGCTGGGCGACGGCGGGTTGGGTGGCGCTGGCGACGGGGTTGCTGGCGTACGCCACCCATGCTGTCGTCTGGTGCGCGCAGGCTGTCAGCTGGCGACCGTTGCCCTTCCGCGCCCGCTGGGTCTGGCTGACCTTCTTCTTCGCCATCGCGATCGTCTGGTCGGCCTGGCCGGCTCTGGCGACCGGTTCAGGGCAGTGGCTCATCACCCTCTTCGCCGGAGCTCCCGACTTCTTGTCACTGGTCGTGTTAGCCGTCGTCGATGTTCTCTTGACGATCGGCGGAGCCGCTTTGGGCGGTGAGGTCGAGTGGGCGCGAGTGTTGAGAGCCAATCGGCAGCGGATCGAGCGATCCCGATACGGTTTCCTGGCCGGCCTTTTCGGAATCCCGTCATTCGAGCAATCCGAACGGCAGTCAACGATCCTACGCAGCTTCAGACTACCGGTGACGTTCGGGGACCGGTCGAGTCAACCCGGTCTGCTGTTCACCCGGTCCTTCCTGACTCTGTGGCGTCTGGCTCCGAGGAGCTTCGTCGATCCGCTCTTGCGAAGCGGGGTTGTGGGGCTGGCCCTGGCCCTGATCGTGCGCGTCGCGAACATCGGCGACCCTGCCTCCTGGCTCCTGTTGTTCTTGCTGCTGTTGCAGGGTCGTCAGCTCGGCCTTGCTCGCCATCTGCGGGTCGATCGCGAGCGCGTCTTTATGCGCCAGTTTGTTGGGGTGAGTCAGATCGCCAATATCGGGATGTGGATGTCGATCCCGATGGGGCTCAGTGTCCTGGGCAGTGTTGTGGCGATGTTGACAGCTCCGCTGACAGTCATGTTGCCGTACGTTGTGTTGTGCATGGGCGTCATCATGCTCATCGCCCTGTGTGAAGTCGCCGAGATCTACGACATTCCGCTGACCAAAGGGATTCGGATGCCGTATGAGTACTGGGTTGTCCTGGCCACCATCCCCATGGCCTGGGCCGGCCTGGCGACTCACAGTATCCTGATCGTCTGTCTCGCGGCGGCCGGGACTGTGGCGATGGGTCTGTTCCATCTATCTCTGCATCCGCCACGATGAAACGGTCTGTCGACATCCGCACCGCGCCATCTTCCTGGAGTTGAGCGATGAGCCGTGGAACGTCATCCTTCACCCTCACCCTTGACACGCTCCGGGCAATAGCAGCCTGGACCGCCGATTGTGCCGAGCGCGCCCTGCCGCTGTTCGAGAAACGCATCCCGGCTGATCGCCGGCCGCGCGCCGCGATCGAGGGCATCCGTCTCTTCGCAGAAGGAGGCAGGCGGGTTGCACAGTTGCGCACGCTGTCACTGGCTGCCTTTGCTGCGGCGCGTGAGGCTTCTGATCCGGTCGCGGTGGCCGCGGCGCGTGCCGCCGGTCTGGCTGCGTCGAGCGCCTACACGCACCCGCTTGTCGACGTCCAACAGACCAAGCACATCGTCGGGCCGGCCGCATACGCCGCGCTGGCGTTGGAGCTCGACCGAAACGGCGATCCGCGTGTCGGCGCTCGCGAAGCGCGCCGGGCGATCAAGCGCGCGCCCAACGAAGCTCGCGAGACCCTGGCGCAGATGCCGGCTCGCGGCCGCGGCAAGACGCGGCTCGACGAGTTGATGCATGTGATTGATTCTGGGGTGTGTGATCACGCCAGTCGGCCGGGCTTCTGATTCATACATTGAGCCAGGGTCCGAGGAGGTTCGACGCTGTGGCAGTCCGTGGGCGAGCAGGACGATCGCCACTCGCGATCGATGACTCATTTGCCGTGAGATGTTACGAATAGGAAACGTTTGCGTCCATTCGTATCAGCTCGGGCCATTCACGGCAAACCTCGCGGTGCGACCTTTGGGCGCGATCGTTTTGCGTCGTGGGGTCTGACTCACCTTCGGCAACCCGCTGCAGTATGATTCGAGCCGGTCACGAGAGCGACGTAAGTCAAAGAAAGGTGGTGGGACCATGGGGGTGTTGACCGGCAAGGTGGCGCTCGTAACGGGAGCCAGTCGCGGTGTGGGAAGAGGGATTGCGCAAGGGCTTGGTGAAGCTGGTGCGACCGTCTACGTCACCGGCCGCACGGTCGTCGATGGTGAGGCAGCCGTCACATTGCCGGGGACGATCCACCAGACCGCCGAGGAAGTGACGCGGCTTGGCGGCATCGGCATTTCGGCGCGCTGCGACCACTCAAGCGACGAAGAAGTGGAACGACTCTTTGAGCGCATTGCCGCGGAGCAGGGTCGTCTGGATATCCTGGTCAACAACGTCTGGGGCGGATATGAGTTCTTTTACGACGGCACGGAGTTCTGGAAGGAGAAGGGTTTCTGGACGATGCCGCTGTCGCGGTGGGATAAGTCTTTTCACGCCGGCGTGCGCGCCCATTACGTGGCTGCTGCCCTTGCAGCGCCGATGATGATTGCTCAACGATCGGGTTTGATTGTGAACATCTCCTTCTTCGCCGCGCAACGCGACGATCGCGGTGTCATCTATGGGGTGGCCAAGGCCGCGGATGACCGGATGGCGGCCTGTATGGCTCACGAACTCTGCGAGCATCAGGTGGCTGTGGTCAGCCTGTATCCCGGCCTGGTTCGAACCGAAGGCGTGATGAAAGCGGCGGAGCACTTCGACCTGAGTAACTCGGAATCGCCGCAGTTCATAGGGCGTGCTGTTGCGGCGTTGGCCTCCGACCCGCAAGTCCTGGAGAAGAGTGGCCAGGTCCTCGTGGCAGCGGCCCTGGCCCAGGCATACGGATTTACCGACATCGACGGCAAACAGCCACGACCTCTGACCGTTGCCGAGGCCTGAGGCAACCGGCAACTCAAAGCGAGTGGATGGGTTGGAACAAGCCGCCTGGGCAGAGGGCAATCGCGAACGTTGATGTGACGGCAGCCCGATTTCGATTGCTCGGGCAAACGGGTGTTGAGCGTTGGCGGCGTAGTTGCTGTCTCAGATGATCGCGAAGAATGCCGGGCTAAGGGGTCGGTGGATCGATCGGGCTCCCCCAACCACCGCGATCGGTCGACGGACCCCGGCCGCGAGTCTTCACGCCGGTTCAGGCGTTGTGCGAACAGCCGAGGGGTCGCTACGGGTGGAAACCTAACTGCCTCCTTGCCTGAGATAACGACCATGACGTTCTCGATTCCGGGGGCTCTGCGCGCGTCATTCTGGAGTCTCATCGGCAGGATGTGGGCCGAGCAGTCTCCGACCCGGCCGTATGTGCGCCAGGTGGTGAGTCTTCTGCAGGCGCGTCTGGGGCCAGGAGAGGCGCGGGTGGTGGATGTGGGCTGTGGGGCCGGACTCTATTCCATCGCCCTGGCCGAAGCCGGCTTCGAGGTGACCGGTGTGGATTCCGCGCAGGGCATGCTGAACCAGGCGCAAAGAGCCATGGCGCTCGAAACGCATAGGGCTTTGCGGTTTGAAAGAGGAGACCTGGATACGCGTCTTGGCTGTGAGGACGGAGCCTTCGACGCCGCCGTCGCGATCAGCGTCCTTCAGGCGACGCGTTCTCCGGAACGGGCGAGCCGTGAGGTTCGGCGCATCCTCAAGCCCGGCGGCCTTCTGGTCGTGCTTCACTTTCCACGCCAGGATTACCAGACCCAACCCCTTTGGCGCCAGATTCGGTACAAGGTGATTGCTTTGAAGCGCAGGTCGATCTCGAACACGATCCTGGCCGCGGCGAAGGTGATCGCCGAGCAAGCGGGCGGGGCGCGATACTGGTCCGTCGACGAGTTGCACAGCCTGTTGGTGGGTCAGGGCTTTAAGATCGACTCGACTATCAGCACGAACCCGATCGTTGTCGTGGCCCGGCGGCATTGACTGCAGGGTGAGAACGGTTTGACGTCGCCGGCGCCGGTTCTCCTGACCGGGCCCGAGCCTGGTGAGACCCGTTCTGCACCTTTCCCTTCACGCCCTTCGACTGCGCCGCTGTCAGGCGCGGAAGAAGCCTCGTTTTTCCTCGCTTGACCCCTCATTCCAGCCATTTGCGTTTCGGCTTGCCGACGAACGCATAGCGCCATCGCCGGTTCCGTCACCCGGGCTGGGTGTGACAGCGTGAGACGGTCGAACGCTGGCACGATTTGTGCTCCGCCGAAAACATCCAAATCCTGATCCCAGACCCCAGCGGTGAAACGATGACCGAGAAACATGAAGATCTGGTCCGCCGCCATCAACAGGAACTCGACGTTTGTGACACCCAGACCCTGGTTTCACTCTGGCACGAGCGATATGCCGGCACGTTGACGGGTGAGGGTACCGAGGCCCTCCGTCGTCTCCTTCTCGAGCGCCTCGGCTTCTTGCCGCCGGATCTGGCGGTATCGAAGCCACTGGCGGTTGCGTCGGTGGAGCCCCATCGCCGCCCGGCACGGTCGTCGACGAGGACCGCCGTCGATCCTGTCTATGCGCCACAGCGGCTGCACCAGATCTCGGCTGGCGCCCGGATCTTCTCCTGGCTGTATCTGGTGGGCGGGCTGGCCGCGGCGGCGACACAGTTGCTGCAAGCGTTCATCGGATACCGCCCGGCCGACGCCGGTTACATCCTCATGACAGCGGCGCTGACCGCGCTGCAGGCCGTCTTCTTCTTTCTCGTCCTGCAGGTGATGGCCGAAGGCGTCCACGCGGCGCGTACCCGGCGACAGCCCGCGCGGCAGTCTGCGCCGACACTCTCGGGAACAAGAAACTCCTGAGCGTGCAGCCTCGACCTTGATGCCCTCCTCGCTTCCCCTCGGCTGACAGCCGGGTGCGCGTACAGCTTGATCCAGCTGGCGAACCGGCACCCGTACGCTGCCTGGGATGAGCTTCAACAAATGCGTGTGGGAGATAGCGACTGCTGCCAGACACGCAGGCTGATGGGTCGCTGGCGCGCGCCTGAAGACCGGTGCCGGATCCTGTCCACGGATGGCGCGGATCGGAACGGATCAGACGGAATCCATCGACAATCGCTCCGCGTCATCCGTGCCGATCCGTGCCATCCGCGTACAAGGCTTACTGGCCTGAAACGGCCTGAAACGGCCTGACAACTCGCGATGCTGTTGGCAAACCTCAGGCAGCGCGCCA
>CAYZRP010000134.1:13524-19918 GCA_964480865.1 uncultured Anaerolineales bacterium | reverse complement strand
TGTCGCCCTCGATCTCGGCCCGGGGCACCAGCGCCGCGACCGAGTCGACCACGACAACATCCATGGCGCCAGAGCGGACCAGGGCTTCTGCGATCTCAAGCGCCTGCTCGCCGGTGTCGGGCTGCGAGATATAGAGGTTGTCGATGTCGACCCCGAGCTTGGCGGCGTAGGCCGGGTCGAGGGCGTGCTCCATATCGATGTAGCCGCAGACGCCGCCTTTTTTCTGCGCCTCGGCCACGATATGCAGGCAGATCGTGGTCTTGCCCGAGGCTTCAGGGCCGTAGATCTCGATGACGCGCCCACGCGGCACGCCGCCGACGCCGAGCGCGATGTCGAGCGAGAGCGACCCCGTCGGGATTACCTCGACCTGAAGGTGGTTGGCCTCTCCGAGGCGCATGACAGCGCCATCGCCGAATTGCTTTTTGATCTGGGCCAGGGCAGCATCGAGCGCGCGTTCTTTTGCGTTTGCCATGTGTTCTCCGTATCGCGATCGAGTCTGTGCGCGAGTGTACTATAGGTTGAAAACGAGGGTGCAAGGGCCGGCCCTTCCACCCTCGTTTTCAACATTCATGCTATAACACGCGCATGTTGTTCGCCCGACAGCAGACGATGCGCTTAGCGGATCGACGCGACAAAGAGCAGGTCGTCAGCCTGATGCAGACGGCGCCGCGGGTGCATGTGCATCTGGACTGGCGGCCCGCTGAGGATTGGCTCGGAGAGCAGCCGTTCTTTGTCCTGGAGCGGGGCGATCGCATCGTGGCGGCCCTGGCCTGTCCACCGGACCCCGCCGGGTTGGCCTGGGTCCGGCTGCTGGCGACCCAGGACACCGGCCCTGCCGATGCCTGGTGGCCGCGACTGTGGTCAGCCACGCGCGAGGCGTTGACGCTGTTGGGCGTCCGCCGGGTGGCCTCGCTCAGCCTTGAGACCTGGTCAGCCCGGCTGCTCGAGGCGGCCGGCTTCACCACCGATCACGCGATCGTGGCGCTGGCGCGCACGCGCCGCACGCCGCTGTCCGAGAACGACCGACTGACGGTGGCGCGTATCCGCCGCGCTGACACCGACGACTTCGCGGCCATTATCGACGTCGACCAGAGCGCCTTCCCCGAACCCTGGAATCTCTCCGAGAGGATGCTAAGGCTCGCTCTGCAGCAGGCCGAAAACGTCAGCGTGGCCGAGTTGGAAGGTCGTGTCGTCGGCTATCAACTGACGACGCCCAGTCATGCCGGCGCGCACCTGGCGCGTCTGGCGGTTCGCCCTGACGCGCAGGGGCACGGCATTGGTCGGGCCCTTGTCGCGCGTCTGGTCGCTGAAGATCAGCGCAATGGCTACGGCGAACTCACGGTCAACACCCAGGAAGACAATCACGCCTCATTGGCCGTGTACACGCGATTGGGCTTTCGGCCAACGGGTGTGCGCCTGCCGGTGTATGAGCTTCACGGGTAGCGTTTGCGATCCCCGCCTGGCCTGTTATCATTGCCACACCAACCTGAGGCTCGGTTAGCGCCGAGGCCATCGCCTGGTGATCGCAGCCATGTCCCGACAAGAATATGCGTTTCTGGCCCGAGATGGCATCACATTGCAGACCTACGCGTGGATGCCTGTTGGCACCACCCGCGCGGTCGTGGTATTGACTCATGGGCACGGCGAGTATGCGTCGAAGTACGAGCACGTCGGCCAGGCGTTGTCGTCTGCGGGCATCGCCGTGGTCGCCTATGACCTGCGCGGCCACGGCCGTTCGGGTGGCCCGCGTGGGCATTCACCGAAGTACGAAGCGCTCCTCAGCGACTTACAGCGCGTGATGGGCCGGGCCGAAGGCCTCGTGCCTGATGCGCCACGCTTCCTCTATGGCCACAGCTTCGGCGGCCAGATCACGCTCGAGTACGTTCTGCAACGGCGGCCCCTTGTGAGTGGCGTGATCGTCAGTGGCCCGTGGCTGCGCCTGACCTATGCGCCGCCACCCTGGCGCATGACTCTGGCGCGCGGCCTGGCCGGCCTCTGGCCGACCTTTACCCAGGACACCGGGCTCGACAAGGCTGTGCCGATGACCCACGACACCGAGCTCTTGGCCGCCTATCCCGATCCGCATCTCGCGCACGCCAAGATGACCGCTCGCCTTGGCATGGACGCGATCACGGCTGGCGAAGATATTTTGCGCCGGGCGAACGAGATCTCGACTCCGCTGCTCGTCCTCCACGGCGAGCTCGACGGCGTCTTCGACCCGGACGTTTCGCGCCAGCTCTTCGAGCGCGTGGCCACGCATGATAAAGCGCTGTGCGTCTACCCCGGCATGTTCCACGAAATTCACAACGAGGTCGATCGAGCCCAGGTGATCAAGGACGTGATCACCTGGATCGACGGGCATCTGGGCGAGTGAACAGCGCCAGCCGCGCGACGAATGACGAAGGTTGAACAGAGGTTCAACCTTCGTTGTATTGTTTACAGGCCAGCACACGCGGTCACGAGGATGAGCCGGGCCGTTCCAGGAGAACGCCATGGCCCATGGGCCCAACCGCAGGGGCAGCCCGTGTAGCTACCCTGTCTGTCGTGTCGCCCATCGGCCGCGCACGAACCTCAATGACACGACACGTCGCCCGTCAGCAGTCAATGGTGTCAGTTTGTAGCGCGCCTGGCTCGCACGAAACGCGGGTTGCCCCACGGAAGGCATAAGACCGGTCTCGGACTCAACGACTGTGGTAAGCACACGGCCCGGCACCGCGAGGCCCGACCGAAGATCCATCGGGCGATGAGAGCCGGGCGTCGTTGGAAAAGACGCAACGCTCGGGCCACCGATGATTGGATTGGGGGGCGCGACCGGGTCGTGGCACGGCGGACGTTCGACAAAACCGAGAGGGCGGCCACAAGGGCCGCCCTACGGTTGTCGAAATGGCCGATGGGATGTTGCCTGCCTGGCGGTGGATTCCCGACCATCAACCCTTTGTATGACCATCATGACGAATGGCGTACGCAACGTCTGGCCATTCGGGGTCGCCTCGTTGAGGTGTATGGGCGATTGACAGGAATGGAAAGGCCATTCACCTTGCGTTATTTGTCATTCGTCGTATCCTCACCCGCCCAGGCCGAGCCAGACGCCGAGAGCAGAGAGCCACGGCAGCGCGGCCACGATGAGTGGGGCGACGGCGAGCGCGGGCAGGTAGTTGCCGACGCGGATCTTGCGCAACTCGAGCAAGGGGCCGATGCCCGTGGCCATCACGAGGACGCCGCCGGCAGCGGTGAGCTCCGTGATCATATCGGTGGTGAGCAGCTGGTTGGCCTGAGCAGCCAGCAGCGACAGCCCGCCCTGATAGATCAGGATCACGATGATCGAGAAGATCACGCCCACGCCGCTGGCGGCCGCGAAAGCCAGAGCCGCGAAGCCATCGAGCACCGATTTGATCGCTAACAGCTGAAAATCCCCGGTCAGGCCGTCCTGGATCGAGCCCAGGATCGTCATCGGCCCGACGCAGAACAGCAGGCTGGCCGTGACGAAACCGCGGATGAAGCGCGCGGCGCCGTCAGGCGAGTTGCTGCGCGCGAAGCGGTTTTCGAGCCACGCGCCGAGGCTGTGCAGCCGATCCTCCACGCGCCACCATTCGCCAAGCAGACCCCCGATCATCACGGCTCCGAGCGTGATCAGGTTGTTGTTTGATTCGAGGGTCATCTTCAGGCCGGCTGCGATGACGAACAGGCCAAGGCCGTTCAGGATCGTGCCGCGAACCCGGTCGGGCAACCGATTGCCCAACCCCAATCCCAACAGACCGCCAATGAGGACGGCCACGACATTCAACAACGTTCCGGTCATGGTTCAAGGACTCTTTCTGGATCGCAAGGTGGCGCGGCCATTATAAGGTAGCGAGAGTGCGGATGACGGAGACGGCCCGTCGACGAAGGACAAACGACGAAGGACCTTTCACCCTTCGTCCTTCGTCGTTCGCCTTTCGTCTGCGTTCTCAAGAGGACACATGGGAGGCTCGAAACCCTTCTGGTTGGGCGTGCTGTATGGCCTGGTACTGGCGTTGGCTGCGACGGGGCTTCTCTTGGCTGTTGCGCGTCGGCCGGCCGGTGTGCCGGTGGTGCTGGCCGAATTGCCGACGCCGGCGCCCGTGCGCGTGTACGTGCTGGGCGCCGTGGCATCGCCGGGCGTGTACCCGTTGCCCGTTGACGCGATCGTGGAGGATGCGCTGACCCGAGCCGGTGGCGCGTTGCCGGCGGCTGACCTGGCGGCTGTGAATCTGGCAGCGGGCGTGCAGCCCGGCGACCGCATCGATGTGCCACTGTTGCCGCCAACGGCCGCGCCGACGCTGCGCCCGACGATCACGCCCAGCCCGGTGCCTGGCGAGCCCACGTCGACGCAGCCGGTCGGCGGCGGCCCAACCGCGGCTCCCACGCTCCGATCCGCTGGAGCCGCGTCGACCCCGTCTGGCGATGGCCCACCGCCGGCAGCGACGGGTACAATCAACATCAACACGGCGACAGCGGGCCAGCTCGAGAGTCTGCCGAAGATCGGGCCGTCGATCGCGCAGCGCATCGTCGAGTACCGCGACGCGCACGGGCCGTTTGCCCGGATCGAGGATCTTCAGAAGGTGAAGGGCATTGGGCCCACGACGTTTGCGGCTTTGAAAGACTTCATCACCGTCGGGCCATGATCGGCCCGCTTTCGCGGTCAGGAGGCGAGGATGGCTCGTCTGCACGACATCAAACGGTTGTGGCAGAAGCACGTCCTGGCCGAGAATCGGCGTTCGATCTCGGGTCTCCTGGCGACGCTGGTCGAGTGGCCGGTCTACACCTTGATGGCCGATGGGCGCCGCTTCGAGGGCCCGGAAGGTGTTACGCGGTTTTACAGCGGCCTGTTCGAAGGCGTGCCCGACGCGACCTTCGACCTGAAAGACGTGTTTATCGGCGAGAACGGCGTGGTGGAGGAATCGGTGCTGCTGGGCAGGCAGACCAGGCCTCTGTTCGACTATCCTGCCCATGGCGCTCGCCTGGCGTTGCCCTTGACGATTGTCTTCCCGTTCGACGACGGCCAGGGGCGTTTTGCCGGCGAACGTCTGTATTTCGATCTCGGCACGTTGATGCGCCAGATCGGCCAGGGCACACCGGGCGATGGAAGCTGAATACCACATCCAGATCCTCAAACGCAGCATCGGCGCGCGGGTCACGACGGAGGCCTTCAACCTGATGGTTGCGGCCAACCTCGGGCAGGATTCGCTCGTTGGGTTGACGCATCTTGAGTATCACTTCGACAACAATCAATTCGCTCTGGGGCAGGCGTATGTCGATGGGCAGCGCGTGCTGGCGCAACGTTGGTGGGGCAGGCCGGCGGGCTGGGCCGCCTTCGGGCGGTTGAGCCACACCGTGGCGGATTTCTACGCACACTCGAATTACGTGCGATTGTGGCTGTCGCGTGAAATTGGCCTCGAGGATCCGATTCAGGTCGAAGGTGTGCTCGAAGCTGATCCCGCGCGCGCGCCGGCCCCGGAGACCATCCCGCCGCTCGATCCGAACATCCTGGCGCACCGCGATTTGCGCTCGGGGCGTGTGTACTGGGTGCGCGACATCGTCAGCCTGTTGCCGCCGATCGGCCAGGCGCTGAACCGCTGGATGCCGGCCGATTCGCACGCGCGCATGAACCTCGATCATCCGGGGCGCGGCAGCCTGTTTCCATACGCCATGGAAGCAGCAATCGGCCGGACCCTGATCGAGTTCGACCGCGTGATGGCCGGGCGTGGGTTGCCACCTGCGCCAGGTTAACGCCGGCTATTCAAACGATTCGCAACGCCACTTCAATACACGGGTTAATCAGGCGACTTCAAGCCATCATGAGGAAAATGCGATGACACAAGGCCTGTACTTCGAAGAGTTCCACGTCGGACAACAACTCGAGACCGTGGGTCGCACGATCACGGAAACTGACGTGGTCAATTTCGCCGCGCTTTCGGGCGATTACAACCGCATTCACACGGATGCCGCCTTTGCGGCCGGCACACCGTTCGGGCAACGCATTGCGCACGGCATGTGCGTGTCGGCGATCGCCTCGGGCCTTGTGGTGCGAACCAACATCATGGAAGGCACGGTGCTGGCTTTTCGAGAAATCAACGAGTGGAAGTTCAGCCGGCCCGTGTTTTTCGGTGACACGATTCATGTCAGTGCTCACGTGACGGAAGTCAAGGCATTGCCGCGTCTCGGTGGGGGTGCCGTCACGATCAAGCTCGATGTGATCAATCAGAAGAACGATGTCTGCCAGTCTGGCAAGTGGACGGTGTTGATGGTGAGCCGGCCGAAGTGAGCGAAGGGCGAGGGGCGTGGAGCGTGAGGCGTGGGGGGGGGGGGGGGGGGGGGGGGGGGGGGGGCGCCGCCGCCCCCCCCCCCGGGGGGGGGGTGGGGCCGCCCCGCCCCC
>CAYZRP010000134.1:700-13514 GCA_964480865.1 uncultured Anaerolineales bacterium | reverse complement strand
AGCGTGGAGCGATTCACGCGACGCGATCAAGCGCGGTAGCGTGAATCGCTCCACGCTCCACGCTCTACGCTCCACGCCCCTCGCTCCTCGCTCCACGCTCCACGCCCCACGCCCCTTACCCCCGGCTTGCGGTTTGCTTGCATTTTGCGGGGAATATCGTATATTCGGCGCCCGTAGGCTTTGTCCAAATAGCAAAGGAGACCAATCCATGGCCGACAAGCTCACCAAGTCCCAATTCATCGCCGCTGTGGCGGAGAAGTCGGGCGTCTCGAAGAAAGAGGCTGCGACCGTGCTGCAGTCTGTGAACGACATCGTCGTTCATCAGCTGACCAAGCGCGGCGGCGGCGAGGTGACGATCCCGAACCTGCTCAAGCTGACCGTTTCGGTCAAGCCGGCCACGCCGGAGCGCCCGGGCATCAACCCCTTCACCAAGGAGCCCACGATCATCAAGGCCAAGCCGGCCCGCAAGGTCGTCAAGGCCCGCCCGGTGAAGGCTCTGAAGGACGCCGTCTAATCCCGTCCCGACGCCCGAATTGGCAAAGGCGCCGCCCCGACCACCGGGGCGGCGCCTTTGTATTTGGGTACCCTGAGTCGGGCACAAGCACCGAAATTCCGCCGAAAATCGGGCGATTTCGGGAGCCAGGCAGCCACCGAGCACCCGCGACCCTAAGGCTCCAGCCCGTCCACCCGGAGCATCCCGTCGACATACGATACCGGGTAAGGGTCGCTGAGCTCGCCCAGGAAATGGCCGGAGGCATCGCGGCCGCGAAAGGCCATGAAGCGCCAGAGGCCGTCCGGGCCCTGGACAAGCTTCCCTGAGTACAACGAGCCGTGGGGGCTGCCCACCATGAACTTGTCGGTCTGATAGGAGAAGGGCCCGTCGGGCGTGTCTCCGACCAGGTAGTGGGTGCCCGCTTCCGGCCCGATCTGGTTGGCCCGGGCCTGCCGGACGCTGGACGACAGCCGCGTAGATCCCGAGAAGAGCAGCCAGTACCGGCCGCCCAGTTCGACGAGCTCGGGCACTTCCATCTGGCCGAAGTCGCCGGGCTCGGTCAGCGGCGCCAGGACCGTCCAGTTCCGCAGGTCAGCCGAGCGAGCCTGGGCGATCACGGCCCGGCCGTCAGCCGGGCCGGAGTGCACGCGCGCCGTGATCAGGGCGCAGAACTCGCCCGTGTTCGGGTGCCGGTAGACCCACGGATCGCGCCAGGCCTGGTCATGCCAGGCGGTCAGGTCGAGCAACTCGTACCAGCGTGGATCGGCCTCGAGGACCGGGTTGCCTGGATACTTCTCCCAATGGATCAGATCCGTCGACGTCGCCAGCCCGATGCGTTGGACGAGCCCACGCTCGGCATGACTGGCGCCCGTGTAGAACAGGTGCCAGACGCCCTCGTGCTCGATGATGCTGCCGGTCCAGGTCGTGAAGTCATCCCAGGCCGGTGTCGGGCTGGGCGCGAGCGCATCTGGCAAGATCTGCCATTCACGCAGATCGCGCGAGACAGCGTGACCAATCGAAACGTTCCAGTGACGCAGTTCGGGGTCGGGCAGCGAGCGCGACGCCTGCAGATAGAAGACGTGGTAGTCGGCGCCGGCGCGCGCGAACCAAAAATCCCACACCCATCGATCCTCGAGTTTGAGCGTCATCGTTCAACCTTTGATGCCTGTCGACGCGATCGACTCGATGAAGGCGCGTTGGAGCGAGAGGAACAGGGCGAGCACCGGGATCGTGATCATCGACAGGTAGGCCATGATCGCGCCCCAGGCTGTATGTCCGCCGATGGCCGTTTGCGTGAAGTACTGCAGACCAACCATCACGGGCCGGAACTCCTCTTTTTGGATCACCATCAACGGCCACAAGAACGAATTCCACATCGGCAGGAACGTCAGGATGGCGTTGGTTGCGAAGACCGGGCCCGACAGCGGCACGATCAGCGAGGTGTAGATCTGGAACCAGCTCGCGCCGTCGATGCGCGCTGCCTCGATCAGTTCCGGCGGCAGGCCCTTGAAGAACTGCACGAACAGGAAGATCGAGAACGCGCTTGCGACGAAGGGGATGATCTGCACCTGGTACGAGTTGAGCCAACCGAACGTCAGGCCTTCAGGCCCGATCCACGGCAGCTGATTGACGACCAGGAGGAGCGGGATCGCGATGGTCTCGAACGGCACGATCAGGGTCGCGATGATGACGCTCAGCACGACGCCCTGTCCGCGCCAGCGCGGGATCGCCAGGGCGAAGCCGGCCATCGAGTTCACGACGAGCCCGAGCAACACCGTCACCGAGGTCACCAGGACGGAGTTGAATATGAAGAGCGGAACCGGCGCGCGCTCGAAGGCCAGCTGGTAATTGTCGAAGGAGATGTTACCGACAGGCAGGAAGGCGCGCAGCGAGAGAGCGTCGCGCAGCAGATCCAGGTCCGGCTTGAGCGACGACATCAGCATGAATACGATCGGGAACAGGAAGATCAGGGCCAGGATCGTCATCAGGGTGTAGCGAACGATGCTGCCCCACGGGATCGATCGAAGCGTGCGGGTCTGGGTGGTCATGCGCTGCGCTCCCGGGTGAGATACCGCTGTATCAACGAAACGATCAACACCATCGCAAAGAACACGACCGAGATGGCCGAACCATAGGCGATGTCCTGTTTGACGTAGCCGCGTTGGACGGCCTGGAACACGATCGTGGTCGTCGAGTCTAGCGGGCCGCCGTTCGTCATAACGGAGACCTGCGTGAACAGGCCGAAGGCCGCGATCGTGATCGTCACGAGCACGAAGACCGTCGTGTCGCGGAGCCCGGGCCAGGTGACATAGCGGAACTGCTGCCAGCCGTTGGCGCCATCGAGCGATGCGGCTTCGTACAGCGACACCGGGATGTTCTGCAGGCCGGCCAGCCAGATGACCATGTGGAAGCCGACGCCCTGCCAGACCGACACCATGATGATGGCCGGCATCGAGGTCGCGGGGTCGCCAAGCCAGTCGATCGGCTGGATCAGGCCGAAGCTGAGCCCACCGAGGATGTTGTTGAGCAGGCCGCCGTTCGGATCGTAGATGATGCGCCAGAGCACCGACACGACTACGAGCGACACGACCACGGGCATGAAGTAGACCGTGCGGAAAATGTTGACTCCGGCCGTGCGCCTGTTGACAATCACGGCCAGGGCCAGGCCAAGGCCTCCCTGCACCGGCACGACGACGAATGCGAAATACAGGATGTTCAGAACTGAGCGCACGAAGACGGCGTCACCGGCCAGCAGCGCCCATTCCGTCTGCCCCCAGATCCAGGTGGTGAACTCCTGCAGCCCGTTCAATTCGGGATGATCGGGGTTGTTGCGCACCAGCGACCGGATGGTCGGGTACGTGGGCTTGCCCTGTTCGTCGACGACGATCTGGCCGGTGGAGGGGTCGGTCACCGGGTCGAGCGTGATCACCCGTACGGTGAGCAGCCTGGCGAAATTCCTGTCGCCCACCCACTCGGTCGGATTGGGGGAGATCAGGCGCTGGTTGGTGAAGGCCAACGCGAACGCCATCAAGAACGGGACGATCAAAAAAAGCACGATCAGGAAGATCGCGGGACTGGCCATCAGCCAACCCGTCAGGGCTTCCCATTGTCGGGCGTGCAGCCCGGCCGTGGGCGGTTGCGCCGCTCCAGGCTGGCCAACGCGCGTGTTGACGGTCATGGTCACACCTCCCGGCAGTGAGGCTCGAACGGCGTGAGCGGAGTCGATTACTCCGCTCACGCCGTTATTCGAACTTACTTCTTGAAGCCGTAGCCGTCGTTGGCCTCGATGTCGGCCGTGATCTCGTCGGCGGCGGCATCGAGCGTCTTGGTGACGTCGGCGCCGTTGGCGATGTCGGCCATGGCCTTCTCGAAGGTCTTAGCGGCCGAGAGGTAAGCCGGCGTCGGCGGGCGGATGAGCGCCTGCTTCTGGCTCAGCTCGAAGAAGACGGCCAGCGGGCCGCCGGCCTTGTAGTTGTCGGTCAGCTCAGCCGCCGAAGCCGTGGCCGGGATCAGGCCGATGCCGTTCGAGAACTGCGCCAGGTATTTGTCCTGGATCGCGAACTCGATGAAGGCATTGGCGCCGTCTTGATGGGCACTCTTGGCCGACACGCCGAACTGCCAGGAGGCAGCGCCGATCTTGGGGCCGCTGCCGAAGTCGGGCGCCGGCAGGAAGAGCAGGTCGTCGCCGTACTTGTCGAGCGCAGCCAGGGCGGCCCAGTTGCCGTTCCAGCTCAGCGCGTACTTGCCATCGATGAAGCCGGTGTCGCGATCAGCGCTGCTCTGCGAGGTGCCCACCGCCAGGCCGCGCGTGAATAGGCTCTGCCAGTACTCGCCGAAGGCCATGGCCTCCGGGCCGTTCAGGGCGCCCTCCGCGGTAAGGTAGGTCGAGCGGTCGACGATATCGCCGCCGAAGCTCTGCAGGAAGGGCGAGAACGCGTAGGGATACCACTCGCCCGTCCAGGCCGTGCCCAGGTCGAGTGCGTAGTCGAATTTGCCCGATCCCTGCAGCGTCACGAGGGCGGCGTCGAACTCATCCTTGGTCCATGGCTCATCCACGGTCGGGATGCGGATGTTGTTCTCCTCGAGCACCGACTTGCGCGCGAACATGGCCACTGCGGCGTCCCACAGGCCGACGGAGTAGACCTTGTCATCCCACTTGCCGATGGCGCCGGGCAGGAAGTTCGCGATCTTGCTCTCGTCGATGGCGAGTGGGGCGATGTAGCCCGACCACGCCCAGTTGGGCATGTTGGGGCCATCCATGTCGAGGATGTCCGGCAGGTTGCCGGCCAGGGCGCCCGCCACGACTGAGTCGTTGTAGTTGGCTTGCGGGAAGTCCTGGCGAGTGACGAAGAACTCACTCTGCGAGGCATTGAAATCGTTGATGATGCCCGTCAGGATGTTGCGTTCGACGTCATTGCCGGCGCCGTGATACCACATCGTGATCTCGACGGCCTGGCTGGTGGTGTCTTGGGTGGCCAGCGGCACTTGCGTGGCGGTCGGCACGGCGGTCGAGGCGGGGGCCTCGGTCGCCTTGGGGGCCTCGGTCGCGGGCACCGCGGTTGGCGCCGGCGTGGATGCGGGCGCGCAAGCCGCCGCGATCATGGACAGGGCGCCGAGCCAGGACCAGAGTCGCAGGAAGGGTTTTTGGGTCATGAAGGTCTCTCCTCACAAAATAGCAAAACTGGGTCAGGACAGATCAAGGCGTGTGGTTGAGCGACAGCTATGCGAGTCCCCCTCCTTGGTTCCTCCTTCGGGCGCTTGACCCTCAGGTTGATGCAGGCCAGGCCCTCAGGCCGAGCTGCGCTCGACCAGAGGACACTCGAGAAGACATTGCTCGGGCGACGCGCCATCGTCGGCGTCGCCCAACAAATGTTGGACAGCCCAGACACCCATCTCGTAATGCGGGAGTTGCATGGAGGTCAGGCCAGGATGCAAAACGTCGGCGACGTCGCGCTGGTTGTCGAACCCGACCAGCGCCAGATCACGCGGGATCGACAGACTGAGTTCACGAGCCGCGTCATAGACGCCCATCGCCATGCGGTCGTTGAAGCAGAACAAGGCAGTGGGCCGATCGGGTTCCCGCAGCCAGCCCGAAGCCACCGCATAGGCGCTCAGGGTCCGACCCCCGGTGCCGTGGCGAACCAGCTCGGATTCGAAACCGATGCCGGCCTCCTCAAGGGCGCGGCGATAGCCGGCCAGCCGGCCGCTGGCTGCCGGGATGTCCTCGGTCACATTGAGGTAACCGATGCGGCGATGGCCCTTGGCCAACAGGAGCCGGGTCGCCTCGTAGCCGCCGCGGACCTCGTCGGGCACGACCGATGCGAAGGAGCGGTCCTCCGCAAAACAATCGAGAAGCACGGCCCTGGCCTCGCGCAGCCCCGCGGGCGGAACCACGGGCCGGTGGTACATGGTCGCGAAGAGGATGCCCTCGACGCGGTGTTCAAGCAGGGTCTCGATGGCCGCGTGCTCGGTCGCAGGATCGCCGTCGGTGTTGACCAGGAGCAGGATCTTGCCGGCTTCACGGGCCACGTCCTGCGCGCCTTTGATGACAGCGCCGGCATACGGCGTTGTCGCGATCTCGTCCGTAACCAGGCCGATCAGGTTGGAGCGTTGGGTGCGGATGCTGCGCGCCGCCACATTCGGCCGGTAACCGAGCTCACGCGCCGCCGCTTCCACGCGCTCACGCGTTTCCGGAGCGATGCTTTCGCTGTCCGACCGGTTCAGGACGTACGAAACCGTCGCCTGGGACACGCCGGCGCGTTTCGCCACATCCTTCATCCGAACGATCTTCTCGTCAGCTTTTCGGGCCATGTCGATTCGTGAACACGATTACACTCGGGCTTATTCGATTAAGCAATATAGGCCGAACAGGTGCTCTGTCAAGGGGTGATTTGAAACTCGGATTTCTGACGGTGGAACCGGGCTGAAACCCGGCCACCAGCTCAGGCAGGTTGGGGGTCTAATGGCCGATTCGTGCAAAAGGTCACGGCGGGGCCCTGTCGTGACGCCAACAGAGTGGCTCGCAGGATGTCGGCCGTCGTTGCACGTCTCCGAGACGACCGGCCGCGGAATGTCAGCAAGACCCGACCAGAGCACTTGCCGCGGGCCGACCGGATCGGGCCGCGGTCGACGGGATGAACGCGTGGCGATGACGACCGTGGCAGGCAGACCCATCCGGGCAACCCGGAACAGGCTCCGGCAGCGCGCCCCATAGAGTCGGAGACACATTCGCTGGCCGTAGCCGGGGGCGGCAACGGGTGGTATCCTCCCCGGACGTATGAATGAGGTTTCTTTCACCGTCGGCACCGTGCCCGTCCACGGCCGGGTCATCCTGGCGCCCATGGACGGCTTTTCAGACCTGCCGTTCCGGCTGATCTGTCGCGAGCTCGGCTCGGCCATGTCGTACACCGAGTTCGTCAACGTCGACGAGCTGGCCGTCACCCGCAAGCGCGACGCCAAGTGCTGGCGCAAGCTCGAGTTCGATCCCAGCGAACGCCCGATGACGTTCCAGATCTACGGCCACGACGTCGACCGGATGGTGCTGGTCGCCGAGCGCTTGCAGGCGATGACGCCCGGCCCCGACATCATCGATATCAACATGGGCTGCTACGTGCGCAACATCGCGGAGCGGGGCGCTGGCTCCGGCATGCTCCGCTTCCCGGATCGCATCGCGCGACTCTTCGCCATGTTGTCGAACCGGCTGCATCTGCCGGTCACGGGCAAGATGCGCCTGGGGTGGGATCCGGCGACTCGCGTGCACGTTGAGGTGGCCCGCATCCTCGAGGACAACGGCGCGCGGTTGATCGCCGTGCATGGTCGTACCAAGTCGATGGGGTATGGCGGCCAGGCAGATTGGGACGCGATTGCCGAAGTTCGGCAGGCTGTGAAGGTGCCCGTGATCGGCAACGGCGACGTCAAGACGGTGGCCGATATCGACAGGCTGCGCGCGCATACCGGCTGCGACGCTGTCATGATCGGCCGCGCCGCCATCGGCAATCCCTGGATCTTCGCCGGCAAAGACCGCGAACAGGTGACGCTCGACGAGAAGGTCGCGCTGATGCGTCGTCACCTTCAACTCAACCTGGATTTTTACGGGGCGCGCTTCGGATTGGTGTTGTTCCGCAAGCACGCCGCTCGCTACATCCACGGGTTGCCGGATACCGACCGTCTGCGCGTGCCCCTGCTTACGGCGACGACCGTCGCCCAGTTCGACGACGCCGTCGGCGCCTGGTCGGCAGCCGATCCCGTCGGAGCGTGAGGCTCAGGGCCACCTGATCCTGCCTTTTGCGTTAATCCAACCGTGATGCCTTGCGCATCGTCGCCGGCGGCCCGGTCTATACTCCGACAGGCTCCGGGAACCATCGTTTTCAGGGGTGCGTCTTGGTCGGGAGTTGAGGAGACGCCCAAGGAGAGCCATGTCCACGCCAAATCCGTCTACGCCCGATCCTGAGAAGGATCGGCCCGATCCCGACAGGGATCGACGCGATCCCGACAAGGAACCCCGCGATCCCGACCGGGACCGACGCGATCCGCGGAAACCAAAGCCGATCGGCAACCCAGATCCTACCTCCAGTCAGGCCGAGTCGTCGACGAACTGGCCTGACGAGAATGCCCCGACGGTTCGGCTGCCCGCGCCTGACGATTCGATCACGACCACCTCGCCGCGCCGGCGTAGTGGTCAGACGCCGTCGCACGGCATGCCCCCGGTCAGCCGCGACCAGACGACCCAGCAACGGCCCGAGATCGACGAGCATGGCATGCCATTGCCGCCCAAAGCGCCGGCACCGGCGCGGCAGCGCCCGGTCTTTGTCGAGCCGCGGCCCGTCTCGGCTCCGCTTGACGATCCCAACCATGAGCCGACCCTTGGCGGCACGACCCGCTGGCATCGCCCGCAGCCCGTACGGCGCGGTCCGTCTCTGTGGCGTTGGTTTCAGTTCTTCTTCATCCTCGGCGTAATCGCCGTCCTGGCTACGATCGGCATCCTGGTCGGCGGGTACATCTATATCGCCAGTGACCTGCCCTCGGTCGACGATCTGCAGGACCGCGCCTCGCAGTTCGAGACGGCGCGCATCTACGACTCGCAGAACAACCTGCTCTACGAGATCAACGACCCGAGCGCGGGGCGCCGGACGCGTGTCCCGCTCGAACGTATCTCGCCTTACCTGATCGCCGCCACGATCGCCACAGAAGACCAGAACTTCTACATTCATCCTGGTTTCGACCCGCTCGGCATTGTGCGCGCCATCTTCCAGAACGTCGAGGCCGGCGACACGGTCTCGGGCGCTTCGACGATCACGCAGCAGCTCGTCCGTCAGCTCGTGCTGTCGCCCGAGGAGCGCCTCGAGCGCACCAACTGGCGCAAGATCCGCGAGATCGTGCTCGCCGCCGAGATCGAACGGCGTTACACCAAACGCGAGATCCTCGAGCTCTTCCTCAACGAGAACAACTACGGCAACCTGGCCTACGGCATCGAGGCCGCAGCCGAGCTGTACTACAACAAGTCGGCCGCCGACCTGACCCTTGGCGAGGCCGCGATGCTGGCCGGCCTGCCGCAGGCCCCGGCCATCTACGACGTCTTCACCAACCGCAAGGTCGTTGAGGGCCGTCAGCTGCAGGTGCTCGGCCTCATGCGCCAGCTGAGCGAGGAACGCAACTGCATCCGGCTCGAGGTCGACAACAGTCCGAACCCGGTGTGCGTCGACGTCGCCTCGGTGACGATCGCGATCTCGGACATGCAGACCCGCCAGTTCACGGCGCCGCGCAACGACGCGCGCTTCCCGCACTGGGTGCTCTACGTCCGCCAGCAACTCGAAGCCCAGTACGGTCAGCAGCTCTACCGCGACGGCCTGAGCATCTACACCACGCTCGATCCGAACCTGCAGACGATGGCCGAGCAGGTCGTGGCCCAGCAGATCGCGGGGCTTCAGGATCGCAATGTGACCAACGGAGCGCTCGTGGCGATCGACCCGCGCACGGGTGAGATCAAGGCCATGGTCGGCTCGGACAACTATGACGACCCGATCGACGGGCAGATCAACATGGCCCTGCAGCCGCGCCAGCCGGGCTCGTCGATCAAGCCGTTCGTCTATGCCCTGGCGATGGAGAAGGGCTGGACGCCGGCCACGTTGCTGTGGGACGTGCCCACCGAGTTTCCGGATGGGACGAACGCGCCCTACGTGCCAACCAATTACGACGGCCTCTTCCACGGGCCTGTGCTCCTGCGGGGCGCGCTGGCCAACTCCTACAACGTGCCGGCCGTGCGCGCGATCCAGTTCACGGGCGTCCGCCAGGATGGCGGCCTCGTCCAGTTCATGAACAAGTTCGGTGTCACGACGCTGACGCGCACGGATTATGGCCTGTCGCTTGGCCTCGGCGCGGGCGAGGTGCCGCTGCTGCAGATGACCGGTGCGTACGCGACGCTGGCGCATCAGGGGCAACTCGTCTTTCCGATCTCGATCCGGCGCATCGTTAACCTCGATGGCACCGTCATCTGCGAACAGCCGCTGACGCCCGCCGATCAGCGCGGCGAGCCGCCGGCGTGTCAGACCCCGCCTGAAGGGTGGGGGCAGCCGGTGCTGTCGGCTGAGACGACCTACCTCATCACCGACATCCTCTCCGACAATGCCGCGCGCACGCCGGCCTTTGGCCCGAACTCGCCGCTGGCGCTGTCGTTCCCGGCGGCGGTCAAGACCGGCACCACCAACGACTACCGCGACAACCTGACGATCGGGTATACGCCCGAGCTCGTCACAGGCGTCTGGGTTGGCAACGCCGACTACACGCCGATGGCCGCCGGGACGAGCGGAGTCACCGGCGCTGCGCCGATCTGGAACCTGTTCATGGAGGCCGCGCTCGCCGGGCACAACGTGCCGTTCACACGGCCCGGCGGGATCATCGAGCGAACGATCTGCACCCTCTCCGGCGCGGAGCCCGGGCCGAACTGCCCGCCGGATCGGCAGCGCGTCGAGGTCTTCGCGCAGAGCAAGCTCCCGCTGACCGCGGATCGCGATCTGCAGCAGAAAGCTTACATCGATCCGTTCACCAGCCTGCGCCAGACCGAGGCCTGTGCGCGCGCCTATCAGGGCGATCGGCTCTTCGAGCAGCAACGCGACATCGTCGATGTGCAGGATGAAGCCGCGCGCAGGTGGCTGACGCAGGACCCGGCCGGCCAGGCCTGGGCAGCGTCGCTGGGCATTCAACAGCCGATCCTGTGGTCGCCGCCGCGCGAGTGCACCGAAGCGGATCCACGCCCGATCATGTCGATCGCGTACCCGCCCGAGGGCGCCAGCCTGCAGCCCGGGATGATCGAGATCCTCGGCACGGCCGGGGCGACGGCGGACTTCTCGTACTTCGAGATCCAGTACGGCATCAGCGACAGCCCCGAGGGCTGGGGGCAGGTGCTTGGCCCGAACACCAATCAGGTGCTTGGCACCGCGAGCCTCGCGCAATGGGATGCGTCGAGCCTTCCGGATGGCCCCGTGACGGTGCGCGTCATCGTCCATGCGGCCAGCGGCGGCACAGCCGAGTACCGCGTCCACTTCAAGATCGAGCGCCCGACGCCGACCGTCACGCCGACAGCCACTATGACGCCGACACCGCTGCCGACGTCGACGCAACTGCCGACCAACACGCCGGCGCCGACCGATACGCCGGCTCCAACGGACACCCCGGCTCCGACAGCCACGCTTCCGGTCGCTCCAACCGCGGAACTGACGCCGTTGCCGAGCGCGACGCCGTGACATCGAAGAGCGAGGAGCGAACGCTACCGCGCGATACAGCGCGGTAGCGTTCGCTCCTCGATGCCACAGCGTGTTAGCATTCCAGCATGCATGACGCACAAGTCATCGGAAAAGAGCGCAACGCCGGTGTGCGCCGGGTGTTGCTGGTTGTGCTGGCGCTCAACGTGCTGGTAGCCGCTGTCAAGTTGACCGTCGGGCTCATGACGGGCTCACTGGCGATCCTGGCAGATGCGTTCCACTCCCTGATCGATTCAACATCAAACGTCGTGGGGCTGCTGGGGGTGTGGGTAGCCGGACGACCGGCGGACGCCAATCACCCGTACGGACACCAACGGTACGAGACGATCGCGGCGCTGGGCATTGGCGTAATGCTGGCGTTGGCCGCTTACGAGATCGGCAGCGGCGTGTTCGAACGGTTGTGGGGTGGGGCCGAGATCCCGATCGCTGAGCCGGCGGCCATCGCCGTGATGGCCGCGACATTTGTCGCGAACCTGGCCATCGTCTGGTACGAAACACGTGAGGGGAAGCGGCTGAACAGCCCCGTGATCCTGGCCGACGCTCAGCATACGCGGACCGATCTCTTCGTCACGACCTCGGTTGTGGCGGCTCTTGTCGGCGCGCGGTTAGGCTGGACGTGGCTCGACCCGTTGGTGGCGCTGGCCGTGGTGGTGCTGCTTGTGCGCGCCGCCTGGTCGATCGTGGGCTCGGCGTCCTTGACCCTCACAGACGCAGCAGTGCTCGACCCAGCCGACGTCACGCGCATCGCGCGCGAGGCGCCTGGCGTGACAGCGGTGCGCGGCGTGCGCTCGCGCAATCGCGGTGACGGCGCCTGGGTGGATCTGGCGATCGAGGTCGATGCTGCGATGGGCACGGCTCAGGCGCATGCCGTGGCCTCCGAGGTCGAACGCCGTCTGATGGTTGCGATGCCGGACGTGGTCGAGGCCTTTGTGCATGTGGAGCCGGTGACGGCTACTGAGCGCAGTTGGGCACATCTGTCGGCGCGGCTGCGCACCCTGGCTGACGGGTTGGGGCTCGGCCTGCATGACCTGAACGCTCACGCCGAACCAGATGGCCGTGTGTCGGTTGAGATGCACATCGAGGTGGATGCGACCCTTTCGTTGGGCGACGCGCATGCCCTGGTCGACACTTTTGAAGAGCGGGCCCGCGCGGCTTTTCCCGGCGTGTCTGACGTGGTTACGCACATCGAGCCGCTCCGTGAGGTCATTGAAGACGAGGCCGGCCGTATCGAGCGTGCGGAGGCGGTCACGGCCACGATCCGCTCGACGGCCGACGCGCTGGCCGGCGCCGGTTCCTGTCACGACATCGTCCTTCACAACGTCGGCGGCCACCTGCTCGCCACTTTGCACGTCAGCCAGCCCGATGCGTTGCCGATCGGCGAGGCCCACGCCCTGGCCGAGCAGATCGAGCGCGCCCTGCATCAAGCCCTGCCGCAACTCGACCGGACGGTCGTGCATATCGAGCCGGAATGAGCGTGGAGCGTGGAGCGGGGGGGGGGGGGCGGTTTAAACGAACCCGCGGTGTGGGGGGGGGGGGATTTGGGCCCACGCCCCCCGCCCCCCCC
>CAYZRP010000134.1:0-690 GCA_964480865.1 uncultured Anaerolineales bacterium | reverse complement strand
GTGGAGCGTAGAGCGATTCACGCTACCGCGCTTGATCGCGTCGCGTGAATCGCTCCACGCTCCACGCTCCACGCTCCCCGCTCCCCGCTCCACGCTCCACGCTCCACGTCTTACGGCACTTCCGTTGGTGCGCCGAGTTCAGTGGCGAAGTTGTTGAGATAGGCTTCGCCGCCTTCGAGTTGAGGCCCGAAGGCCGTGTCGGCGATGTCGATTGAGATCGGCACTTCGAGTCGGACGGGCACCTCGGCGTTGATGGGCACCGTGAGGCTGACCGGGATGGTCTGCACGAGCCGCAGAGGCAGCGAGGTTCGAATCGGCAACGTGATGTCCTGTGTGCCGAAGCCCGGGATTGACAGCGGGATGGTGACGATCGTGCTGATCGGGATCGTGTTGCTGATCGGCACCGTGATCGTGCGGCTGATCGGAACCGTGACGTTCACCGGGATGACCTGATCGATTTGTACAGTGTACGAAATGCTGGCGTTGCGGATTTCGCCGACCGCGTCGGCGGCCTGGGCCGCAGCCAGGCCTGCCTGTGACCGAACCTGAAGCAGGGTGTTGATCAGATACAGGTTCAATGCCAGCGCGGCGATGGCCACGATCCAGAGCAGCCAGTAATCAAGCGGGCGAGTATTGCCGGAAGTTTGCATGGTTGTGGTCTAATTCTTTCGGAAGGTGTCAGGTGTCAGG
>CAYZRP010000133.1:0-20158 GCA_964480865.1 uncultured Anaerolineales bacterium | reverse complement strand
TCCTCAGCCTCTGGGCCGTCTATCGCTATCCCATCACGCGCGAGAAGCACGCGGAGATTCGGGCGGCGCTTGAGAAGCGTAGAGCGTAGAGCGTGGAGCGTGGAGCGGAGAGCGTAGAGCGTAGAGCGCGGTAGCGTTCGCTCCACGCTCTACGCTCCACGCTCTACGGTCTTATAATCCCTCCCTATGTCTTCAATCATCGTCGATGCCCACCAGGATCTGGCCTGGAACGCTTCAGCGTTTGGGCGTGATTACACAGTGAGCGCCCACGCGCGGCGCGCGCACGAGATCGCCACGAACAGTCTGGGTTTCCGTTTGAATGGGTATTCCATGCTCGGGTTGCCCGATTACCTGCGCGGCCGGGTAGCCGTGATCTTCGGCACGTTGTTCGTGTCACCCAGGCGTAAGCAATCGGGCGAATGGGAAGAGCACATTTGTTATCGGAACGCCGAAGAAGCCCATCGGCTCTACAGCAAACAACTCGATTACTATCGTCGCCTCGCCGACGATCATCCGCGCTTTCGTCTGATCGGAAACCGCAACGATCTGGAGGCCGTGCTCGCGGGTTGGGAGGGGCCTGAGGCCGTGGCGGATCCTGATCCGGCGGGTCAGGCCCCGCTGGATCCTGACCCGAGCGCGCCGCCGTCGCTGCCCGGGCCGGCCGGAGCGCAGGTCGGGTTAGTGCCACTCATGGAAGGGGCGGATGGAATCCGCGAACCGCGCGAGGCCGAGGCCTGGATGGAGCGTGGGCTGCGCATCGTCGGGCTGGCGTGGACAGGCACGCGTTATGCCGGCGGCACCCGCGAGCCCGGGCCGCTGACGCCCGAAGGCCGACGGCTTGTGAAGACATTGGCCGAGCTTGGCCTCATGCTCGATCTGGCGCACTGCTCGGACGAGTCGTTCCTCGAGGCGCTCGATCTCTTCGAGGGCGTCGCGATGTGCACGCACGCCAATCCGCGCGCGTTGCTGCGCAACCCGGCCGTGCCTGAGCGACATCTCAGCGATGACATGATCCGCCGGCTGGCCGAACGCGGCGGCGTGATCGGCGTCGTGCCGTACAACCGCTTCCTCAAAGCCGACTGGAAAGACGGCGACAATCGCGCCGATGTGCCGCTCACCACGTTGATCAATGCCATCGACTACATCTGTCAACTCACCGGCAGCGCCGCCCACGTCGGCATCGGCACCGACTTCGACGGCGGCTTCGGCGCCGAGACGACCCCGCTCGGGTTCGACACGATCGCGGATCTTTCCAAGATCGGCGTTGCGTTGCGCGAGCGCGGCTTCTCGCAGGCCGACGCCGAAAGCGTGCTGGCCAACAACTGGTTGTCTGTGTTGAGGCGGGGCCTCCCGTAGGTGCATGATGGGACAACCTGATCCAAATCACCGTCCGGGTTGGTTGGCGCGCGGCGGGGTCACGCTCGTCGCCTTCAGCTTCCTGCTGTTCATCCTGGGATTATGGCCCGAGTTGTTCGGCATGGATCTCACGCCTGAGATCGGCGTCCTGCAGATCTTTGTCTTCTTGCTCGGACTGACGGGCATGACGGCCGGCGCTTACATCTACTTCTATGCCACGCGCCATCGTGCCTTGCCGCGCAAGCTGCGTGAGGATATCGGTGTGCGTCTGATGGCGACCGGCCTTGTCATCGCGGCTACCAACGGTCTGGCCGACATCATCGGCATCGGCTCGAATTTCGGCGAGCAACGCCCGCTGTTCGGGCCCGTGCAGGCCTGGGGCGTGTCGCTCGGCGTTGTGGTGATCGTGGTCGGCGTGGCGTTGTATTCGCAGCGGCCGAAGTGATCGCCATGCTCGAGCGCCTGCCGCCCCGTGTGACGCGATTTGGCCCGGCGGCGTTGATCATGCTCGCGATCTTCGCGTTCTCGTCGACGCCGAGCACGAGCCTGCCGAACTACGGCGCCTGGGATTGGGTCGCCAAGAAGGGCGCGCACGCCCTCGGTTACGCCCTGCTCGGCGCCGCCTATGCTCACGCCCTGCAACCGCGCCGGCGGCCGACCCTGCGCCAGAGCATCCTGGCTGTCGTCCTGGCGGCTCTGTACGCTTCGAGCGACGAGTGGCACCAGTCGTTCACGGCCGGGCGTCATCCCGCCTGGACCGACGTGCTCATCGACACACTCGGTGCCAGCGTTGGCGTCAGCGTGTTCAAGTGGTGGCGCCGTTGAGAGAGGCTGGCCGAGAAATCCGCGTCATCCGTGGCCAAAACCCTGAGCGCTGAATCAAACGAGCCGGCCCTGGAAACTTCCAGGGCCGGCTCGTTCTTCTGTCGCTGTTGACGACCAGCGTCAGGATGTTGGTTCGGAGGGCGTTAACGTAGTCAGCGGCACGAGGCCGGTGCGGATCGCGTACAGCGCGGCCTGGGTGCGCGAGTTGAGCCCGAGCTTGCTGAGGATGTTCGAGACGTGCGAGTGCACGGTCTTGTCGCCGATCTGCAGCTCGAGCGCGATTTCTTTGTTCGACTTGCCCTGAGCCACGAGTTTGAGCACTTCGGTCTCGCGCTGGGTGAGGGCCTGCGGGTTGTCGGGGGTGCGCACGTCGCGCATGAGCCGCGCGGCGGCATGCGGCGACAGATGCACCTGACCGTCGGCGGCGGCCTTGACGGCCTTGACGAGCTCATCGCTCGACGCGTCTTTGAGCACGTAGCCGATCGCGCCGGCACGAACCACCTCGGTGACGATGTTGTCTTCGAGGAGGCTGGTGAGCGCCACGATCTCGGTCTCAGGCAACTCGCGGCGGATCACCGTGATCGCCGAAAGGCCGTCCATGACCGGCATCATCAGGTCCATCAACACCACGTCGGGCTTGAGCTCGTGCGCCAGCCGGATGGCATCGACGCCGTTACTGGCCTCGGCCACCACCTCGAGTGTGGGGTCGAGATTGAGCAATACTTTGACGCCCTGACGCAGAACAGTATGGTCGTCGACCAACAAAATGCGGACTGTCATGCGCGCAAGTATACAACGTTGAAGCCGGCCGGCAACCGATTGTTTTGCGAGCGTGCGCGCAGGCGGGCTGACTAACGTCTGCCGACAGGCAGAACTGGACATACGATATGTGGCTGGCGGCGCTCTTCCGGTCAAGCCGAGACCAGGCTCAGCGTCCGGTCGTCGAGTTTCTGACCGTGCGCAGTGGACGGACCGTGGCCTGGCGCCGCCGGAACAGCATCGCTGTCAGGCCGAGCGCCCCAGTTGCCAATACAACCAGAGCACCACCAGCCACAACCGGGTTATCGCGCATCAAGTTCCAGGTAGGGAGGACGAATGGCCTGCCCGCGCATTTCGCCATCGTCCATTGGGATCCTGCCCAATGCCTCAGGCCTTCCACGAAGCCGGGCTGCAGCGTCCGAAAGCCGATGGTTTCGGACACCGCCAGATCGCTGCCGGCTGCCAGCGAAATGGTCCTGACGTAGTAATCCGTGTCTGGCTGGAGATCCACCAGTTCGCGGCGGTGCGTCGTCGTCGGCTCGTCTTCGGCCGGTTGTGGCTTGCGAACCTGATACGCGGTCAACCCATGGTAGGCCTGCCCGCGCGCCGCGATATCGGTCTCCCATTCGACAATGGCGCCGGTGGTGGTCGGCGTCACACGTAAGCCGCTGATCACGGGAATCCGCGGGGCCGGAGCGGGCTGGACCGGGGGCACAGCCACGCCGGTCTGGCCATCCAGGACCAGCGACGCCACAGGGGTGTGAGGTTGGATGCCCATATCGGCCAGAACGTTATACGTGATCTGCCGGACGATGGAGTTCGGCTCACGGCCCGCCAGGCCCCACCCCCACTGGATGGTGCCGGCATTGAAAACGTAAGCGCCGCTTGCTGCGGTATAGCGGACGATGTGCGCCAGGGTCTGGCCCACGTCGTTGTGGGTTTCATTTCCGGCATCGGTCAACAGGGTGCCGGCGACCGGCGATTCGGCCAGGATCACCAGGCCCGGCGGGTTCAAGGGGCTCGCGACGACCGAGTTCCATTCCCAGCCGATGAGCTCGCTTCCGATCAAGGCCGTGGTGCCGGGAGGCAGGCTTTGCAGCCCCGTGTTGCGATAGACGCGGTCCTGCGCCATCTGGCTCGTCACGCGGATCGGGTAGTACAGGTCGTCGTTGTCCCCGGTGTAGTACGAGCCGAGCAACTGATTCTCGGGCAGGCCGTATTGAGCTGGATCTCGCCAGGTGCTGGTCGGGATGCCGGAAGGGTCGGGAAGACCATCTTCCACGGTCTTGTAGGTCACCAGGATGCGATCGGGGATGCCGTTGAGCGAGGGCTCGAGGCGAATGCGCCAGTAAGATGTGTTCGCCGAGAAGAATCCCAGGTGAACGCCGGCATCGCGGGCCATAACCAGTGCGTTCCACATCTCCTGCGACCAGTACTCGTCATGGCCGATCGAGAGAAAAACCCGATGCTTCAGCAGACCGTTCTCAGCCCCCGATTGGCCCCAGCGATGGACGTCGATGTTGGTGATGTAGCTGACATCGTAGCCCTGCTCTTCGAGCCACATCACCCAGAGGTGGTCGTTGCGCAAGAAGTTGTTGGGATCGTCGAACGTGTTGGCGTATGGGCGATCGAAGCTGACCGCCACCGCGCGTTGCTGCTTGGATTCAGGGATGTTGCAGGCCCCACTCGTAGAATCGTAGGTCGACTTTCCGCCATAATTGTTATAGGCCTGGTAGGTCGTAACCGGGATCTGCACCACGACTTCTGAAGCGCGGACGTCGTCTCGCACGATGAAGGTCGTGAAGGTGTAGGCCCCGGTCTGTGTCTCGAAGCGCGCCATGTAAACCCCAGTGACCCAATTCTCCGGCACCGTGATCGACACCGATGGCCGCCAGTGTTCGCAACTTATCAGGCCGCTAACAAAGTCTTCATGACAGGCCGGTTGCGGACCGCCGGTCACCTCCTCGAAAGCCGCGACCTCCCGGGCCCCCAGACCGCCATAGTAGCCGGCGCGGTAGATGCGTAAGGTGAAGGTCGGCTCCGCCGTGTCGGCGAAGAAGACCAGCGGGTCACCCGGCGCGACGGTGATGGATGAGGCAAATCCCTGAATGGACAGCGAGTACGCGCCCGGTCTCCAGTCGGGGCTGCCGGGGAGGCAGTTTTCGCGCACGATCGCGTTCGGCGATGTGGCGCAGACGTCGGTCGATGACTGGCCGTCGGCCGTCGGAGTTTCCGTCAGAGCGCTCAGGAGAAGGACGACAGGGATGGCCAGAACGCGAAGAGCGCGTGGCAGGAAGATCCTGTCCCCGAAGGATTGTGGCCTCTGACGATGTTGTGTGTCGTTCACGGCAGACCTCAAGAAAGAATTGTGACACCACAAAACTATCGAATCGCCTGACGTCGTTGAATGGGCGCCTCCTGGCCTCGTCAGGGCCTGGACCTCAATTCCCGCAACACATGTATCACGCCAGCTTATGTAAGTCTATCCGGGCGCTGTCTCCGTAATTGTACTGGAAAGGGACGATGGGGTTTGTTGGATGTGTAGCGGGGCGCTCCTGGCTAAGATGTTATCGAGATTGAAATTTGGTTAGCCGACGGGCCTGTCGGTCAGGACCGCTCAGGTCAATCGGATAGTTCCGGGGGTGTTGTCGACGGATGGTTGCAGGTGGGGGGAGTATTCCACCTACAGAAATCCCAATTCGGTATCTGGTCGTGCGGGCTGTGCGCACCTGGGGGATCGATGCGCCTGAATCGCATTCGTGGCCATGCCTGTCGCCAGCACGATCGTTTCTGAGACGAGCGCGCGGACCTGCCCTGGAACGAACTCCAGACGGAGCACGAGACGAAGAATGATCAATTTCAAGCGCACGGCAATTCGGCTCGGTTTCTGTCTGGCATTGACTGGGCCGTCGATGGTCGCCAGTGCTCAGGACAATCCCCCTGACAATCCCACGGCGACAAATGTTCGACTCTTCTTGCCAGCGTTGTCGAACCGTTCGGTCACAAGCCTGGAAGTCAATTACGGCCCGCTGCCACGCGCCGTGAATGTGCCCTATGTCTCCGATCTGCTCGATGCGAATGGCGCGATCCAGAAGCTGCCGATGATGGCGATCTTCTGGTACGGCCAGGTGCTGGATGGCCAGAATTACACGGACGTCCGCATCGCCGACAACGATTCCCAGCTGGTCGTCTACGTGGCATCGTTCGACCGCCATACCTGGTACGACACCACGCCTTCGGCCTCCGATTTGACGGCCTGGGATTCGGCGACGGTATACCTCAACCCCGGTGGGCTTGTGAACGGCATCAGCGACTCGACCTATCGCTTCACCGTTCAGTTGAACAATGGAGCTGTCGTGGCTGACGCTGGCAAGCTCAGCGAGCGCGGCACCGGCGGCTCCTGGCGCACGGCCTCGGTGCCCTTTCAGGCGTTTGCGGCCTGGCGCGGCCAGAACGTCAACAACGCCGACGACGACCGCGGCTGGGTCCTGACCTTCCGAATTCCGTTTTCGAGCCTGGGTCTGAGTCGGCCAACAGACGGTGCCGCGCCGTGGGGGCTGGCTGTGGTGACCCACGACCGCGACAACGGCGGGGTGGTGCAGCCCGATACCTATTGGCCCGAGACGTTCCAGGCCACGAACGCCTCCACCTGGGGTGGATTGCGCTGGGGGATGCCCACGTACACGCCGCCAGCCTCGTCGACCGGGGCCTCGGTGACGGTGCGCGAAGGCCTCAACGGCGCAGTCGTGTCGGACGCTGATCTGGGTGGTGTGGCGGCCAACCAGTGCTCGGGCGATTCCAACTTCCTTTGGAGCGGGTGGGGTACGACCAACTACGGAAGCGAACCCAACCTCAACGTCCAAAACCAATCGGATGTCGCGGACTGGCCGTGCTTCTCAAAGACCTATCTGACGTTCCCGCTCAACCAGGTGCCGACAGGGAAGGTCATCCGGAGCGCGACCCTTCAGCTTCACCAATTCGGCGGTTCGGGCACGGCCAGCAACGGCCAGGCCGGGGCTGACGCCTTCACTCAAGTGTTCCGGATCGGCAACGACTGGAATGAATCCACCATCACCTGGAATAACGCTCCGATGCCCATCGAGAACTACGGTGGCGCCTGGGTGGGACAGGTGGTTGGGTGCGGCGCACCCGGAGGGATCGCCTGGCCCTGCGTCCAGCGTGATTGGGACGTGACACGACTCGTGGCTGAAGCCTACGCCTCGGGCCAGCCGGCGCGGATCGGGCTTTACAGCGCGGACAGCGACTACAGCACGGGCAAGTACTACACGTCGTCAGAGGTGGGCGATTGGAACGCGGCCGGTCGACCGGCTCTGGTTATCCAGTGGGGCAACCCCTGATCCGCGGATTTTGGACGGGGTGACGGTGAACCGTCACCCCGTTTTCATTTAAAGGAACGGGATGAAGGCCTGCACTGGGCCTGAAGTCACCCCACAAGCGTACTATGCCGCCTGAGGTCTGATTTACACTAAACTCCGGTTTGGCGCTCGGGAGACCGGCCCAGAAGTGATGTTGCGGATGAGCGAGCGTCCAAAATCTTCAGCCCTCGAGGGCGTCAGACTCTACACCGGCCGCCAGGCCGCAAGTCTTGGTCGTTACGCCCTGGAGCAGTTTCTGTATGCCGTGGTCGGTTGGGTGCCGACCCCGATCGGCATCGCTCTGAGGGCGGTGCTCTACCGCCTGATCCTCAAGATGGACGGGCTGGCGGCGATTGAAGCCGGCGCTCGACTTCGCTACGCCAGCCAGATCCGGCTGGGACATGGCGTCTACATTGATCAGGGCGCTTACCTGCATGCGATGCCCGGAGGGATTGCGCTCGGGGCCGATACCATCGTGATGCACGGCGCCGTTTTGCACGTGTATAACTTCCGTGGCATGCCCCAGTCGCACATCACGATCGGCAAGAACTGCTTGATTGGCGAGTACAGCGTCATCCGCGGGCAGGGCGGTGTCACCATCGGCGATCGCGTTTACACGTCGCCGTTCACGCAGATCATCGCTGTCAATCACGTCTTTGACGATCCGGCGCTGCCGTTCGTCAAACAGGGGATCACGGCCGAGGGGATCGTCATCGAGGACGATGTGTGGCTTGGCGCCAGCGCCGTCATCACCGACGGAGTGCGCATCGGCAAGGGGGCCGTGGTTGCCGCGGGAGCCGTGGTCACAAAAGACGTTCCCCCGCACACCGTGGTGGGCGGCGTGCCGGCCAAAGTGATCAAAACCATCGACGGCTCGACCACGCACCCGGGCCGACAGATCTATCAGCTATAGGTCGCGTCAACCGGGCGCGCCGCAGTGCAACAAGAGACCGCGTTTATTCAAGTGGGTGAACAAAGCTTATGACCGCCTTATCGATCGTGATCCCGGCTTACAACGAAGAAGATGGCATTGAGACCATTGCGCGACGCGTGCTGGCCGTCCGCGATGACCTGAACAAGGTCGGGGTTGACCTGGCCGAACTGGTCGTCGTCGATGATGGCTCGCGCGACCGCACTGCCGAGATCGCGTCGGCGATCGAGGGCGTCACCCTCATCAAGCATGTCAAGAACAAGGGCTATGGGGGCGCGCTCAAGACGGGCTTCAACGCGGCCAAGGGCGACCTGATCGGCTTCCTGGATGCCGATGGCACGTATCCGCCCGAATACTTCCCGCAGTTGTGTGTGCGCGCGTTGGGCGGCGTCGACCTCGTGATTGGCTCGCGCATGGCGGGCGCCAAGAGCGAGATGCCGCCGATGCGTCGGATCGGCAACTTTTTCTTCGCCAATCTGTTGTCTCTGATCAGCAATACACGGGTGACCGACAGCGCCAGCGGCATGCGCGTCTTCCGCAAGGATGTGCTGACACGCATGTACCCGCTCCCGGATGGCCTCAACCTGACACCCGTGCAGAGCACCCGGGCGATTCACGAGGGCCTCAAGGTCGAAGAGGTCGCCATCCCCTACAGCGAGCGGCTGGGTCGCTCGAAGTTGAGCGTGGTGCGCGACGGCGCGATCTTCCTGCAGTCGATCGTCTGGACGGCTCTGGCCTACAACCCGGTCAGCATCCTTGGCAAGATCGGTCTGGCCGGCGTGGCCCTGGCCGCGCTGGCGGTGGCCGCCCTGATCGTGGCGCGCCTGGCGGGCGTCACCAACCTGGGTTCGTGGGAGGTGGCCGGGCTGTTCGCGGCCATGATCGCCGGCGTCGTCGGCGTCAGCGTCTTTGCCCTGGGCGTGACGTTCAACTACCTGGTTTCGTTGTTCTACAAGCAGCCTGTGCGCCAGGGTCTTTTCGGCAAGCCGATCTTCAAAACGCCGCTCGATCGGCATTTCGGATGGGCTGGCCTGACCCTGACGGTGCTCGGCCTGATCGTCGGCACCGTGTCCGCGATCCTGGGCGTGACGGGCTGGGATGTGTCGCGGCTCTGGTTGTACCTCCTGGGGAGCGGCATGGCCGTCCTGGTGGGCGTGCAATTGCTGATCTACTGGATCCTCCTGCGCGTCCTCGAGGAGCTCAGCCAGCGGGACATCCGCACGCGGGATGAGGCAGTGGCCTAGGCGCTTTGGGCCATTTGGGGTGGATCGCGGCCTCAATAGGACCAAGGTCAACTGTAAACCGGACAGGAATTAGTAAGATACTATTCTTGCTATTCGGCGTCCTGAGCAGCTGATCTGCCAGGTCGGCCTCGTCCGGGCCCTGTCCCGAGCACAAAACCCTTTAGTTAGTGAGAAAGTGGCTGGCGGAACCAGTGGCCAGCCAGCGGTGAGGAAAGATGATGAGCGATCAACCAACCGAGAACACCCCCAAAAACCTTGGCACGCGGCGCATCGCCAACGTGCGCATGGCCGACTTCCCGAATGTCGACGACATCGTCAAGCAGGGCCTGCTGGAAACGCCGCGCCCGCCGGAGGCCGTCGATATTCTGTTGGTGAACCCGCCCACGCCCGACGGCCAGCTGTGGATCCGATCCCAGCACCGCGTCGGCCGCCGCACGCGCGAGAACATGGTCTGGCCGCAGGTATCGCTGGCGCAGATCGCGGCCATCCTCAGCCCGATCTATACCTTCAAGATCATCGACGCCAACGCCGAACACATGAGCTGGGCGAAGTTCGAAGAGTTGCTCGACAAGTACAAGCCCAAGTACTACCTGACCCAGGTGACGGCGCCGTCGCTGCAAAACGACATGTACGGCTGCTTCCTGGCCAAGGCGCGCGGCGCCAAGACCATCGCGTTCGGCACACACGTCACGCCGATGCCGCGTGAGACGTTGCGCCCCTTCCCGGCGCTCGACTTCATCCTGGTCGGCGAGCCCGACCTGACCATCCGCGACCTGCTCGACCAGTTCGAAGGCCGCACGCACCAGCGCGACGCGCATTGGAGCCGGATCTTCGCCGAGCACGACCCGACGTACGCGCCAGCGCGTCGCGATGATGGAACCGTCGACCTGCATGCCATCAAGGGCATCGCCTGGCGCGATGGCGACGAGATCGTGCTCAACGCGCCGCGTCCGTTCATCAAGAACCTCGACGACCTGCCGATGCCGCTCCACGAGCATCTGCCGCTGATGAAGTACCGGATGCCGATGATCAACGGCCCGTTCACGTTCATCGTCACGAGCCGCGGCTGCACGGCCGGCTGCACGTACTGCATCAAGCACGTTTCGTATCAGTACAGCGTGCGTCTGCGCTCGCCACGTCTGCTGGTCGACGAGATCAAGTACCTGACGACTCTGGGCGTCAAGCACATCCACATGTACGCCGACCTGTTCACGGTGTCGCGCGATCAGGTGATGGAGATGTGCCGGCTTCTGATCGAGGAGAACGTCAAGATCACGTTCACGAGCAACAGCCGCGTCGACTATGTCGACGAAGAGATG
The DNA here is from genome assembly GCA_964480865.1 of uncultured Anaerolineales bacterium. Taxonomy (GTDB): domain Bacteria; phylum Chloroflexota; class Anaerolineae; order Anaerolineales; family UBA6663; genus UBA6663. Next base: position 9,348 of record CAYZRP010000133.1, on the reverse strand, counting down.
CTGCAGATGATGGCCAAGGCCGGCTCGATCCTGATCTCGTGGGGCATCGAGAGCGGCTCGGAGCAGGTGCTCAAGCACGCGCGCAAGGGCGCTTACCCCGACCGCGCCAAGCAGGCGTTGGTCTGGGCCAAGAAGGCCGGCATCAAGAACTGGGGCTACTTCATCATCGGCCTGCCGACCGAGACCGAGGAGACGATCCGCAAGACGATCGACTTCGCCAAGAACCTGCCGCTCGATATCGCGCTCTTCCACGTCGCGGCGCCTTATCCCGGAACGCCTTTCTTCTTCGAAGTGATGAAGGAAGGCTGGTTCCGAAAGGGCACACGCTGGGAGCAGGTCGATATGGACAAGGGCACGGTGCTCGACTATCCGGGTCTGCCGGCCGAGCGTCTGTTGTACTGGCAGAAGCGCGCCTTCCGCGAGTGGGCGTTCCGACCGGGCCCGATCTGGACCTACATGAAGATGCTGCTCTCGGATATGTCGACCATGCGCACGGCGCTCGACGTTGGCCTGCAGCACCTGCGCTGGTCGACCGCGAGCGGCGAATCCGCGCACTGAGTTAGTTTTTGAGTTCGTTGATGGGAGGCGTCATAAAGACGCCTCCCATCATGTCGCCTTTTATTTGTTCGACGTCCACGGCCGAGTTATGCCTCCGCGTTGGCTGCTGGCGGGTCTGAGCCTGTTCCTTCTGTCTGCGGCTGTGGCGGCCGTTGTCGCCCCACAACCGGAGGTGGCATGGCCTCGATGGCTGGGCATCGGTCTCGCGGCCCTGTTGGCTGCCGGCGTCTCGATGCTTCCTGGCCGCTGGGCGCGTCAGGCGTGCGCGATCGTCGCCTGCCTGTCAGCGCCTGTGATGATCGGCGGAATGACCACCCTGTATGGCGAGTATTGGTCGCGAAACACGCTTGGTGGCATAGCGGCCATGGTCCTGCCGTTCGCTGCGGCTGCCTTGATCCGGCCGCCGGGCGGTCGTGGGTGGCGCTGGGCGGCCGGTGCGGCGACGGTGTTGTTGAGCCTGTTGCTCGCCCGTTCTGGCTCACGCGGGGCGTTGCTCGGCCTGCTGATCGCGATCTCGATCGGCGTGACCTGGTGGGTGTCGCGCCGCTGGGGCTCCCGTCGCATGCCGTTCTTCGCCGCCCTGGTGGGTGGCGGGATGGTGGCGGTGGCCCTGGCGCTCGTCGCCTTCTGGCCGAGGGTCGTGCCGTTGATCGACAACGTCGATGTCGGCGGAAGTGATATGGGCCGCCTGAGCATCTGGCGCGACACAGCCTACCTGGTCGCGGAGGCGCCGGTCACGGGCTGGGGCGGGGGCGCCTTCGAGGGCGCGTATGCGCGCTATGCCAGACTGATCCGCGTGCCCCTGTATTCGTACGCGCACCAACTCTATCTCGGGATTGCGTTCGAGCAGGGGGTGGGTGGGTTGGTTGTCTGGCTGGGGCTGTGGGCGGCCGCGTTGGTGGCCGTGCTTCGCGCCGAGATGCGGGCGGGCTCGGCGGATGTGTACCGGCTGGCGGCCCTGGTCAGCACGCTCACGCTCGGCGTGCATGGGCTGGTGGATGACCCCGTTTACATGAGCGGGGCTTTGCCTTTTCTCTTCCTGTGGGCGGGGTTGGCCGCGCTGTTGAGCCGTGACGGGTTGTCAGACGCGTTGCGTCCTTCCTTGCCTTCGAAGCGGTTGTTATGGACAACCATGATGGCCGCCGTCCTTGGGGTGTTGGTCATCATCGTGGAGCGAGATCCCGTGATCGCGGTCTGGCACACCAATCGAGCGGCCAACCTGCTCGCAAGCCAGGAACTCGCGGCGTGGCCGACGGTGCTGCCGGCACGGGAACTCGCGCCCATCTGGGCTGAGTTGGACGCGGCCACATTGCGAGTTCCCGACCAGGCTGCGCCCCGGTTTTTGCGCGGGATGCTGGCCCTCGAGGCCGATGACTTCAGCCGGGCACGATCCGAGTTGGAGATCGCCTACATGCAGGCGCCCGACAGTCGCGCCACGGTGAAGGCGCTCGGCTATGCGCGCCTGTGGTCAGGAGATGTGTCTGGGGCTGCGACCTTGCTTGCGGCATTGCCCGAGATTCGCGACGAACTCTATGCGTACGACGCGTACTGGAAGAGTCAGGGTCAAGAGTCGTTAAGCGAACAGGCGCGCGCGCTGGCCGATCGCCTGTCGCCTTGAGCCGCGAATCTTTGGGGTTTTCAAGCCCAGAAGAATGTTGCTAGGTCTACGGTCACATTGGAAAACCGTCTTTCCGGTGCTATCGTCACCCGAGAGGTTGCCATGATGAAACAAGATGTACGAGTCGGTGTCATCGGCGTGGGGCGGATGGGCCAACGCCATTGTCGTAATTTCGCCAATCTGCGTCGAGCCGAATTCGTCGGCGTTTACGACGCTCGTAAAGAGGCGGCGGATGCCATTGCGCGTCAGCACGACGTTCGCGCGTTCGGCGAGTTGGACGCATTGCTTGACCACGTCGATGCGGTCAGCATCGCGGCACCGACCCCGCTTCACTTCTCCCTGGCGCAGCGCTGCATTCGCCGCGGCGTCCACGTCTTGATCGAGAAGCCGATCACGGAAACGGTGGCTGAGGCGGAGTTATTGGTCGCCGAGGCCAAAGATCGCCGTGCCGTCGACGGTTCACCGCTGGTGGTGATGCTTGGCCATATCGAACGCTTCAATACGGCTTACATCGAATTGAAGAATGTCCTGGAAGGCATGACGCCGCTCGCGATCAACTTCAGACGCCTGAGCGCGATCGGCTCGAGCAACACCGACGTTGACGTTGCGCTCGACCTCATGATCCATGACCTGAACCTTGCGCTCGACCTGGTCGGTCGAGCGCCGGTCAGCTTCGATGCAGCCGGGCTGTGCGTGGCGACGAACATGCTCGATCACGTAACGGCGCAGTTGCACTATGCGGGCGGGCCGTTGGTTGGGCTCACGGCCTCGCGCGTCACCGAGAACAAGGTGCGCGCGATCGAGGTCACCGCGCGCGAAGCGTATCTCGAATGCAACTTGCTCGATAAGAGTGTGCTCGTGCATCGCCACACGATCGGCGAATACCTCAGCCACAACCATCGCGGCGTGAAATACCGCCAGGAGAGCATCGTCGAGCGGATCCAGGTTCCGATCTTCGAGTCGCTGTTCCTTGAGCTCCAGCACTTCCTGGATTGCATCATCGACGGCACAACGCCGAAGACCTCGGCGGTCGACGGCCTCGAAACGCTGCGGCTGACTGAGTCGATCCGGGCGCGAGCGGTGGATTACATGAAACAGGCGCAGGCTCCCGTCGCAGCCTGACAGGCGAGGGCTTCAGTGACACAGGCTACTTCTCCATCATCCCAGGATGTATCGATGGCACTTTCGATTGTGATCCCTTGCTGCAACGAAGCCGACAGCATTCCACAGCTGTCGGGTAAGTTGCTCCCCATTGCAGCCGATCTCGGCTGCTCGCGTCAGGTCGAGATCGTGTTCGTTGACGATGGCAGCGTCGATGAGACATGGCTGGGCCTGCAGAGCGCCTTCGCGCCCGATCGTTTGCCGGCCAACGTGGCCTGCAAGTTCGAACGGCATCCCGTGAACCGCGGGCTTGGGGCCGCGATCCGCACCGGGTTGAAGGCATCCAGCGGTGACGTGATCGTCACGACTGACGCCGACGGCACCTATCGGTTTGAGAACATCCCGGCCCTGCTGGAGACGCTGCGCCCGGGCATCGACATCGTCACGGCGTCGCCGTATCACCCGCAGGGCGGCGTCGAGGGCGTGCCTGGTTGGCGGCTTGTGCTCAGTCAGGGCGCTTCGGCGCTGTACCGCATCGTGGTCGAACCGCGCATCCACACCTGGACCGCGCTGTTTCGGGCGTATCGACGCCCCGTCATCGACACGATCTCGTTCGAGTCAGATGGCTTCCTGGCCGGCACTGAGTTGATGGTCAAGGCGTTGCTGGCCGGTTACAAGGTCGCCGAGTTCCCGGCGGTGCTGCACACGCGCATGGCGGGTACGTCGAAGGCCAAGATCTGGCGCACGATCCGCGCGCATCTGGGCTTCCAGTGGCGCGTCATTCTGCATCGGCTGGGCATCCAGTCGCTCATCGCGCGCCAAAGCCGGCCGATGAGTGTCAGCGGCGCGTCCGGAAAGGCCTGAGCGTGAAGATCGTCTCCATCGTTGGAGCGCGCCCCGAATTCGTGCAGGGCGCTCCCGTCAGCCGCGCGTTACGCGCCCGGGGCGTCCGCGAGATCCTCGTCCACACCGGGCAGCACTACGACTACAAGATGTCGCAGGCGTTCTTCGACGACCTGGGCATCCCAGAGCCCGATTACAACCTCGAAGTCGGGTCCGGCGGCCATGCCGGGCAGACCGCCGAGATCCTGGTCCGGCTGGCAGAGGTGCTCGTCAAGGAGCAGCCGGACGTTGTCATCGTGCGGGGGGACACCAACTCCACGATCGCCGGTGCATTGGCGGCCAGCAAGCTCCACATGCCGGTGGCTCACATCGAGGCCGGCGAGCGCAGCTTCGATCGCCGGATGCCCGAAGAGATCAACCGCATCGTCACCGATTCGATCAGCGACGTCTTCTTCTGCGTCAGTCAGACGGCCGGTCGGCAGCTGGCGGCCGAGGGCCATCGGGCCCATGTGCACGTGGTGGGCGACGTCATGTACGACGCGGCCCTGCACAATCGCGAACTCGCGAGGCAGCGAAGCCACATCGTTGCAGACCTCGGCCTGCAGCCGGGCGGCTACGTGTTGACCACCGTGCACCGGGCCGCGACCACCGACGATCCGGAGCGGCTCGGCGCCATTGTCGACGCCTTCAATGCCGCGCCGGAGCCTGTCGTCTTTCCGGCGCACCCGCGCACGCGCGGCGCGCTCGAGCGATTGGGCCGGCCGTTCGCCGATCACGTTCGGGTGATCGACCCGGTCGGTTACTTCGACATGATGCAGCTCGAAGAGCATGCACGCCTGATCGCTACAGACTCGGGCGGCGTCCAGCGCGAGGCCTACTTCCTCAAGCGCCCGTGCCTGACGTTGCGCGACGAGACCGAATGGACAGAGACCGTCAGCGCCGGCTGGAACCAACTGGTCGGCGTCGAGGCGGAGCGGATCAAGGCGGCCTGGACCACTTTCACGCCGCCGGCCGAGCAGGCGCCGATCTTCGGCGACGGACATGCCGCGGAACGCATCGCTGAAGTGTTGTGCGCCACGCCCCCGGTCTTCGGCCAGACCGGGCACAAGGCCTGAACAAGGAACGAGAGAAAGACATGACTATCGGTATTGTGGGCGGCGGCATCATGGGCATCACGCTGGGCTACTTGCTGTCCAAGCGCGGTATGCCCGTCGAGATCCTCGAGGCCGGCCCTGAACTGGGCGGCCTGGCCGGACCCCTGACGCTGCCTGACGGCGCGCAGGTTGATCGCTTCTATCACGCCATCCTGTCGAGCGACGCTTACCTGGGCGGCCTGATCGATGAGCTTGGCCTGCGTGACCAGTTGCGCTTCGGCGAGACCAAGACCTCCTTCTATTACAAGGGGAAGCTGCACTCGATGAACAACATCATCGAGTTCCTGCGCTTTCCGCCGCTCGGTTGGATCGACCGCTTTCGGCTCGGGCTGACGGTGCTGGCGGCTCAGTTCGAAAAGGACTGGCGCAAGCTCGAGAAGATCAGCGTCGAGAAGTGGCTGCTGCAGTGGAGCGGGCGCAATACGTTCGACAACATCTGGCGCCCGATGCTCAACGCCAAGTTCGACGGCGGCTTCGAGAACACGCCGGCCACGTACATCTGGTCGCGTCTGGTGCGCATGAAGTCGACGCGCGGCGGCGCGAGCCAGAAAGAAATGGCCGGTTACCTGATCGGCGGGTACGCCACGCTTCTGGCGGCCATGGCGCGCGAGATCGAGCGTGCCGGCAATCTGATCCATCTCAAAACACCGGTGAGCGAGGTCGTGATCGAGAACGGCCAGGCTGTCGGTCTGCGCGTGAACGGCGAGCTGCGGCGCTACGAGGCCATCGCCGTCACGGTCCAAGCGCCGATCTTCCGGCGCCTGATCCCGACGGCGCCGCGTGAGTATCTCGACTTTCTGGACAAGACCACCTACCTGGGGATCGTCTGCCCGTTGCTGGTGCTTGACCGGCCGCTGACGCCGTACTGGACGGTCAATATCACCGACACGAGCATCCCGTTCACGGGTGTGATCGAGACGACAAGCTACATCGACCCGGCGCACGTCGGCGGCCACCATCTCGTCTATCTGCCGAAGTACACGGCCCCGGGAAGCTCGCTGCAGACTCTGTCGAACGACCAGATCCAGGCGATGTGGATCGACAACATCAAGCGCATGTTCCCGGATTTCGACGCGAGCCGCATCCGCTACTTCCTGGTGCATCGCGAGAAGTTCGTCGAGCCGCTGCACGGGCTCAACGACACGCACCTCATCCCGTCGATTGCGACGCCGGTCCAGCGACTGTTCCTGGCGACGACCGCGCAGATCTACCCGGCGCTGACCAACGGCGAGTCGGTCACGCAGCACGCGGCTCAGACGGCTGAGGCGATCCTGTCGACGGTGCAGCCGGCGACGACGTTGGGCAAGGCCAGCACGCAACCTCTGGCGGCCGAACTCAAACGGTAACGGGGACCGGGCGCAACGGGTTTATAGATTTCGGTTTCCACTCGAAACGAACGCGCGGCGCGGGTACACGGAGTTACAGATCGTGGCGCACTCCCACTGGGACACCCGGCGGGTGTGCGCCACGTCAGTGAGCGTCACATGAACATCAGTCACCCGTCCACGCGTCTGGCATGGATCCGCCCCTCCTGGTTGACGATCGCGGCCGTTGTGCTGGTCGTCAGCCTCGTGCTGATCAACCTCACCGAATATCCAACGCCCTGGTACGACGAAGGCTCGCACCTGCACGTGCCCAAGACGCTGGTTCTGTACGGCCAGTATGCGGACTACAGCAGCGAGGGCTTCCGCTACTACGGGCCGACGATCGGCGTCGGGCCGACGGTCATGCTTCCTATCGCGACGATGTTCGCGGTATTTGGCATCGGCCTGCTCCAGGCCCGCCTCGTCATGGCCCTGTATCTGTTGGCCGCGCTGGCAGCCTTCTTCGTGCTGACGCGGATTCTGACCGGAGAGCGCACGGCCTGGGTCGCGACGGCGCTGCTGTTGGGCACGGGCGGGGTGGAGATCCTCTTCCACGGGCGGCAGGTTCTGGGCGAAGTGCCCGGCCTGTTCTTCACCTGTGCCGGCCTCGCGCTCTGGCTCAGCACCTGGGAGAACACCAGCCTGCGCCGGTTGATCGGCGTGGGCGTTCTGCTCGGGCTCGCTGTCGTCACCAAGTCGCAGTACTTCATCGTGATCGCGCCGGCCCTGGCGGCCGGTTGGTTGCTCAACCTTGTCTACTACCGCGCCGTCCCGCAGCGCGTCTTCATTGTGCCCGGGATCATCCTCGGCGTCTTCTTCGCCGTCTGGCAGGTGTTCGTCGTGGTCGCGCTTGGCCCGGGTGCGCTTTCCGAAAACCTGGCCCTGTATCGCGAGGCAACCGCCAGCGCAGCCACAGTCTTCTCGGTCGACCTCATGGAGCGCGGCCTGCGCGAACTCCTCAGCCTGAAGGTGTACCTGGGCTGGTTGATCCCGTTCCTGGTCTACGGAGTGGTGCTCTCGTTGCCCCGCACACGTGAAGGCCAGCGTTGGGGCCTGATCATGCTCCTGATCGCCGTCAACCTCGTCTGGTACGTTGTGGCATCGGTCAGCTGGATCCGCTATGCCTTCCTGGGGCTTTCGTTCTCGGCCATCCTTGGCGCGCGCTTCTTCGCCGATGTGACCGGCGGGCTCGAACTCGATCTGCGCGGACTGTGGAACAGCTGGCGCGGCAACGCGGCCGACTGGGGCCCTCGTGCTCTGCGTGCTGCTTTCATGGGCTGGCTGGCTATCATGATCGCCGTCCCGCTCGCGAGGGCGGCCCTTCCGGTCGTCCGGCCACCCTTCGACGCTCCAGCGGCCATGGCGGTCTATCTCGATGCGCAGGTCCCCAAGGACGCTTTGATCGAAACCTGGGAGCCCGAGATGGGTTTCCTCACGAATCATCACTATCACTTCCCGCCGCAGACCTACCTGTACCGCTCGGTCAGCTTCATCTGGGCCGGCGGTCCACCACCCTCTGACGGCTACACCTTCGTTCAGGATGAGAAGCCCGCGTACATTCTGGCGGGACAGTTCTCGAAGTACGTGAAGTTCTACCCGGACTCGTGGTTGAGCGATTACCACGTCGAGACCAAGATCGGCCCCTATACGCTTTACCGGCGCAATTGATCGATCCGGTAGCCGACAAGCGTATTCACGCGCGTTAATCCAACATGGCTTCGACGTATCGGGATCTCTTTCCTGGCGCAGCATGGCGCAGGGCGGGTGTTCATTTACTGGGTCTCGCGCTCGCCGCTTTGTCGGCGATCGCGCTTCTTAGCCCCTCACTCAATGCGCCTAACGCCCGTGCGGCCGGGAATGCGCCGGTGCTGGTGGTGGTGAACGGCGGGTACGGGACGAACCCGTTTGGGCGGTACGTGGAGGAGATCCTGCGGGCGGAAGGGCTGAACGCCTACGACGTGGTGGAGCTGAGCGCGCTAACGGCCGGGGACCTGAGCGGGCACGCGGTGACGGTGCTGACGGAGACGAGCCTGAGCGCGGGGCAGGCGACGTTGTTCACGAACCACGTGAACGGAGGCGGGCGGCTGATCGCGCTGCGGCCGGACGCGCAGCTGAAGGGGCTGTTCGGGCTGGGGACGGCGGCGGGGACACAGACGGACGGGTACCTGAAGATCGACAACGGGCAGGCGTCGGGAGCGGGGCTGACGAGCTCGGTGTTGCAGATCCACGGGAGCAGCGACCGGTATGGGCTGTCGGGTGGGACGACGCTGGCGACGCTGTACAGCAACGCGACGACGGCGACGGCGTACCCGGCGGTGGTGAGCGGGAGCAGCGGGCGGGCGGTGGCGTTCACGTACGACGTGGTGCGGAACGTGGTGCTGACGCGGCAGGGGAACCCGGCGCTGGCGAACCGGGTGGACACGCTGGGGAGCTGGGACACGGCGAGCCCGGCGGTGACGCGGACGGTGTACCTGTTTGGGAGCGTGAACTACGCGGGGGGGCAGCCGCTGTGGATCGATCGGGACCGGATCCCGGTGCCGCAGGCGGACGAGCAGCAGCGGTTGTTGGCGCGGCTGGTGCAGCAGCAGGTGAGTGCGACGCAGCCGCTGCCGCAGCTGTGGTACTTCCCCGGCACGGCGAAGACGATGCTGGTGCTGACGGGTGACGCGCACGCGGAAGACACGGCTTACTACGAGGTAGAGCTCGACAG
>CAYZRP010000132.1:0-20287 GCA_964480865.1 uncultured Anaerolineales bacterium | reverse complement strand
GGGGCGGGGGGGGGGTGGGGGGTGTGCGCCCCCGCCGGGGGGCGGGGCCGCCCCCCCCCCCCGCCCCCCCCCCCCCCCGCCCCACGCTCTACGCCCCACGCTCCACGCTCTACGCTCTAAACTTTCTCGAACTGGCTGCTGTGAAGCTCCGCGTAGAAGCCGCCCGCGGCGAGCAGCTCTTCGTGTGTGCCCTGCTCAACGATGTCGCCGTGATTCATGACCAGGATCAGATCGGCGTCGCGAATGGTGCTGAGGCGGTGGGCGATGACGAAGCTGGTGCGGTTCTTCATCAGTGTATCCATGGCCTTCTGGATCAGGATCTCGGTGCGGGTGTCGACCGAGCTGGTCGCCTCATCGAGGATCAGGATCTTGGGGTCCGCCAGAATGGCGCGCGCGATCGTCAGCAGCTGCTTCTGACCCTGCGAGACGTTGGAGGCCTCTTCATTGAGGACCATCTGATAGCCGCCCGGCAGCGTGTGCACGAAGTGGTCGACGTGCGCGGCCTGCGCAGCGGCGATGACTTCTTCGTCGGTCGCGCCCGGCCGCCCGTAGCGGATGTTCTCCATGATCGTGTCGTTGTACAGCCACGTGTCCTGGAGGACCATGCCGAACAGGTTGCGCAGGTCGCTGCGGCTGTAGTCGCGGATGTCGCTGCCGTCGACCAGGATCGCGCCCGAGTTGACGTCATAGAAGCGCATCAGCAGCTTGACCATCGTGGTCTTGCCGGCGCCGGTCGGGCCGACGATGGCGACCTTCTGGCCGGGGTGCGCCACGGCTGAGAAGTCGTTGATGACGATCTTGTCTGCGCTGTAGCCGAAGTGCACGTCCTGGAACTCGACGTGGCCCTCGGGCTGGCTGACCTTCACCGGCACCGTCGTCTCGGCGACCTCTTCGGGCTCTGCCAGGAACTCGAAGACGCGCTCGGCGGCCGCCGCTGTCTGCTGCAACACGTTCGAGATGTTGGCCAGCTGCGTGATCGGCTGTGTGAACGACCGCACGTACTGGATGAAGGCCTGGATGTCGCCGACGGTGACGGTGCCCTGCACGGCCAGCCAGCCGCCCAGGATCGTCACGGCCACGTAGCCGAGGTTGCCGACGAACATCATGATCGGCATCATCATGCCCGATAGAAACTGCGACCGCCAGGCGGCATCGTAGAGCCTGTCGTTGGACTTATCGAAGGTGGCGATGCTGGCGGCCTCGCCGTTGAAAGCCTTCATCACAAGGTGGCCGCCGTACATCTCCTCGACGTGTCCGTTGACGTGGCCGAGGTAATCCTGCTGTTGCGTGAAATACTTCTGCGACTGGCTGATGATCAGGCCGGCCACCGCCATCGAGAGCGGCACGATCAGGAGCGCGACGAGGGTCATCATCCAGTTGATCGAGAACATCATGCCGAGGATGCCGACCACTGTCACGACCGATGTGATGATCTGTGTCAGGCTCTGGCTGAGGGTCTGGTTGACGGTGTCGACGTCGTTGGTGATGCGCGAGAGCACTTCGCCGTGGGTCGTCTTGTCGAAGTACGTGAGCGGCAGCCGGTTGATCTTCTCGGCGATGTCGCGGCGCAGCCGATAGGTGATGTCGGTCGAGACGTTGGCCATAATCCAGCCCTGCAGATAGCCGAACAGTGCTGAGAGCAGGTACAGGGCGAGGACGATCAGCACGATCTGGCCGATCGAATCGAAGTCGATGCTGCCGGTTCCGGCCAGTTTGGCCATGACGCCTTCGAAGAGCTTTGTCGTGGCCTGGCCCAGGATCTTGGGGCCGACGATGTTGGCCGCCGTCGACGCGATCGCGAAGACGAAGACCACGATCACGGCTGTGCGATGTCGGTCCGCATAGGCGATCAGTTTCTTCATCGTCCCGCGGAAGTCGCGGGCCTTCTCGCCCTTTGTGAATTGCATGGGGCCGCCCGGGCGGCCGAACCCGCCGCGCGGGGCGTTGCCAGGTCGATGCATCATGCCAGAGCCTCCTGCGCGAGCTGCGACATCGCGATCTCGCGATAGATCTCGGAGCTATTCATCAATTCAGAATGGGTGCCGCGTCCAACGATCCGGCCCTCGTCGAGCACCAGGATCTGTTCGGCGTTCTTGATGGTCGAGACGCGTTGGGTAACGATCAGGAGCGTGCTCGCCTGCGTGTGCTGGTGGAGCGCGCGACGCAGTGCCGCGTCGGTCTTCAGGTCGAGCGCCGAGAAGCTGTCGTCGAAGATGTTGATCGCCGCCTTCTTGACAAGCGCGCGAGCGATCGACAGGCGCTGCTTCTGGCCGCCCGAAACGTTCTGACCGCCCTGGGCGATGTCGGCGGCCAGGCCTTCAGGCCTCGACGTTACGAACTCGGTCGCCTGAGCGATCTCGGCCGCAAGCTCAATTTCCTCGGGCGTGGCGTTCTCGTCTGCGTACTTCAGGTTGCTCTCGATCGTGCCCGAGAAAAGCACGCTCTTTTGCGGCACGTAACCGATCTTCTCGCGCAGTTCGTGCTGCGTGACCTCACGGATGTCGAGTCCGTCGATCAGGATCTGCCCGCCGGTCACGTCGTAGAAGCGCGGGATCAGGTTGACGATCGTCGACTTGCCCGAACCCGTCGCGCCGATCAGGGCTGTGGTCTGGCCGGGGTGGGCCGTGAAGCTGATGTCGACGAGGGCGTCCTCATCGGCGCCGGGGTAGCGGAACGAGACATTCCGGAACTCTACAAGCCCGGCGAATCGTTTGCCGAAGGTGCGCGGCTGTACCGGGTCTTTGATGGCCGGCTCGACTTCGAGGACGTCGGCGATGCGGTCTGCCGAGACCGAGGCGCGCGGCAGGATGATGAACATCATCGAGACCATCAGGAAGGACATGACGATCTGCATCGCGTACTGCAGGAAGGCCATCATGTCCCCGACCTGCATCTGAGCATCGGCCACCTGATGCGCGCCGACCCAGATGATCGCCAGCGAGAGGCCGTTCATGATCAGCATCATCAAAGGCATCATGATCACCATGACGCGGTTGACGAACAGGCTGACCGCCGTCAGGTCCAGATTGGCTTTGTCGAAACGCTTTTCCTCGAAGGGCTCCATGGCGAAGGCGCGCACGACCATCAGGCCGGCCAGGTTCTCGCGCGCCACGAGGTTGAGCCTGTCGACCAGGGTCTGCACCATGCGGAACTTGGGCAGCGCCACTGTGAAGACCGTCGCAATCAGGCTGACCAGGACGCCGACGGCGACGGCGATCAGCCACCACATCGACGAGTCCTGCTGGATCACCTTGATCACGCCGCCGATGCCCATGAGCGGCGCGTAGAAGACCATGCGCATGGTCATCACCGCCACCATCTGGATCTGGGTGACGTCGTTCGTCGAGCGTGTGATCAACGACGCCGTCGAGAAGCTGTCGAACTCGGCGTTCGAGAAGCTCTCGACCTTACGGAAGACGTCGTGGCGGATGTCGCGCGCGACACCGGCCGCAGCACGGGCCGATAGATAGCTCACCGCGATCGTGCAGGCGGCTGAGAGCAGGGTCAGGCCGAGCATCCACATGCCGATGTTGATGATGTAGTCGCTTTGGACTTTGTCGGTGTCGACGCCCAGGGCCGTGTACTCGGCTTTGACGACGCTGCCTGCAGCCTGGACGATCATGGTGTCGCCGAGCGCCGAGAACCTGTCGTTCATGGCATCAGTCACGGATTTCATGGTCGATGCCGGCATCTTGCCGAGCAGGGTGAAGACATCCATGCCGGCCGGGATCTTGGAGAGATCGAAGCCCTTGACGTTGGCCGCCATCTGCGCGGCCTTCTCAGGGTCGGCCAACGCTTCCTCGATACCGTTGACGGCCAGCAAGGCCCTGGCCATGGCCGGGCTGATGGCGTCGATCGTGGCCTTATCGAGCGGCTTGATCACGTAGATCGCCTCGTTGGCGAGTGCCGGGTACTTGCCGACAAAATCGGTTGCCTCGGGCGAGTCCGGCGCGATCAGGGTGTAGGCATCGAGCACGATGGCCTTGTCTTCGGCTGAGAGGAAGATGACCACACGGTCCAACTGGCTTTGGCGGATGGCCTCGGGCAGCGCGGTCTCAATGCCACCCTGCTGGATGCCGATGTTGACCATCCGCGAGAGGTAGTCGGGCAGGGCGAGGTCGAAGTTCGCCTGCGCAAACAACAGGAAGATCGTGATCAGCACGATCACGAGATAAGGTTTGACGTACCTAGCAAGACGTAGCATGAAACGGGTACCTCAGTCAGCCCGCGAAATGCGGGACTACAAACGTTCGAAAGGATCAGGCCTCGGGCGCGGTGTCCAGGTCTCGGGCGCGGCGGACGAGGATGTGCAGGGCTTCGGTCACGGTCTCGAGCTCGGGCTCGGTCAACGTGTGCGACAGATCTTCGACCCAGCGCTGACGCGCCCGCAGGCTGGCCTCGAGCAACTCTCGACCGCGATCGGTCAGCGCCACGTTGCGGACTCGGCGGTCGTCAGGGTCTTCAGTGCGCGTGATCAGGCCTTGCTGAACGAGGCGGTCCAACAACTGGCTGGTGGCCGCGAGCGTCGTTCCCATCTCCTTGCTGATCTCGGACATGGGTAGGGCGCCCTGTCTGTGGATCCGCATCAGTGCGCCCATCTGTGGCATCGAAAAGCCTGACTCGCGGGCCTGGGCCATGAACCGCTGCATCGAACGGGTCATGAATACCTCGGTCCATTGTCGGAAAGCGTCTCTGAACGCTTCAACAGAGTGCACTATCAACCTCCTTGAATAACTAAGCGGGCTTAACTATATGGATGGCCTAAGGGTGTGGCAAGCCCCTGAACGGACCAGAATGGATGCTAATCGGGCGATTTCAGGCGTAATGTGTCAAGTGGCCGCCCTGGGGCGGTCGGCAAGGTGTCAAGGCGCCGGCCCGGTCGCTTGCCAGTGGTACGGGGGCTACAGATGCGGCCAAGCGTGAGACGCTGACGAAGGCGAGCCCTGACGCCGGGAAAGTCGCTCTTGCGCCCTTGAACTTCGGACCTGTGGGTCGCCTGACCAGGCTGGCGCCTGGCGGTTCGAAGCCAGTCGGCCCGCGCTGCTCATCTGAGAAAGCTTGACTTCGTGCCAGGATTACGCCGTGGTCGAGGATGCCTTGCTGAGGAAAGCTGAACTGGCGGCGAACACGGTCGTGGCGTTCGATGCCTTCACCTGCGACGGGCTGGAGTCGAACCCATCTTTGATGCGCTCGATTCGCGCATCGCTCAGCGCGGGCGGTGAGCCGCTCAAGTTCGGCATTGACTCCACGCCGCCAGTGAACAACCGGATGGTCACCTTGCTCGACGCTGCGGGCTCCAGTTGATCGAGCAGCGCACGCTTGGCGACGAGACCGGCGTCAATCGCACCCGGGACGGCTTCATCATCGCGTCCGTGCCATCCAACAGGTCGCAGACATAGGCGATCGCCGGGTTCGCCGAGGCGTTCGAAAAGGGCGTCACGCGCCGCGTGTGGCGATCCATTCGAGTTCATGTCCGGTCCCACGCGGGCTGCGTGTCATCCACGGCGCTGGCCCACGCGCACCGCGTGTCATCCAGAGCGCTTGGCTCTCGCGCATCGCGTGTCATCCACGGCGCTGGCCTCGCGGGCTGCGTGTCATCCACGGCGCTGGCCCACGCGCACCGCGTGTCATCCAGAGCGCTTGGCCCTCGCGCATCGCGTGTCATCCAGAGCGCCTGGCCAAGTTGGCCTCAAGACATCTGAAATGAGCGCGAAGGATCTCCTATCGGACTCGCTGGCTGTCGCCAGGGCCGTACGTGTCTTCGGAGGAGATCCTTCGCGCTCATTGGGCGTGCCTTCGGGCCCAGGCGGTTAGGCGCTCTGGATGACACGCGGCGCGCGCGGGGGTCGGCGCAGCCGGTGAGGCGGGCAGCCAGGGCGAGTGGGTGAGGCGGGCAGCCAGGGCGAGTGGGTGAGGCGGGCAGCCAGGGCCATCGATGCATGCGTCGCTCTTACGACAGTGTCATCGGGCGCCTTGACATGCCTTGCCTGGCGCCTGGCGTCGGCCGAGAGTAATCAAATCCGTCTGCAGTGTCCGTGACCATCCGCGTGATCCGTTAGCAAACGAATGCGATGGCCATTGATCGACTCGGGTCGCTGACAAACAAAACCGGCCGTGAGGGAATGCCCCACGGCCGGTTGACGTTCGAGAACCGAACTCAGTCGGCCGGGATGAGCCGCACCGAGACGATCTTGTAGGGCGTCAGGTCGATATTGACCGAGTCGCTCGATACCTGGAGCGCCTGATCATCTTCCTCGAGCAGGTTGCAGATGTACGCCTCCGCCACCTTGAAACCGGCGCGCAACGTGATGCCCCCGCGGTTGCGCTGGTGTTCGTACAGGCGCACGATCACGCCGCGCCCATCCTCGGCGCGCTTGACGGTCTCGATCACGGCCCAGGAGGCGTCGAGCGACACCAGCGACCCCGTCGCGGAACCGTCGCCGGCGGTGGCGCTGACGGCCTTCAGGATCAACGGGTCGTTGAGGTCGTAAGCAGCCGCCACGACCTCGCCGCGCCAGTCGCCGTCGTGCGGCAGCAGGCTGTACGTCATGCGGTGCTCGCCCTGGTCGGCCTGCGGGTCGGGCTGCGTGGCGCTCTTGAGCAGCGTCAGGCGCAGGACGTTGTCGAGGACGTCGTAGCCGTACTTGCAGTCGTTGAGCAGCGCGACGCCGTAGTTGCCCTCGCTCAGGTCCGCCCACTTGTGCGCGCAGGTCTCGAAGCGCGCCCAGTCCCACGAGGTGTTGCGGTGGGTCGGGCGCTGGACGTTGCCCCACTGCACGTCGAACGTGGCCGTCGGGCTCATCACGTCCACCGGGAATGAGGCCTTGAGGAGCGTGTGGTGCTCGTGCCAGTCGATCCAGGTGTCGAAGTCGAGGCGCGCGCTGCCGGCCCAGAGCTGGATCTTCTGGATCAGGCGGCTCTGGCGATACTGGCGCTCGACCGTGACCGTCGCGCGCAAAGGCCCGCTCTCGGTGATGGCGATCGCGGTCACGCCCTCGATCTTCTCGAAGCGATCTTCGTAGTAGATGTCGATGTCCCAGGCGTCGAAGTTCATCGGCCGGTCTTCGAACGCCAGGAGCGAATTGGCGATCACGTTCGGGGCGAGCACTTCACGGTTGCGCAGCTTGTCGGTGAAGCGCCTGATGTCGCCGTTCGGCGCGATCTCGACCCGCACCTTCGCGTTCTCGAGGACGATGTGCTCGCCTTCGTGCGTCGCCGAGACGGGTTGAGCGGGCGCCGCCGAATCCTTGCCCGCGCCGAGGCCGACGACCGAGTAAGGCGCCAGGTCCGGCACCTCGACCAGCGTGCCATCGCTCACGCTCTGCGTGGCAAGGGCCTGGCCATCCGGGCCGATCAGCGCGCCGACATCGCCCTGCAGCAGGCCGATGCGCGTTCCGCCGAACGAGGTCGGGTTGGCGGCCAGCGCGCGCGAGCCGGCCGGCAGGGTCCTGGCCAGCGCATCGAGCGCGCCCTCGCGGGCGGCCTCGCCCAGCTCGCGGATGTGGGCGTAGTCGCGATCGCTGTCGACGTACACGGGCCCAATCGACGAGCCCGGCAGGATGTCGTGGAACTGGTTGAGGCAGGTCAGCTCCCAGGCCTCGGCCAGCTTCTCGGTCGGGTAGCTCGCACCGGCGCGCTGCTCGGCCAGCGCCGCCAGGAACTCGGCGTCGTGCAGCAGGAACTCGCTCTTGCGGTTGTTGCGCTTGTTGCGGGCCTGGCTCGTGTACGTGCCGCGGTGGTATTCGAAGTAGAACTCGCCGTTCCACACCGGCAGGTGATCGCTGAGCTCTGCCTCGATCTTGTCCATGTACTCGCGCACCGTGCCGGGGCGGACGCGCGGCGCGCCGGGGTAGGCGGCCAGGCGCTCGACGTTCTGGATCATCTCGCGGGTCGGCCCGCCGCCGCCGTCGCCGTAGCCGTACGCGGCGAGCAGCTCGTTGTAGGTTTCCTTCTGCTTGAAGTTGCGCCAGGTGCCGAAGACCTCGCTGCCCGAGAGGACGGCGTTGTAGGTCGTGGCGTGCGGCAGGTATTCGTCGCCGGCCGGCGTCGTCAGGAAGTGCGTGAGGACGCGCGTGCCGTCGAGGCCCTGCCACCACAGGATCTGGTGCGGCATGGCGTTGTACTGGTTCCAGCTCATCTTGTGGGTGATGAAGTACTTCATCCCCGCCTGCTTGATGAGCTGCGGCAGCGCCCAGCTGTAGCCGAAGGTGTCGGGCAGCCAGAGCACGGGCGTGTCGACGTCGCCGAAGTGCTTGCGGAAGTAGCCGCGGCCGAGCAGGAACTGGCGCGCCAGCGACTCAGCGCCGATGCAGTTGGCGTCGGGCTCGACCCAGGTGCCGCCCATCACCTCCCAGCGGCCATCGGCCACGCGCTCCGTGATCTGGGCGAACAGCTCGGGATAGTGCTTCTCGGTGTAGCTGTAGAGCTGCGCCTGGCTCTGCGAGAACGTATAGGTTGGGAATTCCTCCATCAGCCGCAACACGGTGCTGAAGGTCCGGCCGGCCTTGCGCACGGTCTGATCCAGCGTCCACAGCCAGGCTACGTCGATGTGGGCGTGCCCGGCGGCGACGATGTCGACATTCATCGGAGCGCCGGCCCGCGCGACGCCGCTCTTGAGCGCATCGAGCGCGGCCGGGACGCTGGCGTAGAACTCGGGCCCGCCGATCGGGTCGCGCGTGTCCAGGATCTTGAAGGCCTCGTCGAGGGCGTTGAGCAACCGGCCCTTCACCGGGTCTTCGTCGCTGAGTTGCTGGGCCACTTCGTACGTCACGCGGGTCGTGGCCACCAGGTCGCGCGTGGGCGGATCGATCTGGACGAGCTGGCAGGTGCGCATCAGCAGCTTCGTGCCCTCGGGCTGCGGCACCCAGCCGCCGATGCCCGTCCAGCCGTGCAGTGCCAGCGCATGGCTCTTGCCGTCGCGGTACGAGTCGCGCAGCCGGATCTCCTGGTGGTGCCGGTCGCCGGCGGCGTAGGGTTGGCCGTCGATGTAGGCCAGGGTCTCAGGGTGGCTGAAGTCGCCGGCCTCGCCGAGCGGCAGGTAGAGCGCGATCGGGCGGTCGTCACCGGCCCAGGCGTCGGGCACCTGGAAGCAGCCGCGCATGGCGAAGTCGAGGCGCCAGTCGCCCCAGTACGAGTTGGGCGCGATGACGTCCCAGGTCGAGTCGTCGACGTCGGCGCCGATCGGCGGGGCGACGTCCGGTCCGCTCAGTTTCGTGAAGCGGAAGGGCGGCAGGGGCTCACGCCTGGCGTAGACCAGGGGCGTGATCAGCTGAAGGCGCTGAGCTATTTTCTGGGGCGTCCAACGGACTTTGTGTGACACTTCAAGACTCCTCGTAAGACTTGTGATGGGCGCAAACGGGGAGCTCCCCCGTTGTGCCGAATGATCTGTCTGTCGGGCCGTTACTCTGATCGCGCGACCGGCGCCGGCTCGTACAGGTAACAGGCTGCCGAATGCCCCGGCACGTCGACCGCGAAGAGCGGCGGCTGGGCCTCGAGGCAGCGGTCCATGCGCTTCGGGCAGCGCGGGTAGAAGCGACAACCCGTCGCCGCCGACGTGCGCAATTCCTCTTCGGGCGGCAGGACGATCTGGCCCTGCCAGTTGACGTCGGGATCCGGCACCGGCACCGAGTCGACCAGCAGTTGCACGTACGGATGGTGCGGCCTGTCGATCACGTCCATGGTCGTGCCGGTCTCGGCGACGATGCCCTGATACAGGATGAACATCTGATCGCCGATCTGGTACGCGGTGCTCAGGTCGTGCGTGATGTAGATGAACGAGATCCCGTTCTCGCGCTTGAGGCGCATCATCACGTCGAGGATCGACGCGCGCAACGAGGCATCGACCATCGACACTGGTTCGTCGGCCACGATCAGCTTCGGTTTGACCATGTAGGCGCGGGCCATCATGATCCGCTGGCGCTGTCCCCCGCTCAGCTGGTGCGGATACTTGCGCAGCACGTCCTCGCCGTGAAGGCCGACGACGTTGAGCGCTTCTTCGATCAGGTCGCGGTTTTGGGCGCGGCTCCGTCCGAGCTTGAAGTTGTCGAGCACGAGATCGAAGACGTGCTCGACGCGGTAGAACGGATTGTAAACGCCAAACGGGTCCTGGAAGACCGCCTGCACCTGCCTGTAGTAATCGCGTTGCTGGGCGGCGTTCGCGGTCGAGACGTCCTGGCCTTCGAACAGGATCTGGCCGGAGGTCAGGCGCGTGAAGCCCAGGATCACCTGAGCCAGCGTCGATTTGCCGCTGCCGCTCTCGCCGGCGATCGTGATGATCGAGGCCGGCTCCTTCGGGATGACCAGGTTGAAGTCCTGCAGCGCCACGGTCTCATGGCGCTTGCCGGCGGCGCTGCGGCCGCGATAGATCTTGGTGGCGCCGCGGATCTCGAGGAGGGGCTCAGGCATGGCCGCCGACCTCCTTCGTCTGCTCGCCGGCTTCGGGGGTTTCGGGATAGAGATGACAGGCCGCCCACTGGTTCGGCCCGACCAGGCGCTGCGCGGGCGGTACCGAGCGGCAGACGTCCATCACGTGCGGGCAGCGCAGTTGGAAGATGCAGCCGGGCGGCGGGTTGCGCGGGTCGTGCGTGATGCCCTCGCTCGACTTGAGCGGCTTGCGCTGCTTGAGCGACGGCACCGAGTCGATCAGGATCTGCGAGTACGGGTGGCGTGGCGTCGCGAACATGGCCCGCACCGGCGCGATCTCGACGACCTTGCCGGCGTACATCACGGCCACGCGGTCGACCATCTGCGCCATCAGGCCCATGTCGTGACCGATCATGATCATCGACATGCCCAGGTCGTCCTTCACCTTCTTGATCGTCTGGGCGACGACGCGCTGCACGACCACGTCGAGCGCGCTGGTCGACTCGTCGGCGATGATCACGCGCGGGTTGAGCGCGATCGCCATGGCGATGCACACGCGCTGCTTCATGCCGCCGCTGAGTTCGTGAGGATACAGGTCATAGGTCCGCTCGGGCAGGCCGACCCGCCGCAGCAGATCCAGGATCTGCGAGCGCAGCCGATCGCGCGGCTGCCCGCCCTCGTGGGCCTCGATCGCGTCGGCGATCTGGCTCGAGACTTTCATCGTCGGGTTGAGCGAGTTCATGGCGCCCTGCGGGATCAGGGCCAGTTGCGTCCAGCGGATCCGGCGGACCTGTTCCTCGGAGAGCTTGAGCAGGTCGCGGCCGCCGAGCACGACCGAGCCGCCGACGATACGGCCGGGCGGGTTGACCAGCTGCAGGATGCCCATGGCCGCCGTCGACTTGCCACAGCCCGACTCGCCGACCAGGCCGAGCGCCTCGCCCTCGAACAGGTCGAGGTCGACGCCGTCGACGGCCAGCACATCGCCCTTGGGTGTCTCGTAGTAGACGCGCAGGTCGCGGACGCTCAGGGCCGGCGCGCCCGGTTGCGTGATGGAATTCGTGGCGCTCATTGAGCGGCCCGCCTCAATCGGGGATTGGCGATCTCGTCGAAGCCGAGGTTGATCAGGAGCAGGCCGATGAACATCAGGGCGAGCATGATCGTCGGCAGGCCCCACCACCACCACATGTTGCGGAGCAGGGCGGCGGCGTTGAGCGCGAAGTAGATCGTGCCGCCGAGTGTCGGCACGCGCTGCGGGCCGAGGCCGAGCGTCTCGAGGCCGACCGCCGCCAGGATCGCGCCCGTTGCGTTGCCGATGAAGCTGGCGAAGATGTACGGGAACAGGTTCGGCAGGATCTCTTTGAACATGATCGCGAACGTCGAGGCGCCCGAGAGCCGCGCCATGTTGACGTAGCCGCTCGAGCGCATGCTCAGCACCTGGGCGCGGATCAGGCGCGTCGGAGTCGGCCAGGCGAAGGCCGCGATCAACAACGCCATCGTCGTCAGATCGACCTGGCGGATGAGCGACTGGATCACGATCAGGACCATCAGCGACGGGATCGTCACTGTCACGTCCGACATCAGTCGGATGACGTCGTCGACCCGGCCGCCGACGAAGCCCGCCGTGAAGCCGAGCACGACGCCGATCGTCATGCCGACCCCGGCCGCGATCACGCCGACCAGGAACGAGTTCGGTGCGCCAACGATCATCAGCGCGAGCATGTCGCGGCCGGAGTTCTCGGTGCCGAGTGGGTGTTCCCACGTTCCGACCTGGCCACGCGTGTTGGTGAAGCCAACCGGCGGCAGGTTCAGCGGCGCTTTGCCCGAGAAGGCCAGGTCCGTGTTCCACGCGAACCGGCCGATCAGGCCGGCGATGAGGATGAGGGCGATGATGGCGACGCCGCCGACGAGCTTGGCGTTCAGCCAGGGCGTGTCCCAGCGATTGAAGCGCCCCATGCGACGGGGCAGTCGGGCGACGGGGCCGCCGACAGGCCCGGCGGGGCCACCCGCTGTGGTGAGCGAAGACGTGCTCATCGTCAGCTCCTCTCGTAAGAGATGCGCGGATCGATCAGCGGATAAATGAGATCCATGATGAGCACGGCCAGGGCCGTGATGACGATCAGGATGAAGGACGCGCCCTGGATCACGGGGAAGTCCTGGCTCGTGATCGCGGCGAAGATGATGTTGCCCATGCCCTGATAGGCGAAGATGTATTCGACCAGCACCTGCCCGCTGACCAGCGTGCCGAGCGTGATCGCGAAGGCCGTCACCTGCGGCAGGATCGCGTTGCGGACGAGATAGCGGTAGAGCACGTAGAAGGGCTTGAGGCCCTTGGCGCGAGCCAGCTGCACATAGTCCTCGCCTTCCACGGTGACCATCATGCCGCGCATGCCGAGCGTCCAGTAGCCGAAGCTGACCAGGATGATCGAGAGCGCTGGCAGGATCGCGTGCCAGACCACGTTCTTGACGAACGGCCAGGTCAGCTCGACCTGCATGCCGAGGTCATAGGCGCCGGCCAACGGAAACCAGTCCAACATGAACGCAAACGTGTAGATCAGGAAGATCGCGGCCAGGATCGACGGGATCGAGGTGAAGATCATGGTGAACGGGATCACGGCCCGGATCAGCCCCGGCGTCCTGCCCCAGACCATGATCGCGCCCAGGAAGTTGCCGATGAGGAACGAGATCGTCACGGCCACCAGCAACAGCCCGACCGTCCAGGGCAACGCCAACCCGATGATGCTCGACACCGGCGTTGGGAAGTGCGCGAGCGAGTAGCCGAAGTCCAGCCTGAGCAGGTTGCTCATGTAGCGCACGTACTGCACAGGCAGGGGGTCGTTCAGGCCGAAGCGTTCCTTCCAGCCTTCGATGATCTTCTCGGAGTTTTCGACATGGCCGCCGCTCGACGACATGCGCAGGATCATGGCCGTGATCGGATCGCCGGGCGCGAGCCGCGGGATCAACCAGATCACCGACGCCGCGATCCAGACCGTGAGCACGAAGATGCCAAGGCGCTGCGCGATGAAGCCGAGGGAGTATCTGCCCATGATGCCTCGTGAGTTTCGTGGAGCGAGGAACGAGAAGCGTAGAGCGATCGCGCTACCGCGCTATGGTGCGGCCTCGCGTTCGCTCCACGCTCTACGCTCCTCGCTCCACGTCTGTTACTGTCCGGCCTTCTTCAGGTTCAGAATGATCTGGTGCGTGCTGTTCCACCAGGTCGCCGGGTGATTGTAGTTGTTTTCGGCGGTCGGCCAGCCGGTCCAGTAGGTGGTGTCGAAGGGCACCAGCTTCTCGGCCTGGGCCAGCGGGATGACCACGACTTCGTCGGACACGTATTTGTAGGCCTCGGCCACCAGGCCCGGGATCTGCGGATCGCCGAGCGGCAGCGTGCCGATCTGGTCGACGATCGCGCTGTAGGCCTTGGCGCCGTCGGTGTTCCAACGCACGTAGTTGGCCGACGCGCGCTCGCCGATGGGCATGTAGCGGCTGACGTTGAGCGTGTTCATGGAATTCCACGGCTCGTTGACCGAACCGCACTGCTCCCAGTTCCACGCGGCTTCGAAGTTGCCCATGGCCATGTTGTCGCCGAAGGTCGAGCCGGTCAGCGGCTGGCTGACGGCGTCGATGCCGGCGGCGCGCAGTTCCTCGACGACTTCGTTGTTGCTGCGCGTGTACTCGGCCGTGTCGTTCGGCACCTGGATGGTGACCGCGAGGACGACACCGTCCTTCTCATACAGGCCACTGCCGTTCAGCGCGTAGCCCTCGCCCTCGATCAGGGCCTTGCCGGCGTCGACGTTGGCTGTCGCTTCAGTGCCGTAGCCGGCGTTGACGACAGCGTCGATGACGGGGTTCATGCCGCCGTACTGAACGAACATCGAGCGCGACGGCTCGGTCGTGCCTTCATAGGCGATCTCGATCATCTTGGTGCGATCGATGACCAGGCTGACGGCCTTGCGGAGGTTGACGTTGCTCCACGGCTCCTTCTCGAGATTGAAGGAGAGCTGACGCGGGCACGGGTCGGCCCAGGCGTAGGGCAGGTCGGGATGCCAGGCGATGACGTTCGGGTTCTTGGCCTGGATGGCCTCGAAGGCGCCGAGCGACACGTTCATGGCGCTGTCGAGCTGGTTGCTCGACATCAGCAGAGCCTTCTGATCCTCGGAGGCCGCGATGACCCAGATCAGGCGCAGCGGCTCGGGCAGGGCATGGAAACCGGCCTTGGCGCCCCACCAGTTGTCGTCACGATCCCACACGAACTGGTTCGGCGACGCTGTGGTCAGCTTGTACGGGCCCGTGCCGATCGGCCAGCCCTTGGCCTTGTCGTAGAACGTGAACGTGAACGGGTCCTGGCCTTCCCAGACGTGCTTGGGCATGATCAGGATGCTGCCCCAGATGCGCACCGAGAAGTAGTCGAGTTGGAAGCGCGGGTTCGGCTCGTTGAGCGTGAACACCACGGTCTGCGCGTCGACCTTCTCGATCGACTTGACCCACTGCTGCATGTTGGCGGCGTTGTCGAGCGACGCCGTCGTGTCGTCCAGCAGCATCTGGATCGTGAAGACCACGTCGTCGGCCGAGAACGGCTGGCCGTCCGACCAGGTCACGCCTTCGCGCAGCTTAAGGGTCCACACGTCCTGGGTCTCGTTCGGCGTGAATTCGGTGCCGAGCCAGGGCTGGATCTCGCCGGTCTCGTAGTTCAAGATGAAGAGCGGCTCCCACATCGCCTGATGCGCGCCCTGGTTGCGGTTGGTGCCCGGGACGAACGGGTTGAAGTTCTCGGGCGCGGGGACCGACGAGTTGTCGATGTCGAAGATCACGGTGTCTTCGCGCGCGACCTCGCCTGTGCCGCTGGGGGCGGTGGTGGGGGCGGCGGCTTCCGTGTTGGCAGGCGCCGAGGTCTCGCCGGGTGCGGCAGTGGCGTCTGGGGCCGTCGTTGCTGTCGGCGTGGTGCAGCTTGCCATAAGTGCGGTCGCAAGCAGGAACGGCAAAGCTGCGGCTTTGATGCGCCGTGTACTGATGAGCATCTTCTTTTCTCCCTAATTGGTCTCTCGGAACGGAACGACGGGCAGGAAGGATGAGATGAACTGAGTGGCAACCTCCTATTTGGATGGGTGGATGTTCAGGATTCACCCAGGACACGCACAGGCACCGTCGTCGAACTCCGCAGGCGGAGGCCGACCGGTACGACCTCTGTGCGGGGCGGTTGCGTGTCACCCTGGAGCCTATCGATCAGGACGCGCGTGGCCTGTCGACTGATGGCCGAATGATCCTGCGCGACAGTGGTCAGCGGTGTCTCGAGATGAACGGCGAGATCGATGTCGTCGAAGCCCGTGATCGACATGGCCTCGGGCACCCTGATATTGAGGAACTTGAGCACGCGCATCGCCAGCACGGCGATGTAGTCATTGACCGCCACAATTGCGGTGGGGCGGTCGGGGGCGTTCAGGATATGGTCCTTGAGTTGCTGGAACTCCAGGCTGTTGCTGTCCAGCGAGGCGCGCAGGGCCTGGTGCCCGACCGTCTCGCGACCCTCCTGGCCGATGAGCCAGGGTGTCTGGGGAGCCAGTCCCGACTCAAGGAGCACATCCTGATAGGCGCGATAGCGGTCGGCCACGGGTCCGATGGTCATCAGCGGATGGGATAGGAAGACGATGCGCTCATGGCCGAGCTCGACGAGGTGCTGCACCAACGTGCGCATGCCAGCGATGTTGTCACTCGTGACGAAGTCGTGCTCGAGACCGGCGATATTGCGATCGATCAATACGATCGGCATCTGGATCTGCTGATAGCCGTCGATGCGCCGCTGGGGCGCGATGCTCTCGTCGAGGCTTGGCCACAGCAGCGCTCCGGCCGTGCCATCGTCTTGCAGACTCTTGAGCACCTGGATCTCGTCGCGGGAGTGGCGGATGTGGCTGAACACGATCCCGTAGCCGTTGGCGCGCGCTTCGAGCTCGGCGCCCTTGAGCAGGTCGAGCGCTTCGGCATCGTCGAACCCGCATGTCACGAACGCGATCAGGCGGTTCCCGGCATCGCCGCCGCGGTTGGCCACGAACGTGCCTTTGCCCGGGACGCGCGCGATCAGGCCTTCGAGTTCAAGTTGCTGCAGCGCCAGGCGCACGGTGGTGCGGCTGATGTTGAGGTTGCGAGCCAGTTGGTTTTCAGAGGGGACGGCGCCGCCCGGCGCCCAGCGGCCCGAGAGGATCAGCTGCCGCATCTGGGTGCGCAGCTGCACATGAAGCGATATGAAACTATCGTGGGACAACTTGATCTGATTGATCCGATCCACCACTCGCTCCTGTGCCAGCCTGTATCAGGCTGTATGTACAAGTAGTGATAGCATACGTCGGATGGGTAAGTCAAGCGGCCAATTTGGTTGACACAGGAGAAGTGTATCGCTTCAACTCGACATAGGGTTCGTAACTGCGGAGCCTGCCGGCCATCGCGTTGGTTCACCCGTGTCCGGAATTCGCCGCGGATGTCGCCGACGACCTGCGGGCATTGGGCCGATTGGTTGACTCCCGGTTGGCAGACGGACTCAGCCTCCACGTCATCTGTGGTCAGACGTCCCGCTGGCGTGAGGCTCGATTGCCCGAGGAACCGCGCGCCTCAGCCTGTCAGGTAGGTCGATGCGAGATCCCGCAATGCCTTAGCATGGCGGCGCAGACCGGTTTCATCGTTGAGGGCCGGGAGCCGCAGGAGTTGATCAAAGACTTTCGGGAGGCCCAGCCATTCCACGACCTGCTCGTGGATCCACTTGTTGTAGGCCAACGGATACACGCGACGGGCAATAAACAGGCCCTGCAGGAACTCCTGGTGTGCTTTGTAGAGTCGATCGAAGGCCTGAAAGGGCAGGCCGCGCTCGAGGAAGAACGGCACGTGGTCGAGGTCATAGAGACAGGCGTCGCGCACCATCGCCAGCCGCCGAGTCCGAAGCCCTTCATCGTAGAACGGCAGCCAGCGAGCTCGCAGAGCCTGCAAGGCCGGTCCCGGCTCCGTGATCGGCACGGCGTAGGCGAGGTGGTTGCCGACCTCAAGTTCGAATCCATCTGGCCCGCCACCGTCGTCCCACACACCCGGCAGGTAGCGGCCGGTGATCACGTCGAGGTGGATGTGAGCGAAGGGTCCGGTGGCGAGGTACGCCAGGATGTCCGAATCATGCGCGACGAGGTCGGCCCAACGCGCTTCGAGGCCGAGGACGCCGGCGGCATCAAGATCGGCAGCGCACAGGACGAGCATGTCAACGTCGCTCTCGGCGACCGCTCGGCCGCGCGCGATCGAGTTGGAGACGAGCACGGTGTCGACCCGCGGGTCGGCGGCGAAGGCCGACGCGACGGCGTTGGCGGCGCGCTCATGAAGGTCGGTCGGGTAGAGAGGGCCTGACATGCGACAGACTCTACCGCCAGCGATGCCCTCCGGTCCAGCACGAACAGCCCAGGCTCCGAAACGACAACAGCGCGCGATCCAGACGGATCGCGCGCTGTTGTTGGAGAGAACGTGCTAAGGATTACGGAAGGATGACGTTGTCGATGACGTGGATGACGCCGTTCGACGCGGCCACGTCGGTGGCGACCACCGTCGCGTTGCCGTTGAGCACCACCTTGCCGTTGACGACCGCGATGTTGATCGTCCCGCCCTGCGCGGCCGTGGCCGACGACAGACCGACGACGTCGGCGGCCATCACCTTGCCCTGCACGACGTGGTAGAGCAGGATGTTGCGCAGCGCATCCGGATCCTTCAGCAGAGCCGACACCGTGCCGGCCGGCAGCTTCGCGAAGGCGGCGTCCGTCGGCGCGAAGACCGTGTACGGGCCGGCCGAGCGCAGCGTGTCAACCAGGCCGGCGGCCTTGACCGCGGTCAACAGCGTCGTGAAGTTGCCGTTGAGCGTGGCGACGTCGACGATGTCGAAGGGCGGCAGGATCACGGTGTCGATGACGTGGATCACGCCATTCGAGGCGGTGATATCGGTCGCCGTCACGGTCGAGTTGCCGTTGAGCACGACCTTACCGCCGCTGACCGCGATCGAGATCGGGCTGCCCTGAACGCTCGTCGCCGAGCTGAGGCCGACGACATCGGCGGCCATGACCTTGCCGGCCACGACGTGATAGGTGAGCACCTTGGCCAGCAGCTCAGGGTTGGCGAGCAGCGTGTTGAGCGTGGCACGCGGCAACTTGGCGAAGGCCGCGTCCGTCGGCGCGAAGACCGTGAACGGGCCGGGGCCCGAGAGCGTGCCGACCAGGCCGGCGGCCTTGATCGCGGCGGCCAGGGTGTTGAACTGGCCAGCGGCTGCGGCGCGGGTCAGCAGGTCAGGCGTAGGAACCACAAGGGTCTGGCCGATGAAGATCGTGTCACCGGTCAGGCCGTTGGCGGAGCGCAGCGCTGCGACCGTCGTGCCAAACTGGCGCGCGATGCGAGTCAGGCTGTCGCCGGCCTTGACCACATAGCTTTCGCTGCCCGACGACGTGCCCGGGGCCGCTGGCGCCGCGGGCGCGGGGGCGCTGCCGAGCGACGGTGGCAGGATGACGGTGTCGATCACGTGGATCACGCCGTTTGTGGCCGGGATATCGGTGGCGGTCACCGTCGAGTTGCCGTTGAGCACGACCTTGCCGTCCACCACGGCGATGCTGATCGCCTCGCCCTGAACGGAAGTGGCCGAGCTCAGGCCGACAACGTCAGCGGCCATGACTTTTCCGGGCACGACATGGTAGGTCAGCACAGCGGCCAGTTGAGCCGGGTTGGCGAGCAGGGCGTTGAGCGTGGCGCGCGGCAGCTTGGCGAAGGCCGCGTCCGTCGGCGCGAAGACCGTGAAGGGCCCGGTGCCTGACAGGGTTTCCACAAGACCGGCCGCCTTGACGGCGGTCACCAGCGTGTTGAACGACCCGGCGCCGATGGCGCGCTCGACGATCGTGACGTTCGGGATCGTCAACTGCTGATCGACGAAGATCGTGTCGCCATTGAGGTTGTTGGCGCGCCGGATCGAGTCGACGGGCACGGCGAAGCGTCGGCCGAGCCGCGTCAGGTTGTCGCCGGCCACGACGGTGTAGGTAGTGTCGCCTTCGGCGGCCAGGGCCTGCGGCGCGGCAGCTCCTGGGATCACCAGAGCGCTGAGCGCGAGGCCGGCTGCCAGGGCGACGTGCAGCAGAGCGCTAAGACGATTACGTGCAGTGCGAAACATGGTCTTTCTCCTCGGTCACAGGTTCTCCGGCTCAGCGCTCACGGCGCGCGACGCGGCGCTGAGCCGGTATGGCTGAGGTCACCCGTCGGCGACATCAGCTTATACAAAGTGTGTACGAAACATTTGTATAGCAGCATTGGTCCAGCGTCAACGATTCTTCATCGAACGCTCATGGCTATACAGAAGATGAGAGTCGCGTGAAGCTGAGCCGCGGTTTTGTACACGGTATCCACGGATCATCACGGATGCTGCAGATGTCAGAACCACGCCGCGAGTGCAGCCATGCCCTTCCATACGCCGACGCGTCGTCGCAACAGCGGGCTCATCCGCCCCTGGCCGCTATAATC
The DNA here is from genome assembly GCA_964480865.1 of uncultured Anaerolineales bacterium. Classification (GTDB taxonomy): domain Bacteria; phylum Chloroflexota; class Anaerolineae; order Anaerolineales; family UBA6663; genus UBA6663. The sequence goes on along the minus strand of CAYZRP010000132.1, from coordinate 415 downwards.
ACTGGGTCTCAAGACAGTGAACACGAGGTGAGTCTATGTCTGTTCGAATGGTGAAATGCGTGAAGTTGGGCCGCGAGCTGCCAGGGCTGGCGCGGTCGCCCTTTCCGGGCACGCTCGGGAAGCGGATCTTCGACAACGTCTCGCAAGAAGCCTGGGCGCTCTGGCAACAACAGCAAACGCTGCTGATCAACCATCACGGCCTCTCGCTGTACGACCGCCGGGCCCAGGCCTTCTTGATGCAGCAACTTGAGGAATTCTTCTTCGGCCAGGGACCTGAGACGATTGAAGGTTGGGAGCCGGAGAAGTCGTAGAGCGTGGGCGGGGGGGCGAGGCAGACGGTAGCCTGGCCGCTATAGAGCCGACGAATGACGAAGGACGAATGACGAAGGTTGTCTCACACAACCTTCGTCATTCG
>CAYZRP010000131.1:0-20501 GCA_964480865.1 uncultured Anaerolineales bacterium | reverse complement strand
CGGTCTGTTCGCCCTGATCGGAGAGCCGACGGATCAACCGGAACCCCCCGGCTTTGCCGTGGGGAGTAGTCAGGGGCAACCGGCATCGTAGCAACGGCTGGACACCAGCTGCCCATTCGGATCGCGCAACTCGGCCTTGTCGCCGGTATTGTTCCAGATCGCCGAGGACGTCCAAAAGAGCACGGCCGGCGGGCTGTTGCCGGCATTGGTATACGACTCGAGGCTCACCGTTGACCCCGCCGCCAGAACGAAACCGGGCGCCTGGTCCGAAAAACGGAAGGTCTGCGGGCCGACCACGCTGACCAGACTCCATCCGTCCATGGATTGTGCAAACGCGCTCGTGTTGCGGATGACCACCGCCTCCGGCATCGAGTCGCCGCTGAGTTGCTCAATGACCAGGACGGCCTGGCCCACGCCCGGTGTGCCACTGGGCACCGGCGGGACGGTCGGCGTCGCGATCAAAGCCTCCACGCGCGACAGCAGCGGCAGATACACAGCGCCAGACCAGAGGCTGAGCGGTGTTGCCGTTGCAGTCGGCGTTAGCGTCGGCGCCGTCGTGGACGCCATCGTTGGCGTCGAGGTCGCGGTTGCCGTTCGGGTCATCGTGGGGGTTCCGGGAGTGGGCGTCATCGCAGGCGCCAGAAACCGCAGCCGCGGCTTCGAAATGCCGTTGCGGGCGTCTGTCACCGAGAGGCCTTCCGAGAGCATTCGGTTCAGGAGCGTGTCCACGTCTTCGGTCGGGTACATCTGCTTGAAGACCAGCCAGGCGCCCGCCACATGCGGCGCGGCCATCGACGAGCCGGCTTTGAGCGTGAACTTGTCGTTCAGGGTCGAGGACTGGATCCACTCACCGGGCGCCCACATCTCAACCAGCGCGGAACTGTTCGAGAACGACGAAATCGAGTCGGCCGGGGTCGCGGCCGGTCCGCCGTCGCGCGTGGAACCTACGGTGACCACGCTCGAGATGCAGCCTGGCGCACTGACGCCGTCGGTCCAACCCGCATTGCCGGCCGCCACGAACGTCACGACCCCGGCAGCGCGCAGGCTGTCGATGCCGACCTTGCGCGTGTCACTGTCGCAATCGCCCGTGTACTTGGTGGTGCCACCCAGGCTCATGTTGATCGAGGCCAGGTTGACCGTCTGCGCCACCGTGCCGAGCCAATCAAGGGCCCGCAGTTGGTCGCTCGGAAACGTCAGGTAACACGGCGTGAAGGCCACGCCACCGCACTGACTGGCGGTGTCCATCCGGGAGAACACCTGGACGGCCACGATGTCCGCATCCGGAGCCACACCATCGTAGAGACTTGTGGCCTGACCGGCCGAAACCATCGTGGCGTACTGATGGCCCGCGGCGATGCCGGCCACGTGCGTGCCGTGATCACAGGCATTCAGCGGATCGAGGTTTCCGACATTGCACGGCCGGGCTGCGCCCTCCCCCACCTGCTCGTCGGCGCCGTTGGGACACAACGTGGTTGTGGAATAAGATCCGGCATACGACGTCGAGAAGCAAGCTTCGATGACCACGCGTCCCGCCAAGAACGGGTGCGATCGATCGAGTCCCACATCCAGGATCGCCACGGCGTAACCGGCGCCCGTGTAGCCGGCGGCGTGTGGACCAGTGGATCCCGACGCGCCGATGAGGTCGGTGCTCTCCGCCAGCTGCATCGGCTCAGGCGCGTCTTCCTGGATCGAGAGCACGCGCGCGGACCGCTGTAGCTTGTCCAGGCCCGCATCATCGACAACCAAGATCGCGATCGGCAGACGTTGCAGGCTCTCGAACGATCGGACATCCGACCCGAGTTCCCCTTTGAGCGCGCGAGCCGTGCGATCCAGGGCCACGCGTTGTTCTAGAGCCCTGGCGGTCGACAGATCTGCTTCTGGCGCATAGGCGGCATCCAACCGGACAATGACGCGAAGCTGTCCGCCCTGTTCCTGCAACCGTTCCCGCAAGGCCGCGAACGTAGGCGTTCGCTCACGGCGCCATCGGCTGACGTCGGCTTGCTTGTGCGTGACACTTGACGCCGCACTCTGACGCGACCCCAGAGGCGCCCAGAACGCGCCGCCCCACAGCACACAAGCCACAAGGATCCATCGCAAACCGTTCCGGGAAGGTGTCATGCGGTTTGGCCTTTCGATTGGGTGAGCCCTCTTGACGCCACAGCCGTGAGCGGCCTCGTCAGCGTCACCGCAGGCTACCGTCAGACGCCGGACAGGTCCCACACCTGAGCCGGGCAGCCCTCACCGCCTCACGGCGGGGCGAGCGCAGGCAAGCCTTGCCACGCTTACGGTTGCCAGACCGGGGCCGCATTCAGGGCTTCGCCGGTTGTCAGCTGGATGAGGTTGCCACCGTCCGGATCCATCGTGTAGAGGTTCACGGCGCCGTCGCGCTTGGATTGAAAGACGATGCGCGTGCCATCGCGCGACCAGGACGGATTGGCGTTCTCGCCGACGCCGTTCGTCAGGTTGACGATGTGTCCACCTTGAGCGTCCATGGTCAGGATGTCGCCCGTGCCGTCGCAGTAGGAACTGAACACGATCCGGGTCCCGTCCGGCGAATAGGCCGAGACGCACCCGCGCGCCAGCGGAACCGGGTTGCTGCCGTCCGAACCCATCACAAAGATCTGATACTTCGACCCTTCCCGGTTGGACGAGAACGTGATCTGCGTGTCGTCTGGCGACCAGAACGGGAACCAGTTATAGGCATTGTCGGTCATCGTCAGCTGCAGCACGCCGCTGCCGTCCGCGCCCATCGTGTAAATCTCGCGATTGCCGTCGCAGTCCGAATAATACGCGATCCGGTCATGGCCGGACCACACGGGATTGAAATGGTTGCAGCCGTCGGTCGTCACCTGCTCGATCCGGCCCGTCGCGAGCGTGACCACCATCACCTGGACGGTTCCATTGACCATGGACTGGTAGGCGATCCGCCGACCGTCGCGCGACCAGGCCGGCAGTCGCGAATCGGCGTCGTCGCGGGTCAACGCCTGGACGTTCGACCCGTCCGCATTCATGACGTAGAGGTCGTTGCTGCCGCCCTGATTGGAGTAGAACGCGATCAGGCCGCCTCCGCCATCCGACACGGCGATCGTCGGGACGGGCGTTGCGGTCGGCGGCGTTTCCGTCGTCGGGGTCACGACCGGCGTTTGCGTCGGCGCCGGCACGGCAGTCGGCAGCGGCGCACGCGTGGGCGTCAGGGCGGCGGCGACCGCCGCGGCGCCGGTCGGCTCGGGCGTGGCCGACCGCGACCCGGCCAAACGCCAGATCAAGAGGCCGGCCCCGAGCGCCAGGACCACGCCCGTCAGCGCCACGACTCCGGCGCCCGCGGCCCAGGGCAGCCAGCCCGGACGGGGGCCCGACGCGGTGGTGCGCACGGACTGCTCAAGGGCATCCGCGAATGTGCCGAGAGAAGCGTAGCGATCCTCGGGCTTCTTGGCCAGCGCCTTCACCAGGACCTGCTCCACCGCGACGGGCAGGCCGGGCGCGAACTGCCGCGGCGGCGGCAACGGATCGCTGGCGTGCTTGAGCAACACGGCGACCGGCGTGTCAGCGACGTAGGGTCGTCGCCCGGTGAGCAGTTCATACAGGACCACGCCCAACGCGTACAGATCCGATTGCGGCGAGGCCCGCCCCTGCCATTGCTCAGGCGCCATGTAATCGGGCGTGCCCACGCCCATGCCGGTGGCTGTCAGTTCGGTGGTCTCGCGCCGTTCGAGGATCTTGGCGATGCCGAAGTCGGAGAGGCTCGGCTCGCCGCGGTCCGTCAGCAGGATGTTGGCCGGTTTGACATCCCGATGGATCACGCCGAGTTGATGGGCGTAGTCCAGAGCGCGCGCGATCGGCAGGATGAAGCGGGCGGCTTCGGCCGGCGCGAGCGGCTGCCCGATCCTGGCTCGCAGCGTCCCGCCGCCCAGGAATTCCATGACGACGAAGGGCAGCCCCTCATGCTCGCCGACGTCTAGTACCTTAACGATGTGGGGATGATTGAGCTGGGCCAGCGCCCGCGCTTCGCGCTCGAAACGCTTGAGGAATTCAGGCTCGCGGTTGTAGTCGGTGCGGATGACCTTGATCGCCACCGGACGTTCGAGACGGGTGTCGAAGCCGCGGTAGACGGTCGCCATCCCGCCCTCCCCCAATGGCTCCAGCAGTTGATAGCGACCAAACGAGACGCCTGACAATGTCTGCATGCAAAAAACCGTTGCGGCGAACCCGATCTTAGCGGAAATCCGGACAGGCCGGTTGACCGGCCGGCGTGAACAGGCTGAAGGCGCCGTCGATGGGCACGCCAAACGTAAAGACATGCGCAGCGTCGAAGCGAAGGGTCAAGGTCCAGGTGCCCGAGCGCAGGCCCTCGTTGTCCCACAGCCGGATGCTGAAGGTGCCCGACTCGGGTCCGCGCCAGATGCAGTAGTAGCGCACCCACTCCTGACCACTGTGGCTCCAGATGCGCGTGTACGGCAGCTCGCGGGTCAGGCCGCTGTAGTCCCACGACACAAACACCTCCGTGGTCTTCTCGGGGTACAGCGCGATCTCCTGTGCGCCGGCTTCCGTGCACGGTCGATCGCAGGCGCGGAAGTGGGTCAGCTGTGGACCAGTGGCGACGCGCGTGCCGGCGGCGTCCGCGGAGTCGCCCGCGGCCGGAGTCGCGCTGCTGATCGGCGCGGTGCGGGTCGCACAGCGAAAGCCGTAATCGCTGAACTTGCGCGTTGGCGTAACGCCGTATCGCGCTACCACACCGATGCCGACGGCGTCGGTGGTCCAGGATCCGCCGCGCACCACGCGATAGCTGCTGTCCAACCACTCGTCGACCCATTCGGAGACATTGCCGGCCATGTCGAGCGCGCCGTAGGCGCTCGCGCCCTGCGGGTAGCTGCCGACGGCCGTCGTGTCGCCCACCTGTCGGCCGAAGTTGGCCAGACCGCTGTCGGGGCTCGCGTCTCCCCACGGATAAAAGCGACCGTCCGACCCGCGCGCGGCCTTCTCCCACTCCGATCCGGTCGGCAGTCGGCGGCCGACCCAGTTGCAGTAGGTCTGGGCATCGTCCCAGGAGACGTAGACGACCGGGTACTGATCGTAGGTCGGATTTCGGAAGTAGGAACCGCGCGTCTCGGACGAGCTTCCACCGGGCGGCGGGCAGATCCCGGCCGCCACGCACCGGGCATACATCGCGTTCGTGACCTCGGTCTGATCGATCCAGAACTCGTCGAGCGAGATCGACTCGTTGTGCGAGCCGACCAGGAACGATCCAGCCGGCACCTGAACCTGAGCCATGCCGTCCTGCGGCGCGAGAGGAGGAGCCTCGACGCTGAGTGTCGCGGTTGCGGGCGCGATCGTGGGGCTTGCGAGGGCGGTCGCCGTGGCGGTCGGAGGCGGGCGCGTGTCTGTGGCCGCGTCCTCGACCGCCACTTCCACAACGGTGGCTCCGGCCGGGAGTTCAGTGCGTGAGGCGGCTGGACGAAGCCCCTGGGTCAACCACCACGCGCCGATGATCACGCCGACGCATCCGACAACGGCCAGGGCTCCGAGACCGAACGTCAACAGCAGCGTGCGTCGGGTTCGAGAGGTAAGCGCCACCGAACCGACGCCGCGCGGTTGCGTGGCGTCTGCCAATCGCTCGAGCGCCGCGGCGAACGTGCCCATGTCGGGATAACGATCCTCGGGACGTTTCGCCAGCGCCCGCAGCAGCACCTGCTCCACCTCGGCCGGCAGATCCGGCACGAGATCGCGCGGTCGCGGCAAGGGGTCCATGGCGTGTTTGACGAGCACAGCCATCGGCGTATCGGCCTCGAAGGGTCGTCGCCCCGTGACCATCTCAAAGAAGACCACGCCCAGGCCATACAGATCCGTTTGCGGCGTCGCGCGCCCGAGGCCCTGTTCGGGCGCCATGTAATCGGGCGTGCCGATCCCGACGCCCGTCATCGTCAGACCGGTGTTCGCCGAGGTCGGATCCAGGAGTTTGGCGATGCCGAAGTCCGACAACATCGCGCGGCCGTCGTCGGTGAGGAGGATGTTTGCGGGTTTAACGTCGCGGTGGATGATCCCTTGCGCGTGCGCGTACTCGAGGGCGCGCGCGATCGGCGCCAGCAGACGGGCCGCCGTGGGCGCATAGAGGGCACGACCGAGCCGCTGAGTCAGCGTGCCGCCGCCCACGAAGTCCATGACGACGAAGGGCACGCCGCCGGACTCCCCCGCATCCAGCACGCGCACGATGTGAGCGTGGCTGAGGCGGGCCAGCGCCTTCGCCTCGCGGTCGAAGCGGCTCAGGAACTCCGGATCCTGATTGACGTCGGTCCGGATGACTTTGACGGCAACCGTGCGCTCGAGCCGGGTATCGAAGGCCTTATAGACGGTGGCCATGCCGCCGGCGCCCAGCTGTTCCAGCAAATGATATCGGCCCAGCGATTGGCCGCTCAGGCTGTCCATTGACACCTATCGCAAGTATGAACGGTGAGGAGCCCGTGACGGCCAGAGCCGCCCGGCCTCCCGCGCCCTGTTTGTGGGCAACGCCCGTGGGAACGGAACGCAGGGATTTTACGCCCAGTTCACACAGAGGCACGTAAACGCGGCGTAAATCCCGAGCCCACGATCACCTGCTGGGTTCGGCGGGACCTCGTCACTGTCTCGCCGTCGGGTTTCGTTTGCTCATGATCGGGAGAGTGTGTCTCGCAGGTCTCATCCGGAAACAGCGAATGGCCTCCAGACCCGCTCTGGGGTGAGGTGGTGAAGACCGCTTGAGGAACGCCAGAGCGATGCCTGCGGCGGAAGTTCCTCTCCAGGAGACGCTTCACACAAGGGGCCGAGGTTCGAGTCGTGTCCGTCGAGGACGATGCGAATGGTTTGGGGGACGGGAACGGGACCCGGGCAAACGGGTCGGGCCCGCGCCGCCGGGCACGCCATGTCGTCCCGGGGTGCGCTGCGCGTGGAGGTCGGGCGGCTGACGATCGCACCCCCCGTGGGTCAAGTTAGAAGTCGAATCAGGAGTTGAGAGCGTTTCGCCCGTCCAGCATGTCCTGGAAGATGCGACTCGTTTCGCCTGAGCCGCCGTCGCTATCAGCGCACGGGAGGTCAGCGTTCACCATCCAAAACCACCGGGTCGCGGGCGTCCCTTCGGTTCTCCCCTCGCGGGACGTCGCGTCCATCGGCGACGCCATACGACAGCGCACGCCAGACCCGTTCGAGCGGAAATGTTCGGCGCTTCCGGGCAAGCGCGAACGCGAGGGCGACCTGACCGATGAACAGCACCACCGCCACGCCCGCCGCGGCGCCATTGCCCAGACGACCATGCGGCCCCAGACCGTGGGCCAACGCAACGAAGCCCAGTGTCCCCAACAGATAGTTGGACAGGCTCATGCGACCCGCGGGCGCAAGCGCCTTGAACCACCACGCTCGACCTGACGCCATGAGGCGCAACACGGTCAACGCGATCGCCAGTCCGAGCAACGATCCACCGAGGATGAACCCGGCTGTATAGACGACGCGTGTCGCGAGCCAACCGGACTCTTCTCTCGCGGCGTCACTGAGCACAAAGAGCGCGTTGAAAACCGCGCCGACGATCCAGAGCGCGGCGTCCACCTTCACGCTCCAGAACGACCCACGCATCATGCGCCGCAACCAGCTGCTCTGGACCCACGCGACGCCGAGCAGCATCAGGCCCAGCACTTGAAAGCCGATCACGCTCCATCCTGTCAACGCCCTGGCGTAGTCACTCGCGTTCCGCGCGATCTGTTCCCACCCCAAACCGTTCGCGTGACGTGCGCTGCCCGTCGTGAGAGAAACCGCGGCAGACGCCGAGACAGTGTCAGCGACGAGAAGCGCACTCACATAGATCGCTCCAAGGATCAGCAACGCACCCGCCACCGCATTGACGCTCGGCGGCCGTTTGAGGAAGACCACCACGACGATCGCGGCCACCACGGCATACGGCAACAGGATGTCGCCCCACCATAGGAAGTTCCCGTGCACGGCGCCCAGCACAAAGAGCGCGATCAGCCGCCGCCTGAAGAAGCCGCTCGGCAACGAGGCGCGTCTCTCCCATTGCAGCGCGAGCCCTGCTCCGAACAGTACCGAGAAGATCGGATAGAACTTGGCATCCGCCGTCACCTGTAGCAGCCAGTATGCAGCGCGGTCCAGGTCGGCCGTGCCCGGATCAATGAAGCCGCGCGGCGCATCGATGGGATTAAGGACCGCGCGCGCGTTGAGCAACAGGATGCCGAGCAAGGACACGCCGCGCAGCACATCGAGCGATTCGTAGCGGTCCGTGTTTGGCTGCGCCGTATCCTTCGTCTCGATCGCCCTACCCTGATCGTTTTTCAACATGATGGAGGTGTCTACTCAAGGATGACGGCCCGGCATGAACCGCTCTGAGGTTTTCCACCGGTCGCCGGCTCCAGTCAAGACCGGGCACGAGGCAGCCCTAGAGTTCCACCGTCGCTCGCTCAGGTGGAGCGGCCGATGTCACCTCACGCAGACAAAGCGCCGGGCTGCCTCAGCTTGACATTCGCCAGCGAGGGTCTGGTGTCTCTCTTCTATATATATGAAGGAGCCCGTGCCAGCCGGCCCGCTACCTGCCCACTCAGCGAAAGGGAGTCCGCCGTACCGTCAATGAGAGCAGGTCGACGTCGGCACACCGCGTTCAGAACGCGGGAAATGTTGCGCGGCGCCCGACTCGCTCCAGCAGCTCCGGCCAGAGACTCTGGCCGCCGTCCTCGGCCACCGCCGCCCGACGCAGGAGCGCGCCCATCTGGTCGTCGGCCTCATGCCACTGCGTGAGCGCGAGCGTGGCCAGGAACGCGATCTGCGGACCAAGTCCAGGGAGGCTCGCGACACGACGTAGGCCCTGACGCTCTCCCTGGAAGCTCTCCTCGTCGGCGACGGTCTCGCCGCGCGGACTGAGATGATAGTGCGCGCCATGCAGCCAGTGACGGGACTCGATGTCGCTCGGGCCGCTGCGGTTCTTCTCGATGCTCAGGCGGATCGCGGTCGCGCCCGTGTCGCGCGTCAACCCATCCTTGTTGAGGATCACGCCGGCGTCCGGCTCGTACTGCATCGTAGACGGACCCCATAGGTTCTCGAGATGCACGCGGTCCTGGCGCACCCCCTGCTCGTCCGCGGCCACCACCCCGCCGACCGAGATCTCCTCGTTCATGGCCAGGCCCTTCAGGCCGCGCATCAGCCAATCAATCTGCTGCAGCGGCGTGAGCCCGACCTGCAAGAGCAGAGGGTTGAGCGGCATGCGCTGAACGTAGTCGACCATCAATAGGATGCGCTGGAAGCCCAACCGCTTGGCCAGCGTCACGTAGTGCTGCAGGTGCTCGAGCGTGGTCTGCAGACTGTCGCCGTGGATCAACCAGACCCGGTCCATGAAACGCTCGAGCCGCCACCAGGCCACCTCCGCCTCGGGCAGGCGCTCCAAGATCGCGCCCATGTCAAGCGAGCGGCGGTCCGTGTTCGATGCGGCGTGCGCGTGCGCAGCCTGCACGGCGATTTCGATCGTGTGGCGCGTGACGCCTGCGGTCACAGGCGCGTCCGGATCCTGCACCGACGCCTGACAGAGCACGCGCTGCAGGAGCGTGACGATGCCGTGCTCGTAGCAGACGTAGATGCCCAGGACCTGCGGGTCGAGCTCGGCCGCCTGACACACGATCTGCAGGCCCTGGATCGTCTTGCCCACGTTGGCCTTGCCGCCGATCACGGTCAGGTCCTCGGGCCGCAGGCCGCCGCCGAAAGCCTGATCCAGAAACGCGAAGCCGGTCGCGATCGGCCGAGTCAGGACGTCGCGGCCCGCGCGCAGGCGCTCGTCGTAGTGGTCCAGGGCCTCGGCCACCGAGAACGGACGGTAACGGGCGGTGTCGGGCAGACCGATGGAAGCCGGGATGCGGGGCATGGCGACTACCGGCCGGGCCACACGAGCGGCACGACCCACATCGCGGCGAGCGCGCCGAGGGCGAGCTGCCAGGTCGCGGGCCAGCGGCGCGGTTCACGCGGGTTGGAGGCCGCCGCCGATCCGGATGCGAGCGATGACTCACCGTCGCGCGACCCGGCTGCGAGAGTCGGCCACTGACCGCGCACCAGCCCACCCCACAACACCCGCAGCTCCTGCCAGCGCGCAGCCGGATCATTCAGCGCCAGCACCACGACGGCGCCGAGGACGAACGCCACCAGTTGAGCATACAAGTAACCCGCCGTCGGCAGAACCAGCGCCAACGCGACAAAGAGCTTGGCGTCGCCGCCGCCGTATGCGCCGGAGCCGAGCAGGAGCGTGGCGAGGATGACCGCCAGCCCGATCACGCTCCAGTGTGCGAGCGTGAACTCGCCCCAGATCGTGCGCGCCACGGCCAGCGCGAGCCCGACCAGCGCGAGCGGATAGGTCAGGCGATTGGGGACGCGCCGCGTGCGCGCGTCGTGGAGCGCGGCCGCGATCACGATCACGCTCAGCACGACGTGTAGGAGGAGGTGCCCCTCGGCGGGCATCGTCAGGCCTCGTCCACGCCGGCGGCGTCGGGCGTCTCGATCGCCGCGCCCTTGCCGGGAAAGACCTTGAGCAGCGGCCGCCCGCTCGCGACCGTCAGCTTTCGGCGCAGCTTGTGCAGGATCTTGGAGAACTGCTCGCCGATCTCGGTCGGCGTGGTGGCCGCGTCCTGGCCGAAGGCGGCCCTGACCAGCTGCTCGCGCCCGACGGTGTGGCCGGCGTGGGCCAGCAGCGCGGCCAGGAAGCGCGTCTGCTGCGGCGACAGGAACGCCATGCGCGACGACGCGTTCGAGCCGATCACGCGCCGCTCGGCCAGATCGATCGTGATCTCGTCGAAGCGCGCCCAGGCCAGCTTGAAGTCCGCGGCCGGATCGCGGCGCAGCCGCAGCTGCGCGCGCACGCGCGCGGTGAGCTGGGCGGTGGTCACGGGTTTGATCAGGTAGTTGTCGGCCCCGGCATCGATGGCCGCGGCCACGCGTGGATCGCCGCTCTGCGCGCTGACGATCACGATTGCGATCTCGTCGTTCTCGGCCCGGATGCGCTTCAGCACCTCCAGGCCGTCGAGGCCGGCGCCGAGCCCGATGTCGAGCAGGATCAAGTTCGGCCGGAACGTGTTGTATCGCAGGAGCGCCTCGGTGCCGCTGGCGGCGACGTCGACCTGATGGCCGGCGCGCAGCAGGGCCTCGGCGTAATTGGCGCGCAGCGCGCCCTCGTCTTCAACGATCAGGATCCGCGATGCCATCGCTGCCTGCCTTTCCCAGCGCCACCACGCGCGCGAGCTCCGCGCGCCGGATCGGCTTGAGCACCACCAGCAACGCGCCGCGCTGATGCGCGCGCTGCACGCCGGCCGTGGTCAGCGCCGCGCCGGTGAACACGATCCGCACGGGCCGGCCCTGCGCGCGCGTGAGCAGCGCGTCCCACAGCTCCCAGCCGCTGTAGCCGCCGGGCAGCGCCAGATCGAGGATGAAGAGCGACGGCCACAACGCCTCGCTCAGAGCCAGCGCCTCCTCGCCCGAGCCCGCCGCCCGCACCGGCACGCCCGCCTCTTCCAGAATGCCGACCAGCAGATCCTGCATGACTGGTTCGTCATCCACCACCAGGACGCTCATCGCGACGCCTTCCCTTCTGGCAGCGCCAGGACAAAGACATTGCCATCGACGAGCGGCTCGACCCACAGGTCGCCGCCCATGCGACGGGCCACCGCGCGCCCCGACACCAGGCCGCGCCCGAGGCCGTACGGCGGCCAGCTGAACGACCCGGACCCGCGCGCGCACGGCTCAAACAACCGCGCGCGCATCTCGGCCGGGATCGGGGTCCCGTGATCGCGCACGCGCAGTTCCACCTTCCCCTCGCGCCGACGGGCCTCGAGCAGCACCGGGTCCGCGTGTTCGGGCGTGGCGCGGATCGCGTTGACCACCAGGAACCACACCAGCCGGCGCGTCAGGATCGGATCGGTGCGCGCGACCAGGTCGGCGTCGAAGGCGAGCTCCAGGCGATCGGGCTCGAAGGCCTCGATCGACTCGCCCACGTCCGTCAGGAGTTCGGCCAGCGCGACGGCGCGAAGCTCGAGCAGCAGCGCGCCCGACTGCAGGTCGTCGCGCAGGCTGGCGTCGTCCACGGCCGCCATCAGGCGCAGCGTGTCGCGGCGCAGCTGCGCGAGGACGCGCTCGAGCCGCTCGCGCGACGCGTCGGCGAGTCCATCCTCGGCCAGGCTGACCAGAGTCTGGATCGGCGTGCGCACCTCATGGATCAGCGCGCGCAACAGATCGCGGGTCTCGGGCGGCGTGTCAGAGTCGCTCACGGTGTTTCTCGATCAGGCTGCTCTTCGATCAGGCTGCTCGTCGACCAGCGCCGTCACGTCGCCTGGCCATTCCATGTCGTCGCCAAACCAACCCGCCGCCACGGCCGTCAACGCCTCGCCCGCGACCGCGCGCAACTCGGGGCGAGCCTCGAGCGCGGCGCGCAAGGCCCGACGCGCCCGCTGCAGACGATCGGTGCGCGCGACCAGACCCGGATCGAGCAGATGCTGATCGGGCCAACCGTCCGGCTGACAGGTCGCGAGCCACTCGCAGCGCAGACAGGCCTCGGGGTCCGCGACCGCGCGCGGCACGCCGACCTGAGCCACGCGCGCCCGCCAGAGCGCGGCCAGCCCCGTCTGCAGATAGCCGAGGTTCGTCTCGGTGAAGACGTAGCTCACGCCGCTGAGCCACTGGCGCACGACCACCGTGCGCTCACGTCCTTCGAGCGGCGCGTGATCGGGAAGCGCGGCATGCGCGGCGAAGATCACGCGCCAGTCGTGCTTGGCCTCGCGGCGGCGCTGCGGCGCGCGGGTCACGACGTCGTGCACTTCCGCCACGCCGTCCGCCGTGACGAGGTCCACCTCGCCGCGGACCATAATCGCGCCGAGCGACACCTCGCCGCGCACGGCCTGGCTCGCGCCGTCGAGGCGCAGCGGGGTCTCGAACGATTTCGCGCGCGCCGCCAGGCGCAGGCTGTCGGCATACGCGTCGCCGAAGCGGCTCCCTGGTCCGGCGCGACCGGGCACGAGGGTCACGCCCTGCTCGGCCGCCTGCCGATCCAGACGGCGCGCGAGACCGGTGAGGCCTAGGGCGTGCAGACGCTGCGCCAGGCCGGGGCCGCGGCCACGCTGCCGTTCGAGTTGCTCGAGCACGGCATTGCGCGATCCGGCATACGCGCGCAGATCCTGCAGGAGGGCGTCGCCGCGCGCCCATGTTTCGGCCCAGTCGGACCAGACCCAGTCGATGGCTTCCGCCAGACTCGCGGTGTGGCCTTCACACACGAACCGGAGCGCGTCCGCCAGCGCCTGGCGCAGCATGCGCTCGGGCGTCAGCGGCGCCGCCTGGCCGGCGCGCTCACGCCACCAACCTTCGAGTGGGCAGCGCGTGTACGCGAACAGCTCCTCAAGATCGATCGTCGTCATCGTCTCACTCTAGAACACGCGCCGCGACCGCCCCACCCCGCGACCTGCCCACTTCGGGCGCGCTCGCCGGCCCGGCCCGCGGAATCGTGAACCAGAAGGCCGCACCCTCGTTCGGGCGCGAGACCACGCCGATCTCGCCGCCGAGCGACTCGACCAGGCGCCGCGTCGACCACAGCCCCAGACCGTGGCGGCGATCCGGCGGCGATCCATTCGCTCCGCCCTCGACGGAGCGGGTCCAGCCCGGCTCGAAGAGATGCGCCTGATCCTCGAACGGGATGCCTCGGCCGTCGTCGGCGACGAAGAACTGCGCGTCCTCGTCGAAGACGCGCGCCGAGAGCGTGATCGTCAGCGGCCGGCTGACCGGGTTGTGGCGCAGCGCGTTGTGGATCAGGTTGCCGAAGATGCGCAGCAGCGCGACCTCGTTGCCCTGGACCGTGAGCGCGCCGGCCGGCTCCTCGACCACGACCTCGACCGCGCGTCCGCGTCGGCCGGCGATCAAGCCCTGCGCGGCGCGCACCAGCGAGCGCGCCTCGAGCGGCTCGGTCTCGATCGCGCGGTCCGGCTCGAAGACGTCGCGCAGCATGTCGCGCACAACGTCGAGCTCGCGATCGAGCTTGACCAACGAGCGGCCCTCGGGCGTTTCGGGCGCGGCCGCGCGACCGAGCCGCTGCAGGTCGGCGGTGATCACGCCCAGATGATTGCCGATGTCGTGCGCGCTCGAGCGCGCGATCACGTCGTGGTCCTGCAGCTCGTCCAGCAGGCGTCCGATGCGCCGGTTCTGCTCGGCTCCGGCGCGCGCGTCGGCCAGCAGCCGCCAACCGTGGCGCGCGATGAGGATCAACGTCGGAGCGGCCGCGCGCGCCCGATGCGCAGGGCCGAACGCCAGGAGCAGCAGACCCTCGGCCGAACGCGGCGCGCCCAGCCGCACGGCCGCGATCGTGGTCGCGCCATGGGCGCGCTCCAGCGCGCGCCAGAACTCGGACGTCCCCGCCGGACCGATGACGACGCCGTCCGGATGCTCGAGCGCGCCGGCGATGACGGGATCCGTATAAGGCGCGCGGCTGAGCAGGCGGAAGTCCTCGACGCCGGCCGCCTCGATGAGCGTCAGACCCGCGCCCGGCGTTTCCACATACGCCAGACTCGCTCGGGGTTCAAACAAGGAATGCAGCTGCGCGAGCAGCCGGGCCACGAGCGTGGCGCGATCGCCGTGTCCGGAGCCGGCCTGGATCAGGGCGTCGAGCGCAGCCGCGGTCAGGCGGTCGCGCGCCGCCTGACGCCGCGCGGCCAGCACCATCCCAAACGACGCGACCACGACCAGCGCGGCCAGAGCAAGCGACAGGGACTCCCACACGGCAGTCGAGACCCGCAGGATTGAGGTCGTACCGGTTGGGCTCCATCATGAGCTGTCGGAATTGCGTCGTCAACCGGCGCAAATGGGCTATGCGCGCATGGCCCAACGGGACGTCGACGATAGCTGAAGATATCTAGCGCGCACATGTATGAGTTTGCGTCACAGCCCACAAGACCGGCGCGCCGCCCGGAACCGTCGTGGTATTCCCAGTCGATCCCGTTCACGCGGTGGACCGAGACGGCTACGCTCCAACCCGTACACACGCATCGTCCATGAAACGCGGCGAGTCAGACGGAGCTCACGTGACGGCGAATGGCCCGCGGTAGCGGGACCCGAACCATGCGGCTTGTCGGCGTTCGGCGGTGGACGTCGTCCTTCAAGGGCGAAGTCCACCGCGTCAGGGAGATCTGATCCAGCCATCCAGCGAAGGCAGACCCATCCGTTGATCGATTGACAGGGCAATCGTGCCGATCAGCCGCATTGAACCGGGCGAACGCTGCCGCCCGGAAGGCGTCCACACGAACGGCGGGCGCCTGCGATGGCTGTGTCATCCCTGACAGGAGATGTCAAGGACTCGGACATAGAGTCAGGGAATGAAACGCAATAACCTCTTAATCGCTCTGGCAGTCATGGGTGCGGCCACGATTCTTGTGGCGGGCGGCGCCTGGTACGGGTTCACAGGTCCGATGTATTCGCCCGGCATGGTACGTGACTCGAATCGCTTGAGCACGCCCCAGACGGTGCCGCTGCAGGCCGATGAAGGTGCCCCGTGGCAGATGGAACCCGGAATCGCATTGGCCCATTTCGCTGCCGGCGAAGGGCGTCCCGTGCTCGTCATCCACGGTGGGCCGGGTATCCCCTTTGTCGAGCCCCTGGCAGGGCTTGGCCCGCTGGAGACCTCGTTCCGGTTTCACTACTACGCCCAACGGGGATGCGGTGAATCGACTCGGCCATTCGATCGGTTCACGGGGAGCGACACCTATACCAACATGACTCAGCTAGAGCGCACGCTGGGCATCGGCGCCCAGCTAGCGGATATTGAGCGCATTCGCCAGATCCTGGGTGAAGAGCGCCTGATCCTTGTCGGACATTCGTGGGGCGGTCTGCTGGCGACCCTGTATGCCGTCGAGTTTCCGGAACAGGTTGACGCCCTGATTCTGGTCGCGCCGGCCGACATGCTGACCATGCCCCTTCCACAGGGACAGTCCGACCTGTTCGCCACCGTGCGGGAACGCCTTCCGGTGGAACGGCAGGCCGAGTATGACGCCTTTGTCGCCGATTACTTGGATTTCGGCCGGTTGTTCGAGAAGTCCGAGACCGAGCTAGAGACGCAGCAGGCCCAGTTCGGCGAGTATTATCGACTGGCTGCGGGCACCACGCCGCCCGACGGTGGTCAACCCGGCGGTTGGATGGCGATGGCCCAGTACCTGAGCCTGGGACAACATCACGACTACCGCTCGGCCTTGCGAGCGGTACAGGCGCCGGTGTTCATCATCCACGGGGCCGAGGACTTGCAGTCGGTCACGGCCACAGAGCGCTACGTGGACGCGTTCCCGCACGCGACCCTGACGGTGCTCGACGGCGCCGGTCACTTCCCTTTCGAACAGCAACCCGCGGCCTTCGCCCGTGCCATCGCCGGATTCCTTTTGCCCTATGCCCGACCTTGAGCGCGGTTACAGGGCGAACTTTGGCTCCTGGCACTGCCAGCAGTAGCTGAGGCCATGGGCGAGTCGCGTTGACGTGGGCGCCAGGTGGGACGCACGATCGGCCACTCCACCTTCCCACCTTGATCGTCCGCGATGGCATTCGTCGTTCGCTCATTCCGCCTGACTGTCTGTCGCAGCAAGCCGCCGCATGTCTCTTGCCGCGTGGCGCGTGGCAAGGGCCCACTCATTCACGTCCTTGACGTCTCCGGGTAGGGTCAGGGTCCGCGCCACCGGTTCGGTCCCCACGCGCTCGCCCGCCTCTTCGATCTGTGTCAGCCAGCGCGCGCCGGCCGCCTGACCCTGCCCGCCCGGGTCGTTGTTGGGCACGATCACAATCGGACGTGGCAGTCGCGCGAGATCGACAGCCTGATGCGGCCTGAGGTGCGCGCCGCAGACTGCCAAGGCATCATGGCCCCACTGAATGAGCGTCAGTCGATCCGGCGGTCCCTCGACCAGAAACACCGGCCGGGGCGACGCGCGTTTGTCGAGCCGCGCCCAGCCGTGCAGCGGCTTCTCCACGCCGCCGAGGCCCAGATACTTCGGGGAGTCCTCGCGAAGCCACGGCGCGAAACGCCGGCCGATCAGGTGCAGGATGCGGCCGCTGCGATCCTGATCGAGGAAGACCACGCGTCCGGCCAGATGCTCGCTGTAGCGTCCGTCCTCGCGCGCGCGCAAGAGACCCACCTGCACGGCTTCGTTCACATCCAGGCCGACGCTGCCCAGCGCCAGGTCGAGCTGCCCGCCCACCGCGTAGCCGATGCCTTCTTGCCGAATCGTGCGCAGGCTGAAGCCGCGCTCGCGCAGATACCGCAGCGGCGAGCTCTCTTCGTCGCCAGCCGCAAGCAGGCGGGTGTGATACAGGCGCGCCGCTGCGTGCAGCACCAATTGAGTCTCGCGTGCAAGCTCGACCGGCCGCAGATGCATCGCCGCCTGCCACCCGGCCGGGAACGGCGCGAGCAGCGGCGGCAGGGCCGCGCCGCCGAGCTCGGCCAGCACCGCCCGGAACTGCGCGCCATTTCGGCGGGACCAGACCTGGCCAAAGCGCAGGTAGCCGAGGAAGTCGAGCTGATCGCCCCACAGCCCGCAACCGGCGCCGAAACATGTCCAGGTCTCGGTGGCGAGCGACACCGCGAAGCTCGGGGTACGGTCGTCGTGAAACGGGCAGCGCGCCATCAGCCAGCGGCCACGCGGCCGCAGGTCCGGCACGAACCGCGACACCAGCTCGGCCAGCGGATGCGCGCGCTTGACAGCTTCGATCTCGGCTCGGCGTTCCGTTGCGCGTTCGGTCATGGTTCGGGATCTCCAAAGGCCTCGCCGAACGCGGACGAGTCGGCCGTGCGCCAGACGGGCCGGAGCGGATCGAGGCGATCGCGGCCCTCCTGCAGCTGATCAAGCCGCGCCAGACGCACGTCGAGCGTGGTCCGGTAGCGGGCGTCGAGCGCGCGCAGGCGGCGCTGCAGACTGCGCAGGCGGCCCTCGCTGGAGGTCACGATCAGGATGCGCGTCCCGTGGCCGAGCCGACCCGGCCCGGGCCCATCGACCAGGTAGTAGCGCAGCAGCTTGCGCGTCAGCGCCCTGCCCTGCACCGTTCCGCGGTCGATCTCGAGCCAGACCGCGCGCTCCACGCCGCGCCAGCGTACCCGCCCGGCGCCGTCCGGCACCAGCCGACGCAGCCCCGGCCCAACACCGGACTGCACCGGCGCCTGCGTGAACTCCCAGACCGGCACCTCCAGCCCGTTGCGCGGCCCGTGCCGACGCAGCCCGACCAGGAACTGGATCACCGCCTGAGTATGCGCGCGGCGCACCATGAACGCGGCCAGCGATAGCTGCCAGCCGCGCGCGTCGGCGGCCAGCGGCCAGTGGCGGGCTTCGGCGTAGCTCGCGGCCGACATCCCGACCTGCGCGGCCAGGTAGGCGACGCCGCGCCAGGCCAGGTGCCAGCCCGGGCCGTCCGGCTCCGGCGCGATGAGGCCGCTCCGAGCGAGCGCGCCGCCGTCGACACTGATCTGCGAAGCCGGCAGGCCCAGCACCACCCCCAGCTGTGCGCGGCTGAGCAGCGGAAAGCCCGCGATCGCCTCGAGCAGCCAGCGCGCCCGGGCGCTGAGCGTCAGGTGCACGGACACGAGACCGCGGATCGTTGGAGTGGGATCGGCGGTTCGGCGCGCGAGGACCGCCAGCAGTCCGCGTCGGTCGGGCGAACGCCGTTCGGG
Organism: uncultured Anaerolineales bacterium; assembly: GCA_964480865.1. Taxonomy (GTDB): domain Bacteria; phylum Chloroflexota; class Anaerolineae; order Anaerolineales; family UBA6663; genus UBA6663. The sequence continues at coordinate 1,828 of CAYZRP010000131.1, read as the reverse complement.
CGATCCTCGATCGGGCGAACACTGTTCGGGCGAGCGCCCCTCAGGCGCGTTCTCCGGCGGCGCCTCGTCGACGCCGCCCCACCAACCACTCGCTGCAGCGGCCGGCGGCGCTGTCGGCAGAGTCAGGCCGGGTGTCGGTCGCAGGAGAGGGCCGGGCTGCCCGCGTTCGTCGATCCAGGTCACGGTGGCGGTAGGGTTTGTTTCAGCGGTCGGACGCGACACAATCGCGGCCAGCGCGTCGATCAGGCCAAGCCGCAGCGGCGCCGCGGGTCCCGGCGCACCCTGACGCCACAGGCGCAGCAGCGCCGAGCGCCGAGCCGGGTTGGCCGCGATCCAGATCAGCAGCGGAAAGCCGCGCGGACAGCCGCGCCACTCCGGGCGCGCGCGCCAGGCCGCCCAGGAGCGAATGAGCCGGCTCGCGAGCGCGAGATCGAGGTCGCCGGGATCGACCAGAACCGCGACGTGCCGCACACCGCCGTCCGCGCGCACGGCGGCCAACACGTCGAGCGGGATCTTCACAGACCGGCGCGCCAGATCAACCCAACCCGGTCGGGCGGGCTCGGCGCGCGCGCGCCGCACGGCCGACGCCGGCACGGTATAGGGCGAGCGGCCCCACAGGATGGCCTCGGCCGACTCGAGCAGGACGCGGCGGGCGACGTCGAGCTGGCGCGAGCGCAGCAGCGCGTCCTGCACAGCCGCGCGCTCCCAGTCTACGTGGAGCTCTTCGGCGCCGCGCGGCGTCAGGGCGACGCGCAGCGGGGCTTTGCCGCCGGCGGCCGGCACGCGCGCGGTCTCGATCAGGCCGAGCGCCCGCGCCAGGGGCAGCGCGCGCTGGCGGATGCGCCACTCGGCCACGCCGGCGTAGCGCGCCAGTTGTGTCGTCGTCGCCCAGGGCAGCGCGTCAACGGCGCCGAGCAACGCGCGCACGAGACCGGCCCAGCGCCCGGCCCGCTCCTCGAGCGGCTCAATCACCTGCAGGCGGCGGGTCATGGTCGTTTGACCTGCAGCCGGCCGAACACCTGCGCCTTGCGCGCGTCGTCGGTGTCATCGCCGTCGCGCGCCTGCCACTGGGCCTTGCGGCGCGGCGCGGCGGTGGCTGACGACACCGAGGCGCCCGCCGCATCCCTCACGCGCGGCGCCACCCCCTGCGGCGAGACCGGCGGCGTTGAGGCCGACGCGATCGGCGCGGGCACCGCCAGCGGTCCCGTGCCGCGCGGCCGCTCATAGTCCTCTTCGAAGCGCATGAGCGAGTCGTGGGCCATCCGATCCGCCTGCTCGGCCGGCGTGGTGTAGCGCGTCTGGCCGGCGCGCACGCGCGCCGCGACGGCGGGATCGGGGATGAGCGGCGGCGCGACCTCGACCGAGAACAGCGGCGGCACCTCGCCGTCGTCCAGGATCGTCTTCACGTAGCAGTGATGGCGTGGGAGATGCGTCAGCGACTGCGGCTGGATCTGATCGGGATCGAGGTCGCGCTCGCACAGATAGCGCGCGTCGTCGCCGTTGCACTGGAAGACCAGCAGGGTCGACGCGCCCGCGATCGTGCCGCCGAGCCGCCCGCCCTCCTCCTCGTTGCCGCTGCGCAGGTTGTCCAGCGCCTGAGTGCCGAAGGCCAGATTGCCGCCGTACTTCTGCGGCTCGCCCAGCAGGGCCGGGAAATTGACGCCCTTGACCTTCTGGGCCTCGTCGATCAGGAGCGAGACGCGCACGCGCTCGGCGCGCGGCAGCTCGGCCTGGGCCATGACCACCCGGCGCACGGTGTTCACCAGCAGCGCGCTCATGAAGCCGGCCAGGTCGTCGCCGAGCACGCCGACGTTGGCGTTGACGATCA
>CAYZRP010000130.1:12912-20704 GCA_964480865.1 uncultured Anaerolineales bacterium | reverse complement strand
TTCGTCCTTCGTCTTCCTTGATCGGCCGTCCGCGGTCTAAGCAAAGGAGAGTCAACCATGCCTTTCATTTCTCGTTCTGAACTGTTGAGGCGCCTCGAGGCGCAGGTCGCGGCCGGGAGGCCGATTGTTGGGTGCGGCGCGGGCACCGGCATCTCGGCCAAGATGGCCGAGGCCGGCGGCGCCGACCTGATCATCATCTACAACTCGGGCCGCTACCGCATGGCCGGGCGCGGCTCGCTCGCCGGGCTGCTGTCGTACGGCGACGCCAACGGCATCGTGGTCGAGATGGCCAGCGAAGTGCTGCCCGTGGTCAAGAAGACGCCCGTGTTGGCCGGCGTCAACGGCACCGATCCGTTCCGGCTGATGCCCGTCTTCCTCAAGCAACTCAAGGACATGGGCTTCGACGGCGTCCAGAACTTCCCGACCGTCGGCCTGATCGACGGGAACTTCAGGGCCAACCTCGAGGCAACCGGCATGGGCTACGACAAGGAGATCGAGTGCATCAAGGTCGCGCATGATCTCGATCTTTTCACGTCGCCGTACGTGTTCGACGTCGAGCAGGCCAGGGCCATGGCCCAGGCCGGGGCCGATCAACTGGTGGCGCACGTCGGCCTGACCAACTCGGGCACGATCGGCGCGGGCGTGGCCTTCACACTCGACGAGGCCATCGATCGCGTCATGGCGATCGCCGAGGCCGGGCGTTCGGTGCGCAAAGACCTGCTCGTCATCTGCCACGGCGGCCCGTTCGACGAACCCGAGAACGTCGGCAATGCCCTCGCGCGCATGCCCGGCATCGCCGGCTTCTTCGGCGCGTCGAGCATCGAACGCCTGCCCACCGAGCGCGCCATCCGCGGCCAGGTGCAGGATTTCAAGAAGCTGTCGCTGGCGTAATCGCGCAACGACACCTCAGGGGGGACTCTATGGCCAAGTCATACTACAGCACCGTGTTCGACGCCCCGGCCGCCAAGGTCTGGGCGATCGCCCGGGACTTCAACGGCCTCGCAACCTGGTTCGGGGGCGCGGTCAGCGTGAGCGAGATCGAAGCCGGGAAGAGCGGCGAAGCCGTCAGCGGCGTCCGCAACTTCCTCTTCGGCGATACGCGCATCCGCGAGCAACTGGTGGGCCTCTCCGACATGGATTGCTCGTACACGTACGTGTTTTGCGATCCGGCGCCGTTTCCGGTCAAGAACTACCTGGCCACGTTGCGCGTGACGCCGATCACCGACGGCAACAAGGCCTTCGTCGAGTGGTGGACGACCTTCGACTGCGACGAGGACAAGATCGATCACTGGACCGCGCTCTTCGCGCGCGACGTGTTCGCACCGGCGCTCGCCAGCCTGCGCGATTTCGTGACCGCGCACTGACAACGTTCGGCTCGACAACGCCAGCCGGCGGTCGAGGGTCACGCCAAACCCGACCGCCGGTTTTCAATAACAGTCGACTGAATGACGCGTGCCAGGCGTCGCCTTGCCATCCGTTGAGGTCACCTTAAGGCGCCGTTGAGCCGCCGGGCCTACGCTGGGGTTCACCAAGGAGACGCGCCATGATGCTTTCCAGCCCGGCCCTACCGCCCAGTCGATTCGATACCTGGAGCGCGCTGCAGCGCCCGCGCCCGGCCAGCGCTAACGATGCGCAGTTGTTGTTGCTTCTTTCAGCGTTGGATGCCGGCTGGCGCGTCGAAGAACCCGTCTATCTGCGCTCGATGATGGGTGAGCGCAGCCAGAAGGCCTATCACCTGATCCTTCATCGGCCCGGGCACGTCGTCAACCTGGTGACGGTGCCGCAGTCGCGCGAGGCCGACGCGTTCGTGCAGCGCGAAGGCTGGCAGGTGCTGGCGACGGGTTACTGAGCCGGCGTGGGTTCTGCCGGCGGTTCCTTGAGCAACGGGTTTCCGGCGTAGTGGCCGTGGTACTGCTCGGGCAACATCTTGGCGAGCGAGATCATGATCTGCTCGGTGTATTTCTCGAGCTCAGGCGCTCTGGCCCGGCCATTGCCCGGGAGCTTGAAGGGCTCCCCGACCTTCATAATCACTTCGGTCCGACGTAGGCGCTTCAGATTCGTGGTGACCTGTTCGGTGCCATAGACGACGGCTGGCACAAGGACGACGCCAGTACGGTCGGCAAGGTAGGCTGCCCCGGTCTTGCCCTCGATCAGAGCACCCGTGCGGCTGCGCGTCCCCTCAGGGGCCATCCCGATCGGCGTGCCGTTCTTGAGGAAGTTCAACGATTGCTTGATCGCGCTCATATCGGCTTCGCCGCGCGCTACCCAGACTGCGCCGACGGTGTTCACGACCCAGGCCACGATCGGGGTCTTGCGCCACTTGTCGGCCACGAACACGATCATGCGCCGCGGTGTGTGCATGAACACCACGGGCGGGTCCCAGATGCTCAGGTGGTTCATCACCAGCAGATACGCGCCCTCTTTGGGCACGTTTTCGAGGCCGATGATGCGCTGCTTCAGGACCACTGACGCGATCACGCGAAAGATCCACTGCATCAATCCGTAGACGAAGGGGCTCGCCGATTTGGGCATGTCGGTCGTCATCGTTTTCCCTCTACCCACAAGACATATTGAATAGCGTCATCGGCCAGGGCCGTCACCGGTAAGTCGAAGTCTCGTGATGCACCTGGTTCGAGACCACCCGGAAGTTCAAGGCGTTGATACCCGACGGGCCGTTCATTGGCAGCCAGCAGAATCGCGACCACGCGAACCACCGAGACCGCGTCGGCCGTCAGGTTCTTGATCACGCCCCTGATCTCCCAGACACGGCCGCTCTGCGCTGCGGTGTAGCTGTCGAGTTGCAAGGGCACGTAGCGCTGCGACGGCTCGTTGGACGGATAGGCCGAAAGCAGATCGGCCCCTTGCGCCGCCACCGATTGTACGCCGGGCGCGAACCAAACAGCAATCGGGGCGGCGACTCCCGGTGGCACGATGTCGAGGCCAGTGCTGCCCACCGTTGACGTGATCGGCAGCCCCTGCGCGTCGGCCAGGATGATGCGTGCGCTGACGTTCTCGACCGCGCCCGGACCGGGGTTGCGCGCAAGCACGATGCAACTCAGCGCCCCGCTGGCCTGCGGCAGGCAGGCCGGTTGCCCGAGCTCGAGCGGCATCGGCGACGGCAGGCCCTCGGCCTGCGCGGCAACCGAATCCTCGGAGAGCGGGATGATCAGCGTCTGGCCGATCTGCAGGGCGCGCGGATCCAGATCGCCGTTGGCGGCCTGTAACGCCTGTAACGACACATTGTAGGTGACGGCGATTCCGATCAGGGTCTCGCCCTTCCTGACGATGTGCAGAAACGGCGTCGGAGTCGGTGTCGGCGATGCGATGATAACGGGCGTCGGCGCCGCCTGCGAGGGCGTGGCGGCTGCCGGTGGCGCCGCGGGTCGCAACGTCACGGTTGCCGTCGGAGCCGGCGGCGGAGTGGGTGTCACCGCGCAGGCCACGCTGACCCAGGTGCTCAGGAATAGCCAGAGAAGACTGTTACGTCTCACCGGGCGATTATAGACGGCGCCGGGGCAGTCAAGATCCGGCGAAGGGCGTCGCCAGGGCAATCGCGTCCTGTTGTCGAAGACTCTATTCTTGCCACGAATTTCACGAATTGAAACGAATAGATACGAAGGACGTCATGAAGAGTTCACAAGCTCTCAGCCAATTCAATAACTGACATCGTGCCCATTCGTTTCAATTCGTGAAATCCGTGGCAAACGCTCCCGCCGAGCCGAATAAGACGCGATTGCCCTGGGGCTTCGCAAAGGCGAGATCTTGGCCGCGGATGGCGCGGCCAAATAGAAACGGGTTGGCACGAGACTCACTCGCCAAAGGTATAGCGCAGGATCGGGCGCGGCGCAAAGTGCCGGGCCACTTCGACGAAGCCGGCGCGCAAGAAGGTCGAGACATAGCCGGTGCTTGTGGCGCTGGGCGAGAGCGCAGCGTCGAGCGGGTAAGCTTCGACCGCCAGTGCGCCCGCTTGTCGCGCGACGTCGAGCGCTGCTGCGATAAGGGCAGACGTCACGCCGCGGCGCCGGTAGCCCTTGCGGATGTAGAAGCACGAGATCGACCAGACCGGCTCAGCATCGATCGCCTTGAGTTTCGGCGTGTGCTCGAGCCACGGCAACGCGGCGCGCGGAGTGAGTTGACACCAGCCCACAGCCCGATCGGCGTCGAAGGCCAGCAGCCCGGGCGCTGGTCCGCGTTGAACGACCTTGCGGAAGTCGGCTTTGTTGGTCGCGGCGGGACGCTTCCGGTAGTCGCTGCCGATACGCCAGTACATGCACCAGCAACGTGCCACCGGGCCACGATCGCCAAACAAATCGACCAACCGCGGCCAGAGATCCGGCGTCAGCGCTTTAATATCCCAGCTGGATCGAGACGACGAACCCTTGTGTGTCATCGAAATCCTCTTCGATGCAAACGTGCCGTTTCGATCGAGACTCAGACCCCGTATACGTATGTCCTGACGGGTCCGATGCACACCCGATCGAACGCCCTGAGTATCGCTCAGTCAGGCGCTGAAAAAACTGAGGAGATCATCCGCGTCAACCTGAGGCCGGTGCTGCCGACGTTGGGTCCAATTCCTGGCGAAGCCTGTCGGGCGTCGTGACCGGCTGGCGGCAGACAAAACCTTTGCACACATAAGCGGCGGGCGAACCGTCGACCATGCGGCGGTGCTGCATCAACGGCACAGCGGCATCGGCCGGTCCATCCGCGCCCTGCGCCAGAACGACGAACGGCCGGTACGACTCGAGCAACACGGCCCGGAGATCCTTCAGGCGCGGATCGTCGGCCGGACCGATGAGGGCGACCTCATGGGGCGCACTCAAATCGAAAGCGGCAGCACACAGCCACTGGGCGAAGCCAGCCGGATAGCGGCCCAACAACGGCGATACCGTCGCGAGGGCGTGGAGAGCCGCATCGTCATAGTGAGACTCGCCCGTCAGTGCGGCCAGTTTGAGCAACACAGTAGTGAGCAGAGCCGAACCGGACGGCGTCGCGTTGTCTTGCGAATCCTTGGGCCGCAAGACGAGCACTTCGTGGTCATCGGCCGTGTCAAAGAAACCGCCATTCGCGTCGCTGAAGTGCTCGAGCGCCAGATCGGCGAGTTCTCGCGCCGCGACGAAGTAACCCGTCTCAAAGGTGGCCTGATAGAGAGTCAGAAGCCCTTCGGCCACGGCGGCGTAGTCCTCGAGATAGCCGTTCAGTCGTGCATCTCCTCTGCGCCAGGTGCGATGCAGCCGGCCATCAGAGGCACGCATCTGCGTCATCAGGAAGTCGCCGTTGCGGCGAGCAGCCTCAAGGTAGTCCTCTCTCTCGAGCGCCACGCCGGCCTCGGCGAAGGCGGCCAGCATCAGACCGTTCCAGGCGGCCAGCACCTTGTCGTCAAGGCCTGGGCGCACACGGGTCTCGCGGTGCTTGAAGAGCGCCTCCCTCGCCCGCGCAAGGCGCCCGACGGCATCCTTGCTCTCCAGCCCGAGCGCGCTCGCCGCTTCAGTCAGCGGTTGGGCAATCGACAACACTGTCGCGCCGCCCTCGAAGTTCCCGCCGGCCGTGACGCCATACATGCGCTTCGCCAACGCGGCGTCGTCGCCGAGGAGGTCATCGACCTCGCGTTCAGTCCAGACAAAGAAGCGGCCCTCTTCACCTTCACTGTCGGCGTCCTGAGAGGCGTAGAAGCCGCCCGAAGGGTCGGTCATCTCGCGCAGGACGTAGTCGAGCGTCTCGACCGCCACGCGACGGAAGTCGGCGTCACCGGTCAGCTGCCAGGCATGCAGGTAGACGCGCGCGAGCTGCGCGTTGTCGTAGAGCATCTTCTCGAAGTGTGGGACAAGCCAGCGCTCGTCGACCGAGTAGCGATGGAAACCGCCACCGAGCTGGTCGTACAGGCCACCGCGGGCCATGGCGCGCAACGTCGACGTGGCCATCTCGAGCGGGAGGGCTTCGCCATCCTTGAGGAGGTGATAGCGCAGCAGGAACTCGATCGTCATGGGCTGCGGGAACTTCGGGGCATGGCCCCAGCCGCCCAATCGCGAGTCGTAGGTCTCCCAAAGGGCCCTGACCGCCGCACCCAGGTCGTCGAGTGTCGGCGCGTCGCCCTGAGGGCCAACGGCCAGCGGATTCTCGAGATGGCGAACGATGTCGGCGCTGCCGTTGAGCACATCCTCGCGTCGGGTCGTCCAGGCATCATGCAGGCCGGCCAACACCTGCTTGAAGGAGGGCAGGCCATGGCGCGGGGCCGGCGGGTAGTACGTGCCGCCGAAGAACGGGGCGCCGTCAGGCGTGAGGAAGACGCTCAGGGGCCAACCGCCCTGCCCGGTCAGAGCCACGACGGCCGTCATGTAGATCGAGTCGAGATCAGGTCGCTCTTCACGATCCACTTTGACATTGATGAAGTGCTCGTTCATCAACGCTGCCGTCTCGGGATCCTCGAACGACTCGTGCGCCATGACGTGACACCAGTGGCAGGCGGCGTAGCCGATCGACAGAAAGATCGGCTTGTCTTCGGCCAGGGCGCGAGCCAGCACGTCCGGCCCCCAGGGATGCCAGTCCACGGGGTTATTCTGATGTTGCAGAAGGTAGGGCGAAGTCGAGTCGGCGAGACGGTTAGGCATAGATCTGCAAAAAGCTCCGTATTTCCGCCAAATTGTATCGCCGGCCCCGCCACCGAGCCCGCGTTGTGGAAGCGGTCTGGAGAGAACTGGCGCCTGGGCTGCAACATCCGCGGCGAGAACCCTCAAGGCGCGAAGTGCTCATGCGCGCTTAATCGCGCCTGTCTGGACGCAGTGAGACGATCCAAGTACAATCGCTGCCGTGAACGCCCCAATCCGGGTCTCGGACCCGATGCCTTCCTGCCTGACCTGCTTGTGTAGCTGCGCCTGAAGCTCCCGGCTTCAGGCCTCCCTTCGCCCTTCAACCTGCTGTCTGTCAGCGCGCCGGCCGTCGGCGTGTTGTGCGTTTCCATTCAACCAGGAGATTCTGACGTGAACATCGCGAATGACATCACCGCCCTGATCGGCAACACGCCGCTTGTGAGGTTGCGTCGTGTGACCGAGGGCGCGGGCGCCGACGTGGTCGCCAAACTCGAGTACTTCAACCCCTCGCACAGCGTCAAAGACCGCATCGGTGTCTCCATGATCAACGCCGCCGAGCAGGCCGGCCTGATCAAGCCCGACACCATCCTGCTCGAACCTACCTCCGGCAATACCGGCATCGGCCTCGCCTTCGTCGCCGCCGCCCGCGGCTACAAGCTCACCCTCGTCATGCCCGAGACCATGTCCAAGGAACGCCGCGCCTTGCTCCGCGCGTATGGCGCCGAACTCATCCTCACCCCTGGACCCGAGGGCATGGGCGGCGCCATCCGCCGCGCCGAGGAACTCGCGGCTTCGGACTCACGCTACCTGATCCCGCAGCAGTTCAAGAACCCGGCCAACCCCGAGATCCATCGCCGCACGACCGCCGAGGAGATCTGGCGCGACACCGATGGCAAAGTCGACATCCTCGTCTCGGGCATCGGCACCGGCGGCACGATCACGGGCGTCGGCGAGGTGCTCAAGGCGCGCAAGCCCACCTTCCAGGCCATCGCCGTCGAGCCCGACGCCTCCCCGATCCTTTCGGGCGGCCAGAAAGGCCCGCACCCGATCCAGGGCATCGGCGCCGGCTTCGTCCCGGATGTGCTCAACACGAAGATCTACGACGAGATCGTGCGCGTCAAGAACGACGACGCCTTCGACGCCGCGCGCCGCCTGGCCAAGGAAGAAGGGCTGCTGGTGGGCATCTCGTCGGGCGCCGCGACCTGGGC
>CAYZRP010000130.1:8633-12812 GCA_964480865.1 uncultured Anaerolineales bacterium | reverse complement strand
GTTGGCCAGGGCGCAGGAGGCAGGCATGTTCAACTCGTTTCGCCAGGATGTCGCCGCCGTGTTGGCCCGCGACCCGGCTGCGCGGTCATCGCTCGAGGTGGCCTTGCTCTATCCGGGGCTGCACGCGGTCTGGGGCCATCGCATCTCGCACTGGCTCTGGGTGCGCGGTTGGCGACTGCCGGCGCGCTGGCTCTCGCAGATGGTGCGTGGCATGACCGGGATCGAGATCCACCCGGGCGCCGTGCTTGGCCCGGGCTTCTTCATCGATCACGGCATGGGCGTCGTCATCGGCGAGACCGCCGAGATCGGCGCTGACGTCACGCTCTATCATGGCGTCACGCTCGGCGGCACGAGTTTGAACAAGGGCAAGCGCCATCCGACCATCGGCGATCGGGTCGTCGTGGGTGCCGGCGCCAAAGTGCTCGGCGCGATCGAGATCGGCGCGGACAGCCGCATCGGCGCGAATGCCGTCGTGGTTCGGCCGGTGCCCGCGAACTCGGTCGTCGTCGGCGTGCCCGGTCAGGTCGTGGTGCGCACCCAGCGCCAGGCCAACGTTGACCTCAACCACACCAACCTGCCCGACACGCTCGGCACCGCCGTCGCGCAGTTGCTCGAACGCGTTGAGGAACTCGAAGACAAGGTCGCCGTGCACCACCACTATGGCCAGGTCCATCAGGTCCACGCCCCGCTCGGCGGCACCTGGCGCGGCGATGATTTTCAAATCTAGACAGAGCTCTGGCCGCGGATCTCACGGAATGCGCGGAGTGGGGATGATCCACTGCATCTGCGAAATCCGCGCACTCTGCTGTCGTTTCTCTGCGCGCGGCACAGCCCCTCGTATCGAAGTCGCGTAGAATGGAGGAAATTCGGCTCGGAACGAGAGTGATCCTCCATGACGAACGCAGCGCTCGGTTTCATCGGTCTCGGCATCATGGGCCAGGGTATGGCCCGCAACCTCCTCAAACACGGCCACAGCGTCACGGTCTGGAATCGAACACAAGCCAAGGCGGAAGCGCTCGTCGCTGAAGGCGCAGCCTGGGCGGACAGCCCGGCGGCCGTCGCAGCGGCCAGCGACATCGTTTTCACCTGCGTCAGTGACACGCCCGACGTCGAGGCCGTGATCCTCGGGCCGGGCGGCGTGATCGAAGGCGCACGCGAGGGCGCGCTTGTCGTCGACATGAGCACGATCAGCCCGGCGGCCACTCGGGCCATCGCGGCCCAATTGGCCGAGAAAGGCGTGGGCATGCTCGACGCTCCCGTTAGCGGCGGCAGCGAGGGCGCGGCCCGCGGCACGCTCAGCATCATGGTCGGCGGCGCGGCCGAGCAGGTCGAGCGCGCACGGCCGTGCTTCGAGGCCATGGGCAAGACGATCACGCACGTCGGCGGTAACGGCGATGGGCAGATGGTCAAGCTCGTCAACCAGATCCTGGTCGTCGGCAACGCGCTGGCGATGAGCGAGGCGCTCGAGTTCGCGCGCGCGGGTGGGCTCGACCTGCAGAAGACGCTCGCAGCGGTCAGCGGCGGCGCCGCCGGAAGCTGGATGCTCAGCAACCGCGGTCCGCAGATCCTGGCCGATGACTGGCGCCCGGGCTTCACCATCGACCTGCAACAGAAGGACGTACGCCTGTGCCTGCGTGAGGGCGACAACCTCGGCGTGCCGATGCTGGCCACCAGCCTGGTCTTCAACCTCTACCGCGTCCTGCAGGCCGACGGCCTCGGCCACGAGGGCAACCACGCGCTGATCAAGGCGCTGCGCAAACTGGCGGAGGTCCAATGACGACCGCGACGCCAGACATCCCCGCGGACTGTACGCCCGAGTTCGACTTCGACGCCCTGCGCACGGTCGAGTACGCGCGCCTCGATAAGGCTGGCCACGTCTATCTCGATTACACCGGCGGTTGTCTGTACGCCGCCCGACAGTTGCGCGAGCATCAGGCGATCCTGGCCGATGGAGTCTTCGGCAACCCGCACTCGAGCAACCCGACGTCGCAGGCGGCGACACGCGGCGTCGACGCGGCCCGCGCCGCGGTGCTGCGCTTCTTCAACGCCGACCCGACCGAATACGCCGTGATCTTCACCGCCAACGCCAGTGGCGCGCTCAAGCTCGTCGGCGAGTCGTACCCGTTCGGCCCGGGCGGCGCGTTCCTGCTGACCTTCGACAATCACAACTCGGTCAACGGCATTCGCGAGTTCGCGCGGGCCAAGGGCGCGACGGTGACGTACACACCGGTACGTCCGCCGGATCTGCGCATGGACGCCGACGTGCTGCGCGCCAATCTGATCGCGCCAGGCGGTGGCGGCCCACGGCTCTTCGCCTTCCCCGGTCAGTCGAACTTCTCGGGCGTGCGTCATGACCTCGACTGGATCGCGGAGGCGCACGCCGCCGGCTGGGACGTGCTCCTCGACGCCGCCGCCTTTGCGCCAACCAACGTGCTCGATCTGGGCGCCGTCAAGCCGGACTTCGTGGCATTGTCGTTCTACAAGATGTTCGGCTATCCGACCGGCATCGGCGCCCTGCTCGCGCGCCGCGACACATTGAAGCGATTGCAGCGTCCGTGGTTCGCGGGCGGCACGATCACGGTCGCCTCCGTTCAGGGCGACAAGTACTACCTGCACGAAGGCTCGGAAGGATTCGAGGATGGCACGCTCGACTATCTCAATCTGCCGGCGGTTGAGATCGGTCTGCGTTATCTGGCCGAGATCGGCGTCGCCCGCCTGCATGACCGGCTCGAAGGACTGACCGGGCGACTCATCGAAGGCCTGGTCTCGCTCCGGCACGCCAACGGTAACCCGCTGGTTCGCATCTACGGACCGACGAGCACGGCGGGTCGCGGCGCAACGGTGACGTTCAACGTCTTCGACTCGGCCGGGCACTTCATCGATCACCGCGACGTCGAAGCCAGCGCCAACGCCGCCATGATCTCGCTGCGCACCGGCTGCTTCTGCAATCCAGGTGATGGCGAACTGGCGCTGGGGATCTCGGCCGAGGAGCTCTCGAGTTGCTTTGTCGCCAGCCGCGCGCGGATGACGCTCGACGACTTCCGGCGCTGCATCGACGACAAGAGCACGGGCGCCGTGCGCGTCTCGCTCGGCATCGCCAGCAACGCCGCCGATGTCGATCGATTGATCGAGTTTCTGGAAACGTTGCTGGATTGAGTGACCGCCGACCGCGGTCATACTTCCGGAGAAACCATGCCCGCCTACAGCGAAAACGTCGCCGGACGCACGTACACATTCGCGGATCTGCGCACGCTGCTGGCGCGGGCCAGCGCGCCGAAGTCCGGCGACGCCCTGGCCGGCATCGGAGCCGAGAGCGCCGAGGAGCGCGTCGCGGCGCAACGCGCGCTGGCCAACGTGCCGCTCAAGACGTTCCTGGATGACGCCATCATCCCCTACGAAAGTGATGACGTCACGCGCCTGATCCTCGACACGCACGACAGGGCCGCCTTCGAGCCAGTGAGCGCCCTGACCGTGGGCGGCTTTCGCGACTGGCTGCTCGGCTACCCGGCTGATGGACCAACGCTCGAAGCGCTCAGCCCCGGTCTGACCCCCGAGATGGTCTCGGCGGTGGCCAAGCTGATGCGCAACCAGGATCTGGTCCTCGTGGCGCAGAAGCGCCGCGTGGTGACGCGCTTCCGCAATACCCTCGGTCTCCCTGGCAGGCTCGCGGCGCGGCTGCAGCCCAATCACCCCACTGACGATCCGGCCGGGATCGCGGCCGCCATCGTCGACGGCCTTCTCTACGGCTGTGGCGACGCCGTGATCGGCATCAACCCGGCCAGCGACAGCCCACAGCGCGTCGTCGACCTGCTCGCGATGCTGGCCGACCTGATCGAGCGCTATCGGATCCCAACCCAGAGCTGCGTCCTCGCGCATGTCACAACCCAGATGCAGGCCATCGAGCGCGGCGCGCCCGTCGACCTGGTTTTCCAATCGGTGGCCGGAACCGAAGCCGCCAACCGGAGCTTCGGGATCACACTCGGGATGCTCGGCGAGGCGCGCGAGATGGCGCTGGCGCTCAACCGCGGCACCGTCGGCGACAACGTCATGTATTTCGAAACCGGCCAGGGCAGCGCGCTGTCGGCGGATGCCCATCACGGCTGGGACCAGGTGACGATGGAGGCGCGTTGTTACGGGCTGGCGAAGCGCTATAGCCCCTTTCAGGTGAACACGGTGGTC
>CAYZRP010000130.1:3677-8623 GCA_964480865.1 uncultured Anaerolineales bacterium | reverse complement strand
CATGCGAGGCGCGCGCTTACGCCGTCGCCCGGCACTTCAAGCCGTTGCTCGTGAACACCGTCGTCGGCTTCATCGGGCCCGAATACCTGTACGACGGCGCCCAGATCACGCGCGCGGGGCTCGAGGATCACTTCGCCGGCAAGTTGCTCGGCCTGCCGATGGGCTGCGACGTTTGCTATACCAATCACGCTGAAGCCGACCAGAACGACATGGACAATCTGCTCACCTTGCTTGGCGTGGCGGGCTGCAACTACTTCATGGGTGTGCCGGGCGCCGACGACATCATGCTCAGCTACCAGAGCACGTCGTTCCACGACATCCTCTATCTGCGTCAGGTTCTCGGCCTGCGCCCGGCACCCGAGTTCGAAGCCTGGCTGGCCGATCTGAACATCCTCAAAGATGGGCGCGAGTTGTTGCCCGCGACGCCGAACCACCCGCTGCTCGCTGCGGGACCGTGGAAGGACGGACGAAGGACGAAGGACGAATGATGTCTCGGTGATGCAGTCAACCTTCGTCGTTCGTCGTTCGTCATTCGTCTGACTGTGGAGCCATCATGCCCGACCTGACCCCGCTCGATCCCTGGCGCGACCTCGCAAACCTGACGACGGCGCGCATCGGCCTTGGTCGCACCGGCGGAAGCCTGCCCACCCGCGAGGTGCTCGACTTCCAACTGGCGCACGCCCGTGCTCGGGACGCCGTGCACCTGCCGTTCGAGGCAGCCGCCATCGAGAAAGATCTGGCCGAACGTGGCTGGCCGTGTCTGACCGTGCAGAGCCAGGCCGCCGATCGCGCTGCGTATCTGCAGAACCCCAATCGCGGCCGGCGGCTTTCACCTGAAGGCAAGGCCGCGCTCGCGACCTGGAAAGCCGATGACTCAACCGGGTACGACGTCGCGTTCATCGTGGCGGATGGGCTTTCGGCGCTGGCGACGCACCGACACGCCGTGGCGCTCCTCGACGCTACGATGCCGCTGCTGAGTGAGCGCCGCTGGCGGCTCGCCCCGATCGTGGTCGCACGGCAGGGGCGCGTGGCCCTGGGTGACGAGGTCGGCGAAGCGCTCGGGGCCGAAGTGGTCGTGATTCTCATCGGTGAGCGCCCGGGCCTGGGCTCGGCTGACAGCCTTGGCGTCTATCTCACCTACGGTCCGCGTGTCGGGCGCTCAGATGCCGAGCGCAATTGCATCTCGAACGTTCGCCAGGAAGGCCTGTCGTACGAGGAGGCCGCAGGCAAGATCGTGTACCTCCTCACTGAAGCGCGGCGCCTGAAACTCAGCGGCGTGGACCTGAAGGACGAGGCCGGCAACGCGCCCAAAGCGCTGGGCTAACCTTCGACAGAGCGCACCAGAGCGAGCGAGACGGATATGATTCGAAAAGCGCCGCGGGATGAGACACATCACCCCGCGGCGAATTCCGTCCCTCTGGAGCCAGCGTGAGCCTTCATCGACACGACCCGACCGCCGACATTCATCCGCTGCTGAGCCAACGCTGGAGCCCACGCGCTTTCGCTGGCGAGAGCCTGTCGGATGCGGAATTGTTGCCGCTCTTCGAAGCAGCGCGTTGGGCACCCTCCTCGAGCAACGAGCAGCCCTGGCGCTTCATCGTGGCGCGCCAGGACCAACTCGAAGCCTTCGGCCGGATCTACGGCTGTCTGAGCGAGAGCAACCGGCGGTGGGCCGGTTCAGCCGGCGCGCTCATCCTGGCCGTCATGGCACGGATCACCTCGCGCGGGCGCGAGAACCTGTATGCGCTCTACGATCTCGGGCAGGCGGTGGCGCACCTGAGCGTCCAGGCGACGGCCGACGGCCTGTTCATTCGACAGATGGGCGGCTTCTCGGCCGAAGCGGCCCGCGAAGCCTTCGCCATCCCCGAGGACTTCGATCCCGTGGTGGCGCTGGCGGTTGGTCGGTTGGGCGACCCGGCGCAACTGGGCGACGTCGATCGCGAACGCGAGCTTGCGGCGCGATCGCGCCGGGCATTGGCCGACACGGTCTATGCCGGGGCCTGGAATCAACCGGCCAGCGTCACCCTAACCGTGAAGGACTAGCTACTGACTGATCCCATCCCAGCCCGCGATCCTGGCCAGCAGCCACCAGAAAGCCTCGCCCTTCATCTTGCAGTTGAAGCCGTGCGAATGCGCGCAATCCGGGAGGGCCGCGCACTGGTCGGCGTGCGTCGAGCACCACGAACTGCACCACGGGCAGCTGTCGTCGGCGTTGGCGAAGTACACGCCATCCGGGTTGTAGCTTTCGATGTCGGCGAAGTCGAACAGGATCTTGTGGTTTGCCGTGGCGTAGGCACGGATCTGATTGTTGCGCAGGTAGAGATTGCCGGCAGGGCCAGAACCATCGAGATGGCCAGTCATGTAGACGAAGCGGACGTTCGGGTAGTCGCGCTCGAGGCCGCTCATCAAGCTCAGGTAATTCGCGATATCGCTCTCGCTCTGCCAGCTGACCTGGCCACACCACGACCAGAGGACGACGTTTCGATTGCTACCGGAGCCGTTCAGGTAAGCGCGCGTCGCGCTGGCCCAGCTGACCAGATCGGGGCTGCCGAGGTCGCCACCCGGGGTGTAGTCCGCGATCGACAGCGTACCCGACTCGAGGGCGCCATCGGTGTTGAAAGCCAATAGTGGATTCTGCACATGCCAATACTCAGCGCCGCTGATGAGCTGACTGCCGTGCGACGTGTGCCCATAACTCACGCGCAGCTGGGTCTTGGCCAGATTGATGTAGGCTGCTGGAACCGCGTCGATGTCGACGTTCAGGTGGTTGACAATGATATCCGCTGACGTCAGGCTCGACGCCTGACGCAAGATGCCGGGCAGCACCAGTCGGTACGGTCCTGCCGATTGTGCCTGAACGATCCCGATGGCTGTGCCCTCCGTCACTCCGACCACGCCAGACACAACGATCGCCAATAAAGTACGCGTCACCAGACGAAAAAACATGGTTGCCTTCCTTGTTGGCAAAGTTATCCGGCCAACCGGAGGCAAAGTCCATCCGCTTTCTTCTGGAATGTAATTCGATCGAGTTTGACGACTACGACTCTTGACGATAACGCGGTGCGGGAAGGATTCTCTGTGTCACGTGCGCCCTCAGAGAGTCAGGTCCGCCTGTCGCAGCGCGGGGATGAAGAGGCGGCCCTGCACGTCGTCGGCCAGTTCTGCCAGTGGGATCCAACCAACCGCCTGCAACATGGCCCTACCCTCGTCGATTTCGGGGTCAAAGCCGATCACGGCATCTTGCTCGGCCGGAGCCAGGCAGAGAAAGCCGGTTTCGTGAGATCGCCTGTAAAGCTGGCGGACGAGCGTTCCGTGCAGGCCCGTCTCCTCCTGCAACTCGCGGAGCGCAGCCTGCGCCGCCGTCTCACCCGGCTCGAGCCCACCGCCCGGCAACGTCCAATAACATCGGTCGCCATCCAGGTGCTCAACCATCAACACCGTGTGCTGGCGCAAGACAATCGCGACGGCTCGCTCGCGTGCCATAGAGGTTCACTCGTCGGTGGTGGCAGCGCCCAGAATGGCGACGCTGCCGGTTCACGTTTGCTTCGGCTACCCAGGCGTTACGACGCAGGTGAAGTCGGCGCTGTCGGCCGACAGGCCGTGCAGCGCAGCCCACACAGGTTCGGCCGAGTCGACTCGCTTCAAGAACGTGCCGACCAGATCCGGGTCGTGTGGATCAGCGTCCAGCGCCGTATCGAAGGAACACTGCCGAAGATCATCGAGTCGGTCCGCCAGACCCGACGTGAGCTGGTAGTGGTAATGGAGGGCGACCTCAACGGTTCGCCAGGATTGATCTTTCTCGGCATCAATCAGCCAGCCCATGTAGAGCAGCATCCGGGGCTGAGCGTCGATCGGTTCGCTGTCCTCTTCATCCACGCTGAAGCTCAGCTCCTGATGAACGATCCCATGGGGCGGCGTGCGGAGCTGACTGCGCAAGACGTCCCAGGCAGCTTCGGCATCGATCAGACCACCAGAAGGGGTTCGCAGCGAAGCGTCGAGCGATCGTTTGAGTTCGAAAGCGTCCATGGCACCCTCCGCTGGACCAAAGTTATTGGTCGGCCGGCCTGAGCGTCACCTCGAACAGGCTGGGCCATAGCTTGCCGGTCACGAACAGCCGGCCGGCGTCGGCGTCATAGGCAATGCCGTTGAGGACATCGGTTCCGTTACGCTGGTCCTGCGGCAGCAGTTCAGCGAAGTTGATTCGCGCCAGAACGTGGCCGGTGGCCGGATCGATGCGGACGATGTAGTTGGTCTGCCAGATGTTGGCGAACACAGCGCCATTGACGTACTCGAGCTCATTCAACTGCGATACCGGCTGGCCGCCGTCCGTCACCGGGATCTGACCGAGCGTTTCGAGCGTTTCGGGATCGAGAAAGACCAGGGTCGACGAGCCGTCGCTCATGATCAATCGCGTCCCATCGTAGGTCAGGCCCCAGCCCTCGGTCGGGTACTGCCAGGTGCGCAGAAGCGTGAAGGTCTCGCGATCGTAGACGTAGCCGACGTGGTCCTGCCACGTGAGTTGGTAGATGCGGTCACCGACCACGGCGACTCCCTCGCCGAAGACCTTTGGGTCGAGGGCGATCTGCTGCAACACCGTGCCCGTCTCAGGATCGACGCGTCGCAGCGATGACTGCCCGACAAGGCCCGTGCCCTCGTAGAACACGCCATCTACCCACTGCAGGCCCTGGATGAAGGCGGCAGGATCGTGCGGGAACGTCGCGACCACGTCGTAGGTGCAGAATGGCGCGGCCGTCGTTGGGTCATGGAACCAGCTTTCGGGCAGCAGTGGTTGTGTGACGCGACACGGATTGCGCGCGTCGAGTGCCAGCCAGCCGATGACGCCGATCAAAACGACCAGAGCGAAGATGACAAATAGCGTGATGAGACGTTGGCGGGTCATGGCGGCATTATGCATCAAGCCGGCAAGACGTCGGGAGTCCCCCGAT
>CAYZRP010000130.1:0-3577 GCA_964480865.1 uncultured Anaerolineales bacterium | reverse complement strand
CAGATGCGCGAACAGCGCATCAACTTCCGCCAGGCCACTCGATCGCGGCGTTCGAACCGCCGCCAGCACTTCACGTATCGTTGTCGAGGCTCGATAGCCACGCCCCGTGCGCTCGACACAACCCGCTGCGACCAATCGCCCTAGCGCGCCAGCCAGCTCGGCGTAGGTCGGCACGGCGTGGTTGAGGTAGTCCGCGGCGCTGATCAGCTGCTGGAGGTTCGTGAGCTCTGTGGACCCCGCCGCTATCGACCACAACACCCAGGCGTCTGACCAGACCCAACGCAACTCAAGCATAGACCCACCTTACCAGAGGGTGTCGCGGCACGCACGCCTTTGGCGTACAATTGTTCTATCCCGATGTCAGACGCTCTTTCCGCCTTCTCACCCGCCACGCAAACGTGGTTTCGCGACACCCTCGGTCGCCCGACGCCGCCTCAAATTGAGGGCTGGCCGGCGATCCAGCGCGGCGAGCACACCCTGATCCTGGCCCCAACCGGCTCCGGCAAGACCCTGGCGGCCTTTCTATGGGGCATCGACCGACTCTATGGCCGCGATGAAGCTCCCAGGGGCCAGGGCGGCATCGGCCTGTTGTACGTCTCGCCGCTCAAGGCGCTCAACAACGACATCGAGCGCAACCTGCAAGCGCCGCTCGCCGGCATCCGCGCGGCAGCCACGCGTCAGAGTATCAAACTGCGCTCGCTGCGCGTCGCCGTGCGCACCGGCGACACGCCCGCCAGTCAGCGCGCGCAGATGCTGACGCATCCGCCAGACGTCCTGATCACGACGCCCGAGTCCCTGTACCTGATGCTGACGAGCCCGAAAGCGCGGGAGTTGTTCCGCACGGTCGAGGCCGTGATCGTCGACGAGATCCACACACTCGCGGGCAACAAACGCGGCGCGCATCTGTCGCTCAGCCTCGAGCGCCTGACGTGGCTGGCCGAGCAGCCCGTGCAGCGCATCGGGCTCTCGGCCACCATTCGGCCGCTCGAAGAGGCCG
Source organism: uncultured Anaerolineales bacterium (assembly GCA_964480865.1). Lineage (GTDB taxonomy): Bacteria > Chloroflexota > Anaerolineae > Anaerolineales > UBA6663 > UBA6663. The sequence goes on along the minus strand of CAYZRP010000130.1, from coordinate 2,580 downwards.
CGCGATTTCTGGGCGGCCAGGAGGCTGACGGCTCCGCCCGCCCCGTCACGATCGTCGACGCGCATTACAAGAAGCAACTCAAGCTCGAAGTCATCACCCCGGTGGACGACTTCAGTGATCTGCCGGGCGGCAGCATCTGGCCCGCTGTCGTGCCGCAGGTGCTCGGCGACATCCTCAAGCACCGCACGACCCTGATCTTCGCCAACAACCGCCGCCTGGCCGAACGCACCGCCGACCGGCTCAATGCCCAGCTCGCGGCCGAGCGCTCCGAGGAGATCGAGCCGGGCAGCACCGCCGCGCTCGCCCCTGGCGGCCTGATGCGCGATCGCGGCATGTTCGCCATCGGCGCCGAAGGCCCAATTCGCGCCCACCACGGCAGCATGTCGAAAGAGGCCCGACGCGAGATGGAGGCCGATCTGAAGGCCGGCAAGCTCCCGGCCCTGGTCGGCACCAGCTCGCTCGAGCTCGGCATCGACATCGGTCACGTCGACCTCGTCGTCCAGCTCCAGTCGCCCAAGAGCGTGTCGCAGGGCCTACAGCGCGTCGGGCGCTCGGGCCACCTGGTCGGGCAGACCAGCCACGGCCGGATCTACGCCACCTTCCGCGAGGACCTGATGGAGGCGGCCGCCATCTCGCGCGGCATGCTCGACGGCGATGTCGAGTTGACCCACACGCCCGAAAGCCCGCTCGACGTCCTGGCCCAACAGATCGTTGCAGCGGTGGCGATGGAGCCGTGGCGTTCGGCCGAGCTCTTCGACCTCGTCCGCGGCGCCTATCCGTACCGCGACCTGACCTGGGCACAGTTCGAAGGCGTCCTCGACATGCTCACCGGTCGCTACTACTTCGACGCCGCGTCTGTCCCTGCCGTCGCCTCGCTGCGCCCCAAGATCGCGTGGGACCGGACGGCGGATCGCCTGGTCGCCCTGCCCGGCACGCGCCTGCTGGCCATGAGCAACGTCGGCACGATTCCGGATACGGGCGCCTTCGGCGTGTATCTGGGCGACGGCAAGACGCGCATCGGCGAACTCGACGAGGAGTTCGTCTTCGAAACGCGCATCGGCGACACCTTCTTGCTGGGCAGCAACGTCTGGCGCGTGGCCGAGATCAACGACGACCGGGTCGTGGTCGTCGACGCCGCCGGCGCGACGCCGCGCATGCCCTTCTGGAACGGTGATTATCCGTATCGGCCTTACGAACTCGGCGTCCGCATCGGCGCATTTCGGCGCGAGATCGCGGCACGCCTGGCCGAGCCCAACCAGACGGCCGTCGACGAGGCCGAGGCCTGGCTGCGCAGCGACTATGCCCTCGACGAGCGCTCGGCCCGTGCTCTGATCGCCCACGTTCACAGTCAGATGAACGCCGTCGGCGTGATGTCGTCGGATCGGATGGTGGTGGTCGAGACCTTCCGCAACGATGCCGGCGACTGGTGCCTGGTGGTGCAGTCGCCGTTTGGCGGGCGCGTCAATGGCGCCTGGGCCCTGGCGCTACTGGGCGTCGTGCGCGACAGCATCGGCGTCACGCCCGAAGCGCAGACCAACGACGATGGCATCCTCTTCCGCCTGCCCGGGCTGGCGCAGGAACCGCCGACGGACATTCTTGCGGCCCTGACCTCCGACGAAGCGCGGCGACGTATCCTCGACGAGTTGCCGGACTCGGCTGTGTTCGGGGCGCAGTTCCGCATGAACGCCGGACGCGCCCTGCTCCTCCCGCGAATGCGCGGCATGAAGCGGATGCCATTCTGGTTGCAGCGCCTGCGCGCCCGCGACCTGCTGGCGCTCGTGCGGCGCTTCGACAACTTTCCGATCGTGACCGAGACCACGCGCGACTGCCTGCGCGACGTCTTCGACCTGCCGCATCTGACCGACGTCCTCGACGGCATCAAGGCCGGCCGGATCGAGATCGCCACGATCCACAGCCAGACACCGTCGCCCGTGGCCAAGGGCCTGCTTTATAGCTTTGTCAGCATCTACATGTATCAGTGGGACGAGCCCAAGGCCGAGCGCCAACTGCGGGCTTTGTCGGCTGCACCGCTGTCGGTCGAGGCGGCGCCGCTCGACTCGGATTGGACCGGGCGGCTGAGTCCCGAAGCCATCGCTGATGTGGTCGGGCGGGCGGGCCATGGCCTCGATGGCGCGCAGGCGCGCAGCAAAGAAGAGCTGGCCGTGATCGTGCGCGAACTCGGCGACCTGACGCAGTCCGAGATTCAGGCGCGTTGCGTGAGCGGCGGCGATGAATGGCTGACCGAGCTCGCCGCTGAGAAGCGCATCCTGCCGGTGACGATCAGCGGCGAGGCGCGTTGGGTTTCGTCGGAACTGGCCGAGGCCTACGGCCGCACACCGAACGTGACCGACGTGGTGTTGCGCCGGCTGCGCTGGTGCGGGCCGATCACGGCCGCCGACCTGCTGGCGCGCTACCCGTTCGCCGAGTTCGACCTGATGCAGGTGCTGGCGAAAGCCGTCGACGAACGACTGCTGGTGCGCGGGCACTTCACCACGCTCGACTCGCTCCAGGTCTGCGACGCGAACCTGCTGGACCAGATCCAACGGCGGACGCTGGCGCAGTTGCGCAACGCCGTCAAAC
>CAYZRP010000129.1:0-20849 GCA_964480865.1 uncultured Anaerolineales bacterium | reverse complement strand
CCAGCGTCGGGTCGATCACGACGGCTTCTCGTGGGTCATGGGCGCCGAGCGTGAATCCGACCATCGAGCCCTGGCCCTCGAGGGTGAAGCCGTCGAGGAGCCTGAACTCCACATCCACTCCGCGGCGCTGCCCGTCGATCACCTGCCACGCGATCGGCGCGCTCTCGGTCAGCTGGCCCGTGTCGTAGCGCAGGCTCAGTGAACCATCCGCGTTGAGCGCTACGGGTGTGCCGTAGGCCAGCTGGATGTCGGCGGCGTCGGCGCCGGGCGCGAGGGTGTAGACGCTCTCGGCGATGCCGGTCGCTGAGGCGCGATAGGCCAGGCTGATCCCGTCCCACAGGTTCGGCCAGGTGACGACTTCGAGCGGTTGGGCGCCGTCGCCGTCAGTGCTGGCAGGTTGCGGCTCGATGGCATTGGCGCCGCGGAACCCGATCTGCAGGGCATGGTCGAGGCCGGCGATCACGACGCCGTCGGCTTTCGCGCCGAACAGGTGCGAGCCGACTCTGAAGGTTCGCAGGGAGCTCGCGGGTCGTTCAACGTGGGTTCGGCGCGCGAGGCCCTCCCGCGTGACGGGGCCGACAAGAGCAGCCATCAAGGCGATCGGCAGAGCTACAGGAGCCACGAAACGAAGTGACGGTTTGTTGAAAAGCATTCTGGCCACTCAAATCCTTTCGAACGATCGAATGCGGCTCGCGTCGATGATGCCGTGCAGGACAATGAGTCTCTGGAGCACACGGTAGGGCCGCTGGCCCCGGCAGATTTGACTCATCCTGTCCGGCGAGGTGGAGCCCGAGGCCGATAGCGGGGTGCCCCCTCGGCCTCGGGCTCCACCTCGCGTTGATCCAGATGCGCATGGCACTCGAGCCTGGGTCACCGCGGCGTGGCAGGGTCTCAGCCCCTTACTTCATGATGAACGGCAGCAGCAGCGGTGGCGCGGTGTCGGCCAACTCGATGAAGGCGATGAAGCCATCCAGACTGCCTTTGTAGGAGTACAGGGCGTCATCGCTGTCGCCCCAGACGGCGCTGCTATAGCCGCCGAGGAGCACGGTGCCGGTCGTGGGCCGGAGGGCGATGGCGGTGCCCACGTCGAGGCCAGGCCCACCGAAGAAGGCCGTGCGCTGGAGGGCGCCCGTGGCGCTGACCTCCGCCAGGAAGGCATCTGTGCCGCTGGTGTAAGGAAGCCAGGCCGTGCCAAATGCGCCATCGCTGTAGCCGGTCACGACCACGGTGCCGTCGGCGGCGAGCCTGACGTCGCTGGCCGCAGTGACGCTGGCTGAGCCCATGAAGGTGTTCCACTGCAGGGTTCCGAGCATGCTGTCCAAACGGGCCACAAAGGCATCGTTGCCGATCGAGTGCGGGTATTGCGGTGAGCCCCAGGAGTTGGCGCTTCCGCCGACGACGAAGACGTGTCCGCTGCCATCCGCCGCCACGCCGAAACCATAGTCGTTGCCAACGCCACCAAAGAACGTGTTCCAGATCAACGCGCCCTGCGGCGAGACACTGGCGACGAAGACGTCGTAGCCGCTGGTAAAGGGCTGAACCGGCACACCCCAGGTCGCGGCGCTGTAACCGGCGATGTGAGCTCCGCCATCGGGCGCGACACTCAACCGGTTGGCGATGTCGGTGCCGCTGCCACCGAGAAACGTGCTCCACTGGAGGGTGCCGTCGCTGGCGAGACTCGCGACGTAGCTGTCGGTCCCGGACGAGTAGGCGCGCACCGGCGTCCCCCACGAGGCCAGGCTGGGCCCGGTCGCCAGGATGCCGTTGGGTGTGACGCCAAGCCCGGTTGCGCTATCCGAACTGACCCCGCCCAGGAACGTGTGCCATTGGAGCGCGCCAGCGGACGAGAGTTTCGCCACGAACGCATCGGTTCCGCCGGTGAAGGCCCGAAGAGGGGTGTCCCACGTCGCCGAGCTGTATCCGCCGACGAACACGTCGCCGGTGGGGCCTAGAACAAGGCTCTGTCCAAGGTCGTTGGCGTTGCTGCCCAGGAACGTCGACCAGACCCGGGCGCCGTTGGGTTGATATTTGGCCACGAACACGTCGCTCAGTCCGTAGTACGGCCGAATCGGCGTGCCCCAGTCGGCGTTGCTGGTGCCGACCATGTACACGTTGTTGTCAGCATCCAGCGCCACGGCCGCGATCTGGTCGTTGACGCCCGTGCCCAGGTACGTGTGCCACTGAGGCGTCCCGGCTCCGTTCAACTTCGCGACAAAACCATCCCGGCCGCCTCCGAACCCGTTGAGCGGGACTCCCCAACTGACCTGGGTCACACCCCCCAGGTACACAAACCCGTCTGGATCAGTCGTCAGGGCATTGGTATAAGGTACCTGGGAGACCGTCGTGCTGTCGACCAGGAACGTATGCCACTGAAGACTGCCGTCCGCGGCACTGAGTCGCGTGACGCCTGAACCGTAGTCGCCATGCAACGGCGTGCCCCACGTTCCGCTGTTGCTTGACACGTAAAGACTGCCACCGGCGCCAAGCGCCACTCCCTCGGCGCTATCAAAAGCGGTTCCACCCAGAAAGGTGTTCCACTGCAATACGCCAACCGCGCTGAAACGCGCCGCGAATATGTCGTCGTAATCCGCGTGTGCCCGTACGGGGGTGCCCCACGATGCGTTGCTTTCGCCGACGACAAAGAGGTTGCCTGACCCGTCAACGGTAATCCCTTCAGCCCGATCAAAGCCCGCTCCACCGAAGAACGTGTTCCACTGCACAACACCGGACGCCAGACTGAGCCGCGCCAGGAAGCCGTCATTGTTGCCTGAATGGCTGACGATGGGCAATCCCCATTGAGAGCCGCTGGCTCCCGTGAGATACACGGACGTGCCGACCACCTCGACACCGCCGCCGTAATCATCCGCCGTACCTCCGATGAAGGTGTTCCATACCAGGTCACCGGAGCCGATGGTCAATCGCGCGACGATCACATCGAAACCACCGGCAGGCGGAACGGCGGGCGAACCCCATGTGCTCGAGCCGAAGCCGATCACGATCACGTCGCCGGACCCTTCCTGGGCGATGGCTTCAGGTTGTTCGTAACCGAACCCTCCCAGGAACGTGTTCCACACAAGGTCGCCATTGGCCGACAGATGGGCCGCGAAGAGGTCGACCGAGCCCCCAACGAAAGCCCGTGCCGGCGAACCCCAGGGCGCATCGCTGTAGCCCAGCACTGTCACGGCGCCTGACGGATCGACCGCAATGTAGTTCCCTACGTCGTTGTAGGCTCCGCCCAGGAACGTTGACCACACGACAGCGCCGTTCGATGTCATCTTGACGACGTAGGCGTCGTTGTGGCCCGACCACGCCCGCACGGGTGTCCCCCACGACAGATTGCCGGTGCCGACGACGTAGAGGTTGCCCGCCGAGTCAGTTGCGATGTCGCCGGCGTACTCGTCGGCGGAGGTGCCGACGAAGCGATGCCACGTCAGCGTCGGGTCGATCACGACGGCCTCTCGCGGGTCATAGGCGCCGAGCGTGAACCCGACCGTCGAGCCCTGGCCCTCGAGGGCGAAGCCGTCGAGGAGCCTGAACTGCACATCCACCCCGCGGCGCTGCCCATCGATCACCTGCCACGCGATCGGCGCGCTCTCGGTCAGCTGGCCTGTGTCGTAGCGCAGGCTCAGTGAACCATCCGCGTTGAGCGCTACGGGTGTGCCGTAGGCCAGCTGGATGTCGGCGGCATCGGCGCTGGGCGCGAGGGTGTAGACGCTCTCGGCGATGCCGGTCGCTGAGGCGCGATAGGTGAGGCTGATTCCGTCCCATAGGTTCGGCCAGGTGACGACCTCGAGCGATTGGGCGCCGTCGGCGTCAGTGCTGGCGGTATGCGGCTCGATGGTGTTGGCGCCCCGGAACCCGATCTGCAGGGCATGGTCGAGGCCGGCGATCACGACGCCATTGGCTTTCGCGCCGAACAGGTGCGTGCCAACTTTGAAGGTTCGCAGGGCGCTCGCGGGTCGTTCAACGCGCGTTCGCGGAGCTGTCGAGTGAGGCCGGATCGGGCCGACCAGCGCCGCGATCAGGAAGACCGGCAGGGCCAGAAGCGTGAGGTTATGCGGGCGGATCTGATTGGACATGGCGTTGACCTTTTACCGTTGTGTGACAGTATCGTGTGGAGCTTCTGCGGCCCTGGCGCCCGCCTTCACGCGTTTGCGTGCAGGTTTGAGTTGCCGCGTGGATCGTCGCGGGCGCGTGTGTGGCTCGGCCGGCGGCTCGCCCGATGGGGCGGCGACCGTCTCGACGGCCCCGACGGTTTCCTCGACAGATTCGGTCACGGTCTGCTCGACCCAGGTGATTCGGACCGTTGTGGTGCGACGACGAATGACGCGCGGCATGTAAGCCTCCGGGCCACACTCTAGAGGAGCCCGGGCCGTCGAAGTTGACTTTTCTTGTCAAAGCAGGATCCGCGTAAAATCGGGCACGCAAGCGTTCAATCTCGGGGGATCAATCGACCACCATGTCGGTCACTGTCGCGGCCCAGACGTTTGGGGAGCTCTTGAAGTACCTGCGCCGCAAGGCGCGGCTGACCCAGCGCGAGCTGGCCCAACGCGTCGGGTATACCGAGGCCCACGTCTGTCGCCTCGAAAAGAACGAACGCCTCCCGGATGTCTCGACGGTGGCCGCCCTGTTCATCCCCGCCCTGGAGCTGGATGATGAGCCGAAGCAGATTGAGTTACTGCTCCAGTTGGCCGGGCAGGCCGGATCCAGACGCCCGGCCGACAGGGTCACGGTGCGGCGGACCGGTCTGCGCCAGATCGAGATCCAGCACGAGATCGTCGAAGACCTTGGCGCCCTCGAGGACGTTCCACCGACGCCGCCACATTGGGTCGCCCGACCGGATTTGATTGAACGCGCTGCCGGGCTGTTGCGCCATGAGCGACGTCTCGCTCTGGTGGGGATGGCCGGAGCGGGCAAGACGGTCCTGGCGGCCGAGCTGGCGCGCGCCCATTCGTCGCTCCCGGTCTTCTGGTTGACGGTCACCGTCGGCGTCAGCGATGGCGCCGCCGCGATCACCCGCGCGCTGGCCCTGTTCTGTCTGACGCAGGGCCAGACCCAGGCCCGACCCATCCTCACCGAGGGCTCCGGTGCGTCTCTTCCCCTCGACCAGCAACTCAACCTGCTTCGGGCGGCTCTCAGCGCGCGCCCGGTGTTGCTGTGCGTCGATGATGCTCATCTCGTCATGCATGATCCGGCCGGGCGCGCCTTGCTCGAGAGCTTCGTCGCGACGACGTCGGCAACGCTCCTGCTGACTTCGCGTGAGCGCCTGGCACTGTCGCTGCCGCAGTTGTCGGTGGGCGGGCTTGACGCGCCCCAGGCACGGTCCGTGATCGTCGACTACGGGTTCGATCCTGGCCTGCCCTGGGTCGAGGCCCTGATCGAGCGGACCCACGGCAACCCGATGCTGCTGCGCCTCGCGCTCGGGCAGCTGGGCCACGGGACCGCCGACTCAACACGTTTCGTCGAGCGCCTCGCTTCGCAGCCTCAGGTCGCGGCGTTCTTGATGAATGGGGTGCTGCGACGGCTCTCGGCGAGCGCCCTCTGGTTGCTCGAGCTTGTGGCCCTCTTCCGGCATCCGATCGATCTCTTCGATCCGTCCCTGGCCGAGTTGATCGCAGGCGCAGAACCGTCGCTGGCTCTTGGAGCGGCCATCCAATCGCTGCAGGAGCAGGCCCTGATCGACGACGTCCGTCAGGCCGGACTGCATCCCCTGTTGCGCGAGCATCTACTGACGCAGCTGGCGACGGATCCTCGACGCAAGCGCCGGCTGCATCGGCTGGCGGCCGAGTGGGAAGATCACAACAGCGCTGACGTCCTCGAGACGATCTATCACGCCGCCCACGCCGGTCAGTACGCCCACACGGCGGAGACGATCAAGGGCCGGGAGGAGGCCGTGGCGGCGCGCGGGCAGGCGACCGCGGCGGCGGCCGTGCTCTCGCTCGCCCTCCGCAACCTCGAACGCGGCAGGCGCCCCGACCGCAACCGCCGGATCCTGCGCGACCTGTTGACCTCGCGCGGCATCCTGCTGGTCGGCAGCCTCCAGGCGCGCGAGGCCGAGGCCGACTTCCGACGGGCGCTGGAACTGACCGCCGACGCGCCGACGCGCGCCGACCTGGTGGCCCGTATCGCCAACTCCATCTTCGAGCGCAATGCTTACGATGAGGCCCTGGCCCTCATCGCGGAAGCCCGTGACGGCCTCGGGCCTTCTGAGACGTTCCTGCGGGCGCGACTGGCGGCTGCGGCGGCCTGGGCGCATTACGATCTGTCGCATATCGATGAGGCGGCCGGCGCCGGCGAGGAGGCTCTCGCCTTGCTTGCCTCCTTTGGCAACGTGTCCTGGCAGAGCCTGCACGAGACGCGCGCGACGGCGCATAGCGCCATGGCCAGCATCTCACGCGCCCGGCAGGATTCGGCCGGCGCGATCCGGCACGCGCAGGCGACCATCGATGCCGCGGAGCGGGGCGGGCTGCGACGGTTGGCCCTTTCGAAGCGTGGTTTTCTGGGCGGGCTCAGCTACGACCGCGGCGATCTCGATGAAGCCGACCGATTGCGTAGCGAGGCGCTGGAATCGGCCACAGAACTTGGGGACAGTTACACGGTCGCGTACATGAATATGTATCTGACCGATCATGACCGCATCCGGCTCGCGATCGATCGTGGCCTCGAGCGACTCGACGTCGTGCAAAGGCTCATGGATCAGATCGGCGACGGCCATGGCCAGGCAGACCAGCAGGCGCGGCGCGCCGCCTTTCTGCTCTGGCGCGGCGATGTCGATGGCGCGCTTCGATTGCTGGACGGGCCGTTCATCGGCGGCAACGCCGATCACTCGTCACGATCGCACGGCTACAACCTCAACCGATTGGCGTTCGCGCAGCTGGTCGCCGACCCGGCTCAGTGGCGGCGCGCCGGCGAGACGCTCGACAGAGCCGATGCCCTTCCAGGGACGCCCGGCGACCGTAACCTGCGTTTCAACCTGGCCACCACCCGCGCGGCGCTATGGTTGACCGCCGGCGAACCGGCCCGTGCTGTGGCGACGCTGAGCGAGGTCCCGGTCGTCGAGGGTTTTGGATTGTGGGGCCGGCTGGAGCGCGCGCTGCTGGCCGCGGCCGCGAGCTGGGCGGTAGGCGACCGGGCCGAGGCGAATCGTTTGTTCGCTGATCTGTGCGCCGCAGCGTCAGCCTATCCGCTCTTCGCGGAACGAATCGAGCGCTTCCGCAAAGAGACGGTCTACCGGCCGGAGCGCATCCCGGGCTTGCTCTGGCGCGGCGACGTCAGCGCCTGATCCCATCACTTTGTTGCAGCGACTGCCACCGCGCGGCCGATCGACTCGGCATCACCTTCGCTGCCGCCTTCGAGCAGGACGACGATGGCCACGTCCGGTGTGTCGGCTGGGGCCGCCAGGCCGAACCAGGCCAGGTCGCGTTGCGTGGCGCCTTCACCGGCCACGGCTCGCGCCGCATAACCCTGGACAATCAGCTCCTGAAGCGCCTGGGCCCCGGTCGGCGTGAAGGCCGCGACGGTTCCGCCGATCGGCGAACGCGTTTGCCAGGCGCCGTCGGGCTCCTGTTCCGCGAGAATGAGGCGCGGAGTCGGGACCTCGCCGCTCTGCGCCCAGGCCGCCACGATGCGGGCGTAGTGCAGGGGCGTCATGGTCAACACGCCCTGGCCGAGCAGGGCGTTCGGATCGGTGCTGGCAGGCTCATCGATCGCCGCTGCCGTCGGGAGCCCGGCGACAGGCGCTGTGAACAGGCCCAGATCGCGCCACAACTGCGCGACTCGTTCGCGCTCGAGCTGACGCGCCAACCGTTCGAACGGCGCCGGGCAACGCAAGACCACCGCCGTCGCCCAGGTCAGGTCGTCTCCTGGGGCCTGGCAGCCGAGCTGGGCCGAACCCGCCTGAATGGGCGAGGCGCCGCCAGGGGCGGGCTCATCGGGGTGGATCAGGCCCGATTGCACGCCCAGCGCGTACAGCGCCGGGTAGAGGGCCGAGCCCGGTTGGTACAGGGCAGCTGACGCGCGGTTGAGCAGCGGCGCCGTGGGATCGCTGGTCAGGGCCGGCCAGCGCGCATCGAGTTGATTGGGGTCATAGCCTGGATGCGAGGCCAGCGCGAGCACATCGCCGCTGTCGATGTCGAGCACCACCACGGCGCCGGCCCGCTGGCCCAACGCCAGATCCACCTCACGTTGCAGATCGAGGTCCAGGGTCAGCTTGAGCGAGCGCGGCGTGGGCAGGTCGCCGACCGCCAGGCCGCGCACCCGATCCCAGGAGTTGGTCTCCAGATCACCGTGCAGGGCCGAGTCGGCCGTGGCTTCGATGCCAGCCGCGCCATAGAGGGCCGAACTGTACCCGAGCACCGGCCCGAGGCTGGGGTACGGATAGACGCGGGAGTAGCGGTCGTCGACAAGGATCGACTCCGCCAGCACCTGTCCGTTGCGATCCAGGATCTCGCCACGCGCATACCGCCATTCGAGCAACGCCCGGCGCACGTTGTCGGGGCGGGCGTTGAGTTCGACCCCGCGGACCAGGCTCCAATAGCCCATCGCCGTCCCCAGCATCGCGAAACCAACGGCCATCAGCGTGGCGGTCAGACGGAGCGCCGATCGACGCGCCGGGGCCATGACCTCGCCGCGTGCCCGGGCCGTTGCCGGACGCGACGTTGACATGGGGAGGCGTGGCCGGTCGCGATCCGACACACGCAGGATCAGGCCGAGCATGAGGCATTGCGCCAACAACGAGGAACCGCCGTAACTGACGAAGGGCAGCGTGACGCCGGTCAGCGGCACCACGCGCAGCGCGCCACCGACGATCAGCATCGTCTGCGTCGCCGACAGCGACGCGAGCCCGACGGCCAGCAGCTGATCGAAGGCTGAGCGGGCGCGGAACGCGGCGCGCAGGCTGCGGGCGGCCAGCAGGGCCTGCAGACCGACGACGGCCAGCGAGCCCGCGAGGCCCCATTCCTCGGAGATGGCCGAGAATATAAAGTCCGAGTGCGCGAGTGGCACGAGGCCCGGGTTGCCGAGGCCGGGCCCGCGCCCGAGCACGCCGCCAGCGGCCTCGGCGATCAGGGCCTGCACAATCTGATAGGCGCCGCCGATCGGGTCCGCGAACGGGTCGATCCAGGCGGCGACACGCGCGCGCACCACGTCGAACACGGCATAGCCGCCGAACGCGGCGCCAAGGATGAGGAGCGTGCCGAGCGCCAACAACCGACGTTGCCCGGTGGCCACAAAGCTGACGACGAGCGCGCCGACGAAGAGCAGCACCCCGGCCCCGAGGTCGCGCTGGGCGACGACCAGCAGGATGCTGACGCCCCAGACCGCGAGCACGGGCGCGACATCAACGGCGCGCAGCGCGCCCGGAGCCGGCCGACGCTCGGCCAGATAAGCCGCGAGGAAGGCGATCAGCGTGAGCTTGAGCAGCTCCGAGGGTTGGAAGAAGACGCCGACGCCGAGGGCGCCCAACCACAGGCGCGCGCCGGTCTCGGCTGGATCGAGGCCGATGATGAAGGTCAGGGCCGTCAATCCGAGCGCGATGCTGAGCAACAGATAGCGATACCGACGCAGCGAGCGCAACACGCCGTCGGTGGCGGCGGAGACCAGGAGCGCGGCGGTGCCGACCATGATCCAGGCGGCCTGGCGCAGGCCGTAGTCGGGCAGCAGACGCCAGATGAGCAGCGCACCCCAGCCCATGAGCAGCAGCGCGGCCTGCAACAGGATCGGGTCGTGTTCGGGCAGGCGTCGCTCAAGGACCCGCGTGGCTGACCAGGCGCAGACGGCCCACACGCCGACGATCAACCACGGCTCCCAGGCGCGCGCTGACAGCGCGGCGGCCCAATCGTTCAGACGCGCGACGGGCCCAAGCGACAGGGCCAGCGCCGTCAACGCCAGGAAGGCCGTGGCGAACGCCAAACCCAGCCGGCGGACGACCAGCGGCGTCGGCTCGTTCGCGGCGGATCGTTCAGCGATGATGGCGCCGCCTCACAGGTATTTCGATGCCAGGAGCGCCACTCGTTCGCGCGTCTCTGCCGGGATGCGGTCGCGCGCGGTCATGAGCGCGTCTTTGAGCGCCGATTGGCAGGCGCATTCCGGCTGCGGTGCTGCCAGGCGCCTGACGAGGTTGACGACCGCGGTCTGAGCGTGCGCCGTGTTGGCGTTTAACGTGCGGATCACCATCTCGACCGTGACCGGCTCAGCCGACGTGTGCCAGACGTCGTAGTCGGTCACGTGCGCCATGCAGGCATAGCACAGCTCGGCCTCGCGAGCGAGGAAGACCTCAGGCGAGGTCGTCATGCCAATGAGGTCGAAACCGAGTTTGCGATAGGCGTGGCTTTCGGCGCGGGTCGAGAAGCGCGGGCCTTCAATCGTGACGAACGTCCCGCCCTGATGGACGGTGGCCCCGGTCTCGGCCACGGCGTCGTGGGCGAGGGCCGACAGGTGCGGGCAGAACGGGTTCGCCACGCTGACGTGGGCGACAAGCCCGCCGCCAAAGAACGAACGCTCTCGCGATGTTGTGCGGTCGTAGACCTGATCGGGGATGGCGATGTGGCCCGGCGCGTAATCCTCACGCAGGCTGCCACAGGCGCTGACCGCGACGACGTGTCGGAGGCCGAGGCTCTTGAGCGCCCAGATGTTGGCGCGGTAGTTGACCTCAGTGGGCGTATGCCGATGGCCGCGCCCGTGTCGCGCCAGGAACGCCACGCGCTGGCCGGCCAGCGTGCCGATGACGATCGGGTCGCTGGGATCGCCGTACGGCGTCTGGATCGCGCGCTCTTCGACGTCGCTCAGGCCTGGCATCGAATACAGACCCGATCCGCCGATGACCCCCAACACAGGCTGCGTGGACATAGCCGCTCTCCTTGTCTTCAGGCTCACGCCAGCGGCTCGCCGGCTGCGTCGCCGTTCTCGGCGAAACGCAGCGTCACGCTGGCGATCGCGATCATATCACCGGCGCGCAGAGGGCTCGAACGGGTCAGCGAATCCTGATTCAGGCGCGTCCCGTTTTTCGAGGCCAGGTCTTCGATCCACCAGCGACCTTCGCGATAATGGATGACGGCGTGCTCGAGCGAGGCGCCGTCGTCGGCCACGACCACGTCGGCGGTGGAGGCGCGCCCGATGGTGCAGACCGGGCCGACCGAGAAGGTGCGGTCCGCGGCCAGCCCAGACTGCCCGGCGTCGACGACGACCAGGGCAGCGCGCTCCGTCGTTGCAGCTGACTGTTTCGACGGTCGCTCGCTGCGCCACCACAGCCAGAGCAGCAGGCCGAAGAAGGTGTAGAGCGTTCCGGCCAGCAGCAGGCGCAATACGGCGAAGACGTCAAGAGGTGTCATAAGTAAGGGACGTGCGGCCCGATCCTAAAAGTAGGGGCGCGTGCGATCGTCGCCGGGCTCGAGTTGGCTGCGCTTGCCCGGGTCGCTGACCTCGGTCGGCGTGCTGCGCGCAGCCTGGTCTTCGCCGTAGATCAACGACACGCCGGATAGCCGCAGCACGTCGCCGGGCTTCAGCAGGCATTCCTGCACGCGCTGGTCGTTGACGAAGGTGCCGCCACTCGAACCCAGATCGTACACCACGTAGCGTCCGAAGCGCAGGCGTAGTTGCGCATGGACGCGCGAGACGCTCGTGTGTTCGAGGATGATGTCGTTATCGAGCCTGCGCCCGATGCTGATCACGGGCAGGCGCAGCGGCACCGTGCGTTCGCCGTCGAGCACCAGGAATGCCGGTGGCAGCGGGGTTGGCGCAGGCTCGCCGTCGGCCCGAACCTGCGGGCCTCCGGTTGTTGTCGCGCCAGCTCGGGCAGCTTCGCCTGTGACGATCAGACTACGCGGGCGCAGATGCTCGTCGGGCAGAAGCAACACCTCGGGCTGCGCGGGCAGGGTGATATGTGCCTGTCGCGCGCCCTCGACGATCGCGGCGGCCAGTTGATCGGTCAGCCCGGGATAGGTCCGCGCCAGATGGGCGACGTCATCGCGATGCAGTCGGATGGTGTAACTCAGCGCGGGGGCGCCCTGCGCGGCCGTGTCTTCCAGCGTGCGGAGGAGGTGTCGTTGCAGATCGACGGGCTCGAGACGGCCCGGGAGCAGACGCGCGAGCGTGCCCTCGACCAGGGCTTCCATGCGCGCCTCCAGGGCCGCCAGGCGGCTTTTTGGTGGCGTCGGCATTCAGAAGATTATACCCAGAGATCGGGAGTCCCCCGATGTGTCCCGATGTAGGCAAAGCCGAGATCGGGACACATCGCGGGACTCCCGATCTCTGACGTTATTCGTCAACAACTCCCTGCATCGGCAGAATCGATCCGCCGTCGATCACGATCGTCTGGCCGCGGATCATCGAGGCGGCTGGCGAACACAGGAAGGCCACCACGTCGGCGACGTCTTCGGGCGTCGCCAGGCGGCCGGCCGGCGTTGCGGCGGTGACGGCGCCCAGGACGTCGCTGCCGCGCAGGCTGGCGAAGTGCTTGAGCGCGTCTGTCGCGACGATGCCCGGCGAGACGGCGTTGGCGACGATGCCCAGCGGCGCCAGCTCGACGGCCAGATAGCGCGTGAGGGCCTCGAGCGCGGCCTTCGAAGCGCCGACAAGCACATAGTCGGGCAGGACACGCGTCGAACCCGGGCTCGTCACGCTGACGATGTGGCCGCCGCCGCGCTTCTGCATCGACGGCGCCGCGCGCTGCGAGCAGAACAACGCCGCGCGCGCGTTGATGTTCATCGTCCACTCCCAACCTTTGAGTTTCTGCTCCATGATCGGCCGGTTGTAACCTGAGGCCGCATTGTTGATCAGGATGTCGAGCCCGCCAAACGTCTTTTCGGCGGCGCCAATCAGGGCCTCGATCCCTTCAGGGTCCCCGACGTCAGCGCGCACCACCTCGGCGCGGCGCCCGAGTGTGCGCACGGCCTCGGCTGTCTCCTCGGCAGGCGCGCGGTTGCGGAAGAAATTGACGACCACGTCGGCACCGAGTTCGGCGAAGCGCAGCGCGATCGCGCGGCCGATGCCGCGGCCCGAGCCGGTCACGACAGCGACCTTGCCGCTGAAGAGGTTGGGGATCCAGGGAGAATGCGTCATCGTTGTTCCGTGCGCCGAAGCCTTTGCCCGGCGGATAGTGGCGTCGCGGGTCGCGGCACCGATCGCGCGATTATCGCTCCGAATCGTCGATCACGCGGATCGGGCGAAAGAGCCGTCTGTCGAAGCTGTCGATGCGCTCTGGCGCGTGGGCGGCCAACGCCTGTTGCACCGCGCGGGCATCGGCTCGCGCCCCGGCGACGTCCACGCCCCGGCACGTCTCGGGTAGCGCATCGAGCCAGTGCCACATTCGCAGGAACAGCTTCGTCGCGCCTGCGTGGTTGCCGCGCTCGATCTGGAGATAGGCCACGGCGATCTGCAACAGGCCCTGGTACAGATCGCGAGCCGGACCCGGATCCTCATTCCAGGCCGCTTCGAGGAACTCGTGGGCCTCGAAGTATTCGCCACGGTTGAACAGGTCGATGCCGCGCCGGGCATCGGGGTGGAGCGGTAGCCGGCAGGCGTCCGCGAGGGCCTGTGGGTCGATCTGGCGCACCCAGCGTCGCAAGGCCGATTCAAGTTGGCGGTCCAGATCCTGTCGCGCAACCACGTCATCACAACCAAAGCGGCGCGCTTCATCGATCACGCCCGGCTTGTGGGCAGAGATGCCGATCACCGGCACGCGACGCGTTGCGGCAGTGCGTTTGAGTGCGCTCGCGAGAGCCCGCCAGCTGTCGGCGCTGTCGCGAGGCGCAGGGGCATCAAGGTCGAGCAAAACAGCCCCGGGCCGACGAGAGGCAGCCAGACTCGCCAGATCGTCCGGCGTCTGGCCGCTATGGAGAGGAACCGATACAGCGTACCCGAACCGCGCACAGCAGAGCCGCACCGGTGCGACGAGCGCGTCATCCGACGACGCGAGCATGATCTCGAGCGTCACTCGCCGGGATAGCCTTCGGTCGGAGCGAGGGTGGCGATCGGGTACCCGCCGTCGCTGCCCGTCGTCGGTGAGGGCACAGCTGTGTCGCCCGGTGCTGTCGTCGCTTGCGCGCCAGCTGTGGGTGACGGCTGGCCCAGATCAGTCGTCTGGGTCGGCGTGCCCGCCGGTTGGGTGCCTGCCGGTTGGGTGGCGCCCGGCGGCGGTGTCAACGTCGCCACGGCCGACTGCGGTGCCGTTGGGTTCGGCGTGGCTGGCACAGCGTCGGCGGGCGTGGGCTGAGCTGTGGCTTCGCCAGGCGTCAGGGTCGGCCCATCGAGGATCGGGTAGGGCGTGACCGTGGCTGGCGGCAACGGATTGAGCGGCGAGTATGGGTTGACGAAGATCAGGGCGTACCAACCGCAGAGACCCACGGTTAGCACGGCGATCACAAGGGTCATGATCCCCCACACCCCGGGACCGCCGCGACCCGTTGAACGACCGTTCGCTTCCATAAGGCTTGAATTCTAGCATACGGACGCTCACCTATAATGCAAACCATGTTCCTTCTCGCGCCCTTCGCCATCCTGGTCCTGGGCATGCTTGGCTTGGCGCTGTGCCTGTGGCGCCGAATCCCCTATGCCGGGCTGGTGGCGATGCTGACAGCAACAGGCGCATGGCTGGCCGCGATGAGTTGGTCGGTGCAGCTGCCGCTCTCGTTGCCGTTGTCGACCTGGCCGGCGGCCTTCTCGAACCGCCCGCTCGGCCTGACCTTCACGGTCGATGGCCTGGGATGGATCATGGCCATGACCCACCTGAGCCTTTCGATCATCATCTTCCTCACCGGCTTCGCACGGCCGGGCGGTCAGCGCATCCGGGTTCGGATGGCTGCGCTCCTGATGACATATGCAGGCCTGGCGGTCTTCCTCTCGCAAGACGTCGTGACGCGCCTGTTTGCGTGGACCGGCCTCGACCTCGTCGTCTTCCTCGTGTATGCCCTGCTTGCGCGCGGTGACGCCCTGCCGCCCCAGGCCGTCCGCCAGTTGACCTTCAATGCGCTCTCGTCGGCTCTGGTGCTCGTGGGCGTGATCAGCGCGGGATCAAGCAGTGACGATCCGCTCGTTGCCAGCAGCGCGACGACCTCTACGTTGATGTTGGCCGCGGCCGCCTTCAGGCTCGGCCTGTTTCCTTTGCACGTGGCTCTGCCAGGGCCGGCCGAGGTGCGGCAGGGGTTGGCCGTGCAATTGCGCCTGGTGCCGGCGCTGGCTGGTTTCGAATTGTTGTGCCGCCTGACGGGCTCCGGCTTCAACCCGGATGTTCGCGTGGCCGTCTCTCTGCTTGGGGTCTTTGCGGCCTGGACCGGCGCCGTGCAGATCTGGAACAGCGTGAATGCGCGGGATGCACTCCCGTCGTTGGTGATCGCGGCCAGCGGCATCGCCGCTATTGCCTCGCAATGGGTCGGGCTGACGGCCGTGATCACTCTGGCGTTGACGCTGGCACTCGGCGGCGGTCTGTTGTTCCTCGCGCGCGGTGTCGATCAGCAGCGTCGCTGGCTCAACGTCATCCCGTTTTTTGGCCTCGCTGCATTGCTTGGGCTGCCCGGAACGCCCGGGTTCCTGGTGCTCACCGAGATCGCGTCAGCCGTGCGCACGACCTCCGGTTGGGCCTGGATCTTTCTCGTGGCCTGTGGCTCAGCCTGGGTCGTCGTCGGCGCGGGACTGTGGCGCGTTTTGAGCTGGCCTGCGGAGCCACTGCAGGGAGCTCGCCTGGGTCTGGGCCTCTATGTGGCGGGCGGCACCATCGCCGCCTTGATCCTTCTGACCACGGGCATCGGCGCGCCGGCTCTGACTGCGCTGACCGGCGTCTCCACCATTGAACTGACCCCCGGCGACGCGCCCGATCTCATTCTGGCGGCCGGCTTCGCGGCCCTGATCACGGGTCCGAGCTTCTTCTTGTGGAAAAGCGAGAATGTGATCCGGCTGGTGGTCGAGGGATGGTCGCGCTCGGGGCCGGGCGTCCTGGTCGGATCGGTGTTCCGCACCGATGGCCCATTTCGCCTGATCTGGTGGCTTGTCGCTTCCATTAGCCGATTGGTCGGCGCAGGCGTGCTGATCCTGGAGGGAACGGGCGGACCGTTCTGGATGATTGCGTTCATCGTGGCTGTCGCCCTGGCCTTCAGACCATGACGATCTTCATCCCGATCCTGATCGTCACGGCCGCCGCTGTTGGCGTGGGGTTGCTCCTGGTCCGCCCATGGCGACATCCGCTCGCACCCGTTACGGCCGTCGCCCTGTCCGGGCTGACCAGCGTCTGGGCGGCCCTCACGTTCGCCGAGGCTCAGGTCGCGCTCGCCTGGCTCGCGACGCTTGTGGTGGCGCTCGTGTTGCGATTGAGCCCCGAGCGAGCACCGTCGAGTTCGGGTGCGATCGGGCCATTTCGTCTGCTGGGCCGCGTGGCCGTCACTGGATCCACCGACCCGACACCTGTCGCCTGGCGTGATCGTGTCTTCCAGGCCGTGCTGTCGGCTGTCCTGGTCGGCAGCGCCGGCCTCCTGGCGGACCGCGCCACAGCGCTCGGCACGTCTCCGGACCTCGCCCTGACGTGGGCGGCTCTCATCTGGTTTATGGGCGGCCTTGTCTCGGCGGTGCTGGCCACTGGTTCAGAATGGCGCACAGCGGCGTACCACACCACGTTGAACGGCCTGGCGATCGGGCTCATCCTCGTCGATCGCGATTGGGGCAGGGCGCTGGCGATCGGCATTGTTCACGTGATCGTGGCGATCAGCGGTGTGGTCGCTGCGGAGGCGTCGTCAACGTGATCTCCGTGACCTTCTTCCTTCCGCTGGCCGCCCTGATCGTGGCCGTCACGCTCGTGTTCCTGACCCAACGGCTGACGACCCAGGCAGTTGTCTCGGCCGCGGCTGCCGCCACGATCGGGTTCTTTCTGCTGGTGCCGCAGCTCTTCGAGGTGTTCGGTCTTCCCTTGAGTGGCGAGACCCTCGGTTTATCCGGCCGATTGTCGACCGAGTCGCTTGCCGGGCTGGCGGCTTTGTGGTTGAGCCTGGCCATGCTGGGACCCGCGGCAAGGTGGACCTCGACGCCTTCGCCTTTCTTCCTGCCCATCGCGTGGTTGTCGGCGGCCGTCTGGCAGGTGGCCCTGGTGGGCGATCCCCCGATCGCCGCGATCGTGGCCGGGGTCCTGGCGCTCGCGACCGCGGCGCCTCTGCTGACGTCGTCAACCAGCGCTCAGAATGCCGGGGTCATGTTCTATGCCGTTCTCGGGCTGGGTCTTGTGCTCGTCGCAAACTGGCAGGCGCAACTCAGCATCGCCGAACCGCTTGTTTTGGAACATGCTCTGGCTGCCACGCTGGCCCTTGGCCTCGGCTGCATGCTCTTGTTAGGCGCTTTTCCGTTTCGTGTCTGGTCGAGCGCGCTGTTACACGACGTCGATCCCGCGCGCGTTGCGCTTGTGGCGCTTGTCCTGCAGCCCGCCGCGCTGCTGATGACCGGCGCTCTGGCGCAGGATCTGGGCTGGCTGCGCGCGCCGCTTGGCGCCGCGGGCCTGCGCATCGCCGGCATCGTGTCGCTTCTGGCCGCGGGCGTGCTGGCCTTCGGTGAAACGCGGCTCGAACGTGTGATCGGCCATGCGCTGTTATTCGACGTCGGCGCCGCTCTGCTGGCGCTCGCGGATCGCACGCCGCTCGATCAGCACTTGATCGTGGCTTCGATTGGCGTGCGCGTGCTCGGTGTGCTGGCCTGGTCGAGCGGCCTGTCGACGCTGCGGGCCGGCCGGGAGGACGACGCGCTCGGTCTCCAGGGCATCGGTCTCCGTCTGCCCCTGGCGACCACGGCGTTTCTGGCCGGTCCGCTGGCGATCGTGGGCTACCCACTGCTGGCCGGCTTTCCGTTGCGCTGGGCCCTGATCGTCGAACGCGGTTTCGGTGATCCGGTTGCCGCGACGGCGCTGATCGTCGGCCTGGCCGGGATCGGTTTCGCCACGTTCCGATCGTTGACGGCCTTGATCACGCCGATCCAGGGCGGCGCCACCTTGCGCTTCGAAGACCGTGGTCGCCCGGCGATCGTGGCGGCCCTCACCCTTCTGGCCATTCTCCTGACGGCTTCTTACCCCCAGTTCTGGTTCTGGCTTTTCTCGATGCCGGGAGCTTAGGCGGAGAACTGAGCCGCGGACCTCGCGCATTCGCTCAAGGATTTCGTCTGCGAGGGGCGTCGACCCCGATCTGCGACATCCGCGCCACAGTCTTCAGGCAGTCAGGGCTTGCGCGCGAGGATGTCGGCCCAGAGCGCCTCGAGTGTGGGGACGATGACGCTCCAGTCGTAGCGGGCGGCGACGAGCGCGCGGCCCGTCGCGCCGAGCTTGTCGCTCAGGTCGGTGTCCTGGAGCAGCCGGCAGACCGAATCGGCAAAGGATTGTGGGCCGTCCGCGAGGAGCGCGTCACGCCCGTTCCGAAGCGGGAAGCCCTCGGCGCCGATCCGCGTGGACACGACCGGCCGGCGCAATGCCAGGGCTTCGAGCAACTTGAAGCGCGTGCCGCCGCCCATCCGCAGCGGGGCGACGTAGACGCGCGCGCCGGCGATGTACGGCCGTGTGTCGGCGACAGCGCCCGTCACGTGGACGCCATCGCGGCCGTCAAGAGCGCGGACCGGCGGCGTGGGCGCCTGGCCCACGATCCAGAACGTGGCGTCCGGCGCCTGAGCCCGGATCATGGGCCACACCTCATTGACGAACCACAGCACAGCATCGACGTTAGGACGGTAGTCCATCTTGCCCGTGAACACGACGCGACCGGGCTCGGTGGCGACCGGGGCGGGGAGATCGTAGGCGCACAGATCGATGCCGTTCGGAACGACGGCGGGCCGCAGTTCCGGCGCCAGCGCTTTCAACGCTGAGGCATCTTCGTCGGATACGGCCGAGACGCCGCTGGCTTCACGGCAGAGCGCGCGTTCGAGCGCCTTGAGCCGTGGCTCCTGAATGCCGGAGTACAAGGCCGCCAGCCGGCGCCCGGGGCGGCCGCGATCGGCCGCTGCAGCGCGGTGTTGGATAACGTGCTCGGCGTTATGCGCATCGTAGACGAAAAGGATGCGTCTGGACCTGATGACGCTGCGGTAGCCGGCGAGCTCGAGGCCCTCGATCTGCACGCCGTCGAAGCGTTCAGCGGCGAGCCACTTCGCCAACGCCGTCTCGAACGCCGGCGACCACAGCCGCTGGGCGAGATCGGCACGACCGAGCGCGAGATCCGCCATGCGCCGCGCCGAAGAGCGCTTTGGCACGGGGACCGTGACGACCCGGGCGCAGCGTTCGCGGAGGGGCGCCGGGAGGGGTTGTTCGGGCCCAAAGGAGAGCAGGCTGATCGTGTGGCGCTGCGAGAGTTGTGAGATCAGGCCCCAGTTACGGATCGACGTGCCCTGATGCGGAGGATAGGGCAGTTGTGGTGTCAGGAAGAGGAGGCGCATGGCGGCTGGCCACGATCAAGGCATCGGGGCCTGGTCGCGAACGATCTCGCTCTCGGGCAGTGCCATGGCCGGGGCCTCGTAGCGTCGACCCTCGGCGACAGCGCGATACAGTTCGACCGTCTCGCGGCAGCAGCGCTCCCAGGTGAAGGCGCGCGCCCGGTCGAGGCCGCGCGCACGCAGGTCGGCGCGCAGGGTCTCGTCGAACAGGAGCCGCTCGAGCGCGTCAGCGTGGGCGCTCGAGTCGTCGGGGCTCACCTCGAGCGCGACACCGCCGGCGATCTCGGGCAGTGACGCCCGGTCCGAGATCACGACCGGCACGCCGCAGTTCATGGCCTCGAGCACCGGGAAGCCGAAGCCCTCGTAGTGCGAGGTCAACGACAGACAGTGCGCGCCGTTGTAGAGCGCCGGCAGTTCGGCGTCCGGCAGGTTCTCGAAATAGCGGACGTGGTCGGTGAGTTTGAGCGAGTTGATCAGGCGCATGGCCTCGTCGAACAGCCAGCCGCGATTGCCCACCAGCACCAGCGGCGGCGCGTCGCTACGTCGGCTGCGCAACTCGGCGTAGGCGCGCAGCAACCCGGGCACGTTCTTGCGCGGCTCGAAGGTGCCCACGAACAGGATGTAGCCGGGCGAGAGATCGAACTGCGTCAGGACCGGCGCGATCTCCTCGGGCGACATCGGCCGGAAGCGCTCGCTGACGCCTTCGTAGATGACGTGGACTTTCTCGGCCGGCACGTCGAGCAGGTTGACGAGGTCGGCCTTCGTCGCGTTCGACACGGCGATGACGGCATCGGCGCGCGCGACCGATGGCCCGATGTTGCCGCCGTAGTAGCGCCGACTGTCCTCCGTCAGAAACTCGGGATGCAGCAGGAAGGTCAGATCGTGGACGGTGCTGACCAGATGTTTGGCGCCGAACTTCGGCGTGATGAAGTCCGGCGAGTGCAGCACATCAAGCCCATGCGGCGCCAGTTCGAAACCCAACAATGTTGTCTCGAAGCGGTGATGGGCCGGGATCCAACTGTCCACTCGTTGAACGCCATCGGCGTAGGTCATGGCATGTCCGCGCCGAAAGATCTGGACGTGCTCGGCGTCGGGCGAGATGGCCGGGATGAGTTGGGCGAGATGCCGCATGTAGCGCGCGATCCCGCCCGTTGTGTAATACGTGAGTCGAATGTCCAGACCAAAACGCATGCGCAAATTCTACCCTCCCGCTCCGATCATGGCCTCATCCAAAAAGGTCTCCCCATTCTGCATATTGTCAACCCGGTGCGCAGGATAGACATAATGCGACGCTTCTACCCGCTCGACCGCTCAACGGTGCCTCATGGCGGTGTGTTCTGATGAGCTCAGCGGGCGCACCGATGTCCGCAGATGGGTCTGTGCAGGTTGAAGGACCGAGTGAGATGGCTATCAGCCACCATCTGCGCGATCCGTGCCATCCGCGGCCACAACCTGAAAGATCCGCCCGCCGACGC
>CAYZRP010000128.1:0-21068 GCA_964480865.1 uncultured Anaerolineales bacterium | reverse complement strand
CCCGCTGCTACAATCACCGCATGGACCTGTTCGAGCACGCCGCGCAGCAGAAGATCAAGGACGAAGCGCCGTTAGCGGCGCGCATGCGCCCCCGAACGCTAGACGAGTACATCGGCCAAACCGCGATCGTCGGACCCGGCCGGCTGTTGCGCCGCGCCATCGAGGCCGACCGGCTTTTCTCGTCGATCCTGCTCTTCGGCCCGCCCGGCACGGGCAAGACCACGCTGGCTCAGATCATTGCCAACACGACAAAGAGCCACTTCACGTCGCTCAACGCCGTACTGGCCGGCGTCGCCGAACTGCGCAACGTCATCAAGGACGCCCAGGAACGGCGCAAGCTCTACAACCAGAAAACCATCCTGTTCATCGACGAAGTCCATCGCTGGAACAAAGCCCAACAAGACGCCCTGCTGCCGCACGTCGAAGCCGGCACGATCACGCTCATCGGCGCGACCACCGAGAACCCATACTTCGAGGTGATCGGCGCGCTGGTGTCGCGCTCACGCGTCTTCCAGTTGGAGCCACTGACCCAGGCTGAACTGCAGCTCGTCGCCGAGCAGGCCGTGGCCGACCCGATCCGCGGCTTCGGCACACGCAAGGTCGCGCTCGAGGATGACGCTGTCGCGCATCTGATCGACGTCGCCAACGGTGACGCGCGCAATCTGCTCAACGCGCTTGAGCTGGCCGTCGAGACCACCCAGCCCGACGCCGAGGGCGTCATCCGCGTCACGCTCGAAGTGGCCCAGGAGTCAATCCAGCGCCGGGCCGTGCTCTACGACAAAGACGGCGACGCGCACTACGACACGATCTCGGCCTTCATCAAGAGTGTGCGCGGTTCCGATCCCGACGCCGCGCTGTACTGGCTGGCCAAGATGCTCTACGCCGGTGAGAGCCCCCGCTTCGTGCTGCGCCGGCTCCTGATCCTGGCCGGCGAGGATATCGGCCTTGCGGACCCGATGGGCCTTGTCGTGGCCAACTCGGCCGCGCAGGCTTTCGAGTACGTCGGCATGCCGGAGGGCATATTCTCCATCGTCGAGGCCGTGCTGTACCTGGCGACCGCGCCCAAGAGCAACTCGTCGATGGCGTACTTCAAGGCCTTTCAGACCGTGGAGCGCGAGGGCAAGGGTGATGTGCCCCAGCACCTCCAGGACGGCAATCGCGATGCCAAGGGCCTGGGCCACGGCCAGGGCTACGTCTATCCCCATGAGCAGCCCGGCCACCACGCCGGCCAGCAGTACCTGCCCACTGCTCTGCTGGGCACTTACTTCTACGCCCCTACCGACCAGGGCTACGAAGGCCAGGTCACCGATCGCCTCGAGCGCTGGCGCCGCGCGCAGGAGAAGGCGCTCGGCCTGACCGACACCACCACGCTGCCCGAGATGAACGAGGCCGAGTTCACCGCCGCCAAGCGTCAGGCCAGGCGCTAACGGCATTTGACCGAGTCGAAGACAAGGCGTTGGCCAGGGGCGCCCGAGTGAGATGTCAGGGGGATTTCACGGTTGACGTTGACCCTCCGAGCCGACGGGGCCTCCACAAACCCCCTGTGTCAGGCGTAGCCTTCAGCGGTATTGGCGGCAGAGTCCCATTGAGCAAGTGCTCACAAGTGGCCAGCCGTGAGCCGCGATCAGGCCCGTTTCGGGGCGCGCTGATCCGTGGATGCCTGACGTCGCCCGGCCAGCCTGAAGACAGCGCCCCACCGGTTGAAGCCTCGGGCCGTCCAAAAAGACATACACACCATAAGAACCGGACATTCGGCAGACTGCACGGTCCCAAAACGCATTGGTGCTAGGATTCCTTCCATTGACGACCGGGTTCAGGTGGGTGTACCGTAGCCTGCGTTGTCAAAACCGAATTGAACGGCGTGGACATCAGATCGCGCGCTGACGAGAGAAGGACAGGTACTCCGCTGACATGAGCACAACGATCATTCGCGGGCCGGAGGCCGGCCCGCAGCGCAGCTGGCGCCATTGGCTGACGGGCAAGCCGCTCCCCAGCGACGAGGCGCCGCATCAGACCTTGAGCAAGAAAGTCGGCCTGGCGGTCTTCGCCTCCGACGCGCTTTCATCGACGGCCTACGCCACCGACGAAATCCTGCTGGTGCTGGCGGCGGCCGGCACTGCCGCTTTCGCCCTGTCACTGCCCATCGCGATCTCGATCATCATCCTGTTGTTGATCATCACGGTGTCGTACGAGCAGACGATCCACGCTTACCCCAATGGCGGCGGCGCCTATCTGGTGGCGCGCGACAACCTCGGAGCGTACCCGGCTCAGATCGCCGGCGCGGCGCTGTTGACCGACTACATCCTGACCGTGGCCGTGTCGATCTCGTCGGGCGTGGCTCAGATCACGTCGGCCTTCCCGGGCCTGCTGCCCTTCAAGGTCGAGATCGCCCTGGCGTTCATCGCCCTGATGACGCTGATCAACCTGCGCGGCGTCAAGGAGTCGGGCGTGGCCTTCGCCGTGCCGACGTATCTCTTCCTCGGGATGACCGCGATCACGATCATCTATGGCTACTTCCAGTACTTCACCGGGACGCTCGGCATGGTCACGGGCGTCGAGCCGATGCATGAAGCGCTCGAGGGCCTGACAGCCTTCCTGATCCTGCGCGCGTTCTCGAGCGGCTGCACGGCCCTGACCGGCATCGAGGCCATCAGCGATGGGATCACGGCCTTCAAAGAGCCGCGTTCGCGCAACGCCGGCATCACCCTGCTCTGGATGACCGCGATCCTGTCGACCATGTTCTTCAGCATCACGTTCCTGGCCCAGCAGACCAGCGCGGTGCCGTCGCATCTCCAGACCATCTTCTCGCAGATCGGATCCGTGATCTATGGCGCCGGCAGCGTGCCCTACCTGGCACTGCTCGGCACCACGACCCTGATCCTGGTCATGGCGGCCAACACCGCCTATGCGGACTTTCCACGACTGGCGGCCTGGGTGGCCGGCGACGGTTTCCTGCCCAAGCAACTGACCTACCGCGGCAGCCGCCTGGCGTTTTCGTACGGCATCATCGTCCTGGCGGTCGTGGCCTCGCTCCTGGTAATCGTCTTCCAGGCGCAGACGTCCTCGTTGATCCCGCTTTACGCAATCGGCGTGTTCCTGTCGTTCACGATCTCGCAGACGGGCATGGCGATGCGCTGGTGGCGCTCGAGCAAGCTCAAACCGGGCGATGAGATCCAACAGAAGGGCTCAACCCTGCACTATGAGCCCAACTGGAAGCTGAAGATGGCGATCAACGGCTTCGGCGCGGCGATCTCGTTCATCGTGATGATCATCTTCGCGGTCACGAAATTCCTGCTTGGCGCGTGGATCATCGTCATCGTCATCCCGGTGCTGGTCTTCCTGTTCCTGCAGATCAACAGCCACTACAAGTCGTTGGCCAAACAGCTGTCGCTCGACACCTTCGGCGCGCCGACACGGGTGCGTCGCAACCGTGTCATCCTGCCGATCGGGGGCGTGCATCGCGGCACAGTGCATGCCCTGAACTTCGCCCGATCGCTGTCAGACGACGTCACCGCCGTGCACGTCGCGCTGGACCAGACCGAGGAAGACAAGGTCCGTTCGCGCTGGGAGAAATGGGGCGATGGCGTGCGGCTGGTGCTGATCCCGTCGCCATATCGCGCGTTGCTCGAGCCGATGATCCGGTACATCCGCGAGGTGGCCTCGCAGCGCCAGCCCGGCGACATGCTGACGGTTGTCGTGCCCGAGTTCCTGCCGCAGAAACCGTGGCAGAACATCCTGCACATGCAAACGGCGTTCTTCCTGCGCATGGGTCTGCTCGGGCTGCGCAACATCGTGATCATGGAAGTGCCGTATCACGGCGACGCCTCCTGAGGCTCACGCTTTTCCGGGTCGACCGACGCCGGGCGCCTCTGGGTGCCCGGCGTCTTTTTTCGCGAGATACAATCCTGGGCATGACCACGCTGCTCCTGATCCGCCACGGCGAGAACGCTTTCACGAAAACGGGCCGGCTCGCCGGCTGGACACCCGGGGTCCAACTCAACGAGACCGGGCGGCGTCAGGCCGAACAGGTGGCCGAGAAACTCAAGGGAGCGCCGATCGCGGCGCTGTACGCCAGCCCGCTCGAGCGCACCATGGAGACCGCTGAGCCGCTGGCTCGCGCGCTCGCGCTCACGATCCAGCCTTGCGAGGGCCTGGGCGAGGTACGCTATGGGCGCTGGCAGGGCCAGAGCCTCAAGCGCCTGAGCCGCCAGAAACTCTGGCGCGTGGTCCAGCAGCATCCGTCAGCCATGGTCTTCCCGGAAGGCGAGACGCTGCGGGCCGTCCAGGCGCGCGCCGTCGACGCGGTCGAGGCGATCGTGCGCGCGCACCCGAAAGCCGTGGTGGCAGCCGTCAGCCATGCCGACGTGATCAAGCTGGTCGTTGCGCACTATCTGGGCCTGCCGCTCGACCTGTTTCAGCGGCTGCACATCGGCACGGCCTCGGTCACGACTTTGCAGTTAGGCTCTGGCGCGCCGGGTCTGCTGCGGCTCAACGACACCTGCGGCATCGACGCGCCGCCGGCGCCGCCGAAGCGACCGGGTGCCAGGCCGACCCGAAAACCGGCCCGTTGACGGCCTTCTTTCATCAGACGATGTGAGTGCGCCTTGCGCGGATTTGTTGCATAATCCTTTTATGGCTGGTCAGGTCATCGAGCTCAACCCCGTTTCACATATCACCACAGGTTTCGTCGGGCAGCCCGGCAAACGCGTGTTTTACCTGCAGGCCAGTAAAGGCGTGCAGGTCGTCTCCGTGATCCTCGAGAAGCTGCAGGTGGAGGCGCTGGCTGAAGGCGTCGAACAGTTCCTGCGCGATCTCAAGGAGCGTCACGCCGAACTCGCCGAGCCCGAGGTCAGCTACCGGGCCGAGCGGATGGCGCTCAAGCTCCCGCTCGACCCGATGTTCAGGGTCGGCCAGATCGGGCTCGGCTACGACGAGGAGAACGACCTGATCGTCCTGGTCGCCACCGAGATCCTGACCGAGGGGCGTGATCAGGAGGAGGCCAGCGTGGTGCGCGTTTTCGCCACGCGGGCACAGATGCTCGAGGTCGCTCAGCACGGCCACGCCATCGTGACGCAGGGGCGCCCCAACTGCCCGCTGTGCGGCCAACCGATCGACTCCGAAGGCCACTTCTGCCCGCGCCGTAACGGCCACCGCTGGTGACATCGAACCGCTTCCAACAACGCCCCGATGCAGGTCGGGGCGTTTTCATTTAAGGATCGGTCAGCCGGTTCCGACAGGCGGCGGTCGAGGACGACAACTGATCGGGTGCTGCGCCGATCAGCGTGTCGGGCTCTTGCGGTTATGGTGAAGCCGTCATCCGATGCATTCGTCGGATGCGAAGCACGACCTTCACATCAAGGAGAATGACCATGAACAGCGACATCCTCGCAGGCAAGTGGAAGCAACTCACCGGCAAGGTCAAGGCGAGCTTCGGCAAGCTCACCGACGACGATCTGGCGCGCGCCCAGGGCAACGCCGAAGTCATGACGGGCCTTCTCCAGGAGCGCTACGGCTACTCCAAGGAACAGGCACGCAAGGCGTGGGACGATTTCACCCACACGATCGATGACGGCCGAAACGACGTCGTCAACGATGCCGCTGATGCCACCGAACGCGCCCGCAACGAACTCGAAAAGCGCATGAAGTAACGCGCTCGAGAAGACCACAAGCGCAATGAAAAGCGGGAGCCCGATCAGGCTCCCGCTTTTTCGTCGTTACAGATCCATGCACGCTCACGAGCGACGCAGTGTCTGTGCGCCGCCCAGGGGTGGGGCCTCGCGACGACGCTGCCGATCACGCAGCCCCTTGAGGCGCAATCCCCAGATCACCAACAGAGCCCCGAACACCAGCGCATACCAACCGATGCTCCAGATCACTGCCCCATTTCCTGAAGCAGGCTGCCAGGCGATCAGGGCGCCGAAGATGATCGATGCAAAGCCGCTGAGCGCCAGGATCCACTCATCCTGGATCTCCTTGCGCAGTTGAACAGCGGCGACGACCTCGACGATGCCGGTCGCGATCGCCCACAGACCGATCACTGTGACCACGGTCAGCGCCGTCAGGACAGGCCACAGGAGGGCTGCCAGGGCGAACCCGAGGCTGACAAGGCCTTCGGCCAGAAAGGTCCAGGCATGACGGCGCTGGCGCAGCCTGGCGATGCCGGTGATGAGCGCCGCAGTGCCGTCTATGGATGTGTAAGCACCGAAACAAACGATGAGAGCCAGGCCGGTAAGGTCAGGCCACATCCATGTGATGGCGCCGAACACGATGGATGCAATACCACGCAAGACGATCAGCCACCAGTGATGGACGAGTTGTTGCCGGAACATGGGTGCGCCTTTAGCCTAAAGCGGGCGAGCAGCGTTTTCGCTGCTCGCCGCTTCGAGAGAGGGTTTGAGAGGCGGGCGCCCTTAGCGTGTGCGCCCAAAGCGGAACAGGTTGACGATCGCCAGCAGGACGATCGCGCCGAGCAGCGACACGATCAGGGCGCCGAAGCTGAAGTTGCCCTGATTGATCGTGCCGACTCCGACGAGCGGCGAGATCAGCCACCCGGCCAGGGCCGCGCCGATGATGCCCACGACGATGTCGATCAGGGTGCCCTGCCGCCCATCGGTGTGCATGATCATGCTCGCAAGCCAGCCCAGGATGCCGCCGACCACAATCCAGATGATGAAGTCCAACATGATGATGCTCCTTTACGCTTGAGTGAAACTGTCGATTTGAAAGTGCAGGCTCATCGCCTGATCGGTACATTACGCCCATGGCTCTTTCGATTCCATCGGATCGTCCTGCAAAGCGGGTCGGCAGTGAGCCTTCAGGTTGTCGGAAGGGGCTTACAGCCCGGCCAGCGGCAACTCGCCTTCATCAACTGACGGCGCGCCGGATCGTGGGGGTCAGCTTTTCGAACTCGGAGGATTTATCGAGGAAGGCGACAGCGCCCACGCGCTGGCTGGCCTGGCGATAGGCCTCGTCGGCGTAGTTCGTCAGCACGATCGCGCGCAGCTCGGGGTCGTGGTTGACCGCCCAGCGGATCAATTCGAGGCCGTTGCGCAGTTCAGGTGTGCCGGGGAGGCTGATATCACTGATCAAGACGTCAACGGCCAGTGACTCCAGTGTTTCCTGCGCCGCCTTGACCGAATCGGCCTCGCCAACGACCAGCAGGCCGGGCTCGGCCATCAACGCGGCGACGATCCGCCGGCGGACGAGCCGCACGTCTTCGACCACAAAGATTCGGACGGGCTTAGAGTAGCCGCCCCCCTCGTCGAGAGAACGCCTCGGCAGCCCGACCCGCGCGTACATGACATTGAGGTCCATTCAATTCGTAAAGGCACCCAGGGAAAGCCATCCCCCCCTTGGCTGGCTTTCTCGAGGCGTGAGAGTCGAACGAGACAGGCCGAGACGTACATGGCGTCACAACTCTTGCTACCTGAGGACCCATTCGACGATTTCGAGCCTGTAAGGGCCGATCTTCTCCTGACTCACGGATACCATGAGGACCCGGCCCTCTCCATCGGTCAGGGCTCGACTGGTTGTCGGATGTATCCTACAGGTCAGGATATTGTTGATACACTAACTGGAAGACCATGAAGGCTCTGGCACCGTTGCGCAGCGTCCGCGCTCAGCTCGTTCTACTTGTCGCGGTGGCACTGGCTCCGTCGGTGTTGCTGATCCTGCTGATCATGGCTCAACAACGGACGTTCGTGGCTGAGCGAGCGCTCAACCGAACCGTCGAACTGGCGCGCGTGATCAGCGCCGGCCATGGGGAGCTGATCGAAAGCTCGCGAGTGCTGCTGACCACGATGGCGAACACGCCGGCGATCCAGGAACAGCGCCGAGACGAGTGCAACCAGTTGGCGGAGCGCGTCGTTCGGAGCGCGACTTCCTACCTCAGCCTCGGGGTCGCAGACCCCGAGGGCAATGTCTGGTGCCGGTATCCTGACCCCGAAAACCTGACGAATGTGGCTGCGACGTCGTACTTTCAGCGAGCCATCGAGAGCCGCGGATTCGCCGTCGGCGGGTTCGCGATCGGTCAGGTCACCCGGCAACGGATCCTGACCCTGGGATACCCGGTCTATGGCGACGACGGTGCGTTGCAGGCCGTCATCGGTGTCGGCGTGGACGTGACGGAGCTCAACCAGCGTGTGCAGGCCCTCAACCTGGCCCCGGAGTTCTCGGTTCTGCTCGCGGATCGCGACGGTAAGGTCGTGATCGCCTGGCCGGAGGGGTCGATCGCCGTGGGCGAGCAGGTGCCGGCCGGGCCCTTTCGTGAAGCCCTGTTGAATCCAGAGAGCGAAGGAGATACACCTGTAGCAGTGGACGGACCTGACGGTGTGAGCCGCGACTATTTCTTCAGGACCGTCGATTACGTGCCTGACCGGGACCTTATCGTGACAGTCGGGCTTGAGCTGGAGACGACGCTGGAGCCTGTCAATCAATCGGTCATCGTCTCTGTGTCGTTCGGGCTGTTCCTTATCCTGGCGGCCGGCCTGGCGGCCTGGTGGTTCGGCGATCGTCGATTGGCCCGGCCGATCCGCTCGCTGGCGTACGCGGCGCGCCGGATCCAACTCGGGCAACTTCAGCGGCGAGCCGAGATCCCGGCGCATTCCAGCGAGCTCCACACGTTGATCGCGGACTTCAACGCCATGGCCGAGAACCTGCAGAAGCAGGCCGAGGAACTTCAAGCCGCGAACGTCGAACTCGAACGGCGTGTCGAACATCGCACCCAGCGGTTGAAGACCAGCCTCGAGGAACTGCGTCGCTCGCGCGAGCAGTTGCGGCTGCTCACCGGACGGCAACGCCAGATCCTCGAGGATGAACAGACGCGGATCTCGCGCGAGGTTCACGACCAGCTCGGGCAGGCGCTGACCGGAGCCAAGATGGATGTGGCTCAGATCGAGCGACGGCTGCGCGGTCACGTCGATGTGCCCGGAGTGGCCGAGGCACTCGAAGTGGCGCAGTCGTTGAACGCCCTGATGGACGAGACTGTGCAGACGGCGCGTGCCATCGCCCGCCGGCTCCGGCCAAGCCTGCTTGACGACATCGGCCTGACGGCGGCCATCGAGTGGATGGCCCGCGACGTTGCGGGGCGCGCCGATCTCGACGTCATCTTGAAAGGCGATGACGTCGGCCCAATGGCTGGCTCGATCACGACGGCCGCATATCGTATCGCCCAGGAGGCCGTCACGAACGTCGTGCGCCACGCTCGGGCGCACTCGGTGACGATCGAACTCCATCGAGACGAAAAGGGTCTACGCATGACCATCGTCGATGACGGCGTCGGAATGCGCCAGCCCGCTGACGTGCCGGCCACGCTCGGCATGCTCGGCATGCGCGAGCGCGCCGAAGACCTGGGCGGCTCGGTCGTCTGGGAGGCCGGCGTGCGCGGCGGCACGCGGGTCAGTGTGTACATACCGTTCCAGTTCGAAGGCCGCCGGCCCGAGACCGACGGAGCGACACCGAATTCGTGAAGAACAGCAGAGGGATAGAGTGACTATGATTAACGTCGTGATCGCTGACGATCACTCCATTGTGCGACGAGGGTTTCGCCAGATCATCGAAGAAACCCATGACCTGCGCGTCGTGGGCGAAGCCGCCGACGGGCAGGCGCTCCTCGGATGGCTGCGACAGGGGAGCTGCGACATCGTCGTGCTCGACCTTTCGATGCCCGGACAGAACGGCATCGAGTTGCTCGAGGAGTTGCGCGCCCTGTATCCGGGGCTGCAGGTCCTTGTGATGAGTATGCACGCCGAGGACCAATACGCCGTGCGCGTGCTCAAGGCCGGAGCCTCCGGCTACATGAGCAAGGAACATGCAGCCGATCTGCTGGCGCCAGCCCTGCGCAAGATCGCGGCGGGTGGCCGCTACGTCAGCGACACCCTGGGCGAGATGCTGGCCTTCAACCTCGGTGGCGACACCAACCAGGCCCCGCACGAGACGCTCTCGAACCGCGAGTTCCAGGTGCTTGTGATGCTGGCTCAGGGCAAGTCTGCCAGCGCCATCGCCGCCGATCTGATGATCAGCGTCAAGACCGTCAGCACTTATCGCTCACGCATCCTTGAGAAACTCGGCCTCACCTCCAACGCCGAGATGGTGCGTTACGCCCTCGAGAAGAATCTGATTTAGCTTGCAGCCTCTGGAACCGGATTCTATGGCCGCGAATGACGCGAATTGGATGGTTGAGGTCAACTCCAAATGGGCATCAACCGACTAATTCGCGTCATTCGCGAAATTCGCGGCCAGCAATCCGAATCGCGCCTTCGACGGCGTCTCAAGAGCCAGGAGTTTGGCGGTATAGTCTGGACGTGAGCGACGAATCGTCACAGCCGATCAGTCTGGTACGGGTGCTTGAGGCGCTGCGGGATGGCACGCTCAAGCTTCAGGGCCTGCTTCCCGACGGATCCAACTACACGTTCCTGTCCACGGTCAAGCACAAGGGCCTGACCCTGCCAGCCGTCTACAAGCCGATCAAGGGCGAGCGCCCGCTTTGGGATTTCCCCGAGAACACCCTCGCCCTGCGCGAGGTGGCCGCCTTCCTCGTCAGTCAATCGCTCAACTGGGATCTCGTGCCGCCGACGGTCTACCGACCGAGCGGCCCACACGGCCCCGGCTCGTTGCAGTTCTTCGTCAACGCTGAACCAGAGTGGCACTACTTCAACGTCACCGACGTCGAGCGCCCGATCTTCAAGCGCGTCGCTGCCTTCGACGTCGTCATCAACAACGCCGACCGAAAAGCCGGCCACGTGCTCAAGAGCTCCGACGGCCAGTTCTGGCTGATCGACCACGGCGTGACCTTTCACGCCCAGCACAAACTGCGCACCGTCATCTGGGATTTCGCGGGCGAGCCCCTGCCCGACGATCTCTGCTCAGACCTCCAGGCCTTCCGAACGCGTCTCGAAGAAGACGAGGATCTGCGTGGCGCCTTCGACAGCCTGCTCGACCCCCTCGAGGTCGCCGCGTTGCGCCGGCGTATCGAGCGCCTGGTCGACGCCGGTGTGTTTCCCCAACCGCGCTCGAACTACAGTTATCCCTGGCCGCCCATCTGACATCGCGCCCGGCTGTTACGTCAATTGTTTGGTTGGCTTGTTGCCTTCGACGCCAACGATTGAGCCTGTAACCTGTCAACAAAATGTGGCGGATGTGGCCTGCCGGGAAGCCCGTCCTATTGCACACCCGACTGAAGCGTGGGATGCTTTCAGGCAGTCAAGCGCTCTCTGCCAATTTATGATTGCAGTTGACGGGCAGCGCATCGCGCACGCTCCAGGCTGACCAGCGACGCAGGTATGTTCATCAATCGCAGCGACCTCATCCGTTCAAATCCGCCCCGCCTGCACTATGGCATCGCGATCTCAGACATCGATGCCGATGGGATCTTCGAGGCGGTCATCACCGGCTTCGGCGGCCCCAACCGCGTCCTCAAGTGGGATGGGCGCAGCCTTCAAGACATCGCCGACGGCACGATGGCAGACGCCGATCGTCAGGCCATCGGTGTGGCGGCCGGCGACCTCGATGGCGACGGCCGTGAAGAGATCTACATCCTCAACACCGACACCTTCGCCGGGCAGAAGCGCCTTGCCGACCGACTGCTGGCGCGCGGCGACGACGGCTGGGTCGACCTTTTCGCGATCCCGGACAACCGCGCTTCGCTCAACCTGACCGCCGGACGTTCGGTGGCCGTGATCGATCGCAAGGGCAACGGCACCTACGGCTTCTTCGTCGCCAACTATGGCGGCCCAATGCGGCTGTACGAACTCGACGAGGATGGCCGCCTGGAGGACAACGCTCCACTGGCCGGGCTCGACCATGTGACGGGCGGTCGCAGCGCCGCCGCGTTGCCAATCGTGTCTGAGCGCGTCGACATCTTTGCCGGCAACGAGAACGGCCCGAACTTCCTCTTCCGCAACAACGGCGACGGCACCTTCACCGAGGTCGCGTCGCATCTCGACATCGACGATCCCGACTGCCACGCGCGCGGCATCGCGTTCCTGGATCTCGACCAGGACGGCCGCTTCGACCTCGTCCTCGGCAACTGGGAAGGCCCGCACCGCCTGTATCGACAGGAAGCCAGTGGGCTATGGCGCAACGTCGCGACGCCGGCCTTCGCCGCGCCATCGCGGGTGCGCACCGTCGTCGCCGCTGACTTCGACAACGACGGCTACGACGAAATCTTCTTCAACAACATCGGCGAGCCCAACCGACTCTTCCGCGCGATGGAAGGCGGCATCATCCAGATCCCGATCGGCGATGCGCTCGAGCCGCAGGGCCTGGGCACCGGCGCCGCCGTCGGCGACCTCGATCGCGACGGCCGGCTCGAGTTGCTGGTCTCACATGGCGAAAGCGGCATGCAGCCGCTCTCGTACTACCAGGCGCCGCGCAACGACAACGCCTGGCTGCGCATCATGCCGCTCACCGAGAACGGCGCACCCGCGCGTGGCGCCGTTGTGACGCTCGTCGAAGAACATCGGACGCGCCGACGCGCCATCGATGCCGGCAGCGGTTATCTGTGCCAGATGGAGCCGGTGGCCCACTTCGGCCTGGGCCGCGATCCGCGCATCGTGCGGGTCGAGATCACCTGGCCAGACGGGGCTTCCGGCGTGATCGAATCGCCGGCGCCGAATCAGTTGCTGAGGGCACAACGGGTCTGAAGAGCGTGGAGCGTGGAGCGATTCACGCAACGCGACTTCGCGCGAGAGCGTGAATCGCTTTACGCTCCACGCTCCACGCTCCACGATCTTCTATGTCTTCTCATCACTTCACCCGCGCCATCGTCCGACCACCGGGGAACACCTTCGCGCAGGGTCTGACGCGCGTCGATCTGGGCGCGCCGAGCGTCGGGTTGGCGCGAGCGCAGTTCGAGGCCTATTGCCGGGCGCTGGCGAGTTGCGGGCTGACGATCACGGAACTGCCGTCGTTGACGGAGTTCCCGGACTCCACATTCGTCGAAGACACGGCCATCGTCACAGAACGTGGCGCGATCCTGACGCGGCCGGGCGCGCCGAGCCGGGCCGGCGAAGTCGACGCCATCCGGCCGGCGTTGCTTGAACACTATTCGGAACTCGAGATCATCGAGGCCCCAGGCCATGTCGATGGCGGCGACATCTGCGATGCTGACGGGCACTTCCTGATCGGGATCTCGGCGCGCACGAACCCCGAAGGCGCGGCGCAGCTCGCGGCCTGGCTCGAACGGCGCGGCTACACCTCAGCCACCATCGACATCCGCGACCGCGACGACATCCTGCACCTGAAGAGCGGGCTCTCGGCCCTCGGCGACAACCGGCTGGCCGTGATCGAGCCCCTCGCCGATCACCCTGCCCTGGAGCAGTTCGAGCACATCCTCGTCCCTCAGGCCGAGGCCTACGCCGCCAACTGCATCCGCGTCAACGAGAAGGTCTTGATCCCATCAGGCTATCCCCAATTCGAAGCCGCGCTCACCACGCTCGGCTACCACCCGCTCGTGCTCATGATGTCCGAGTTCGAGAAGATGGACGGCGGGTTGAGTTGTCTGTCGTTGCGACTGCCTTGAAAGCGAAGAGGGAGGAGCGAAGAGTGTGACAGGTTCGCTCTTCGCACCTCGCTCCTCGATTTGTCTTCGTCACCCCACCCCTGACACGAAATCAACCACGCGCGGCATCAACACATCCTGCTCGACGCTCGTGGTGATGACGTGCTCGCTGCGCTCGAGCCAGAAGAGATCGTGTGGGCTGTTGGTGAGCCGCAGGTTGTAGTAGTTGGCGTTGTCGGGCTTGATGAAGTCGTCGCCCCGCGAGTGGATCAACAGACTCGGCACCGCAATCTTCGGCAGGAGCGGATCGGTGGCCTTGATCAGGTCGAAGAACTGGGCGATCGCCAGGGTCGGAAAGACCGTGTAGACGTCGGTGGGCGGCTCGCCATCGTAGGATTTGGGCACCGCCTTGAGGAAGGGGCTGATCAGGCGAGCATAGTGAGCGCGCCAGTCGAGTTGATTGAAGTGCAGGATGCTCGGCGCGCTCATCGTCACGACGCCGAGCACCGGCTCCTCGGCGGCCAGCCGCAGAGACAGCACAGCGCCCATCGACAGCCCGATCACCACGACGTCGTCGCACAACCCGCGCAGCAGGTGATAGCCGTCGAGCACGGTCTGATACCAATCCTGCCAGTGATTGCGCAACAGGTCGTCGACCTCGGTGGCGTGGCCGGCCAGGCGCACGCCGAGCGCCGTGAAGCCGGCCTGCTGCAACGCCTCGCCGACGGGCCGCATGTCGCGCGGCAGCCCCGTGAACCCATGCACCAACAACGCGCCGCGCTTCCCGCCCGGCAGCAAGAACGGTTCTCCGCCTTCAAGATAAGTCGTCGTCATATCGTCCTCACCTCGGGGTTGAGGATACCACTGCGAGTGTGGCGCGAATGAATGGGTGATTCTTTTCCGAAGAATTCGTGCGAATTCGATTCAATTCGTGGCGGGTTTTCCGGTGCGCCGATGGAGACGCGATGGACCCAGGTCAGGCCTCAGGCTGACGCCTGAAGCCTGATGCCTGACGCCTTCTCCCACGCCTTCCGTGTATAGTTGGCCGATGCGTCCTCGCCGCCTGGCCGCGCC
Organism: uncultured Anaerolineales bacterium; assembly: GCA_964480865.1. Classification (GTDB taxonomy): domain Bacteria; phylum Chloroflexota; class Anaerolineae; order Anaerolineales; family UBA6663; genus UBA6663. Next base: position 6,496 of record CAYZRP010000128.1, on the reverse strand, counting down.
GTGGATCGTCCTGCCGTACGTGGCCTTCCTGGTCTTGCCGTTCATCGGTCTCTTCTGGCGTGCCGACTTCGACTCCGTGGCACGCGGCCTCATGGACCGCGCCGTCTGGAGCGCCGTCGGGGTCAGCCTGTCGACCTCGGTCGTCTCGATTGCGTTGTGCCTGCTGTTCGGGCTGCCGATGGCTTACGCGCTGGCACACGCCCGCATGCCCGGCCAACGCTTGATCGATCTGCTCATCGATCTCGCCAACGTGATGCCGCCGGCGGTGGCCGGCCTCGCCCTGCTCTTCGCCTTCGGCCGACGGGGCCTGCTCGGGCCGGCCCTGGGCTTCCTGGGCATCACGGTGCCGTTCACGCCCATCGCCGTCGTGCTTGCACAGTGGTTCGTGGCGGGGCCGCTCTTCGTGCGCACGGCGACGCTCGGGTTTCGATCGCTCAACGCGGAGTTGTTCGAACAGGCCCAGATCGACGGGGCCAATCGCTGGCAGACATTCAGCGCCATCGCCGTGCCCATGGCCGTCCCCTCGATTCTGGGCGGCCTGGCGCTGGCCTGGGCGCGCGCGCTGGGCGAATTCGGCGCCACGATCCTGTTCGCGGGAAACCTCAGCGGCGTGACCCAGACGATGCCGCTCGCAATCTACATCGGCTTCGAGCAGGACCTCAGCCGCGCGATCACGCTCGCCCTCATCCTCCTCGGCCTGGCCGCCATAGCGCTCTTGATCGCGCGGTTGTTCGACAGGCCTACGGCCTGACGCCCTTCGTCAGGCTCAAGTGCCCGCTACAGCACATACCAGAGGGCCGCGCCGATCAAGACAAGCCCGAGCAACAAGACAAAGCCGCCGCTCCAGCGATCCTGGTTCTCCCACTCCTCGGTGCGCGACGAAGTCAGCCCGCGCCGAGCATTCCGCCACTGCGTGATCTCCCACGAGAGATCCGGAACCATCAGGCTGATCGCGCCCCGAATCGCCGCGATCAGGCCAAATCCGCCCACAAACAAGAACACCATCCATTCAACGGGCATGGCTCCTGCCTTTCGATGACCCAGCGCAGATCAGTCGGCTGATTGAATGACCGTCGGACCGGCGACATGCGACTTCGGGCCAGGGCTCAGGGCTTCACGTCGACAAGGCCCAGGCACAGGCGATCAACTGTGTCACAGCCGGCGGGAGCCGGGACGGACCGGCGGGCGCCGGTGGCCGGGTCGTAGAGCCCGATGTACACACCATAGCGGCCAGCTGGCGTGCCCGGTGGAACCAGGAGCGCGACGGCGAGCTCGCCATTCGGCAGGCCCGACACGCCTCGATCGGCCTGGGCCAGCGGCGCGGCATCGGCGGCGCCCAGATGCACGAAGGTGTTAGCCCCCGGTGGAGCGTCGAGCCACCTGATGCGAAAGGCCAGCACGTCGCCGGGGTGCGCGGCGTCGGGCAGCGGTGCATACGTCACCGTGGCGGGTCCGAGCGGGCGCCGGGCCGGTGCCGGATCAGGCAGCGGCGGCACAAACGCCACCAGCACGAGATCTGTCGCGCCAAAGCTGGTCTTCTCAGCGATCGCGCCGTGCTCGTCGAGCAGAGGGTAGATCGCGTCGCTCGGATCGCCCCAGGCCGTGTGGTAATTGAGCAGCCAGACGCGCTCCGAGCGTCCCTGAAGATCATCCACAAAGGCGTCCACATCGTCGCGGCTGTACAGGCGTAGGATCGGCTGTAGCGCGTGGTTGGGCCAGTAGCTCGAGAGGTCGCCGTTCTGCCAGCGAAATGTATAGAGCACAACATCGCCGGGCTGCGCCGTGGACTGGAGGTGGGCGACGAGCGGTCGAACATCTTCATCGGGATCCACCGGCCGGGTCAGCGTGCGCGTCAGGCCGGGAGCGCAGGCCGCCACGGCCAGCAGGGCCAGCGGCAATCGCCAGCGTCGCCCGGCAGCCAGAGCCCCCACAGCGGCCAGCCCGAGCAACCCCGGCAGGGCCGCGAAACCCAGCCGGGCCGCGACGGCGACGTCACCCTCCACGCCATAGTTGATCCGCGACGCCCCGGCGATGCCCAGCGCCGCGAGGGCGACCAGCGCCGTCGCTACGGCCCACCGGCCGCGCAACGACCAGGTCCCGAGGGCCGCAAGCGTACCGACGACGACGAGCGGCAGCCAGCCCCACAAATCCGCCGGCCCAACCGTTCCGGCCAGGATCTGGCGCGCGACCTCGAGCGCGGTTGCCACGACGTCGACCCGGGCGCCGGCTTCGAGGCGGGTGTCGTTGAGGACAACGCCCCGGGAGGTCAGCAGCATCAACCCCCACGGCGCCAGCGCCACAGCCAGCCCGATGGCCACGCCGAGCCAGGCCCGCCAGCGATGCGGCCAGCGGCGCAGGCTCACGAGCGCGCCAAGCGCCTCGGCCACGACCACGGCGACAAAACCCAGGTGTACGTATGTGCCCGCCGCCAGCGCCGCCGCATACGCGATCCACTGCCCGCGTCGGGGCGCCGCATCCTCGACCAGCGGCAACCACAACCCGACGCTCAGCGCTGCCAGCCCGACGGCCAGCGCGTACATGCGCGCCTCGCGGGCATGGTGGAGGAGGAAGGGTGAGGCGGCGATGAACGTGAGAGACAGCAGACGAATGACGAAGGACGAACGACGAAGGTTGAATAGCCATTCAACCTTCGTCGTTCGTCCTTCGTCATTCGTCGAAGCGCCAGCCTCCAGCACTCGAGTCACCGCCCATCCAAACGCTGCCACGGCCAGCGTGCCGATGAGGGCCGAGAGGATACGGATGGCGAAGGGCGAGCGGCCGAGCAGGCTCGTCCAGGTCAGCAGGACGAGGTGATAGCCCGGCGGGTGAGTATCGAGCGCGGCGATGGCGCTGAGCGGTCGATCGAGGAAGTCGAGGCTGCCGCCCTCATCCCACCAGAGCGGCAGCCGGGTCAGGTCGAAAGTCGCGAGGGCAAAGAAGAACAGAATCGGAACGAGGCCAGACCAGCGCCTGACCTCGTGCGATGTCCAGAAAGACCGAAGGCGATCAGGCCACGACACGGAGCTCACGGTCGAGATCGCTGAGCGAGATCCCGCCGGCCTCGCCGACGACGACGTCGTCTTCGATGCGCACGCCGCCGCGCTCCGGCAGATAGATGCCGGGCTCGACGGTGAAGGTCATGCCGAGCGCCAGGGGAGTCTCGTTGCGGCCGTGCATCGACGGGTCCTCATGGCCTTCGAGCCCGAGCCCGTGGCCGACGCGATGCACAAAGTACTCGCCGTAGCCGCCGTCAGCGATGACCTTGCGGGCCGCCGCATCCACGTCGGCGCAGCGCACGCCGGGTTTCGCTGAGGCGGTGCCCGCGGCGTTTGCGCCTTTCACGAGCTCATAGATCCGCTGCAACTCGGGGTTGGGCAATTCGGCCACCGCGTACGTGCGGGTCAGGTCGGCCATGTAGCCGTGGGCCGCGGCGCCCCAGTCGAGCGTGAGCAGATCGCCGGGCTGGAGGGTCCGCTCGGTCGGGAAGGCGTGCGGCAGCGACGAGTTCGGGCCACTGGCCACGATCGGCGCGAAGGGCAGATCGGGATCGGAGCCGGCGCGCAGAGTCTGAGCCGTCAATTCGGCGGCGAGCTCGCGCTCAGTCATGCCGACCTTGATGAGCGGCAGCGTGGCGAGGAGCGCGTTCTGCGCGATCGTGACGGCGGCGCGCATGTGGCCGAGCTCATCGGCGTCCTTGACGGCGCGCAGGCTGGCGAGCACTTCCTCGGCGGCTTCGACGTGCGAGTGCAGGCTGGCCTCAATCAGACGCAGCTCCATGACGCGCATGCGGCGCGCTTCGATGCCGAGCCGCGCGCCCTCGCCGACGCCACCCGCGACGAGCAACTCACCAGCGCGGTCGAACGCCGCGGCTGGCCCGTCGCTGTCGGTGTAGGTCGCGTAGGTGAACTCATACGGCAGCCCGCCGCCCACCAGCTTGGTCTCTTCGAGCGACGGCACGACGAACACGGGATTGCCCTCGGCCGGAAAGAACCCGACCGTCGGGCGTTCGCTCAGATGAAAGGAGAGCCCGCTGAGGTAGTACAGGTTCGGCCCGGCCACCACGGCCAGAGCGCGAAGACGCGCCTCGCTCAAGGCAGCCTGCAGAGCGCTCAGGCGACGGGTCAGGACGTCGGACATCAAGGCCTCTTTGTGGCCTGGGGCGGATGCCTCAGGCGATCTGCTCGGCCAGATTGCCGAGGGTTTGCTCGATCAGGGCCACGGATCGGCCCAGCGTGTCGACATCGAACGCCAGCCGGGCGCCGGCCGCCGCGTACAGCTCCGGCAACGGCCGGGTGTTGCCGAGCGCCAGGGCACGCCGATAGGCCGAGAGCGCACCGGCCGGATCCGTCAGGCTGTTGGCCCAGACCTGGGCGGCGCCGAGTTGAGCCAGGCCGTACTCGATGTAGTAGAACGGCAACTGGAAGATGTGCAGCTTGCGGTGCCAGCCAGTGGCCTTCACCGTCTCAAGGCCGCTGAAGTCCACATCCGGGATGAAGCGCGACCACAGCGACGCCCAGGCGGCGTCGCAGGCCTCGCCGACAACGGCCTCATCGGGATGCGTATAGGCCCAGTGCTGGAAGCCGTCGACGACGGCCATGAAGGGCCAGAAGAGCAGCATGCCTTCAAGGTGCTCGGTGCGAGCGCGGGCGGCGTCGCGCCCCGAGTAGAAGCCGCCGTTGGCCGACGTCAGATACGGCGCGGCGAGCAGCTCCATCGACATCGAGGCGACCTCGGCGATCTCCATCGACACATCCTGCTGCTGGAAAAACGGCAGCGGTGCCGACTCGTAGACGTGGAAGGCGTGGCCGCTCTCGTGAAGCAGCGTCTGCACGTCGTCGTGAACGCCGACAGCGTTCATGAAGATGAACGGACGGGCGGTGTACGAGAAGTCGGTGCAAAAGCCGCCCGGCGATTTGTTCTTGCGGTTCTCGAGGTCGAGCAGGCCGGCGGCGCGCATGTCGGCGTAGTAGCCGCCCAGGGTCGGGTCGACGCGCTGGAAGATGTCGGCCGTGCGCGCGATCAGGTCCGGCACGCTTGCGAAGGGCTTGAGCGGCGTATTGCCATTGGATTCGACAGGGCGACCGAACCAGCCGTCACCCAGGTCCCACGGTCGAAGCGTCTCGACGCCGAGGCGGGCGCGATGCCGGGCATAGACGCGGCGCGCGGCCGGGACGACGACGGCCTCGATGGCGTCGGCGAAGCGGACGCAGTCGTCGGGCGTGTAATCGAAGCGATGGTTCTTCTGCCAGATGTACGCGCGGAAGTCGGGCTTGCCGGCGTTTGCCGCGATCTTGCCGCGCAAAGTGAACATCTGCGCCCACAGGTCGTTCAGAGGCTGGCGGTCTTGCAGCCAGCGGTCGAAGACCAGGCGCCACATCTGCTCGCGGACCTCGCGGGGCTTGCCCTGCAGACGCGGGAACATCTGAACGAGGGTCAGTTCCTCTCCCTCCCACGTGACTGATTGCGCGCCCTGGATCTTTTCCTGCTCGCGCACGAGCTTGTGCTCTTCGATGAGCAACGGCAGGTTGGCATCGCGGAACAGGTCGGCGTCCGCGCGCAAATTGCGCAGCGGCACATCGAAGCCCGCCGGCTCGAGACCCGAGTCAATCAGCCGTTCCTTGAGCTTCTGAGTGGCCGCCTCGACGTTGGCGTAGATGTTGTCAAGGAAGCTGTTGTAAGCTGCTTCAGCCGCCGCGTCAGCGGTATTGACGGTCGTGGCGACATACAGTCGAGATTGAGTCTCGCTCAATCGGCGAGCCAGACCTGACCAATCGGCCAGCCAGGTTTCGACGTTCTCGGCCGTCAGCGGCCTGGCCTGTAGTTCCTCGAAATGGGGAGCGATCTGGTCCCACGACCAACCCATGAAATCGCGAATGTCAACCGGCAACGGGGCAAGCATATCGACCTCCAACACCAACCAGGGATGTGGGGTGATTATAACGACAAAGGCATCGGCAGTGCCTGGATCTGTAATGCCTCTGCGTCACATCTCCACGCGCTCCCAAAGTCTTGTGCGATAATCTCCGCACGATCGCGCCTGATCCGGCCGATCCAGTCCTGTCATCAGCCCGGGGCCACGGCCCCACGGGGGTTACCATGAACCGACTGATCGCCTTCCTTTCTGGCGCCGCCTGCGGCGCTGTCGTGGGCGTCGCGACCGCCCTGCTCCTGACGCCATCCTCGGGCGACGAACTTCAGACCACTGTCCGTGATTGGTTTGAAGGGCTTTGGGATGACGCCCAGCAGGCCGTCGAGGATCGCCGCTCCGCGCTCGAGACCCAGCTCGCTGAGCTCAAGCAGGCGTGAGGCGTGAGGCGTGAGGCGTGAGGCGTAGAGCGTAGAGCGTAGAGCGATCACGCTATCGCGCCAGATCGCGGTAGCGTGATCGCTCCACGCTCCACGCTCTCCGCTCCACGCTCTCCGCTCTCCGCTCCACGCTCTACGCTCTACGCTCTCCGCTCCACGCTCCCCGGCAGCTCCACCACAAAACGCGTCC
>CAYZRP010000127.1:18986-21235 GCA_964480865.1 uncultured Anaerolineales bacterium | reverse complement strand
TCACAGATCGTCGATCGGCGTCGGGCCCGTCATCCAGTTGAGCTCGCTATCGAGCATGAACTGGTTGCCCCAGGAGCCGGGCCGCGACTCCCAGACCCGAAAGCCGCGCACGCATTGGTAGAACGACTCTGCCGTTGCCGGCCCGGGCTGCGCGTACATGGCCGCGATCCTGTCCATCAGATCCGCCGGGCGGTCTGGCACGCCCTGCAAGACGCGCAAGAACCACTTGTGATACGGGTACAGCTGCTCGTTGTGCGCCAGCAGCATGCGGCCGCCGAAGAGGACGAGCTTCTGGATCGCGAGGTTGAGCAGGTAGGTGTTGTCGTGCTTGACGGCCTCGCTGACGAACCAGTGCCAGGCCTCGAGTTGGGCGTTGAAGCGGATGATGCGCTCGATCTTGTCGGCTACGGGGTAGCGGGCCGCCGAGACGATCAGGTCGCTGATCGATTCGTCGCGGCAGAAGATCAGGCGCGCATCGGCGTAGGCAAAACGCGCCGGCTCACTGCCGCGCTGCGCGACCTGGCCGATGAACTCGGCAGTGGTGTATTTGCCGTCGACGTAGCCACCCTCATAGGTCGCGAGGTCCCAGCTGAAGAACGTCAGGTCGCCGGTCTCCAGCCGCCCGGCGTAGTCGCGCTCGCCGATGACGATCTGGATGTCGACGTCTGAACCGGGCCTGCCGAAGCCGTGCGCCAGCGATCCGCCAACCATGACGGCGCGCACCTCGGGATCAGGCTCGAAGTGAGCCCTGACGCGTTCGATCGTGTCGATGTGATGGGGGAGCATGTGGGGTCACTCCACCGTCGCGCCGAGGATGGCTTGGGCCGCGGCCAGTTGAACGCGAACCGACTCGGGGGCCGTTCCGCCGACGACGGAGCGACGCGCGGCTGACGCATGAAAGTCCCACACCTCTGCGACGTCGGGTTCAAAAGCGTTGTGCAGACCGCGCAGGTGCTCGAGGGTCAGGTCGCTGAGCTTCGAGATACCGGGCGTCTGGCCGGCTTCGACCAAGCGCACGGCGGTACCGACGACGTGGTGAGCTTCGCGGAAGGGCACGCCTTTGCGTACCAGATAGTCCGCCAGATCCGTGGCGAGCAGCATGGGTTCCAGCGCCGCCCGCATCTGATCGGCCTGAACGGTGAGCGTCGCCACGGTGCCGGCGACGACGGGCAGCATCACGGCCAGGATGTCATAGGCGCTGAAGACCACGCCCTTGTCTTCTTGCAGGTCCTTATCGTAGGCCGACGGCAATCCCTTGAGGGTGGCCATCAGCCCCGTGAGCGCACCAAGCAGGGTGCCGGCCTTGCCGCGGGCCAGCTCGAGCATATCGGGGTTCTTCTTCTGCGGCATGATGCTCGAGCCCGTGCTGTAGGCGTCGGCCATCTTCACGAAGCCGAACTCGCTCGACGAGTACAGGATCAGGGCCTCAGCCAGCCGGCTCAGATGTGTGCCGGTCAGCGCGGCGTTGAACAGGAACTCCACGGCGAAGTCGCGGTCGCTGATGGCGTCAAGCGAGTTTTCTGAGGCGCGCGCGAAGCCCAGACCATTGGCCAACGCGGCCCTATCGATCGGGAAGGCGGTTCCAGCCAGCGCGGCTGAGCCGAGCGGCATCACGTTCAGGCGTGTCTGTGTCGCGCGCCAGCGATCGACGTCGCGCTCGAGGGCCCAGAAATGCGCCAGGCACCAGTGCCCGAACGTGATCGGCTGCGCCCGCTGGAAGTGGGTGTAGCCTGGCAGCAGGGTCTCGGCGTGTTCATCGGCGCGCTGAACGAGTGCGGCCTGCAGCTGGCGGGTCGAGACGATCACGCGATCGATGGCCGCCCGGCACCAGAGCCGAAAGTCGGTGGCGACCTGGTCGTTGCGGCTGCGGCCGGTGTGCAACTTGCCGCCGAGTGGCCCGATCCGCTCCGTCAGCCGGCGCTCGACGGCGGTGTGGATGTCTTCATCGCCGGGTGCGAAGGCGAACGTGCCGGCCTCGAGCTCGGCAGCCACGTCGCGCAGCCCGGCCTGCAGCGTGGCGACCTCCTCAGCCGTGATCACGCCCGCGGCGCCGAGCGCGCCGGCCCAGGCGATGCTGCCCGACACGTCCTCGCGCCACATGCGCTGATCGACGCTCAAACTCTGATTCAGCTGATGCGCCAGCGGATCGACCTTGCCGTCGAAGCGGCCGCCCCAAAGAAGAGTGGTCATTGTTTTGTAGTGTGTGGGTGAAGGGGATGGCATCGTGCGGCGCCATGCGCCGCACGCTG
>CAYZRP010000127.1:0-18976 GCA_964480865.1 uncultured Anaerolineales bacterium | reverse complement strand
TGGTGGTTCTTGTTTTGTGTGGGGGGGGGTTGGGGGTCGGCCCGGGGGGGCCCCTGCCCCCCCCAAAAGGCCAGCCCCTCCACCCACACAGGTATCAGTCTCGCTTGAACTTCGAGTAATCCGGCTGGGCGTAGTGCAGGCCCTTGTTGCCGGCGATGTCGAGCAGGGCCGTGACCTTCATCGGCAGGCCGTAGAGATGGATGAAGCCCGTCGCGTCGGACTGCTTGTAGACGTCTTCCTGGCCGAAGGTCGCGAAGTCCTCGCGGTAGAGGCTGTGCGGGCTCTTGCGGCCGGCAACGATGACGCTGCCCTTGTAGAGCTTGAGGCGGACCAGGCCGTTGACGTGTAGCTGGGTCTGGTCGATGAAGGCCTGCAGCGCGACGCGCAGCGGGTGGAACCACTGTCCGTTGTAGACCATCTCCGCGTAGCGCAGCGCGATCTGTTCCTTGTAGTGCAGGGTGTCGCGGTCGAGGCAGATCGACTCGAGCTCGCGGTGTGCGTCGAAGAGGAGCGTGCCGCCGGGGGTCTCGTAGACGCCGCGGCTCTTCATGCCGACGAGGCGGTTTTCGACGAGGTCGATGCGGCCGCAACCGTTGCGCCCGCCGATCTCGTTGAGCTTCGCGATGAGCGTGGCCGGGGAGAGCGCCTCGCCGTTGACGGCGGTCGGTTCGCCGTGCTTGAACTCGATCTCGACGTACTCGGGCTTGTCGGGCGCTTTTTCAGGCGCTACCGTCAGCTGGAACATCGACTCCTCGGGCTCGGCCGCTGGATCCTCGAGGATTCCGCCTTCGTGCGACAGGTGCCAGAGGTTGCGGTCACGCGAGTAGATCGACTTGAGCGACGCTGTCACGGGCACGTTGAATTCGGCCGCGTACTCGAGCGCATCTTCACGCGAGCGGATCTTCCAATCGGGGTGGCGCCAGGGCGCGATCACCTTGAGTTGCGGATTGAGGGCCGTGAAGGTCAGCTCGAAACGCACCTGGTCGTTGCCCTTGCCCGTGCAGCCGTGCGAGACGGCGTCAGCGCCTTCTTCGGCAGCGACGGCGACCTGATGGGCCGCGATCAACGGACGCGCGATCGACGTGCCCAGCAGATAGCGACGCTCGTAGATGGCGCTCGACTGCACAAGCTTGAACAGGTAGTCGCGCGCGAACTCCTCGCGCAGGTCCTTGACCACGCACTTGACGGCGCCGGTGGCGATGGCTTTTTCGTTCAGGCCGCCGAGTTCCTCGCCCTGGCCGACATCGGCGGCGAAGCAGATGACTTCAGAGCCCGGGTAGTTCTGCTTCAACCATGGGACGATCACGCTGGTGTCCAGGCCGCCTGAGTAGGCCAGGACAATTCTCTTGACGTCGGACATGATGAGACTCCTTTGATTGCTGATTGCCGATTTCTGATTGGTGATTGTGGCTTGTCGATGGCGATTGCGTTCAGCAATCAGCGATCAACAATCAGCAATCAACCGTCTGTACCAGTAGCGATAGACCCCCCTGAACCCGAGCTTCGCGTAGGTCTTGAGGGCGGGTGGGTTGTCGATGACGACTTGCAGATAGGCGCGTCGGGCGCCTTGCGTGTGACCCCAGCGCAGGAGCTCCTGCGAAAGGGGCAGACCAAAACCGCGACCACGCGCGGCTTCGATCAGGGCGATGTCGAACAGGCCGACCCAGTCGCCGTCGCAGATCGCAGTGCCGACCCCGAGTGGGCCGGAGGCGTCGCGCAGCAGCAGGAAGGCGGCCGGGGTCGAGATGGCTTCGAGCATCCAACGCTTGAGGGCCATGTCCTCGGGCGACCAGTTCGAGTGGGTCGCGCCGAAGGTCTGCAGCCAGGCCTCCGACACGTGTGTCTCGATCTCGGCGGTCACGCCAGTCGGCCAGAGCGCGCAGATGGAGCCGTCGAGATCCGCCGTCTGCACCTCGGTGTCGGAGCCGCGCAGGGTGTAGCCGCGGGCCTCCAGGGCCGTGTCGAGGCCGGCCGGCACACTGGATGGGGTCAGTTTGAACATCGGTGCGAGCCCGGCCGTCCGGTACACGACCTCGACACGATCGATGCGCGCTTCGAGATCGTCGCTGCCCGAGTACAGCGGGTAGGCGGCGTTGGCGCGGCCGGTCCCGCCGCCGGTGAGACGCAGGACCCAGCCATCATCGATCACCGTCTGCCGCGCGGGCAGGGCGTTCAGCGAGATCTCTTCAAGCCTTCGAACCAGGTCGAGGTCCACAACCCCCCTCATCATGGCTGATTGTCGATTTCTGATGGCTGATTGGTCTTCAATCAGCCATCAGAAATCGACAATCAGCCCTCAACAAACAAAAACGCCCTCCACTAGGGAAGGCGTTTGCGTGTGAAACCAGGTGCCGGCCAGGGCCGTGTGGCGCGCGCAATCGACCGCCTTCCCTCAAGGGATGACGAAACGACGGCTGCTACGACGGGCGCGAGGCTGGGCGGACATTGGCGTGATGATACCGGGCTGGGGCGCGATGGTCAAGGCTATTTTGCACAGAAAACGGGGGCAGTTGGGAGCGGCCGGGGGCGAGACGAAGGACGTGTGAGGCAGATCGTCGCGGGCCGTGTCATCCAGCGCGTCTGCCCACGGGCCTTGCGTGTCCATCCAACGGGCCTGGCCTCGCGCCTTGCGTGTCATCCAGCGCGTCTGCCCGCGCCTTGCCTATCCATCGAGCGGGCCTGGCCTCGCACCTTGCGTGTCATCCAGAGCGCCTGGACACCTTGGCCCAAAAACAAGCCGAATGAGCGCGAAGGATCTCCTGTCGGACTCACTTGCTGTGGCGGACACCCTCCTGAAGACATACGAGTCTGCGGAGGAGATCCTGCGGGATCCTCCCGCGCGCTCATTCGGCACGTCTCAGTGCGAATGGGGTGAGGCGCTCTGGATGACACGCAGAGCGCGGAGCGTGCACGCCGGATGACACGCAAAGCGCGGAGCGTGTGCGCCGGATGACACGCGGCGTGAGAGGGCGTGTGCTCTGAAAAACACAAGGCGTGTGAAGACAATCGCTCTGGATGACACACGACGCGAGGGGGCACGGCGCCCCTCACCTTGCGCGGTGCGCGAGGGCGGGCGCGCCCTGGATAAGGCGCCACGCACGAAGTGTCGCGGTCGCAGTGCCACCCGCCACGCGAGGACGGGACGTGGCTGCGCGGCCTTCGTCCGTCTGGCTACTGCTCTCTTCAGCCAGCAGCGGCTCGGCATACAACAAAGGACGAAGGTTGAACGGCCGTCTGGCCTCCGGCCCTCGCCTTACGTCATTCGTCCTTCATCACCGCCATAGGCGCCGCCGCTCACTCCCCGAATCGATACTCATCCACATCGCAGACCGGCTCGAAGCCGATGGCCTGGTAGATGTGGTTCGAGGTGGGGTTGGCGAGATCGGTGTAGAGGAAGGCGTAGCGTTTGCCGAAACTCAAGATGCGCTGGCTGATGGCCGCCACCAAAGCGCTGGCGTAGCCATGGCGACGGTGCTCGGGCGGCGTGTAGACCGGGCCGATGCGCATGCCGTTGGGCGTTGGCCCTTTGTATTGCGCAAACGAGACGGGTTTGCCGTCGACATCCCACACCATCGTGCCGCCAATTGCAGGCGTCGTGGGAGGCGTCGAACGCCAACGGTCGAGGAAGTCGTCGGCCGTGAGCATCGGCGCCCCGGATTGGGGTAATGCCTCGGCCTGGAAGGCCACAGCCCACCCGGCGATCAGGGGCAGTTCGTCATCGCGTGCATCCCGGGCGCTGCCGACCACGCCGGTCACGGCAATGACGTGTTCGAGCCGGAAGGCGCGCTCGGCGACGCTGAGCACAGGCTCGAGGCTGGTCAGCGTGTCCCACGCTTCGGCAAACCACGCGCTGGTCGGGCGCGGGCCGTGCACACCAGGGGTGTCGAGCCGAAAGGTCCAGACGTCGCCGGCCAGCATGCGCACGGCTTCTTCGTTCTCGGACCAACTCAGCACGGCCATGTTCGGCGGCGTCATCAACGCGGCCGCGATCACGTCGTTGCCGATCGAGACGGCGCCGAAGTATGGCTTCTCGGAGGAGTAAGCCGTCGGGTTGCGCTGAAGCGTCGCCGCCAGGCCGAGGATGAGGCTGTTCTCTGCCTCACGCGCGGCGAGAAACGTCGACGTCAGATCCAGGAACTTGCGAGCGTCGGTCAGGCGGTGAAGGCGCAGCATGGTCGGCGAGTGTGTCATGGCCCGTTACCAATTGCTGATTGGTGATTGCTGATTGCTGATTGGAGGCCAATCAGCAATCAGCAATCACCAATGAAATCATCCCCGCACTCTCTTGCCGAGCTCCACAAGGGCTCTGTAGTAGCCCACGATGCTCGGGATGTAGTGGCTCTCGTTCTTGGCGTGCGGGCCGATGCCCGTCTGACCCCAGACGATGGCCTGGCCGCCGGGCGCGAAGCGCGCCGACGAGCCCGGCAGCTTCTTGCCGATGTTGGGCTCCTGGTTGAACGCCGCGCGGGTCGCGTCGACGACGTGGGCCAGGTACGGGTTGTCGGGTGAGACCGCCACGCCGCCCTCATTGACCTGCAGGTTCAACTCAAGCCCCATCTCTTCACAGATCGCCTGTGCATCTTTGACGATCCGGCTTGTGTCGTCCTGTGGGATGGTGCGGATCTCGACGCCCAGCACACCCAGGTCAGCCGTGACGTTGTAGACGCCGCGCTCACCAGCGCTGAGGAACGGGAACCTGTACTGCGATTGCCAGCCACCTTCGCCCTTGAGCGTCAGATCCTGCTTGAAGACTTCGACGAGTTTGGTGCGGGCTTCGAAGAGCCGGTCGCCGAGGTCGGCGTTGGCGCCCTTGACGCCGGTGTGGCCCTTGACGCCGCGCGCGATCACTTCGAAGCGCATCACGCCGCGGTTCTCGACGCAGATCTCGCCCATCAACTCGGTGCCCTTCTCACCGGTGCGTTCACCGGCAATGAACAGGCTCGGCTGATAGCCGTCGTGGTCGCGCGCCAGTTCGGCCAACACGTGCGGCGTGCCCCAGGGCTCGGCCTCGCCGTTCTCCTCGTTGCCGACCAGGAGGAGGTTCACGCCCGGGTAGGGCGCGCCGGCGCGAAGCTGGTCCTTCATCCAGACCATGTACGTGGCGACCACGGTCTTCATGTCCGCAGCGCCGCGGCCGTACAGATAATCGCCCTCGATGCGCGGCTCGAACTGGGTGTCATCGGGCTCCGGCGGAACGACGTCGAAGTGGCCGCTGAGCATGACCGGGGCAGCAGCCTTTCCGGGGAAGGCCGCGAACACGGCCGGGTACTTGCCGCGGCTGTAGTACGTCACCTCGAGCCCGGCGTCGCGCAGGTAGTCGAACACGAAAGTGCCGGCGCGGAAGACTTCGTCGAGACGTTCGTTCGGGCAGTTGGTCACCGACGGAATGCGGATGAGCTGCTGCGCGAGGTCGACGATCTCGGCGGTCTTGTCGGGATACGTGGCTGAGAGCGCGATGTCGGCGCGAGGCCTGAAGCGGATCGGGGCCTGCGGGTCGTTCTGACGGACCTCGTCGCGCGCGTGCTGCAGGAAGTTGCGCAGCTTCTGGGCCTCGTCGCCGAGCTGGCTGACGCTGCCCGCGATAGTCTCGACGTCAGCGCGCACCTGCGCCTCACGCTCGACGGCCAGTTGCTTGAGCACCTCGACCGGCACGGCCTCGCCGTGTTCGACGATGGCGCCATTGGTGATCGCCGCGATGCGCTCGCGCATGCGCTCGGCCGTGTTCGGCGCGCCCGAGGCCATCTCGACCAGCGGCGTCAGCAGCGGCCAGTAGCCGATCGCCTCGCCGATCGGCCGCACCTGCTCGAGCGTCCAGCGCAGGAAGTCGCGCATGGCTACGGGCTTGCCCGTGAACGGGTTCTCGATCTCGCTGCGCAGGCCGTAGTGGGCCGAGGCCGACTCGTTGCGCCGCGCGCGCGCCAGGTCTTCATGGTCGTAGCGGAAGGCGCGCCCGAAGGCCGGATCCGCATAGATCTGGATCAGCAGCAGTTCCTTGAGCGCCAGGTTGGCGACGTCGAGGTCGAGCGGGTGGCCGCCCTCGTCGGTGCGGATCTCGACGCGCGCCATCGGGATGTTGATCCGCGCCAGCAGGTTCTCGCGCTCGATGTCGCTGGCCATGGTCTCGACCGAGCCGCGCTCGCCGACCGCGTAAAGGCCGCGGTTGTAGATGCCGTGCAACTGCTCGGCCGTGGTCAGGATCAGGCGCTCAACCGGCTCGGCGAACGAACGGGCGCGTACCGGGGTCCAGTTGTTGTTGCCGAAGCGCACACCACGCCGGACGAGGTCGTACGACAGCCGCAGGTACTCGTCGTGCGAACGATAGAGATACGGAATGTCGAGTGTGTCGGGGTTCGGGAAGGTGTAGTTGCGGTTCGAGTCGACGCCGGTCAGCAGGACGACGGGTTTGCCATCGCGGCGGTCGGGGCGCAGGGGCGTGCTCGCGCTCGTCGCGATGAACAGCGCCGCGAAAGCGCGCAGCAACCGGGTGGCCTCGACGTAGACGCGGTTCTTGTAGGCGTCGAGGTGGCCATCGCCGCGCTCGCCGGGCGACAGATGCATGAAGTCCCAGCTCAATAGCGGCTCGGGCAACGAGATGTTGGCGTGGATGCCGGCCGTCGCCAGCGAGACGCCGTACAGGTCGACGCACTTCTGCAGGTAGCGGCGCTTGGCCAGGTTCCAGCCCGACGGGATCGAGTCGTAGCCGACCTCAATCGGGTAGAGCAGGTTGCCGTGGAACGAGTACAGGCGCTCGCCGAACGCGCGGCCGGCCGCGGCCAGGGCGTTGACGACGGCGGCCTCGAGCAGGCGCTGCTCGTAGATAGTGCCGGTCACGGCGTAGTACGGCCGGGTCGCCCACTCGATCATCCAATGGAAGACCTCGCGCTGGGCGCGATCCTGCAGCCAGTTCGGGACATGGTGGCCGAACAGGTAATCGATGAACGACTGTCGATCCGGCCCGGTGCCGACGGTCAGGACCGGCTTGAAGTCGTGGTCGAGCAGGTTGAGCTCGAGCTCATAGCCCGACGTGCCGCCCTTTGGGTTGGCCTTGGCGGCGGCGTCACGGGCGAGCAGGTACTTCTCGGCGAACTTGGCTGAAGACATCAACGCACTTTCCAGATCTGGACGCGGCCGTCATCGCAGCCGACCGCCAACGAACGCCCATCGGGCGAGAACTTCATCCCCAACACGAGGCCGCTGCATTCGATGGTTGGGCCGACCGGCTCGGCACGGCGCCAATCGTACAGCGACACAGACGAGCCCGAGGCGGCGGCGAGGACGTCGCCGCGGGGCGAGAACGCGAAAGCGTCGAACGAGGTCTCATCGTCGAGCGGCGTCGGATCCTCGGGCGAGTTGTAGATGTCCCAGAGCAGGATCCGGCCATCTTCGGTCAGGCCGCCCAGCACCGTCTGGCCGGGGCAGAAGGCCATGGCGCCCAGGGCCGACTCGAAGCCCATCAGCTCGTACGACGAGCGTTGAGCGGGTTGCAGGGTCCACAGCTGGATGCGCTTGGCCTCGCCGACGATGGCCAGCGTGCCCTCGTGGTCGAAGGCGACGCTCTCGATCGTGCCGAGGCGCGGGCGCACCGTCATGAACTGGTCGAGGGTGGGGCGGTAGACCTGCACGACGTCGCCGGAGCCGATGGCCACGAGCTGGCCGCTGCCGGAGTACGCCAGGCCAGACGAGTCGGCGGCGTGCTCGGCGAAACCCTCGCTCTCCCAGTCGCTCGTGCGCCACGTCTCGACGCTGCCGTCCTGGCTGAGCGCCACGAGCTCGCGGCCGGTCGGCGAGAACGCCATCTCCCAGACCGACGCGCCCATCTCGACCTGCACCTCGGGCTCGCTGCCCTTGGCAATGTCCCAGACCGTCACGGAGGGCGCCGTCTCGCGCGGATTGGAGACGACCGAGCCCGCCGCTAACAGCCGACCGTCTGGGCTGAACGCCAGGGCTTCGACCTCGCCGGCCGGGACGCTGAAGCTCGCCACGGCCTCGGCCGTTTCGAGATAAGCCTCGGTCGCGTGGCTCGAGATTGCCTGATCGAGCGAGCCTTCGGGCGTCACCGTCAGCTCGATGTGGTTGCCAAACGGGTCGTTGAACTTGAGGCGCTGGAGGTTGCCCTCCTGATCGGCGTCCTTTTCGATCGGCGCGATGCGCTGGCGCAGGGCTTCGTGCATCATGTCGAGGTCATCGACGGTGAGGGCGAGGAAACGCGGTTCGTTGCCGAAGCCGTAGCCTTCGAAAGCGACATGCAGCGGCGTGGTGCCCAGGCTGAACCACAGGCCTTCGCGGCCGGCCAGACCGTCCGGCGGCTCGATCTCGACGAGCTCGAGCAAATCGACGTAGAACTGGCGAACGCGGTCGGCGCTGTTGCGCGGCGCGCTGATCTGCAGGTGGTCCAAGCCCGTGACTGCCATGACGGAAAGCCTTTCGATGACGATGTAATCGTGAAAACGCTGCCTGAGTATACCCAATTGGCTATGGGTTATTGGCTAATGACGACTGGCATCCCCGCTCACCAAAGTCCAGTTTCCATCCGCCAGGTGCCAGGCGGTGCGGCCAAGCGTCGTGAACGTGCCATCGGCTTCCTGGACGTACATGCCGACGATCAGGCTGCGCAGTTCGCGGTCATCTGGCCACGCAAGCACGTGATCCTCGCGCACGGTTTCGCCAGCGCGCCACCGGGTCGTCGGATACCAGCCGTAGACGGGCGCGCCCGAGTCGGATTGGGCCACGATCTGGTCGGGAGCCGTGATCTCCAGGATCTCCTGGTCACTACCGAAGACAACGGTGCTGTAGTCGCGGACCGGTTGCGCCACGGCGCTCCACTCGACGGCCACATGCCAGGCCGCGCCGTCGCTCGCTCGTTCAGCCGACACTAAATGGATGCCGATGCCATCGCCGAGCACGACCGTGGGCGTCAACGGCGCCGTCTGGCGCGGGCCGATGGAGATCCAGCCGGCTCCGGCGGAGTTGACGCTCAGGTCCGGCCCCAGGCGCTCGCGCCACCAATCGAGGCCGAGCACAAACGGAGTCTCGGCGGCCATGTAGACGCGGCCGGTCGGGCCGACCAGTGCACCGAAGTCGGATCTGTGATCGACCAGTTGTACGTCCGCCAGCGCGCCGTTGACGTATTTGGCGTAGGCCAGGGCGTTGAAACGCGGCCCGAACGGCGCCATGAGCACGGCGCCTTTGGGCATCGCCAGATCTGTCTCGGCCGAGCGCATGAAGCGCTGGTTCGAGTCGTCGGTCGCCAGCGCCGACACCTCGGGCGCCCGCGTCAGGCCGACGGATCCAGCCCAGACCAGGGCCAGGCTCACGGTGATCGCTCGAGCCTGGGTAAGGGTGATGCGCTGGGTCCACTCCTTCAGGCGGAACACGGCGACGCCGGTCAGCAGAGCCGCGGCCATCAGAGTCGGGAAGACCATCACCGGCACGGGCAGCACGGCCACGTAGGCTGCCGCGAACACCAGGCCGACAACCGCGAACGCCAGCACGAGCGCCGTGTCGCGTTTCAGCGTCGACGCGCCCGTCAGGCCGGCGATGAGCCCGGCGATTGCGGCGATCACGATGGGCCAGCCGAGTTGATCGAGCGCAGCGTTAGCTGCGACACTGAGTGAGCCGAGCAGACCATTCGGGAAGAGCTGCAGCTGGCCGAAGCCGGCTGCCTCCTGGCCACTGAAGATGAACCAGAAGCCCTCCCACGTGCGCGGGTCGCCGTAGATCCAGCGCGCGCCGGAGTAGGCCCGCAAGGGAATATCAAGGTACGGCGCGAAGCCGAGCAGCGCGATCAGGGTCGCGATGGCCAGCCAGCGCCAGCGTGACGAGGTCCGCCGCCATTCGGGCAGCAGGAGCACGGCAGCCGTCAGCGACGTGGGCACGGCGAGGCGATGATGGGCGATGCTAAAGCCAGCCAGCGCGGCGAGCGCGCAGCCGAGCCGTGGCGACCACTCACGTTTGAGCCGCAGGGTCAGCGCCACGATCGCGGCGGAGAAGAAGAAGTGCAGGCTGTAGACCTCGGGGATCGCGGCGTGCAGCCAGACCACGGGCAACGTCGCCAGCACCAGCGCTGGAAGCACCGCCAGCCAGCCGTCATCCAATACGATCCGTGCCGCCCACCACGCTGCCGCCACGGCGCCGAGCGCCCACACGAGCGAGTACCACACAGCGCCTTCAGCCGGGGCGACGCCAACCCAGCTCAACGCGCGCACGAACGGGGTGCCGATCAGCATGTACAGTGGATAGCCTGTATGGTGGACGGTTCCACCCAGCGCCAGCGCGACCTGGAACTCGCCTGAGTCGACGCAGTACTCGCCCGGGCAGCCGCTGATCGTCGTCATGCGCGTCGACGCGAACAGGGCCGTCGAGACGGCCAGGGCGAGAACGAGCGGCAACCAGGTGCGGGACATTGGGTTATTGGTTATTGGCTATTGAGTCGTCATGGGCTAGAGATGATTCACCAGCCAATAACTCGATTGCCAATGACTCGGCTTCGTCAAAACGGTCCGCAAGGATGGTCGGCAACGCCTCCCAGCGATAGACGAACATCAGGCCCTGATCCTCGCCGGCGCCGTGTACCCGATGCACCCAGTGGTTGGGCGCGTCAAGGCCAGCGGTCAGCCAGGCGTAGTGGCGGATGTTGCCGTACGCCGGGTGCGGCCAATCGCCGAGCCAGCGCCGAAAGGTCAGATGCTCTGGCGTCAGTCCGCTCTCTTCGGCGATCTCGCGCCACAGCGCGGCCTCGAGCGGTTCGTCGGGCTCGACGGTGCCGGCCGGCACCTGCACGCCGGCCTCGGGCATCCCCTCATGCTCGAAGACCAGCAGTTCGCGCCCGCGCGTGATGTACGCCACGACCTTGTGGGCCATCGGACATTGGCTATTGGTCATTTGCTATTGGCTATTGAGGAGCAAGGGCGCGCAGAAGGCACAATAGCCAATAGCAAATAGCAAATGTCACAATGCATTCAGCCCTTGAACCAGCCGCTCGGCCGCGCCAAGGGTGCGGTCCGGCGGCGTGGCGTACGAGAAGCGGATCCAGT
Organism: uncultured Anaerolineales bacterium; assembly: GCA_964480865.1. Taxonomy (GTDB): domain Bacteria; phylum Chloroflexota; class Anaerolineae; order Anaerolineales; family UBA6663; genus UBA6663. Next base: position 7,943 of record CAYZRP010000127.1, on the reverse strand, counting down.
CGCCGCCGTACTCGGAGAAGTAGGCGCCGGGCACGACCGCGAGGCCATGCTCCTCGGCCAGGTACTGGCCCATCGGCTCGGTGTCCTTCCAGCCGCGTGCGCCGAGCCACTTGCCGACGTTGATGAAGGCGTAGTAGCCCTTGCCGATGATGTGTTCGAAGTCGTGGTCGGCCAGGAACTTGCCGAGGACCCGGCGGCTCTCGTTGGTCGGCTCGATGATCGAGGCGGCGGCTTCGCGAAAGCCCTTCTCGTAGGCGGCCTGCGCGACAGCGAGCGAGAAGTAGCTCGGGATCACGGCGTGCGACGCGCGCGCGACGATGAACTTGATCACGTCTTCGCTGGCAATCAGGTGGCAGTTGCGGATGTTCGAGCCGCCCAGCGACTTGGTGATGCCGTCGAGGAACATCAGGCGTTTGCGCTCCTCGGGCTCGAAGTTCTGGATGAACGTGTTGAGGTCCATCGGCTGCTCGTCGGTGACGTAGTGGTACATCCAGTCGAACAGCACGTAGGCGGCGCCGGCCTTGAGCGCGGCCTTGGCCAGCGCGACCTGGCGCTCGACCGGGATCGTCAGGCCGGTCGGGTTGTCGGGGTTGGTGATGACCACGCCCGCGATCTTGCGCCCGTCCCTGGCGGCGAAGTCGACGCAGGCCTGGAGCGACTCCTCGGTGTACTGCCAGCCCTGGCTCGGCTGGCCGGGCGCGAGCAGCACGTTGGCGCCGACGCCGTAGGGGCCCCAGTTGTAGCTGATCCACGGGACGCGCGACACGACGACCAGGTCGCCCATGCGGCCGTGGCCGAGCGCGAGCATGGCGCCGTAGGCCTTGACCAGGCCGTCGCGGCCGCCCTGCGTGCCGATCACGTTGGCCGGCCCGAGGCCGGTCGCAGCGTCGAGCTTCCAGTACTGCTCGACGACCGACTTGCGGTAGCCCTCGGTGCCGAAGGGCATGTCGTACGCGGTGCCGTGCTCGATCTGCAGCTGCGTGGCGCGTTCGAGGATGTCGCGCGGCACGCCGGGCAGGCTCGCGCCGCCGTCGCCCTGCGAGGCGTCGTAGGTCTTGCCGCCGGGGTTCTTCTGCTTGTAGACCGACAGGCTCTTGTTGATCAGGAACATGCGCGACGGCGGGATCGCCATCAACTCGCTCAGGTAATCGCCCACAGGCACGAGGTGCTTGGCGGGCATGTTGTAGGCGGGCGTGTCGTGCTCGGCAAGGGACATGTTCCTCTTCCTTCCATGGCGACGGCCCCGATCGAGCCGCCGACGGCTGACACAAAAAACGCCCCGGTGTTTGCCGGGGCGTGCATGACGATCGTCGCGAGCGCCGACAAACCTTACCCGAAGCGTTCGGTGGTATTGGTAGTGGTTCGACGGTTGGCGCGCATGAGCCCAGTGTAGCACGCGCCCCAGCGGTCGGCTAGGGCACTTCATCTATATTCGGCGGAGGTGACCTTGTGCAGGCGATAGAGGCTCCTGGAATGGGTGAAACTCCGTCGCGGTCTTTGCCGCGGATGGCCCGGATTTTGAAGATGGATCTCCGTCTTTTCCAAAGCGGAAACCTATGCGCCGAAGGTGCGACGCTCCACTTCACTCACGGAGCATCAGGGGGTCGTGAACTCGACCGGGGCTGTCGAGTTAAGCGCTCAGCGCACGACGATCGTGGTCAGGGCGAGGTCGTCGCCAAGGGTCGCGCCTGAGGCATCGGTGATGGACAGGCGGGCCTGGGTGTCGCGGTCATACCAGCCGATGTGGAGCGTGTAGGCGCCCGGCGGCACATCACCGGGAAGATCGATGTGTGTGCGCTCGATGACGAGCTCGCCGACACGCCATTGCCAGGTCGCATACGACTCGTCGCAGGGCTCGCTGTCGCGTTGAGCATAGACCACGTTGCCGTCTGGCTTCGGCACGCCGCGCACGTGGGCGAACATCACCCAGGCCGCGTCCGTCGGCGCCGAGAGTTGCCAGTAGGTGTTGAAGCGCAGGGTCGTGCCGGGCGTGGTTTCAAACGTGTCAGCTTCCCAACCGAGCAATTGAAGCGAGCCGCCGAAGGTGCGCGCCAGCGCTTGCCGCGGCTGAAGCTGATTGGCCGCGTCCGCAGGCAGGCGGTAGACGCGCGCCTGGGCCGTGCCGATCCAGACGTTCTCGGCGGTCACTGTGGCGTCCGGATAGGCGGTCGTGATCGCTGCGGGCGTCACTGTATCTTCCTGTGGATAGATGGCGATCAACGCCGGCAACGAACCTGTTTGCTCGGGCAGCACCGTGCACTCGCGCCCGTTGAAACTCGCCAGATCGGCGTAGCGTTCTGGGCCGAGCAGATACTCGATCGTGTAGTTCTCCTTTGGAATCGGGCTCAGGTAGCCGCGCGTGCCGATTGGTGCCTGACGCAACTGCTCGGCGATCCAGCGCGGCGGCTGGTCGAAGAGGTAGTTGGACTCGTAGCTCACAGCCCATTGCGTGAAGACGAGCCAGACCGTCCACGCCGAGGAGGCGAGCCAGGCGGCTGCCAGCGAAAGCCGGCGCCAGGGCAGGGCGGGCCAATCAACTCTCAGCAGAACCGTGACACCGTAGGCCATCAACACCGCAAGCGCCGGCGTGATCGTGGCCATCCGCAGGAAGTGCGGGGCCGAGTCGGTCAGCGCGCCCGGCAGGATGCCGACGACCAGCCAACTCAACAGCGACGCGGCCTCGGCGCTGCGCCAGCGTTTGACCACCACCACGACGCCAACAAGGAACAACGCGATCTGTCCGGGGTCAAGCGCCGGGCGACCCGGGATGTTGTGCCGCACCATGACGTCGCCCGCCCAGAACAGGCCGCCCACCGAGCGCCACAGACCCTCCCAGATGTTGCTGGCCGCGCCAGCTGTCTGGATCGTCGAGTCGGTCACCTGGTTGAAGCGGTTGAAGAACCACTCGGGGTGCTGCACGAAAAACGACGCCACCGGCGAGTAGGCGAGCGCCGCGACGCCGACGAAGACCAATCCGCCGCGGACGAGCGTCCGACGGCGATCGCGCGGAGCCATCCACCAGCACGCCGCCCACGTGACGAGCGGCACCAGCGGGAAGAGGCGAAAGGCCACGTACGAGTCGAGCCCCAGGCCCAGCGCCAGGCCGCCCCACGCGAAACTCGACAGTCTGCCGCCGCGCAGGCCCGCCCACAACCCGGCCATGGCTGCGGCGGCCGCCGCGACCGAGAGCATCGGCTGAGTGCCGAGCCGCCCGACGGTGAGCGCCCAGCCGAGCGTGCACCAGATCAGGCCGGCGGCCAGCCCGAGCGAACGCCCCGGCGCCATTTCGCGGCCGAGCCGAAGCGTGGCCGCGAGCGCGATCAGACTCGCGAACGCCGAGACCAACCGGCTGGCCCACGCCACCGGACCGACGATGGCGATGGCGCCGGCCGTCAGGTAGGCCATCAACGGCTCGTTGCCCTGGTTCCCGGTGATATAACGCGGCAGGTCGACGCCGTTGACGATGTCGAGGGCGCGCAGCATGTGGAAGGCCTCATCGCTGTGCAGGCCGGGCGGCAACGTAGCGAGCGCGGAGAGATGCAACAAAGCGCCAAGGGCCAGCACTGCTGCGTAGAGGCCATAGCGTCGTGATGTCGGCCACCAGATCGCGTCAACCGATGAGGTAGCGTGCAACTTTGGCACTTCACACCTGTACTTCATACACAAGCGATCGATCATCGACCGCCAACCGAGTATGTTACCGCGAACCCTGACCCTCACTCTGGCTGCGCTTCTCTTCACACAATGGGCCTGCGCATCGGTGACGCCTGTCGCGACACCAGTGGCTTCCGCCGAGCCCGTGGTGCGCACCGACGTCGTCGGGCGGCCGTTGATGGGCTTCTTTCCCAGCCCGCCGCAGATGACTCTCGAGAGCGTGCTCATGCATTTCGAGCACCTCGGCGAACACGGCGACGTGTTGCTGGTGCAGAACCCGCCCGACTGGGTCAGCTTCCTGGCGGGAGTCGAGGGTGAGTCGCAGAAGCGCACTGACATCATCAACCAGATCACGCTGGCGCAGCAGAACGGGCTCGAGCCCATCTTCGTCGCCGACCCGCTCAACGGCCTCAATCGCCGCGAGTTCGGCGAGCTGCCGGCGGGCTGGACCCCGAGCTTCGGCAATGCCGATGTGCGGACCGCGTTCTCGAACTACGTACTCTGGATCCTGCGCACGTTCAAACCGCGCTACCTGGGCCTCGCTTCGGAGATCAACACCTACGCCGATGCTTTCCCCGACGACTTCCCGAACTTCATCAGCCTTTACGACGAACTCTACGCACAGATCAAGGCCGAGGCGCCCGACACACAGGTGTTCGTCACGTTTCAATGGGAAGACCTGAACAACCTTGTCGTCGGAGGCAACGAAGGGCGGGCGGCGTATGCGACGAATTGGGAACAAGTGGAAGCCTTTGAGCCCAACCTCGATCTGTGGGTGATCTCCTCATATCCCTTCGTCGCGTTTCCAGACGGCGCTGCGCTGCCCGACGATTACTACACGCCGCTCCTGGCGCGCACGGACAAACCCCTGGCTGTGGCCGAGGGCGGCCTGCCTTCGGTTTCTCAGGACCCGTTCGTCGGATCAGAGGAAAGCCAGGTCGACTACCTCAATGCCGTGCACGCCCAGCTGGGGCAGCGTCTGAGTTTCTGGATCTACCTGCTGTTGGCTGACCTCGACCCCGATAGCTGGGGGCCGGCTATGAGCCAGAACGGCCTCTCTGATCAGGATGCCAACACCCTTGGCTACTTCGTGTCCGTCGGCCTGACGACCGCCGACGGCTCATCCAAACCGGCCCTGGCCGTGTGGGATGGTTTTCGCGATCCGCCGTGATCGGGGGGCCAATTCTGGCGGCACATGGCGCGCAGGAGCGATGGTTCATCCAACAGAACCTGCCACCCGCCCAGCACCGGCCCCAGACGCCCGCCCGATTCGTGAAGCCGCTCGGATCTTGCATCGACCTCATGGCTGTGCTACGATTGCCCGACATGAACGCGATCGGCCGCTTCTACTTTTATGCGTACTGGTTTACCGGCTCCTCGGAGGCGGTTGCTCGCGCATAGGTCGAGGCGAACGTAGAGCCTTGAAAACCGCGGAGCAACGCTCCGCGGTTTTTTTGTTGCTGGGAGAAGAACCATGCCCATCCGAGGCGTGCGCGGCGCCACTCAGGCCGCATCCGACACACCCGAAGCGATCCGGGAGGCCACGCGCGAGCTCCTCGTGCGCCTGGTCGAGTTGAACGACATCACGGCCGACGATGTCGCCAGCATCTTCTTCACCTGCACGGCCGATCTGTCCTCAGAGTACCCGGCGATCACCGCCCGTCAGTTGGGCTGGGTCGAAACGCCGTTGATGTGCGGCCAGGAGATGAACGTCCCGGGCAGCCTGCCGCGCTGCATCCGAGTCCTGGTCCACTGGAACACGGACCTTGAGCAACGTCAGGTCCGGCATGCCTATCTGCGCGCGGCCGTCGCGTTGCGGCCCGACATCACGGCCGCGAACGGCTATCGCTCGACCAAGTCACCCGAGGCCTGAGCGCCGCGGAGCACACACAAGGAGAGAGAAGAATGATCATCGTCATGCAGCACGGCGCGTCGGCCGCCCAGATCGCGGCGGCGGTCTCACGCGTCGAAGGGCTCGGCTACAAAGCCAGCCTGATCAAGGGTGAGGAGCGCACCATCATCGGCGTGGTCGGCGACGATCGTCCGATCGAGCGCTCGCAGTTCGAAACGCTTGACGGCGTCGAGAAGACGATGCCGGTGCTCAAGCCGTTCAAGCTCGCCTCGCGCGACATGCACCCGATGGACTCGCATGTGTCCTTGAACCACACCCCTGTCGGCGGACCCAGGATCGCGGTGATGGCCGGGCCGTGCTCGGTCGAGAGCCGCGAGCAGATCATCGAGGTGGCGCACATGGTCAAGGAGGCCGGCGCCGTGGCGCTGCGCGGCGGCGCCTTCAAGCCGCGCACCTCGCCGTACAGCTTCCAGGGCCTCGGCGAGGAAGGCCTGCGCTACCTGGCCGAAGCGCGCGAAGCGACCGGCCTGCCGATCGTCACCGAGGCGATGTCGGTCGAGCAGATCCCGCTGGTTTGCGAGTACGCCGATGTGATCCAGATCGGCGCGCGCAACATGCAGAACTACGACTTGCTGCGCGCGGCTGGCAAGGCCAACAAGCCCGTCCTGCTCAAGCGTGGCATGATGTCGACGATCGAGGAATTGCTGATGTCGGCCGAGTACATCCTGGCAGGCGGCAACGCGCAGGTGATGCTGTGCGAGCGCGGCATCCGCACCTTCGAGAAGTACACGCGCAACACGACTGACATCAACGCCGTGCCGGTGCTCAAGGCGCTGACGCATCTCCCGGTCGTGCTTGACCCGAGCCACAGCACCGGCAAGTGGGAATACGTCGCGGCGGTGGCTCGGGCTGGCGTCGCGGCTGGCGCTGACGGCCTGATCATCGAGGTGCACGCGAACCCGACCGAGGCGATGTCTGACGGCGCGCAGTCGCTCAAACCCGCGAAGTTCGCGGCGCTGGTGCGCGAGTGCCAGGCTGTTGCCGCGGCCGTCGGGCGGAGCTGAGTCCCTCAGGTGTCAACCGAACCCGCGCCCACGCTGCCTGCCGTGATCGTCCGGCCCGCGACGCCGGCCGATCAGGCCGGCATCGACGCGGTGGCGCGCGAGGTGCACGCCCTGCACGTCGAGCACGAGCCCGAGGTGTTTCAGATGCCGGACGGCAGGGTTTTCGAGCACGACGTCCCCGACGTTCTGGCGAAGCCGGGCTATCACCTGTGGGTGGCCGAGTCGGCCGGGCAGGTCGTCGGGTATGCTATGGCTGAGCTGCGCGATGTCCCCGAACGCCCAACGGTTCGGAAACGCCGCGACCTGTACGTCCATCAGATCGGCGTGTCGTCCGGGCACCGTCGAGGCGGCGTCGGGCGTCGTTTGATCGAGTCGCTGCAACAGCTCGCAAACGAGCAGCAGGCTGCCTGGTTGCTGCTCGATGTCTGGGATTTCAACGACGTGGGTCAGGCCTTCTTCGCAAGTTGCGGCCTCGGCCCCGCCTACCATCGACTGCGGCTGGCTGCATCGCCCCGGCTGCACGCCACACGATCCGCGCGGCGAGCGCAATGAGCGGCAACACGCCGCGGGAGGCAGCATGATCATCGTGATGAGAGACCACGCCAGCGCGGAGCAGATCGCGGGTGTGGTGTCACAGGTCGAAGCGCATGGGTTCAAGGTCCACCTGTCACAGGGCGAGGAGCGGACGATCATCGGCGTGATCGGCGACGAACGACCGGTCGATGGCCGCGCCTTCGAGGCCCTTGACGGCGTCGAGCGCACCGTGCCGATCCTCAAGCCGTACAAGCTCGCGTCGCGCGAGATGCACCCGGCCGACACACTGGTGCCGCTCGACGGCCTCAAGGTCGGCGGGCCACGCCTGGCCCTGATCGCCGGGCCGTGTTCAGTCGAGAGCCGCTCACAGATCCTGGAGACGGCTCAGGCCGTCAAGGAAGCCGGCGCCTGCGCGCTGCGCGGCGGCGCCTACAAGCCGCGGACGTCGCCGTACGCGTTCCAGGGCCTTGGTGAGGAGGGCCTCGAGTTGCTGGCCGAGGCCCGCAACCTGACCGGCCTGCCGATCGTGACCGAGGCGATGTCGGAGGACCAGGTGGCGATCGTGGCGCGCTACGCCGACGTGATCCAGATCGGCGCGCGCAACATGCAGAACTATCCGCTCCTGAACACGGTCGGTCGCTCGGGCCGCCCGGTGCTGCTGAAGCGCGGCATGATGTCGACCATCGAGGAGCTCCTGATGGCGGCTGAGTACATCCTGGCGCAGGGCAACAACCGCGTCATGCTGTGCGAACGCGGGATCCGGACCTTCGAGAAGGCCACGCGCAACACGACCGACATTAATGCTATCCCGGTCCTGAAGCGCCAGACGCACCTGCCGG
>CAYZRP010000126.1:0-21627 GCA_964480865.1 uncultured Anaerolineales bacterium | reverse complement strand
CACGCTCCACGCTCCACGCTCCACGCTCCACGCTCCACGCTCCACGCTCCACGCCTTACGCTCCACGCTCTTCACGCATCACCTGCGTCCCCTGCCATGACTGGCCGGATGCGAGGAGGACGGGGCGGCCGATGACGGCGGCCTCGACGCAGATGAAGTTGAGGTGTCCGTCGGGCGGCAGGTCCTTGAGTTTGGCCGCCAGCTCGGGGCCCGGGTTCCAGACGACCACGTCGGGGAAGCCGCGGGCCGTGATATCGAGCTCGCGGCCCGTCTCGCTGACCTGCACGGCGCCGGCGCCGTAGTAGACGCGATCGACCTCGCTCTTGAAGCGCAGCACGGTCTGTCGGTCAAGGCGCGGCGACGTGCCGGGCGGATCACCCTGCGCGGCGTCGCGATAGGCCAGATCCTTCAGCCCCGAAACACTCACCGTCCGGCAGTCGGCCACAGCCAGATAGGTATGGAGCGCGGCCGTGAACGAGAACGGGCCAGCGTCGATGTTGGTGACGCCGAGTGTCACTGCCAGTTGATTTCCGCCAAGCTCCACACGGCAGGTGGCCTTGAAGCGTGATGGCCAAAGCGCGCGCGTGGTATCGCTATCCTCGAGGCTGAACTCCGCGAAGGCGCCTTTTGCGCCGACCTCGGCCAAGTCGAGCCGCCACATCTGATTGCGTGCGAAGCCGTGCTTGGGCAGAGGCCCTTCACCCGAGAACTGCGGGAAGATGATCGGCACGCCGCCGCGGATCGCGCGACCGGGTTCGAACTCGGAGCGCGGGCTCAGGAACAACTGCTCCTTGCCTCCAGCCGGTATCCACGACGTCACCTGCGCGCCGTCGGCATAGATGTCGACATGGGCGCCGTCACGCGCCGTCAGGGGCAGATAGGGCAGTCCATTGCGTCCGGGTCGAAGATCCATGGTGGGGATGATAACCGGAAACGAGGCACTCAGCTGTCAGCGATTAGCGGTCGGCAACGCTGCCGCGCCAACTTGGTGGGTGCGCGTCGCGTGAGCTGAATGCTGATGGCCGACAGCTAATCGCTTCTCTCCGTGGTACAGTGACCCAATGTCCCCCAGACTCGCGCGACGTATCGCAGACTTCGGCACCACGATCTTCTCCGAGATGACAGCGCTCGCCGTGCGCGAGAACGCGATCAACCTCGGCCAGGGCTTTCCGGATTTCGATGGCCCTGAATCGGTCAAGGCGATCGCGCAGCGCGGGATCGCTGAGGGCCAGAACCAGTACGCCGTGGGCGTCGGGCAACCCGCCCTGCGCGCCGCCGTAGCAGATCATGCGCGCCGGCACTACGGTCACGAGGTCGATGGCGAGTCGATGGTGACCGTCACCTGCGGCGCGACAGAAGCGATCTACTCGGCCATCCAGGGCCTGATCGACCCGGGCGATGAAGTCATCCTGATCGAGCCGTTCTACGACTCGTACGTGCCGGCCGTGCAGATGGCGGGCGGCGTGCCGCGCTATGTAACGCTTCATCCGCCGCTGGCCGGCGAGTCGGCCTGGCGGTTGGACCTCGACGAACTGAACGCCGCCTTCAACGCGCGCACGCGCGTCATCGTCATCAACACGCCGCACAACCCGACCGGCAAGGTGTTCACGGCCGAGGAGCTCAAGGCCATTGCGATCTCATGTGTCACGTGGGACGTCGTGGCGATCACGGATGAAGTCTACGAGCACCTGGTGTACGGCCAGGCCCGACACGTGCGCCTCGCGACGTTGCCCGGGATGGCCGAGCGCACGATCACGATCGGGAGCCTGGGCAAGAGTTTCAGTTTCACGGGCTGGAAGGTCGGGTGGGCGATCGCGGCGCCGTCGCTCACACCGGCCGTTCGACGCACGCACCAGTACATCACGTTTGCGACGCCGGTGCCGCTGCAACTGGCCGCCGCCGAAGCGCTGACGAACGGCGACGCCATCGTGCACGCGCTCGCCGAGGATTACGAGCGCAAGCGTGACTTCCTGGTCAGCGTGCTCGACGAAATAGGGTTGCAGCCAAGCGTGCCGGCCGGCGGCTATTTCATCCTCACCGACGTGTCAGCCGTGAGCGCGAAGGCCGGCCTCGGCGACGACGGCGCGGCGTTTTGCCGCTGGCTGACGACTCAGGTCGGCGTCGCCGCGATCCCACTGAGCGCCTTCTATAGCCCCGAGCACATCGATCAGACCCGCAACCGGATCCGTTTCGCGTTCTGCAAGCAGCAGGCCACGCTCGAGAAGGCCGCCGAACGCCTGCGCCGGCTGCGCGCCTGATCGGTCAATCGCCCTCGGTGAGTCGCTGAGCGAAGACGTCGAGCGCGGCGTTGACGTTGGCCGGGTTCTTGTGGAACGCGCCGTGGTCGCCGTTCGGATCCTCAATCAACAGGTCGACCACGCCTCCATAACCTGTCACCCAATCGCGAGCCTCGCGCATGCCCGGGCAGCCGTCGCGATCGGGGTGTGGATCATGTTCGCCGCAGACCATGACCCAGTGCGTGCTGCTCAGCGGTGATGCCCCAAATTTGCCATTGGCGATGTCGACGTTGATCGGAAAGTCCGTGCCGGGCTTGCCGGCGTTGGCGATCGTCAGGGCGAAGTAGGGGTGCTCGAGGCTGGCATCGATGGCCGTCACGCCGTACGAGTTGGCCGAGCCGCGGCTGAAGCCATGGAACAACACGCTGCCGGGCTCTACGTGTTCGGCTTCGAACGTGGTCGCGAAAGCTTCGTAGATGATCGCGGGCACGTAGTAATCATCGATTTGCTCCCCGGTGCCGAGCCACCACTGCAGCGCGAGGATGCCGTAGCCGCGTTCGAGCGCGTAGGGCTGCCAGAGATAGAACTCGTCGAAGGCGTAGCTGCCGTGGCCGTGCAGAGTGGCGATCACGGGCGGCGGCGATGTCGGATCCGTGCCGGGCGGGAACCACACGATCGAGAAGCTGCGGCCGTCGGGGGCTGTCACGAAGCGCGCGCCCTGATCGACCGCGTATTGATAGCGCTCGGCGTCTTCTTGCATGCCCTGCTGGAAGATGGCGAGCGTCTTGGGCGCGGGCAGGGCGGTCGCGGTAGGCGGGACGGGTGTGGGCTGTGACGTCGCCGTCGGAACCCACGTGACAGCCGGAGCCGGCGTGTCAGTTGGAGCGAAGGTAACGGTCGGTGCGGGCGGCTGAGTCGGCCTGATCGTGGCGGGTGGGGGCGCGACGGGAGTGGGCTGAGGTTTCCCGGGAGCCGCGCAGGCCGTCAGAAGCGCAGTGGCGATGAGGACGTGGGCGATCCCGTTCCAGCGACCTGGCTGCATCTTCGACCCCCAGAAAAATGAGTCCGAGCGTGGCGCGAAGGGGGGATGATTGCTTCGCGCCACACCCGGTGAATGAAGCGATAGGGAACATTATTGGTAAAGACGCGTTGCGGAAAAGGGGAGAACGGCGGGGGAGTGTTGGCGTCGTGGCGGTGCGCTGTGGATTACAATCGCCCCCGTGTCCGCAAACGTGGTCTATCAAGCCGACAACCTCGCCGTGTTGCGCGCGCTACCCGACGCGAGCGCGCGTCTCATCTACATCGATCCGCCGTTCAACACCGGCAAACAACAGACGCGGCAACGGCTGCGCACGACGCGCGCCGACGGTGACGCCGGCGATCGCACTGGCTTTGCCGGCAGGCGCTACACGACCGAGGTCGTCGGCCTGCAGTCGTACCGCGATCGCTTTGACGACTACCTCGCGTTCCTCGAGCCCCGGTTGATCGAAGCGCGGCGCGTGTTGACGCCGGACGGATCCTTGTACTTCCACATCGACTACCGTGAGGTGCACTACTGCAAGGTGTTGCTCGATGGCATCTTTGGCCGAGACAGCTTTCTCAACGAGATCATCTGGGCCTATGACTACGGCGCGCGCACGCGGCGCAAGTGGCCGCCCAAGCACGACAACATCCTCTGGTACGCGCGTGATCCGAATCGCTACGTCTTCAACGTCGATGCCATCGACAGGATTCCGTACATGGCGCCCGGGCTCGTCGGGCCCGAAAAGGCAGCGCGCGGCAAGCTGCCGACCGACACCTGGTGGCTGACCATCGTCAGCCCGACCGGCAAAGAGAAGACCGGCTACCCGACCCAGAAGCCGCTGTCGCTGCTGCGGCGCATCATCGCGGCGTCGTCGGATCCCGGCGACCTGGTCATCGATTTCTTCGCCGGCTCGGGCACGACCGGGGTCGCCGCCGCTGAGTTGGGTCGCCGTTTTCTGCTGGTCGATCGCCACGCCCCTGCGGTTCAGGTCATGCGCCGTCGCTTCGCTGGTTTGCCCGTCGAATATCGCAAGCTCTAGGACATGCTCTCCTTTCAGATCAATCAAACGACTTTCATGGCGCGGACGGCGGGCGTCGCGGTGCGCGACGGCCACGTCCTGTTGCAACGTCTCGCGGGTGAGACTTTCTGGTTCACGCCCGGCGGGCGAATCGAAGCTGACGAGACGTCGGCCGACGGGCTGATGCGTGAGATGCGCGAGGAGCTCGACGCTGTGGTCGAGCCCACGCGGCTGCTCTGGGTCGTCGAGCACTTCTTCATCGACCAATGGCTGAAGCGCTTTCACGAGCTAGGCTTCTACTGGCTGATGAGCTTTCAACCCGACTCGTCCTGGAACGCGATCGAGGGTGTACGGCGCATCGAGGTCGATGGTCATCTGATGGAGTACGCCTGGCATCCGATCGCGCATCTGGGCGCCCTGACGGTCTACCCGGAGTTCCTGCCGCAAGGTCTGCTGAATCTGCCGGCTTCCACCGAGCACATCATGATGCGGCGTCGCGCGCCTGAAGCAGGCGAGGCGCAGTGACAACTTCAGCGACTTCCTCCAAGATGACGAGGCCGTGGCCCTTGATCGGGCTGTTGTTCGGCGTGATCGGCATGGGCTCATCGGCGATCTTTGTGCGCTGGGCGGGCGCGCCCGGCGCCGTGGCCGGTTCGTATCGGATGGGTCTGGCGGTCGTGCTGTTCGGCCTGCCGTTCGCGTTCTCGGTGCGCCGGCGGCCGATCACCAATCGCCGCGCGGGCTGGATGGCCATCGTGGCCGGGTTGTGCTTCGCCGGCGACCTGGCGTTGTGGAACCAGTCGGTGCTGATGACCTCGGCCGCCAACGCTACGTTCCTTGGCAACACGGCGCCGCTGTGGGTCGGCCTGGCGACGTGGCTGCTGCTCAAGCAGCCGTTGAAGCGCGGTTATTGGGTCGGGCTGGCGGTGGCGTTGTTCGGCGCCTTCACGCTTGTGGCCGGCGACTTCTCGCTGGGTGGGCAGGCCGGCCTGGGCGGCATGATGAGCCTGGGCGCTGGCGTCTTCTACGCCGCCTACTTCATGGTGACGCAGCAGGCACGGGTGGGGTTGAACTCACTGGTGTCGTGGTGGCTTTCGGCGCTGGCGAGCCTGGCGGCGCTGCTCATCGTGGCGTTGCTGTTCGGCCAGCCGCTGATCGGCTATCCGCCTCAGACGATCCTGCTGATGCTGGCGGTTGGTGTGTTCACTCAGATCGGCGGCTACCTGCTGGTCAACTACGCACTCGGCCATCTGCCGGCCTCGATTGTATCGATCGTGCTGTTGCTGCAGCCGGTCGTCACCCTGCTGCTGGCCATCCCGCTGCTGGGCGAATACCCGGACGTGAGCCAGATCGTGGGCGGGGCGCTGCTGTTGGCCGGGGTGTGGATCGTGAACCGGTACGGGAAATAATAAAACAAGAAGTCGGGAGTGCCCCGAAGTATCCCGATGTCGAACGCGTCGCGTTCGACATCGGGATACATCGGGACACATCGGGGCACTCCCGATTTCTAATCGCGAATCAGACTATAATGCTCCACATTAACCACCGGGGGGATTGGCAGCAACGAGCATGTCATGACCCAACGTTTGGCCGACCGTCTTGTCGCAGCGCGTCGCCGCCGCTTTGTGGGCCGATCGGCTGAATTGGCTTCGTGGAAGGCCGCCCTCGAGGCGGACACGCCTCGTTACCTCCTCTTCTATATCTTCGGTCCCGGCGGCATCGGGAAGACAACGCTGCTCGGCGAGATGGCGAACGTCTGCCAGCAGGTTGGCGTCACAGCGCATCTCGTCGACGCTCGCCCGATCGAACCGGCACCCGAGCCATTCATCCAGGCTCTGGGACAGGCACTGGGTCTGCCCGCCGGCCGCTCCGTGTTCGACGCCCTTGCACAGGGCCGACACGCCTTGCTTCTCGACACCTGCGAGCGCCTCGAACCGCTCGAGGCGTGGCTGCGCGACACCTTCCTGCCGCAGCTTCCCGAAGGCGTCCTCGTTGTGATGGCAGGGCAGAGACCGCTTGCGCCGGCCTGGCGCGCCGACCCGGGCTGGCAGGATCTCATCCACGTGGTACCGCTGCGCAACCTGAGCCCCGACGAGGGCCGTGCCTTCCTGGCGAGCCACGGCCTGCCCGACGATCAGATGCCGACGGTCCTCGGCTTCACCCACGGTCATCCGCTCGCGCTCTCGCTTGTCACGGATGTGTACAACCAGCGCGGCGGACAATCGTTCCAGCCCGACGCCTCGCCCGACATCGTCCGCGCGCTGCTCGAACGCTTTATCCAAAAGGTGCCCGGGCCTGCGCACCGCGCCGCGCTCGAAGCCTGCAGTCTCGTGCGCGCGCTGACCGAGAGCCTTCTGGCGACGATGCTCGGCACGGCCGATGCCCATGACCTGTTCGAGTGGCTGCGCGGCCTGTCCTTCATTGAAAGCGGCGTCGACGGTCTTTTCGCCCACGACCTGGCCCGCGACACGCTCGGACGCGACCTGCGCTGGCGTCACCCCGATTGGTACGCCGAGCTTCACAAACGCGCACGCAAGCACTACGTCACGCGGCTCCAGCAGAGCTCGGGCCTCGCCCAGCAGCAAGCCCTGTTCGATCTCATCTACCTCCATCGCGACAACGGCGTCGTGAAGTCGATGTTTGAGTGGAGCGGTGGCGGTCAACTGCGCGCCGAGCCGATCGCGCCGCAGGACCGCGTGGCCGTGCATGCCATGGTCGCGCAGGCCGAAAGCGAGGCGTCGGCAGATTGGGTCGACTTTTGGATCGATCGCCAGCCCACCGGGTTAACGGTGGTGCGCGACGCTGCCGGCGCCGTCGTCGGCTTCATGCAGGGCATCTCACTCGAGGTCGCTGCGCCGCACGACCGCGAGGCTGATCCGGCGACCCGCGCCGCGTGGCATTACCTCGAGGCCCACGCTCCCTTGCGTGGAAGTGAGACCGCGCTGTGCTTCCGGACGTGGCTCGCCCGCGACACCTATCAATCCGTTTCGGCCGTGCAAAGCCTGCTCTTTGTCCTGGCGGTCCGCCTCTACCTCATCACGACCCATCTGGCCTTCCACTTCTTCGCCTGCGCGTCGCCCGCCGACTGGGCGCCGTTGTTCGCCTATGCGGATCTCGATCGTCTCACCGATGCTGACTACGAGATCGAGCGCAGGTCCTTCGGCATGTTCGGCCACGACTGGCGCCTGCGTCCGCCCTCCGCGTGGTTGGGTCTGCTCGCCGAACGCGAAACGTCGCCGACAGTCGAAGCCGCTGTCTCCCGGCTGCCTTCCACACCGGTTGTCGTGCTCAGCGCCGATGAGTTTGCAAGCGCCGTCCGGCTCGCGCTGCGCGACGTCGCGGCCCCCGAACTGTTGCGCGGCAACCCGCTCCTGCGCTCGCGGCTCGTGCTCGACCGCGGCGCCGAACCGGGTGACGAAGCCGCTCGTGCCACCGCGCTGGCCAGGCTGGTTAAACGCGCCGCCGAGCCGCTTCTCGCCTCTCCCCGGGATGCCAAGCTGTATCGGGCGCTCGAAGCCACTTACTTCAAGCCGGCCGTCACGCAAGAACAGGCTGCCGAACAGCTTGATCTGCCCTTCAGCACGTACCGACGGCACCTCAAGGCCGGGGTCGATTGGCTGATCGATCGGCTCTGGCAACAGGAACTCGGCGCCTGAGCGTGATCGCGAAAAGTGATCACCAAATGAGCATCGACTGGGCTGGTGATCCGCACCTTAACGCCCTACTCTATCGTCATGGACGGTGCCTGAAATACGGCATCGGGAAAGGCGCATGTGCGCGTGGCTGAAAGCACACTTCCGCTGGACGCGAACGAGGGCCCGAACGCAACGCCCGCTGTGACGGAGCGCGCCGTGCTTGCGCACCTGGTTCAGACGTTGACCGATGCCTGGAACGCTCACGATGCCCGGGCGGTGGCGGCTCTATACGCACCGGACTTCGAGGGCGACGACATCGCTTTGGCCGATCCGCAACACGGGCCCGATGCCGTCCGCCGATTGACGCAGTATTACCTGCGTGCCTTCCCGGATCTCAAGGTGACGCTGGACAGCCTGGTGATCGACGGTGACCAGGCGGTGATGATCTGGACCCTTTCAGGTACCCACCGCAATACGTTCATGAACATCCCGCCGACCGGGCGCTACACCTCTGTGCGTGGCACCACCTGTCTGACGGTCCGTGACGGCCTTGTGCATCGCGCGACCCGCATCTGGGATCTGGCCGGTCTGTTGCGCGGAATGGGTCTGCTGCCGGAGCTATAACATGCCTCGTTCGATCGACTACCACTTCATCACAGTCTGGCGCGTGCCAGGCACCTGCGCCGAAGTCGCCGACGTGCTTGCAGACGCGCGTGGCCTGGTGCGCTGGTGGCCGTCGGTCTATCTCGACGTGCAGGAGCTTGCGCCCGGGAACCCCGACGGGGTAGGCCGGCGAATCGCGCTGTTCACCAAGGGCTGGCTGCCGTACACGTTGCGCTGGCAATTCACCGTGACCGAGTCGGATGCGCCGCGCGGCTTCAGCCTGAGTGCATCTGGTGACTTCGTCGGCCGCGGCATCTGGCGTTTCGCGCAACAGGGCGCCGAGGTCGTCGTGACCTACGACTGGCGCATCGAGGTGACCAAGCCCCTGTTGCGCAGCCTGTCCTTCGTGTTCAAACCGATCTTCTCGGCCAACCATCGCTGGGCGATGCGGATGGGCGAGATCAGCCTGAAGCTGGAACTCGAGCGACGCCGCGCGCGCACCGCCGAAGAACGAGCTCGCATCCCGGAGCCGCCCGGGCCAACTTTTGCGGCCTGGCTCACGCGCCGCTCGACGGCGTCGCTGCGAGTCGCCGACAGCGGCGGCTAGGACCAGTCGCGGCCGCGACCGATGTTCGAAGGATGCTCCTGGAGAAAGAAGAGGCTGTATGGAGACCCCCTGCCTGCCGCCCGTCATCGATCGGTTTCGCCTGGCCCTCAATCTTCACGACGCCGGCATGCTGGCAGAATGCCTGCACGCCGAATTCGTCAACACCCAGCCGGCTCACCCCGAGCGTAATGCCCGCGGAAAGATCGCTGCAGCGTTGCGTTGGGCTCATACGTTCGAGTGTGTTCCCGACCTGCGCGCCAACCTCTTGCGGTACGCCTGTGCCAATGGCCTGGTCTGGACGGAGTGGACGTTCACTGGCGGCGAGAACGGGAGCTACCGCGCTGGCGGCGTCGTGATCTTCGCGGTCTGTCACAACCTGATTGTCTGGGCGCGGACGTACACCGAAGCCCAGCCGATCGAGGGACCCGATTGGGAGAGCGCTATCGCCGAGGCATTGCGCTTCGGCGACGATCAACCCGTTGAGCAAACGGGTGATTCGTCTGACCAGCACGAAGTCTGAGCGCCCGACAGAAGACTTCTGGATGCGTTCCATGACCCGTTCACGAACACGCACGGCGTTCGATCCGGCTCGCGTCGCGCATTTCGAGCGTGCGAACTACCAGGCGTACTACAACCGCAACTGGCTGGCCCTGCTGCAGGCGTCAGTGGCGCTCGTCCGCGAGGCCTTTGGGCTTGGCCTGATTGACGGGGTTTACGGCGCTTACCTGGTGGCCAGGGCCGAGATGGCTTTCGCGCCTGTGCGGGATAACAATCTTCCGCGCGCCGAAGCGTACATGCGCCGCTTCTATGCGCTGCTGAACTCGCGTCTTGGCACGACGATCGATCTGGACCAGGCGGCTCGCCTCGATGTCCGCTGGTGGCAGGTGCACCGCGAGCACTTTGCGGATCCGGATACAGGGCCGTTGGCCCGCGCATTGGCTGAGTGGATGGGCGTGGTCTACGGTTTGGCCCCTGACGATTTGATGACCTCGGCTCGTTGGCGCGCGGCGGGCATGCTATGTTCGGATCGCTGGGTGCGGGCCGGCATGCCTGAACCCAGCATCCTCCTCGTCGAAGAAGAGCGCGCTTTGACGTTGAGCTATCAGATCCTGCGGTCGATCCTGGAAGACCGCACAGTCGCGCGGTCGTATGGCCGCAAACCTCAGCCCGGCGATCTGTTGACGGACGGCCCGGCCTAATGGTGTGCAGAAAAGGCGAGCCCCGATCCGCGTCATCCGCGTACAGGGCTTACTGGCCTGAAACGGCCTGAAACGGCCTGACAACTCGCCCGTGCACACCATAGGGTCCACAGAGCAATGCCTGCGACGGGTACGCTACAATTCCCCTCGCGTGACGGGTACCTCACACTGGCGATACGCCACCTCTCAAAAGTCTGACGGGTCACGCGTGGAGCAACGATGACATCCCTTCTCCTTGATGAGATCCATGACCAACCCGGCGTGTTGACGCGCCTGCTGCGCGAGCAGAGCGGATCCATCGCCCGCCTGGCCAAGGCCATGCGATCGGCTGACATCGACCGCGTCTTGATCGCGGCCCGTGGCACCTCCGACAACGCCGCGCGATACGCGCAGTATCTGCTCGGCGCCCACAATCAGATGGTCGTCGCCCTGGCGGCACCCTCGCTGTTCACCCGTTTCGACTATGTGCCGCGATTGCGCCAGACCCTGGCGCTTGGCATCTCGCAGTCGGGTCAGTCGCCGGATATCGTCGGCGTGTTGGCAGCTGCGCGCCGCCAGTCGGCTCCGACGGCAGCACTGACGAACACGCCGTCATCGCCGTTGGCCGAGGCAGCCGATCACGTCATCGACTTGAGCGCCGGTCTGGAGCGAAGCGTCGCGGCCACGAAGACCTATACGGCAGCACTCGGCGCCCTGGCGATGTTGTCGGTGGCCATGGGGGCTGGCGAGTTGGCCACAGAGCTCGATGCCGTCCCGGACGCGATGTCTGAGGCCTTGACGGCAGCGCCCGCCGCCGAGGCCGCGGCCCAACGGCTGGCCAAAGCCACTCGATGCGTGGTCCTCGGGCGTGGCTATCACTACGCCACGGCCTTCGAGCTGTCGCTGAAGGTCAAGGAGTTGACCCATCTGCTGGCTGAGCCGTACTCGACGGCTGACTTTATGCACGGACCGCTGGCCGTGATCGAGCCCGGCTTTCCGGTTGTCGTGATCGACATCGGCCAGACGTTTCGGGATGAGATCACGGCATTGCGCAAGTCTTTGAATGACAAACGCGCCAGCGTCATCGTCTTTACAGACCGGCCGGACGAGATGCATTCCGGCGAGCTCGCTGTGCCGGTGCCGAGCAATCTGCCGGAGGCGTTCACACCCATCCCGGCCATCGTACCGGCCCAGATCATGGCCTTCCATCTGGCGCGCGCGCGTGGGCTGGATCCTGATCGCCCGCGGAGCATTCAGAAAGTGACTGAAACGTACTGAGGCTTGAGACCGTTTCACACAAAACAGAGCAGCCGCCGGGCACATCCGGCGGCTGCTCTGTTTTGTGTGAAACGGTCTCGGGTCGTATGCCGCAAGCAGGTGTAAGCGACCGTTTGGTCACGGGCAGATGTAGTACTTCGGTGGGCAGTCGTCGATCGGGAAATCCGTTGGCTCGGGTACGAACGTGGCGGTGGGCGGCACTGTTGTGGCCGTCGATGGAATGGGAGTCGCCGATGGCGGTAGCGGAGTGGCCGACGGCGGAACCGACGTGGCGGATGGTGCCAGGGTGGGCGGCGCCGGTGTAGCCGTGACCTTGGTGATCGGTGAGGTCGGACTGGCTGGAATATGCGTGGGCGGCACGGCCGTGGCCGTCGCGGCTACAACGGTTGATGGAAGGGATGTCGCCGGAATAGAGGTCGGTGGAACAGGTGTCGGCGGCATCGCAGTGTTGGCCGGGGCCGCCGGAGGTGGCTGGGTCGGCTCGGGCGGCGGCACCGTCTCGGTCGGCAGTTGCCAAACGAATGTCGCTGTGGGCGGTAGGGCTGTCACAGATGGCCATGGTGTGGCCGTCGCTGATGGCGTTAGCGTTGGCGATGCTGTTTCGGTTGACGTCGACGTTTGAGTTGGCGAGGCGAGCACATGCTCGCGGGCCATCCCCAGGTTGTTCAGATCCAACACCGCCGGTGCGTTCACGGGCGTGCCACCTGGCGTGGTCTGCCAGGGCATGCCCAGGACGGCGGTACCGGCCAACGCGGCGAGGCTGAGGGCCATCGCCATGACGGCGGCGCCAGCGGACCCGAAGAGCCAGACGCGGCTGACCGGTGCGAGCATGGGGCGCGGCGCGAGCAGGGTGGGCATCGGCTCGAGCGGCATGACGGCCAGCTCTTCGACAGTCTCGCCGGTGAGCAACTGATCAACGGCGCGCGCAAACCGGCCGGCTGTCGCGTAACGATCCTGCGGCCGTTTCGCGAGAGCCATCCGCATCACGCCGTCGCCGGCCCGGCCAAGCTCGGGCCGCAACGGGCTGATCTGCGGAATCGGGTCGTTCAGGTGCGCCAGGCTCAGGCCGAAGGGCGTATCGGCTTTGTAAGGCGGCCGACCGGTCAACATCTCGAAGACGATCACGCCCAGGCCGTAGACGTCGCTGCGCGCATCGACATCGCCGCGCGCGGTGGCCTGCTCGGGGCTCATGTAAGCGGGCGTGCCCACATACGTGGCCGACGTCAACGCGGCCGAAGAGAGCGTCATCTTGGCGACGCCGAAGTCGGCCAGATAGGCGTTGTCGTGCTCGTCGAAGAGGATGTTATTGGGTTTGAGGTCGCGATGGATCAGCCCGGCTGCGTGGATGTGATCCAGCGCCGACGCGATCTGGCGCACGATTTCGTTGACGCGCGCGTTCGAAAGTTTGGAGCGTTGCAGGCGATCAGCCAATGTGCCGCCGGGCATGTAGCGCATGGCGATGTAGGGCTGGTCGTCATCGTCGCCATGGTCGAGCACGGCCGCGATCGCGGGGTGGTTGAGCCCGCGCGCCGTCTGGGCCTCACGCCGGAATCGATCGAGGAACTCAGGGTCGAACGTGAACTGGCGCGGCAACACCTTCAACGCGACCTGTTCATGCGTCGCGCGGTGTTCGGCCAGATAGACGATCGCCATGCCGCCGCGGCCGATTTCGCGCTGGATCTTATATGGTCCTATGCGATCCGGCAAAACCATCAGTTCCCCCTTAGCGGCACATTATATCGATCCGACGGAACATTTTGGGTCAGTACTTTGCTGGGATATAACGTTTGCGCCCGGTTTGCACCCTGACCGGTCGTTCAGTCAGGACATAAAACGGGCGCTTGGTGAGGCGGAGAGGCCCGACCGACATTGCCCGGTCGGGCCTCTCTTGGGTTCAGCGACGCAACATGAGCGGCAACGCCAGGCGGTAGATGAATACACCGTTGTGGTCGAGTGTTGCGGTCAGAGGCCCGTGCCAGGCTTCCTTGCCCGAGGTGCTGACGTCGACCAGCCAGTACCACCAGGCGCCCGTGTCAGGCTGATCGGTGTAGGCGTAGTCGGCGCCGGTCGACCCTGTTGAAGTGGCGGGCAACCAGGCCAGCAACTCGGCAGTGCCTGGATCGTTCACGCGCGATCGATACAGCCTGAAGCCGAACAGATCGATCTCGGCTGCTGTCGCCCATTTGAGAGTCACGGCGCCGATCGTGGTCGTTTCTACATGGAAGTCGACAAGCTCGACGGCC
Organism: uncultured Anaerolineales bacterium; assembly: GCA_964480865.1. Classification (GTDB taxonomy): domain Bacteria; phylum Chloroflexota; class Anaerolineae; order Anaerolineales; family UBA6663; genus UBA6663. The sequence goes on along the minus strand of CAYZRP010000126.1, from coordinate 7,804 downwards.
GTGGGCACGTTGATCGTGGTGACGGCAGTGTCGCTATTGTCGTCCGGCGTCGGGTCGCTGGCCGGTATGTTCACATCGGCAGTGTTGATCACCGAGCCGCTGGCTAGAAGGTCGATTGTTGTGACGAGCGTAATGCTCGAGGTCGCACCGACGAGAAGCGAAGCTCTCTGACAGGTCAGCGTCGCGCCGCTCGTGTTGCAGGACCAGCCGCCGCCGTTGGCCGAGACATAGTGCAGCGCCGACGGAAGGGTATCGTTCACAATCAGATTGGTCGCGTCGGCTGGGCCGGCGTTGGTGATCGTCAGCGTGTAAGTAAGCGTGTCTCCGGGCTCGATGATCGTGGCCGATGCGATCTTGGCGATCTGCAGATCAACACCTGACGGACTCGTTGTCGGCGTCCAGGTCGGCGTCGATGTGTGAGTGGGCGTCGGCGTCGCGGTCTCGGTGGACGTGGGCGTCCAGGTCGCCGTGGCCGTGAAGGTCGGCGTCGACGTGGGCGTGTCCGACACGAGCGGCGTCGAGGTCGGCGTGGGCGTGTCGGTTGAGGTGGGCGACGGCGTCCATGTGGCTGTGTCCGTCGGCGTCGGCGTCGGCGTGGCAGTGTCCGTCGGCGTCGGCGTGGACGTTGAAGTGGGCGTATCCGTCGGCGTTGGCGTCAACGTGGGGGTCGGCGACGGCGTCAGGGTCTCGGTCGCGGTCGGCGTGTCAGTGGGCGTCGACGTCGGTGCCGATGTAACCGTCGGTGACGAGGTCAACGTTGGGGTCGGTGTGAAGGTCACTGTCGGTGTGGGCGTGTCGGTCGGCATGACGGCCACGATCGACACATCCTCGTCGTTCTCGGGATCGGCGCCGGGCGGCGCGTCGGCATCCTGGGCGACAAGGCCGTCGTCGTCGATCAGGCCGGTCTGGTCTGACGCGACAAGTGCTGTGTTGTCGTAGGTCCCCAGCGCTGCACCGCTGACGTCGACCGTGAACGTCACGGTGATGGCCCCGCCTGGAGCGAGGTCCCAGGTATCCCACACCAGGGAGTCATCGCCCGCTATTGGATCGGTGGTTGTGGTGCGTGTGGCGTCGTTGGAGCTGATGCTGTTGCTGACGAACGTGAAGCCGGTAGGCAGCGCGTCGCCGATCTGAACGTTGGTGAGCGGTTGCGTGCCCGAGTTGCGGGTCACGATCGTGTAAGTCGCCTGGCCGCCGGCGAGGACGTTCGGCGTGCTGGTGTCTTTGTCGACCTCGAGCATCCACGAGGACTGATAGTCTTCAACCTCGCCATCGAGCGCGGTGCCGAATGACGCCAGCGACGAGAACAGCGGCTGATCGGCGAAGATCCTGAACCGCGAGTACAGCGTGCGGCTGCCGTTGGCGAAGGTGCCGGCCGGCACGTCGAACGTGTAGGTCGCTGAACTTGTGGAGACGGCCTGATCGATGACCATCTCGCCGGCGTCGGTGAAGTCTCCGTCTTCGTTGAAGTCGATGTAGCCGACGAGCCAACCGGAGCCCGTCACGTCGATGGTGACGCTGCCGCCGTTGACGCCGTTGGTCCACGGATAGTTGAAGGTCACGCCGTCTTCGTCGGCGCCGTCTCCGAGGGCCAGCACATCAGGCGTGCCGTTCAGTTCGGTGTCGGGAACGCTGCCGAGGTAGAGGGTCGGGCTCGCGTCCACAACGTGGCGAGCGCCATCCGGGCTGCCCTGCAGGGTCGTGCTGTAGGTTTCGGGCAGGTCGCCGTAGTCGTAGCTCAGGGTCGAGACGAAGGCGAAGTCGAGGTCCGAAACGTTGCCGCTGACGGTTACGTCCTGATAGGACGTGGTCGTGGCGCCGCTGCCTGGTGTCGCGACGACGCTTGTGGCGGGCGTGTCGCCCGTGGTCGTGCTCAAGTGCAGGTCAGCGGCCGGAGCGCCGATGGCCACCAGCAGCCGGCCAGCCGGGATGTTTGAGAAGGTGTAGTCGCCGGTTGTGCCGGTCGTCGTGGCGCCGATCTGCACCGTCTCGCCGGCTTCGAGCACGTCGTCGCCGTCGTCGTTCCACAGATAGAGGTAGACGGTGACGTCGTCGAAGGCGACTTCATCGCCGCCGACGCCGGTCGTGCCGCTGCCGCAGACGCCGTTCGGCGACGCCCCATCGAGGCAGAGTGTGCCGCTGAGTTGATGCGGGCCGCTGTAGCGGAACCCAAAGTCCGCGTTGAGGTCGCACGACGAGCAGGCGTTGCCGCCGAGGCTCGTCACGCCGCCGCCGGTGATGCCGACGGTCGTCTGGTGATCGAGCGTGACATCAGGGTCGCTGACCTGTGCCACGCCGGCCGGGAAGTCGGCGTCGCTCGTGTTGATCGACACGGTGTACGTGCCATCCGCGAGGTTGCTGAAGCTGTACAGGCCGTCGCTGTCGGTCTCGGTGGAGCAGGGCGCGCAGCCCGGGCCAGTCAGCGTGACCGTGATGTACGGGATGCCGGTCTCGCCCGGGTCGCGCAGCCAATCGCCATCCGAGTCGAGCCAGACCGTGTCGCCGAGCGCGCCCGGCGGCCGGTAGCCAAAGTCCGCGCCCATAAAGCTCGAGCCCGCGTGGATGATCGTTGCGGTCTGGCCGTCGCAGAGCAGGCCCGTGCCGGCGCCCGGGCAGGGCACGCCGTCGGCGTTCGGGTCTGCGGTGAGGGTCGGGCTGCCGCTGATCGAGCCGACGACCACCACGTAGGTGTGAGCGCTGAGGCCCGTGAAAAGATACTGGCCGTCGGCGTTGGTTGTCGTGCTGGTGACGGCGGTGTCGATGCCGGCGTCATAGTTGCCGTCGGCGTTGACGTCGATGTACAGCGAGACCGTGACGCCGCTGATGCCGGTCTCGGCCGGGTCCTGCGTGCCGTTGGCGTTCGCGTCCCAGAAGATCGTGTCGCCGATCGCGCCGAGGGCCGTGAAGCCGAAGTCGGCAGTGAGCGACGATGGGCTGCCGCTGCTCAACGTGCGATCGACGCTGGTGGCCGTCGTCGGGACGTAGCGGTTGCTGAAGGCGTCGCGCGGCAGGTCGGAATCGTTCGTATCGACGATCACACGGTAAGCCCCGTAGGGCAGCCCCGTGAAGAGATAGCTGCCCGTCGAGTCCGTCGACGTGGTCGCGATCTGCACGTAAACGCCATCACCGCTCAGGTCGGCCCAGAGCTGGACCGTGATCGAGGCGATGCCGGTCTCGCGGACGCCGCTCTGAACGCCGTTGCCGTCGACGTCGTTGAAGACCGTGTCGCCGATCTGGCCTGAGCCGGTCGGGTGATAGCCGAAATCCTGCGTGAGCACGGCGGTCGCAGCCGGCAAGGCGACGACGCTCTGGCTGTCACAGACCACGCACGGCCCGGTCTCGTTCGGGTCGGCGCTCTGCGCGGCGCTGGCCGGGAACTGCGGATCGCCGGTGTCGACGGCTACACGGAAGATGCCGGCCGGCAGGTTGTTGAACAGGTAGCTGCCTGTCGCGCCCGTGCTCTGGGTCGCCCAAACGGCGTCCATGCCCAGGTCGAGCTGGCCGTCGCCGTCGACGTCCTCGTACAGCGTGACCGTGATGTTGGGCAGCCCCTCGTCGATCCCGTCCTGCGTGCCGTCGCCGTCCCAGTCGTAGTATAGGGTGTCGCCGATCGACGAAGCGCCGGTCCTGGTGAAGCCGAAGTCGTGCGAGCCCGAGACCACGCCGACCGTGGCCGTTACCGAGATCGCGTTGTTGATCGACGCGTCGGTCTCGGCCGTTTCGGTCCAGCTGCCGCCGCCGGGCAGTGTGCCGGTCGACACCTTGATGCAGTAGGTCGTGCCGTTGGTCAGGCCACCGAAGCTGTAATCGCCGTTGGCGTTTGTCGTCGTGCTGGTGATCAGCGTCGTGCAGTTGCTCTGGTAGAGCTGAACGGTGACCGTGGTCAGGCCGTTCTCGCCGCTGTCGCGCGCGCCGTCGCCGTCGTTGTCGTGCCAGACGTTGCCATACAGCGCCGCCGGCACGCTGTAGCCGAAGCTGACGTTGATCACGTCGTTGGCCGCCGTGATCTGACCGATAAAGGTGGCCGCGCCGAGGTTGTCACCCGTGGCGTTCGACAGGCTGTCGCAGGTCGCGCACAGCCCGGGCTGGGTGTTGACGTCGCCGCGTTGGGTTTCGGCGCCCGGGATGCTGGCCGTGTCGACGGCCACATAGTAGTACCCGTTGCGCAGCCCAGTGAAGGCATAGACGCCGCTGCTGTTGGTCAGTTGCGTGGTCTCGGCCTGCCAGGAGCCGTAGAACGAACAGGCCCGGTTCGAGGCGGCGCCCGTGATGAGCAGGCCGTTGCCGTCGCGACAGGCGTAGAGCGTGAGGTTGATGTTGCCCAGCCGGCCGTCGCTGACCTCGTAGCCGGTTGTGCCCTGCCAGCCGTTGGCGTTCAGGTCGCTCCAGACCACGCCCGTGATCGAGCCGGTCGCGCCGAGCGTGCCGGTGACGGCGTCAGTGGCCGGGTTGGCCAGCCGCCCGTCGCCGAAATACGCGGTGCTAACCGTGGCCGTGTTTGTGATGGTCTCGCTGACCACGCTCGGGGCCTGCGCGCGGAAGGTCACGTGGATCGGCCGGGTCTGGCCGGGGTAGAGCGGTCCGACGTTGTCCCAGGTCAGGGTGCCCGCCGGCGCTGTGCTGTCGACCGGCGGCTCGGCCGACACGAACGTCAGCTTCGACGTGTTGAAGGTGTCGGTGAAGGGCAGGGTCGTGATCGTCGTGGAGGCTGCGTAAGGGCAGTTTGTGTTTGACGTGATCCGCAGGCCGATCGCATCCAGATAGAACGTGCCGCCGTCGCCGCCGCCGGACTTCACAGCGTTGATCTCGACGTCGAGATCGCCGGTGATGTCGGCCCAGGCCCAGCTGCGCGCGTTCGTCACGTTCCACGCCAGCAGGCCCTGCGCGCCCGCGCCGGGAGCGTAGACGTTGAGCTGCGATGGCCCGAGCACCGTGGTCGTGATCTGCGTGTTGTTGAAGAACAGGAACGCCTCGGCCGTATCGTCGGTGAGCGCGCTGCCCAGGTACATCGAGTACAGGGCCTCGACCTTGGCGATGCTGCCGACCGTCGTGCCGAGCGAGAACGTGGTGCCGGCGACGCGGTCGCGGGTGTTGTTGTAGGCCGAGCTGGCGTAAAGGCTGTCGGGGCCCATGACGTTGAACACGTTGGCGGCGTTGGCGAAGTGCGCCGTTGCGTTGAGGCCGCTCGTCCGCGAATCTTCAGAGGTCGACCAGACGATGTACTGGCAGCCGGTCGCGGTCGGCGTGCCGCTGCCGGGCAGGTTGTTCGTCAAGTTGACGGTGTAGGTGACGAGCTGGCCCTCCCACAGCGGGCTGCCGCTGGTCAGGACCTTGTCGAGCGAGAGCGCCGGCGAGTAGCCGAAGTCGGCCGTGGTGACCGAAACCGCCGTGCCCGAGGCGTGCGCCGAATCGAGGTCCACGGCGCGCGTGGTGCTCGTCGTCGCGGCCCAACCGGTCGGGAGGTCGGCGTCGGCGTTGTCGACGACGGCCAGGTACTTGCCATCGGGCAGGCTGCTGAACCCATAGACGCCGCTGCCGTTTGTGGTCGTCGTGCCCCAGAGCGGGTCGGTCGCGTCGAGCACGCCGTCACCGTCGGCGTCGTAATACAGAGTGACTGTGATGTTGGCGATGCCGGTCTCGCCGCCATCCTGTGTCCCGTTGCCGAACAGGATTCCGGCGCCGTTGTCACTGAAGACCGAATCGCCCAGACTGTTGGCGCCGAGGACGCGCGTGGTGGCCGTGTCTTCGGCGAAAGGCGCGGCGGCGCCGAACGAAAGCCCGCCGGTGTTGTCGACCACGGGCGAGGTATAGCCGCTGGGGACGGTTACCTGGAACGACACATGCGCGCCCGTGCCGGCGCCCAACGCGGCGTCGAGCCACCACTGGATGTCGGTGACCGTGCTGGCCGTGCCCTCGGTGTTGGCCCAGGTGGCGCCGTGGTCATGCGAATAGCGGATGGTGTAGGCGGTGGCGCCGGCCGGCAGCGTGTTGCTGATCGCGGCGCTCCCGGCGACGTACGTCGTTCCGGTCGGGATGGCGTCCTGCACGACGAGCGGCACGCCCAAGTTCGGGTTGCCGACGCTGACCGAGCCGGTGTTGGTGTAGGTCAGCGTGTAGGTCAGCGTGGCGGGCAACGACGGCCCGACCGATGCGGCGCTGACGGTCTTGTCGAGCGCGACTTCGGGGGCGCGGCTCGTGAGCGGCGGGACACCCGCGCCGAAGTCGGCGTTGAACTTCTCGTTGTCGTAGCCCGAGGCCACTTCTTGATACGGGGTCAGCCCGGCCGTGCACACGCCGTCGAGCGCCACGTATTGGTAATAGACGAGGCCGACGACGCCTGTGTTGTCGGCCGGGACGTTCTCGAAATACAGCTGGTCGACAAACGCGATGAGCGTTTCGCCGCCGCCTCCGCGCTTAACGATCAACAGACCATAGGTGCGGACCAGGCGGAAGCAGCCGGGGTCGTAGCTGTTGGGGTCGCCGATCGGCTGCAGCCAGGCGTTGCGATCGGGCACGAGGTCGCCGTTGTTGTCGAAGCCGGCGCCGACGTTGCCGAGGTCATACCAGATGCCCTGAGTCGTGATCAACTCGCCGGGGTAGGCGTCGTTGCCGCCGCCCGGGGCGATGTTGTCCCATCCCAGCGTGAGCGCGATGGCGTCGAGATATTGCTGCGGCACCTTGCCGTCGTTGTTCGGCCAGATCTTGTTGGCCATGGCCGAGATCTCGTTGCGCATCCACACCGTGCGGGTGAGGTCGGCCCGCACCGTCCCGGCGCCGTCCGTGGCCGTGGCCCACAGGTCGTATTGCAACCAGAGATCATCGTTCGGCTTCACGCCGCCCGCGACCGTATGCCCCAGGTCATCCAGCTGGCGATAGCTGACCAGCCAGTACTGCGTGATGCAGTCACCGGCCGCGATGTCGCCGACGTATCGGGTCGCGTCGTGCAACCCGGCCGTGCCGCCGGCATGCGTCAGTGAGAGCGTGCCGACGAGGCCGCTGTGCGTGCGCGCGGGGTACACGCCGGGCGTGCTGTCAATCGGGTTCGTGTCGCCGTTGGGGTCGAAGTTGCCGATGAAGGCCGAGACGTCCGTCAAGTCGTTCGCGCCGTCGTTGCAGAACTGCGCGCCGAGCGTGGCCGACTTCGGTGCGTAGGTCGATGGCGACTCGGCGTTCGAGTCGATCACGAAGTTGTAGGACGTGATCGGCACGATGCGCAGATCGCCGCCCGGGTTGGCGCCCTGTGCGGGCAAGGGTGAAGCCAGCAAGCCAACAGCGCCAAGGCCCATGGCGATCGCGGCCAGCCCTCGAGCGAGTCGGGCTGGAGCACGGCGCGCAGCATCGGTCGTGGTGAGTGGAAGTGCGGGAGCTTTCATCGTATTGAACCTGTAGGGCGAGACCCCATCAAAAGGATGAGTTGCACGCATCGAGCCAACCCAATTGAGGCATTGCTTTCAGTTTAAGGATTTGAAAGACCCGGTTTGCTTTTTTTTACCGGCACTTTAGCGCGCGATTAACCAGCGGGCGACGTGGTTTGAGCGTCAGCCGGAGCTGGTCACAGAAATGGATATAGAAATTACCCGGTAATTGCAGGGTCAAAATAACAGTTCATGGGATAGGGCTGTTTGGTGTTCGATTCGTCGGCCGAATCGCTCTGTAAGGCCGTCGTGAATCTCGGATGGCCGGTCATCGCCGTGATATGCTCAAGCCCCTATGGCGAGCTCTGAGGCAAGAACCTGGCATTCAAACCTGACCGATCTGCATCTCGCGATCCGCGCCTGCCGCAAGTGTCTCGAGGCGGGTTATG
>CAYZRP010000125.1:20998-21984 GCA_964480865.1 uncultured Anaerolineales bacterium | reverse complement strand
ACGCTCCACGTTTCTAGATGATACCCAACGCCTTCCCGGCGTCTGCAAAGGCCGAGATGCCGAAGTCGACGTCTTCTGGCGTGAGAGCCGCGGACATCTGGGTGCGAATGCGCGCCAGCCCACGCGGCACGACGGGATAGAAGAAGCCGGCCACGTAAACGCCGCGCCTGTCGAGTTCGGCCGCCAGCCGCTGGGCGCGCTGGGCCTCGCCGAGCATGACGGGGATGATCGGCGTCTCGCCTGCGAGCAGCTCGAAGCCGGCTTCGGTGAGCCCGGCGCGGAAGCGGCGCGTGTTGGCGAACAGACGCTCACGCAACGCCTGGCCGTTCTCGACGAGTTCCAGAGCCTTCATCGAACCGGCGACGATCGACGGCGCGAGGCTATTCGAGAACAGGTAGGGCCGGGCGCGCTGGCGCAGCAGATCGATGATCGGCTGGCTGGCGGCGACATAGCCGCCCATCGCGCCGCCCAGGGCCTTGCCGAGCGTGCCGGTCAGGATGTCGACGCGATCCCCGACGCCCGTGTGCTCCGGTGTGCCACGGCCCGTCGCGCCAATGAAGCCCGTGGCGTGGCAGTCGTCGACGAGGACGATGGCGTTGTACTTCTCGGCCAGCGCGCACACGCCCTGCAGGTTGGCGATGATGCCGTCCATCGAGAAAACGCCGTCGGTCGCGATCAGCTTGAAGCGCGCGCCGTCGCGATCCGCGATCTTGAGTTGGTCTTCGAGGTCGTCGAGGTTGCTGTTGGCGAAGCGATAGCGCCGGGCCTTGCACAGGCGGACTCCGTCGATGATCGAAGCATGGTTGAGCGAGTCGGAGATGATCGCATCGTCCTGGCCGAGCAGAGGCTCGAACACGCCGCCATTGGCGTCGAAGGCTGCGGCGAAGAGGATGGCGTCGTCCTTGCCGAGGAAGCGCGCGATCGCGCGCTCGAGCTCACGATGCAGGGCCTGCGTGCCGCAGATGAAACGCACGGAGGCCATGCCG
>CAYZRP010000125.1:0-20988 GCA_964480865.1 uncultured Anaerolineales bacterium | reverse complement strand
CATGCCGAAGCCGTGCGTGTCGAGCGCGGCATGCGCCGCGGCGATGACCTCGGGATGATCGGCAAGACCAAGATAGTTGTTGGCACACAGGTTGAGCAGGGGTCTTGAGCTACCGTTGGATTGGATCTCGATGCGGGGTCGCTGAGGGGTCACGATCAGGCGCTCACGTTTGAGCAGCCCCTCGCGTTCAATGTCCGTCAGGGTCTGTTGAATGTGTTCAAGAAAAGGGGTCATAGACGCTCCGAATCAGCGGGGTATGTAGAGTATACGCCGTTTGGGGGATAAGTCGGCAGCGATGTCTGTCAGCAATTGACTCAACGCGCCCTGTCATGTGACAAGCAGGCTTGACTCTCGCCATTCCAAATCATACAATTAGTTCAATTGTACAACTCATTCAATTCTCGCCATGCCGATCCAACTAGACGCGCGTAGTCGTGTGCCGATCTTTACTCAGGTCGTCGAGCAGGTGAAGGGGATGGTCAGCGCCGGGGTGCTCAGACCCGGCGATCAACTGCCCACCGTTCGCCAACTCGCCGCCGATCTGCGCATCAACTTCAACACGGTCGCACGCGCCTACCGCGCCTTGCATGAGGACGGCGTGATCTCGACCCAGCAGGGGCGGGGCACGTACGTGCTGGACCAGCCGCTGCCCAACGTCGACGCCCAACGCGAAATCCGGCGCGCGAAACTGACCGAGCTCACGACCCGGTTCGTGCGCGACACGGAGCGGCTGGGTTATTCGGCTGACGAGATTCGGAAGGGCATCGAGCTCGCACTGTCGGACCATCCGACTGCCAATGGAGGTTGATCATGTTTTCGTCTCGTCGCAACGCCGCACCAGCTACCCCTAAGAACACCGACTCGGGTCGCGCAAGCACGACATCGGCCCAACGCCAGGCAAATGGTGTGTCATTGACACTGTTTCTGGTGTTCATGTTGCTCGGCATCGTCTTCGCCATCGTCGGCACCAACGTCTTCGGTCTGACCGACGACATGGCCGGCATCGGCGTCCTCGTCTTCACTCTGATCGGCACGTACTTTCTCTTCGCGCTGAAGATCGCCAATCAGTGGGAGAAGGCTGTGGTGCTGCGTTTCGGCAAATTCCGCGGGCTCTACGGCCCCGGTATGTTCTGGATCGTGCCGATCATGGACACTGTGTCGACCTGGATCGATCACCGCACGATCGTCACGCCTTTCGCGGCGCAGAAGACGCTGACGCGCGACACGGTGCCCGTCGATGTCGATGCGGTTTTGTTCTGGGTCGTGTGGGATGCTCAGAAGGCCGCGCTCGAGGTCAAGGACTATGAAGCCGCGGTCGATTGGGCGGCCCAGACAGCGCTGCGCGACATCATCGGCAAGATGTTGCTCGCAGACCTGCTCGTCGGCCGCGAGGCCATCGACCAGGAACTGCAGAAGATCATCGACGAACGCACGACGCCCTGGGGTGTGAGTGTGACCAGCGTGGAGATTCGCGATATCGTCATCCCGTCAACGCTCGAAGAAGCCATGAGCCGCCAGGCGCAGGCTGAGCGTGAACGCCAGGCGCGCGTCATCCTGGGCGAGAGCGAGAAGCAGATCGCGGCGTCGTTCGCTGAGGCCTCACAGGCTTATGCCGACAATCCGACGGCCCTGCACCTGCGGGCCATGAACATGCTGTTCGAAGGCCTCAAGGACAAGGGCGCGCTCGTCATCGTCCCGTCGTCAGCCGTCGACACCATGAACCTGGGTGGCATGTCCGGGATGGTCTCCCTGGCAAAGAGCGCCGGGCGTTTTCCGGGAGCTGAACCCAAAGGTACGTTGGCCTGATTCGGCGTGCCGGTTGATGTCGGTCGACGTGCTGAAAGAGCCCGAATGTTACTGATCCGGCGCGTGATCTTCGCGTAAGATCACCCGCTGGGTCGGCGTCGCCGGCACCCTCTGTCGCAATCTGGGATTTCCTATGCTTACTGCCACCTACACGCTCAACGCCGTGCTGATGATCGTACTGCCGATCATCCTGGCCATCGTCCTCGTGCGTCGGCTCAAGACGCGCTGGAGCCTGCTCTTATGGGGCGCGCTGGTCTTCATCGTCTCGCAGGGCATTCGGCTGCCCCTGCTCTACGGGCTGACCGCTCTGCTGGCCGGCAAGGACATCATGTCCAAAGAAGCCGCCGTGATCTTCAACATCGTCTTCCTGAGCATCACCGCCGGGATTTTCGAAGAAAGCGGCCGCTGGCTTGGCTACCGCTTCCTGGTCCGCGACGCGCGCACCTGGGAAGACGGCGTCACCTACGGCGCCGGGCATGGCGGCGTCGAAGCGATCATCCTCGGCGCCCTGGCGGGGCTGGCGGTCATCAACATGGTCCTCCTGCAGAACATGGATCTGTCGACGCTCCCGCTGACCGCCGATCAGCAGGCTCAGACGGCTGCATCGGTGGCGGCTTTCTGGTCGGCCCCGTGGTACATGTCGTTGCTTGGCGCGGTGGAGCGAGTGTTCGCGTTGTGTCTGCACATCTCGTTGTCCGTGATCGTCCTGCAATGCTTCGTTCGTAGGAACTGGCTGTGGTTGCTGGCTGCCATCGCCTGGCACGGCCTGGGCAACATCGTCGGCGTCGGCCTGGCGCAATGGGTCGGGCCGGTTGAGGGCGAGGCCGGCCTGGCCGTCGTCGCGGTCATCAGCCTGGCGATCCTGTTCGCGCTCCGCAGGCGGCAAGCGCCGGCCCAGCCTGTGGAGGTTGTGGCGCCATGATCAAGATCGCGGGTTTGAGCAAAACGTTCGCAGGCAGTGAGAAAGGCACGGTCGTCGAGGCTGTCAAGGACCTGACGCTCGAGGTCGCCGAGGGTGAGGTCTTCGGCTTCCTTGGCCCGAACGGCGCCGGCAAGACGACGACGGTGCGCATGCTCTGCGCCCTGATCGCGCCGACGGCCGGCACGGCGTCGATCGCCGGCCACTCACTCGGGCGAGAGGATCAGGCTATCCGGCGCACTGTCGGCATCCTGACCGAAACACCTGGCCTGTACGACCGGTTGAGCGCCGAGGCCAACCTCAAAGTCTTCGCCGAGCTCTATGACGTGCCCGATCCCGACGCTGCCGTCAAGCGCTATCTCGGCCTGCTGGGTCTTTGGGATCGGCGCAAGGACGCGGCTGGAAGCTTCTCAAAAGGCATGCGCCAGAAGCTCGCCATCGCGCGCGCTTTGCTGCACGAACCGCGCGTGCTCTTCCTCGACGAGCCGACCAGCGGCCTCGACCCCGAGGCGGCGCGGCTGGTGCGCGAGTTCATCGGCGAGCTACGCGGGGAAGGGCGCACGATCTTCCTGACGACCCATAACCTCGACGAGGCCGACCGGCTGTGCGACAGGATCGGGATCTTCAAGACCCGGTTGATGGCCGTCGACACGCCAGCCGCGTTGAGACAAACGCTGTATGGCCGGCAGGTGGTGTTCCATCTGGCGCGCCTCGACCCGGCCTGGGTCGGCGCCGTGGCCGAGGTGCCTGGCGTGCAGGATGCCCGCGCTGCGGATGGGCGCCTTGTAGTGCGGCTTGACGACCCTGAGGCAAACAACCCCGCGATCCTGCGCCGGTTGATCGGGCTGGGCGCTGATGTGCAGTTCGTGGGTGAACTGCGGCATTCGCTCGAGGACATCTATCTGCGCTTCGTCAATCACGGGGCGGAGGCGGGCTCATGAAACACATCCGCACCCTGATCACGAAAGAGTGGGCCGAGGTTTTCAAGAACCGGATCGTGGTCTTCACCGTCGGCGCGCTGCCCTTGTTGATGGCGGCTCTGCCGCTCGGCATCCTGCTGTCGTTGCGGGGCACGTCGTTCGCGGGCGGCGACACGACTGATCTGCCGCCGTCGATGATCAAGGCCTGTGGCGCGATCTCGATCGGCGAGTGTTTCCAGGTCTACCTGCTCAACCAGTTCCTGCCGCTGTTCATGATGATGCCGCTCTTCATCCCGATCGCGATCGCGTCGTACAGCATCGTGGGTGAGAAGACAACGCGCAGCCTCGAGCCGCTGCTGGCGACGCCGATCACGACCGAGGAACTGCTGGCCGGCAAAGCGCTGGCGGCCGTGATCCCGGCGGTGCTGGCCACCTGGGGCAGCTTCGCCGTCTTTCTGATCGGGCTGCCGCTCGTGGGCGCCGGCAACGCGGCGCTGCTGACCGCGCTCAGCCCGACCTGGTTCGCGGCGACGCTCCTGATCGGTCCACTCGTGTCGGTGCTGGCCGTGATCTTCGCCTTGATGGTGTCCTCGCGCGTCAATGACCCGCGTGTGGCCGAGCAGATTTCGGGTGCGCTCGTGGTGCCCGTGATCGGCCTTGTCTTTGCGCAGTTGGCCGGCATCCTGGTGGTGAACCTTCAGTTGATGGTGACCGTGGCGGCGGTTCTGGCCGTCATCGACGTGATCCTGATCTTCTTTGGCGCGCGACTGTTTCAGCGCGAGGTGATTTTGACAAGATGGAAATGAAAGCTCGCACCCCCGGCTTCGTCATCATCCTCTGCCTGCTCGTCTGGTTAGCGGTGGCCGGTTTGGCCACCGCGCAGGATTCTGAGCTGACGCTGTACGTGCGCCGCAACTTCGGCTATGGCGGTGGCAGCCAGATCCAGGGCAACTTCCGCTGTGAGATCGAAGGGCCCGAGGGTCTCACATCCGTCACCTACTACGTCGACGATCAGGTGCTCGCGACAACGACCGAGGCGCCGTTCACCGTCACCTTCGAGACTGACTCCTATCCGCACGGCGTGCATGAGCTCAAGGCCACGGCCGTCACGGCGGATGGCCGAACGCTCACGTCGAACACGCGCAAGTTCGAGTTCGTCGCGGCCGAGGTTGGCTGGCAGGTCGCAGGTCAGATGGGCGGGACGATCCTGCTGGTCACGGGCGGCATCATGGTCGTGGTCCTCGGGATCCAGACCTGGGTGGTCAGCCGTGACCGCAAAGCCGGGGGCAAGGGCTACGGCCTGTTTGGCGCGGCCGTCTGCCCGAAGTGTGGCAAGCCGTTCGGCATGCACATCTGGGGCTTGAACGCACTGGGTGGCAAGTACGACCGCTGCGACCATTGCGGCAAGTGGAGCATCGTTCGCCGCGCCAGCCCGGCGGCGCTGGCCGCCGCAGAAGCGGCTGATGCTCCGGCCGCGTCGGTGCCGGCAGGCGAGGCCGCCAAAGAACGTGAGCGCCGCCAGTTGGATGACACGCGCTACTCCGATCACGTCTAGACGACACGCTTAAGAAAGATGCTTGGGGGTGAGAGCAGGGGGCATGCCCCTGTTTTCACCCCTTTTTCATGGAATTCTCATGCAAGATGAGGTGTGACATGGGCCAATTGAGTGAGGACCGTGCCAGACATCGCATTAGAATGACCGGCGTATCAGGCATCATCTCTGCATCGTTCGCTCTACCGGTCAGATGTGCATCGTCCGGTGAAGAAATGCGTAAGAGAAACATCCAACCATGAACCTTGGCGAGAACATCCGCGTCGCGCTCCGCGCCCTGGGCGCCAACAAACTCCGCTCGGCCCTGACGATGCTGGGCATCATCATCGGCGTCGGCGCCGTCGTCGGCCTGCTGGCCATCGGCAACGGTGCCTCGGCGGTCATCACCAACCAGGTCCAGGGCATCGGCTCGAACCTGGTGCAGGTCGTGGCGGGGCGCATCCGGCAGGGCGGCCAATCCACTCAGGGAACACTGTACCTGTCGGATTACAACGCTCTCAACCGCGAGCTCAAGAACGTGGCTGGCATTGCGCCGTTGGCTCAGGCCAGCGCCACGGTGACCTACGAGCGCGAGACGTTGTCAGCCCAGGTGACGGCCAGCACACCGTCCTTCCTGCAGGTGCGCAGCTACGAAATCGAGCGTGGTCGGTTCATCACCGACGCCGACCGGGACAGGGGCTCACGCGTCGCCGTGATCGGCAGCGAGACAGCCCGCCAGCTCTTCGGCGGTCTGAACCCCATCGGGCGGACGATCAAGGTCAACGGTGTGCAGTTCGACGTGATCGGCCTGTTCGTCACAAAGGGCGGCGGCGGGTTTGGCAGCGCCGACGAGATCATCGTCATCCCGCTCGAAACCGGCTACGAGCGCCTCTCCGGTTCCACGACCGTGCGCAACGGCAAGCAGACCCTCAGCGGCATCAGCATCTCGGCCTCGAGCCCCGACGTGCTCGATCAGGTCAAGAAAGACCTCGAGCGCATCATCCGCCGCGAGCACAAGCTCCGTGGGGATGACGCCAACGACTTCACGATCTTTACTCAGGCCGAGCTCTTGAGCACGCTCGGCACGATCACGACGACGCTACAGGTGTTCCTGGGCGCGATCGCGGGCATCTCGCTGCTGGTGGGCGGGATCGGGATCATGAACATCATGCTGGTGTCGGTGACCGAACGCACCCGCGAGATCGGCCTGCGCAAGGCCGTCGGCGCGCGCCAGTCGACGATCCTGGGTCAGTTCCTGGTCGAGACGATCGTGCTCAGCCTTGTGGGCGGGACGCTTGGGATTGGGCTCGGTCTGGCCATCGCGTTCGGTGTCACGGTAGCAGATCTGATCCAGGCCGAGGTGACGTGGCAGTCGATCGCCCTGGCGTTCGGGTTCTCGGCGGCGGTCGGTCTTTTCTTTGGGATCTACCCGGCCTATCGAGCCTCGCGGCTGCGGCCGATCGAAGCTCTACGGTATGAATGATGACCTGGCGGCGCTAAGGTTTGAGTTGGTTGGTTAGGAAGCGCCGGGCAACCGGCGTTCTCCTTGAAAGGCCCGATTTTGCGCCGCCCGGATGAAGGATTCGTTAGAAGGTGTGGACCACACATGTTCGTCCCAGGTCTCCACACATATTGCACACAAACCGGCCCTATGCTCGAGATCGTCTGATTCTGAGCTGAATGGACCTTAACGCGCGTATGCGCGACTGACGGAGGAGCTGAATGAACGAGAAAATGAACCGACCGCTTGGCCGCTGGGCCGGCGCCTTGATTGCTGGTGCGCTCATCGTGGCCGCCTGTGCGCCGCAGCAAGAGCAGCAGCCGACGAACGCGACGGTTACCACCATCGACACGCAGAGCGCCGTCGAAGCCTCTGGCCCGATCGAGGCCGAACAGAACGCCTCGATCTTCTGGCGGCTCTCAACGGGCACCGTGGCGACGGTCAATGTCACTACGGGCCAGAAGGTCAAGGCGGGCGACGTGCTGATGACGGTCGACATCGTGACGGCGCCTCAGAACATCATCCAGGCCCAGGCGGACCTGATCACGGCGCAGGACAACCTCAACACGGTGCTCGAGGGTCCCAGCGACGATCAGATCGCGGCAGCGCGGCTGGCCGTCGTCCAGGCTGAGGAAACGTACACCGACACGCAGCGCTCGCTCAACAATGTCTTGAACCCCGACATCGCGTACTACGAGGATCAGGTCGCTCGTGCTCAGGAGCGCGTCACCTCGGCGCAGTCGGCCGTGAACGCCGATCAGTATCAGATCAGCCTGCGCACGGCGACCGACGCTCTGAACAACGCCAGGAGCAACCTTGAGCAGTGGCAGCGGCTCGAAGACCTGTATCCCGGCTACGGCGAGCAGCATGGCAACGGCCTTGTCAACGCCCAGACTCGCTTCCAGCGTGCCCAGGAGGACTATGACGTCGCGGTGGCCAACGCCCAGAACTCGGGCGTCAATAACGCCAACACCCTGGCCGATGCTCAGGAAGCGCTCGATGATGCCCAGGCCAATCTTGCCGCTGCGCGACGGGGACCCAACCAGGAAGACGTCAATCTGTGGACGGCCAAACGCGACCAGGCGCAGGCTGCGCTTGACAAGGCGCGTGAGGATCTCGACGACCTGCTCGATGGCGTCAATGACGACGATCTGGCCAAAGCTCAGGCGGCCGTCGATGCCGCGAAGGCGACCGTCGCGCAACTCACGTTGACCGCACCGTTCGATGGCGAGGTCCTGTCGGTGAACTACCTGCCGGGCGATCCGGTGTCGACCACCGAAGCAGGTGTCGTCCTGGCGCGGCGCGATCAACTGCACGTCAACGTCAACGTCGACGAGGCCGACATCACAAGCCTGGCGATCGGCGACACTGTGGCCGTCACTTTCGATGCGATCGATGACCTCGAGCTCTCGGGCTCGGTGGTGAACATCAACCCGGTTGGTGTGACGACACAGGGCCTGGTGCGTTACTCGGTGCGCGTCGACCTTAACGCGACGGACCCGCGCGTGCTCCTGGGCATGACGGCCGATGTCAGCATCGTGACCGACTCCGAGCGCGGCGTGTTGGCTGTGCCGATCGACGCCGTCCAGTCGGACAACGACGGCGAGTACGTCAGCCGCGTCAAGGCCGACGGCACCATTGAACGCGTGGCGGTCCAGACCGGGGCGGTGCAGGACGACCTGATCGTCGTCCGCGGCAGCCTGTCGGATGGCGACACGGTGCAGGTGCCTGTGATCGAGACTCAGAACAATGGGCCGTTCGGTGGATGACCGTTGACGGCAGACCGAAGACGCCAGACGTACCCGTGGAATTGAACTCTACGGTCCGCCGTCAACAGTCTGCCATCCGTCTTCGGCGAACCAAAGCGCGAGGAATTGATGATCGACATCACAGACGTTCGCAAGATCTACAAGATGGGTGACCAGGAGGTCCGGGCCCTGGACGGCGTCGACGTCCACATCGGCAAGGGCGAGCTGGCGGCCATCATGGGGCCTTCGGGCTCCGGCAAGAGCACGCTGCTGGCCATCCTGGGCTGCCTCGACACGCCGACCTCGGGCACCTATAAGCTCGACGGCCTGGCTGTCGAGAAGATGAGCGACAACCAGCTGGCGGACGTGCGCAACAAGAAGATCGGTTTCGTCTTCCAGCAGTTCATGTTGTTGGCGCGCACTTCGGCGCTCGAGAATGTCATGCTTCCGTTGACCTACGCGGGCATTACGGGCCGCGAGCGTAAGCGCCGGGCCGAAGAGGCTCTGGAGCGTGTCGGATTGAAGGAGCGCATGCACCACCGGCCGAACGAACTCTCGGGTGGCCAACAGCAGCGCGTGGCAATCGCCCGCGCGCTGGCCAACAGCCCCGCGATCCTGCTGGCCGATGAGCCGACTGGCGCGCTCGACAGCAAGACCGGCGCCGACATCATGGCGCTTTTCCGGACGCTTCATGAGGACTTCGATCAGACCGTGATCATCGTCACGCACGACTCGGGCATCGCATCGCAGACCAATCGCACATTACGCATCGCCGACGGCAAGATCGTGGGCGACGAGGCGCACGTCAACGGCCGGTCAACGAACGACACGACCGAGACGATCACTGTCGCCGCGCACTAACGAGTAAGGACCATGGACTTCGTCGAGAACATCCGCATCGCCCTGCGCGCGCTTGGGGCCAACAAGCTTCGATCCACGCTGACGATGCTGGGAATTATTATCGGGGTCGGCGCTGTCGTCGGCCTGCTGGCCATCGGCAACGGCGCCGCGGCGTCGATCACGTCACAGGTGCAGGGCATCGGGTCGAACCTGATCCAGGTTATCCCGGGCGAGATGCAGAGCGGCATGGGGCGGGCGACCTCGAGCACGGCAGTCCTCACCATGGGCGACT
This sequence comes from uncultured Anaerolineales bacterium, assembly GCA_964480865.1. Taxonomy (GTDB): domain Bacteria; phylum Chloroflexota; class Anaerolineae; order Anaerolineales; family UBA6663; genus UBA6663. The sequence continues at coordinate 11,431 of CAYZRP010000125.1, read as the reverse complement.
ACGACCGCCTGAGCAAGAGCCTGAAGAACACGGCCGGCATCGCGCCCGTCTCGCAGATCGGCGCGACCGTCACCTACGCCAACGCCACAGACAACCAGACCGTCACGGCCACCACGCCCGACTACATGACGATCCGCAACCGCGAGATCCTGCGCGGTCGCGCCCTGACGCACGCGGATGGCGAGCGATCGGCGCGCGTGGCCGTCATCGGCACCGAGACGGCGCGCAAGGTCTTCGACGGACTCGACCCGGTGGGTCGCAAGTTCAAGATCAACGGCGTGCAGTTCGAAGTAGTTGGTCTCCTGGTCGAGCAGGGCGGTTCGGGCTTCGGCAGCGCCGACGACGTGGTCTTGATCCCGCTCGAGACCGGCTTCGAACGCTTGATCGGCTCGTCAGCGAACCAGAGCGGCCAGCGCACGATCAACAGCATCCTGGTCTCCTCGGCGACGCCTGAGTTGCTCGACACTGTCACCGGCGACATCGAGCGCCTGCTCCGGCGCGAGCACAAGCTCACGACCGGGCAAGACAACGACTTCTCGGTCTTCACCCAACAGGAGATCCTGTCGACCCTTGGGACGATCACGACGACGCTGCAGGTGTTCCTGGGCGCGATCGCGGGCATCTCACTGCTGGTGGGCGGGATCGGGATCATGAACATCATGCTGGTGTCGGTGACCGAACGCACCCGTGAGATCGGCCTGCGCAAGGCTGTCGGCGCGCGGCGCAACATCATCCTGGCCCAGTTCCTGACCGAAACACTGGTGCTGAGCATCTCTGGTGGTCTGTTGGGTATTCTGTTCGGAGTCGGCATCGGCGCGATCACGACAGCCACCGGCATGCTCACGGCCCAGGTCACCTGGGACTCGATCGCCATGGCTTTCGGCTTCTCGGCCCTGATCGGCCTGTTCTTCGGCATCTATCCCGCCTATCGCGCCGCCAACCTGCGGCCGATCGAGGCGCTGCGTTACGAGTAAGGACCATTGGTTAATGGCTATGGCAGACCTACTGGCCAATAGCCAATAGCCAATGACCAATAGCCAATGAAAAAGGTTCTTGTCGTCGACGACGAACCCAAGCTGGCCGCGATCGCGCGTGACTATCTCGTCGCAGCGGGGTTCGAGGTCGTGGTGGCGCCGGACGGGCCGCAGGGCCTGGCGTTGGCGCGCCGCGAGCGGCCGGACCTCATCGTGCTCGACCTCATGCTCCCAGGCATGGATGGCCTCGACGTGTGCCGCGAAATCCGGCGCGAGTCGAACGTGCCGATCATCATGCTGACCGCGCGGGTCGAAGAGACCGACAAGCTGATCGGGCTCGAGCTCGGCGCCGACGACTACCTGACAAAGCCCTTCAGCCCGCGTGAGCTTGTGGCGCGCGTGCGGGTCGTGCTGCGCAGGACAATGGGCGGCGATCCGCCGGATATGGTGCGCGCCGGCTCGTTGACCCTCGACCGGGCGCGGTACCAGGCCGAGTTCGACAATCGCTCGCTGGAGTTGACCCCGACTGAGTTCGAGATCTTATCCACATTGGCCAGCCAGCCGGGCCGCATCTTCTCGCGCGATCAACTGCTCACCGCCGCGCATGGTCTGTCTTTCGACGGATATGAACGCGCTATCGACTGGCACATCCGCAACCTGCGCCGCAAGCTCGAGGGCGATGGCGAGCACGAGACCGATCGCGCCCGTATCGTGACCGTCCACGGGGTCGGGTACAAGTATGTCGTCTGAACGCAGCGCGCCGGTGAGCGTCCCTCCCGACCCGCATGCATCGACAAAGCAAATCCGCGGGCGACTGTTGCGCCTGCTGGGAAGCGCACTCGGTCTGACCCTCCTGGCCGTCACCGGCATCCTTGTGCTGATCGTCGCGGCCGTCGGCGTGATGTATCACGAAGGCGTCCCGCCATTTCCTGACCAGATCGGGAAGCTGCGCGATTACTATCAGACGAACGGCTCCTGGGATGGCGTGCAGACCGCCTTCGACACACGGTTCTCCAACTGGGTCCTGATCGGGGCCGACGGCCTGGTGTATGCCGGCGGCAAGAACTACAGTGGCGACGTGGGAGAGCCGCTCCTCAGAACAGACAACCTCGAGTTGCGTGTGCCGCTCCGCAGCGACGGCCAGGTGGTGGGCGAACTTGTGACGTTCGGCGGCATCAGCACTTTCAATGACGTCGTCGTGGACGTGATCCGCCAGATCGGGTTCGTCATGTTCCTGCTCTTCCTGATCCTGGCGTTCTTTGCTGGCCTTGTCGCCTATCAATTGGCCCGCCGCTATGTCGATCCGCTGGCGGATGTGATCGCCGCGGCCCAGGCGGTGGCCGGCGGCCAATTGTCGGCCCGCGCGCCGGTGCGCGGCACGGGCGACCTGCGAGCCCTCAACGACAGCTTCAATCACATGGCCGACGCGCTCGAGCGCAGCGACCTCGAACGCCGCGAGTTGCTCGCCGACGTCGCTCATGAACTGCGCACGCCGCTCAGCATCGTTCAAGGCCGGCTGGAAGGCATGGTCGACGGGATCTACGAGATGACGCCCGAACAGATCGCACCGGCGCTCGAAGAGACCTATTTGCTCGAGCGCCTGGTTGACGACCTGCGCACGCTGACCCTGGCTGAGAGCGGGCGACTGCGATTCGATACGCGCCCGGTGCAGATCGTCGACGTGGCGACGCGCGTGGTCGACGTCTTCCAGGCGCAAGCCGCGGAACGCCAGATCGATCTGACGTTGACCGCGCCGACGACCGTGCCGATCGTGGTGGTCGATCCGCAGCGGCTGGAACAGATCATCGGCAACCTCGTCGACAACGGACTGCGCTACACGCCGTCTGGCGGCCAGGTGCGGCTGGCGATCGCGCGGACGAATACGGGCGTCGAGTTGTCGGTGTCCGATACCGGCCCGGGCGTGGCGGCTGATGAGGTGAACCGCGTCTTCGATCGTTTTTGGCGCGGGGAGAAGTCCCGGGTGCGTTCGGCGGGTGGGGCGGGGTTGGGCCTGGCGATCGTGCGCCAGCTTGTCGAGGCCCAGGGCGGGCAGGCCCGGGCAGCGTCACAACCTGGCAAGGGATTTGAGATCGTCATCGCCTTCCCGTGCGCGGAACCTGCCGCTTAACGAACACGCGCCGCCAACTCCAGGAGAGTGGCGGCGCGCTGGGCTTTGACGTTGATCGAGTGGCTCAGCCGTTCAGCGAACTCTTGGCGGCCTGGATCAGGGGCGTGATCGAGGCAAACAGCGTCTCGAACTCCTCGGCCTTGACTTTGACGACTTCGAGGGCCGCCGGCTCGATCAGGTAATTGCTCGTGTCTTGACCGGCGCCGATGCCGTTCTTGACCAGGACGGCGTCCGCCACGTGCAGGACAGCGGCGAGCTTGTTGGCGGCGCCGCCTTCGCTCGGATGGTGATGGTGCGCGATGGCGTCGACCATCAGGCTCGGCAGGTTCCAGCGCTTGGCCACAGCCGCTCCGAGCGTGGCGTGATCGATCCCCAGATACTGGCTCTCGAGATCCACCGTCGGCGACGTGCGGGCGTTCATATTCGGGATCGCCTCTTCTTGCAGAAGCGAGTCGAGCGCGAGCATGCCGATGTCCGCAAGCATACCGGCGGCGTAGGCGGCTTCGCCAAGACCGGGGCCGACGCGGTCGGCGAGGAGGCGCGAACCAGCGGCCATGCCGATCGCGTGCGTCCACAGTTCGCCGCGGTTGAGGCCGTAGCCGGGCAGGGGCCGGTTCATCAGATACGACACCGACGCCGACAGGAGCAGGCTCTTGACGTTCTGCTGGCCGAGGAAATTGACGGCGTGTTTCACAGAGGCAATCCGATGCGCCGTCGCGAAGTATGCGGAGTTCGCGAGGCGCAGCACCATGCCCGTCATGGCTTCGTCGAGCGCGAGCACGCCGGCGAGTTTGTCCGCGTCGTAGCCCGGGTCGCTCACGAGTGCCAGGGCCTTTTGAACAGTGTGGCCCATCGGGGAAAGCTTGTCGATTTTCTGGATGAGCGGTTCGAGGTTGATTTGTGTTTGCAGCATGACGACGCCTGTCTCCGCGGCGGATTTGGTATCTTGTTATCTGCCAACCGCGCTCATTCCGCCATAAGGGGCCGGTAAATGTTGACCTTCACGCCGCGAATCGCAAATAAGCGTTTACGCGTAATTCGTCTTCAAGGAATATGAAAACGCAACGAGGCCGCGTCTGATAGGACGCGGCCTCGTCGGGCCAGAAGATAGAACGTTTGGATCAGACCGTTGTCGGGCGGGCGGCCACGGTGCGAATGACGTCGAGCAATTGGTCGAGGGCCTGATACTTCGAGACGAAGCCACGGGCGCCGGCGGCCTCAGCCTTCGCACGCACGTGATCATCGTCGTGCATGCTGAGGATGACAACGGCGCTGGACGGCGCGACTTCGCGCATGCGCTCTGTCGTCGCGATGCCGTCGAGGTCCGGCATGTCGATATCCATCAATACGATGTCGGGTTGGAGGATGGGGGCCAGTTCGAGGGCGGCCTCACCACTTTCGGCCTGGCCGACGATCGTCACGTCGGGCTCGATCCCGAGCCAGACACTGACGGCCTCACGCATCACGACCTGGTCGTCTACTAGGAGCAGCTTGATCATTGGCATTTAGGAAAAAGAGGGCGCAGGGACTGCGCTCGATTGACCTAGTTTATACTCTAGCGGGTGATACGCCATCCCACCGATGGCCTAGTACCGCAGCAAAAGTGCGCCTTTTTCATAGGAAAGCGGTCCTATGCTCAAAGTCATTTACGATTCCCGTCAACTCCTGCACGACACAAGTTCGCTCACGATCCATGGCCAGCCCTTTTTTGAAGTGCCGGAACGCGCGAACATCCTGCATACGGCCCTTGAGGCAAGCGGTTGGTGCTCGATCCGGCCTCCGCAGGATTATGGTCTCGGGCCGATCGAGGCAGTGCATGCTCCGGATTACCTAGAGTTCCTCCGAACGATTGCGGAGGCCGGGCTCAAGTATCGGCACCAGCCGGGTGCTGCGCCGGTCATGGGCGACACCTTCCAGTCCCCTTTCGCGCGGCGTGTGTCTCCGCATCCGTGGTCGCAGACCGGGCGCTATGCGTTCGACATCGAGGTGCCCTACTACCCCGGCACCTGGGAGGCGGCAGTGGGGAGCGCGCACTGCGCTTTGACGGCCGCTGATCTGGTCATCGGTGGTGAGCGGGTCGCTTACGCGCTATGTCGACCTCCGGGGCATCATGCGATGCGCTCGCAGGCCGGCGGTTACTGTTATCTCAACAACGCCGCCATTGCCGCGCGCTTCCTGCAGCAGCGTCATGCGGGCATGCGCGTGGCCGTGCTGGACTTCGACTTTCACCACGGCAACGGCACGCAAGAGATCTTCTATTCAGACCCGAGCGTGTTGTATGTGTCGCTTCATGGCGATCCAGATGAGGAGTACCCGTTCCAGTGGGGCGGTGCGGATGAGCGCGGCGAGGGGCCGGGCCTGGGCTTCAACGTCAACGTTCCGCTGCCGACCGGAACCGACGAGGCGCGCTACCTCGAAGCGTTCGATGACAGCCTCGACACAATCCGCGACTTCGCGCCGATCTTCCTTGTGGTGTCGGCCGGCTTCGATATCGCCGTCGGCGACCCGGCAGCGATCAGCCAGGGCTTCAAGATCACGGCGAACGGCTTCCGCGCGCTCGGCGAACGGATCCGCGCGCTCGATCTGCCCACGGTTCTGATCCAGGAGGGCGGCTATCGCCTCGACACGCTGGGTGAGAACGGTCTGGCGTTTCTGGGGGTGTTTGCTTGAGGCGTCAGGTGTCAGGCGTCGGGCGTCAGTGGGTCGATAGACTCAAAGAGGGCTGATCACAGGATCAGCCCTCTTTCTTGTCTTTCAAGCCACTGACGCCCGACGCCTGACGCCTATCACGCCCTCGCCATCGCCCCGAATAGCGCGCGCATCTTATCCAACGAGGCATCGTCCACGACGGCCAGCACTTCATCGTCTTGTTGGAAGATCAGGCCGCCGCGCGGCACCTGAACCGCGCCGTCGCGAATGACAGCAGCGATGACGGCGGTGGGTGGGAGAGGTAGATCCTTCAAGGCCTTGCCGACCATCGGTGAACCCGGCGGCAGCTTCTCCTCGACGAGCGAATACTCGCCGCGGCGCAGCTTGAGCAGGGTCATCATATCGCCGAGGGACATCTCCTCTTCGAGGAGCTTGGCCATGACGTCGGCCTGGTTGACGCACACGTCGACGCCGAAGTCGCTGGTGAACAGCCAGGCGTTGCGCGGGTTGTTGACGCGGCCGATGATGCGCCGCACGCCGAACTGAAAACGGCCCAGCGCCGCGATGACGAGGTTGTTGGCGTCATCGGCCGTGACCGCCGCCAGCACCTGCGCTTCTTTCAGGCCGGCCGTCTCCAACACCAGCGGATCGGTCGGATCGCCCTCGATGATGACTTCAGTTGGGAGTTCACGGTGAAGAGCCGACAGCCGTTCTGCCGATGGCTCGACGACGCGCACGTTGTGGCCCTCGGCGAGTAACAGCCCTGCGAGGTGTTGGCCGGTTCGGCCGCCTCCAGCAATGATGACTTGCATGGTAGATGTCCTATTTCCTGGCGGCGTCCGGCTTCGCGATGCGTTCGCGAAGGGCGACGGTGGCGTGGTCGCGAGCTGACACGAGGATGACGTCGTTATCCTGAATGACGGTCTCGGGCGTCGGCAACACGCCCTGGCCGCTGCGCTCGAGCGCGACGGCCAGCACCTCACTGGGCAGGACCTTGCTGATCGTCTGACCGATCCAATGCTCGGGCACGCAGACCTCATAGACCTGGACTTCGCCACTGCCGGCTGAGTGCACGCTGCGCATGCCGGGATGCAGCAGGATGTCTTCGATACGCTGCGCCGCCCAGGATGACGACGCGATCGTGCGGATGCCGAGTTTCTCGTAAACGGGCGTGCGCCGCGGGTTGTAGACCCGGGCGACGACGTGATCGAGCTTGAAGATCTCCTGGGCCATCCGGGCGACCACGATGTTGACGCTGTCAGACGCTGTTGTGGCCGCCAACGCGTGTGCTTCGCCGATCCCGGCGCGCTTGAGCGCAGACTGATCCATGCCGTCGCCTTGCACGGTGCGCCCGGAGAACTCGGAACCGAGCCTGTCGAACGAATCCTGATTGGCATCGAGCACCGTCACGCGATGCCGCTTGGCGCACAGGGCCAGGGCCAGTTCGGCGCCAACACGGCCGCACCCGACGATGATGATGTGATGGTCGCTGGTGGTGGATGTCATGAACTCTCTATCTCGAGGATCTCGAAATCCGAATCCTGTTCGGATCGACCCCGGACTTTACTCTTCGGCGAAACAAGTGTCAAGCAAAGAACGCCCGAAAGGCCATGCCGTTCGGCTGTGATGAATCGACGACGTCGGAACGTCAGACGATAGCCTGGCAGGATTTTACCCCGTTCGCCAGGACGTTGAGTTGGCCTTGACTGGATCTTAACCGCTGACTGTTATGACAGCGTCATGGCACATATACGCACCTCGGAACGATGCGACGCTCTGGCGCTGCTACCCGGGCAGGCCGTTCATCTTGGCCACAGTTGCGTGCTCCTCAACGTGGCCGGCCTGCGGCTGCTGCTCGACCCCGCCACCCTGACCGGCCATGCCACGGCGCCGTTCGCCAACCTGACGACCACCGATTGCCCATTGCAGACGTACCGGCCGCTTTTCGACCTGCCGGCGCTGATCGGCTCGTCGCGTTCGCTTGCCCGGGCCGCTGACGTCGTGCTCTACTCGCACATGCATGCCGACCACTTCAACGCTGCAGTGTTGTTGGAGCTCATGGCCCAGCACCCCGACCTGCGGGTCGTCTTGCCTCACGGTGGGCTGCGTCTGCTGAACTCGCCCCGTGGCTCGCATGCGCGACTGTTGGAGCAGGGCCGTCAGGCGCTGGCCCGGTTGAACTGGCTGGACACATCGCCGGTGGGTCTTGGAGTGTTCCTGAACTCGACTCCTCCAGACCTGCCGATCGCGTCGATGTGCGAGGTCGACGACGGTGCCGTGATCGTCCTGCGCGATAGTCCGCGGGTGGAGTTGCGAGCCTTCGCGACGACGCATCCGCGACCGCTGATGTGGGTGCCGACTCCGTTCGAAGCGGCCTTCCCGCCGGTGCTGGGTTACGAGATCGGTTACGACGACCACGGGGTCTGGCGGCACGTTCTACTTGTAGCGGAGACGGCCCTGGATGCCGATGTGTTACACAGGATCGCGGCCCGCGCCGCGACGTTGACCACGGTTTTTCTGCCTGTGGATCTGCCGCTCGGCGGGCGCTGGCTGGCGCCGTGGTACGAGCACGTCTGCCACGCGCCCCCGCGTTTTTTGGCGATGGCGGCCCGTCTGGCCGGCCCGCGGTCGACGATCGTGCCCATTCACCAGGGGCTGTGGTGTTACGACTACGCGCCGGACGATGTGCCGAACCTGACGACCGGCTCGGCGGGTCAGATGCAGCCGTTGGAGGCCGCGGTCGTGGAGGCGCTGACCGCCGCCCGCGCGCACGCCTCATTCGGCCCGGCGCGCCTTCGCGCCTGGCGCCGCCTCACCGAAGCGTTGAGCACGCTCCCGCAAAGGGCCTCGATCTCGAACCCGGATCCGGGACAGATCTTCGCGCTCGACCGGGAACGTCCCCCGGCGCGATCCGCTGCAATGCCTGTCGCGGCGTGGAGCGCCGACGGGAGGTGGTCCATGCTTGCAGGTTCGGCCTAGCTGTTCACTCGGGTTGAGCTGGGCTCCACCGCGCCAGGGCCTCCTCGGCCTGGGCGCGCGTGGGCGCCGAGGCAGCGCCCCCGTGGCCGAGCGTCGACAGGCCGCCGCAGACGTTGCCCCAACGCAGGCAGTCTAGCGGATCAGCGCCTTCGAGCCAGGCCGTCAAAAAGCCGGCGTTGAAGACGTCGCCAGCGCCCGTGGTGTCCACAGGCGTGACCGACAGCGCCGGTGACTGGCAGAACCTGTCCTTCTGCCAGTAGGCGGCGCCCAGAGCGCCGTCCTTGATCACCACGGCCTCGGTGGCGCCCTTGAGCTGGATGCCCGCGTCGAACACGGTTTGAGTGCCCGTCAGGCGCGTTGCCTCCGTGGCGTTAGGCATGAACAGGTCGACCCGGCGCAGCGCCTCGACCACCTTCGGTTCCGAGAGGCTTGTGCTGTGCTCCTGGCAGTCCATCGACACCCTGGCCCCGCGTGCGTGGGCGGCGTCGAACAGGGCCAGGGCCGTGGGGCTCGTCGTCAGCCCGGCGAGATGCAGATGCCGAAACGTCACGCGATCGACGGCGGCCCTGACGAGGTCAAGGATGCCCGGTTCCGGGTCGACGTAGCTGATGAACGAACGATCCTCCGGAAAACTGAGCGAGACCGTGACGCGCTGGAAGGGCCGGTCGAGCCACTCGATCAGGCTCGTGTCGATCCCTTCGCGTTCGACGTGCTCGAGGACGATTCGGCTGAACACGTCGGTGCCCAGGCGCGCGATCCAGCCGACCTTCAGGCCGAGGCGCTTCATGGCGAAGACCGTGTTGAGCGCGCCCCCGACGGTGACGGTGAGTGAGTCGGTGTAGATCTCGGTGCCAAGGGTCGGCATCCGCGGGACGCCGCAGAAGACGACGTCGCAGAAGTAATCGCCGGGCACCAGGACGTCGTACGTCGTCATCGGCGCCAGGCCCCGACAAGTTCTTCATGAGCCGACAGGAACGCGTCGACGAGCTTCTCGGCCAGCGGGTACGAACCGACGAGCGGGTGCGCCGTCAGGGCTTCGATGGCCAGGCTCACATCGCGCGTCAACGCCGCCTGGGCCGCCAGCCGCTCATAGGCCTTGACGGCCTTCATCAACGCCAGACGATCCGCCGGCACTTCGCCGACGGGCTCGGGCCGCACACCCTGAGCGTCGACCCAGCAGCCGATCTCGACCACGTCGTCGTCGTCCATCCCGGGAATGGCGCCGCGGTTCGGGACGTTCAGGCCCGTGTACATCGGCGCGTTGTTCTCGATGGCGGCCACGCAGTTCATGACCACGCCGGAATAGCCTTCGTCGTCCGGGTCGCCGGTCGGCGGCTGGGGATCCTCAGGCTCCTCGATCCGGGGCCGTGCCTCACCTTTGGGGCGGGCGTGGGCCATGTAGGTTGCGCCGCGCGCGTTCATGGCCTCATGGTAGGCGGCCAGGCCGGCTTCGGGGTCGCCGTTCAGGCCGCGCAGCTTGTCGAGCATGCCGCGCGTCAGGCGCAGCGTCTCCTCGCCGCGCGTCTCGGGCTTCTTGAGCAACGCCGCCAGCGCCTCGTCGCGATGATAGAAGTAGTGCAGGTACTCGTTGAGGAAGGCGCGCTGCCATTCGATCAGGCCCGGCGCGAACATGCTCAGGTGCGTGCGGCTGACGAAGCGCCTGTCGCCGAGCAGAGCAGGGAAGACCTCTTCGCCGCCGCTGCCGTCGGGCTCGCAACCGACGCGCACGCTCGGCGACCACGACAGGTGGTTGAGGCCGTACACGGTGTGATGGACCTGACGCTCGGGGACACGCAGGAAGTGGCTGACGGCGTGTTGGGCGCCGTTCGCGCTGTCGCAGATGCCCAGGACGTGGTCGAAGCCCGAGTCGTGTAAAGCCTGTGCGACGAGGCCGGCCGGATTGGTGAAGTTGTAGAGCCAGGCACCGGGGGCCGCGACCTCCCTGACCAGCTGCGCGTACCCGACGATCGCCGGGATGCTGCGCAGCGCCATGGCGAAGCCGGCCGCGCCGGTCGTCTCCTGGCCGAGGACGCCCAGGTTGAAGCAGATCCGCTCGTCGGTGGCGCGGCCCTGCTCGTTGCCGGGCCGGATGGAGGTGACGACGTGTTTGGCGCCCGCGATGGCTTCTCGGGCGTCTGTGGTGAAGTGCAGGCTGAAGGGCGCGTCCTTGGCCAGGTGCTGACACAGACCGCCGATCAGTTCGAGCTTCTCGGCGTCGATATCCATCAGCCAGAGCTCGGTCAGGCCCAGGCGGGCTGCGCGTCGGATCAAGGCGGGAATGAGTTGCGGCGTGCGAACGCTGCCGCCGCCGATGACGGTGAGTTTCATGCCGCCATTATCCGCGAAAATGACCGGGAGCGTGGGGCGTGGAGCGTGGGGCGTGGGGCGTGGAGCGTGGGGCGTGGAGCGTGGAGCGTGTGGCGCGTGTGGCTTGCCGCGTGCCCCCGCGTGTGGCGTGTCATCCAGAGCGCCCCTGATCTGGGCTATCTCACTCGCACACTGAGCGCGAAGGATCTCCTGTCGGACTCGCCGGCTGTTGCCAGGGCCGTGCAGGTCGTCGGAGGAGATCCTTCGCGCTCATTACAATGGACTACGGCCGAAGATGGCTAGGCGCTCTGGATGACACGCGACGCGCCGTGGGGCGCCAGGCGCTCTGGATGACACGCGACGCGCCGTGGGGCGCCAGGCGCTCTGGATGACA
>CAYZRP010000124.1:0-22045 GCA_964480865.1 uncultured Anaerolineales bacterium | reverse complement strand
GTCGGGCCGTATCAGGTCGACTGGTACTGGCAGCCCCTTTCGTCGGCGGCCGTGCCATCGGCGGTGCGCATGCTGAAGGATGTTGTGGGTCTGACTCGGGACAATCATGACGTGAGATTCTCTGCGGGCGCGGCCGATCCCGATCTCGTCAACCGGACAGAGCACATCGTCGGGTTCTTTTGGGCCATGCTGCACATCTGCGCCAAATACGCCGCGCGCCAACCGGACGCCTCGCAACTTGCGCTGTTGCCCCAGGTGCTAGCGCCGCTGAGCCAGATCAGTGAGCGTTGCGGCGAGGAATTGGATCAAGCATCTATACAGGCCTGGGATCAGGCGAGCCTTCCGGCAAAGCTCGAGGTGCTGCGCCACCTGGGCAGCCGGATGCGGGCCTTACAGGAGCGCCTGGCGCAACAGGGCACGGGGACGCCACTGGCCATGGCCAGGAACGTGGGCCGTTTTCTTGAGTATCTTGACGATCGCCAGGGAGGGGGCGATGCAGCAGTGGGTCCCAGACTGGCGTGATCGTGTCACTGACTTAACATCGTGGAGCTCGCCATGTGGTTTCGACGCTATCGCCCTCAGGATCAGGCCGCATGCCTGGAGATCTTCGACAGCAATTGCCCGTCGTATTTCGACGTCGCCGAGCGCAGCGACCTCGAGGCATTTCTGCAGGGACAACGGCACGCGTACGGTGTCGTCGAGACCAACAACGGTGAGGTCCTTGCTTGCGGGGGATATTCCCGTACGCACCTGCCCGCCTACGCTCACCTGCGCTGGGGCATGGTCCATCGCGATTATCAACACCAGGGTGTTGGCCGGTATCTGTTGAGGATGCGCTTGCAGGAGCTATCCAGCGATCACTCGATCACGCTCCTGAAAGTGTTCACGTCGCCACAGGTGAAGGGGTTCTATGAGCGGGAGGGCTTCGTGCTCCAGTCGATTCATCCCGGAGCTCTCGGACACGGGTTTGACCTGTGCGAACTGAACTATCACCTGAGCCCGGCACTCGCGGCCGCCGATCCATCGGCGGACTCGCAAGACCTGCCGCGTCGCGGGTGACCGGCCGATAGGACCGACGGGCGCACGATGCCTGGCGAGGGCCGAATGGGACAAAACGGTCGGACGCAACGTCACCTTCAGGAGGACCGATGGCGCAGGAACGTTTCCTGGATGGACCGTTGACGGACATCCTGGCGCAATGGCGGCACTACTTCACGCTCCTGGCGCCACGCGCAGGCGACGCGATCATTGATGTCGGCTGCGATACGGGCGACGCGGATGGCTTGCTGGCCGCGGACTTCCCCGAAATCGCGCAGGTGGTCGCGATCGAGGCGGACGACCGGCGCTTTCACCGCGCCATCGAACGCTGGCAAGCCCGCGGAGCCGATCCCCGGGTGACGTTCCGCCAGGCTGATGCGCGCGACCTGCCCTTTGGGGAGGGCACCTTTGATCGGGCCATCTGCGCGGAGATGCTGGAGTTTGTCGCTCCGCCCGATCGGGCGCTGGCCGAACTCCGCCGCGTCCTCAAACCTGGGGGCGTCGCGCTCGTCGTCCACACGGATTGGGAGACGCAGATGTTTGCGACCCGAGATCGCCAGCGCGCACGGCGCGCTGTGCTGGCCTTTGCAGGGGAGGGGCAGGGCGCTGACCTCGGTCGTCGCCTGAATCACCTCTGTCGCCGGGCCGGCTTTCGGGACGTCGAGCCCTCGGTCTACACGGTCCTTAATACCGAGTGGCGTGACACGCTGGTCGCTCCGCGCGTGGTCGCGCTGATGAAGGAATGGCTCAAGGAATCTCCCGACTTCGGGTCGGATGACCTGGCCGAATGGGCGGCCGACATTGAGGCGGCCGTCGCTGAGGGTAGCTTCTGCTATGCCGTCAACCGTTTCGTCTGTCGGTGCGTGAAGTAGAGGCCTTCCGGTTGCGCACCGCGATGAACCAAACGCGATCGGTGGCCTAAAGCAGGCCGAAGCTGGAGCGGATCGTGGAGAAATCCTCGAACAAACGTCTCCGCGCCTGGTGGACGGACGACCCGGCTGACCCGGGCCGTCTGTCGCTGTCATCCCCCTGTGCCCAGGCGCTCATCCGTGAGATGAGCCCGGCGTCCCGGCCGACGGACCTCGGCGGTGTCATGAGCCTGAATGTACATCTGGACGATCTGGGGTCGGTCTTACGCATCCACCAGCCATTTGTGTCCCGCGCCCGCCTGCTGGGACTGCACGCGGTCCGAGCAGCGCTGTTGAAATGCGGCTTGCGCGTGCCGGTTCCACAGAAGTGGCGAGATCGGGTCTTGTTGCGCTGCGGCCGTCGGTGGGCGGAGATGGAGGAATACATCCCCCATCGCCGGCTGAATCCGACGACGGCCTCCTACCAGTGGCTCTTCTCCGCGCTCGGCCGACTGCATCGTGCGTTGAGCAGGGTCGATCTGCGAATACCGCGACCCTGTGTGGCCACGTATGCCGCACCCGGATCGCTTCATCGATGGCTGGCAATCACGGCCCGCGCCGTGGAGACCACGCCCGAATGCGAGCCGTTGATCGGCCAGTTGCGAACCCTGATCCGGGGACTCGATCGACTCTGGGTGCCGGCGTCCCAATTGCCGGTCCAGTACATCCATGGAGACGCTCGATTGAGCAACATCGTCCAGACGGGCGCGGAAGAGCCCGTGTACCTGGACTTCGGTTTCCTGGCGCAACGGCCACGGATCTTCGATATCGCCTATGCACTGGTGTTCATGGCCTGGGCGCTGCAGGCGGGTCAGTCAGCGGAGCAGGTCGACTGGGCTCTGGTGCCCGATCTCCTGGATCGCTATGAGGAGTCGAGCGGGTTTCGCCTGAGCCGCCTAGAGCGACGCGCACTCCTGCCCATGATGGTCAGTGTGCCGCTCTACGCTGCCGCCCTGGACGGCTTCACCGACGATCCGGCGGGCAAGTTGATGGGACGGAGATCGTTCATCGCGTTTGGCGCCTGGCTGCTGGCGCACTCCGAGATCGTCTAAGTAGGTATCATGCACAAAGAGGAGCCTCCACATGGCCGAAGAAGGTTCGAAAAACGCGCGAGAGTTGATCGAATTCGGCGCCGAGATTGTTGGTGCCGCAGCGGGTGGCGTCATTGGCTTCTTCGCAGGCGGACCGGGTGGGGCGGTTGGGGGAGCCGTCGCGGGCCCACTCTTGACCAAGGGACTCGAGATCGCGTCGGACTTCGCGCTTCGGAGTTTGTCCCGACGTGAGCGCATACGGGCGGGCGCGGGTCTCGGGTTCGCCTATGCCAATATCAATAACCGTCTGGCCAGGGGTAAAACACCACGCGATGACGGCTTCTTCGAGGGAGATAGAACCAGGCGACCAGCGAGTGACGAGATCCTGGAAGGGACTCTGCACAAATGCATGTCTGATCACGAAGAAAGCTCAAGTATATTGGCAACTTATATGCGAACGTGGCCTTTATGCCACAGGTTTCCGCCTACTCTACCCCGTATTAAGCTCCAGTCAGGCACCGGCCGATCCCGTCGCTCGCGGTGCCAGAGTTGAGGACAACCTACAGTAACTTCTTGGCTTCGCGTCAAGTCATTGGCGGCAACCCCAGATCACTCGGCTACCGCGGCAGACCCGTCCCCTGAACGAGCCGTCCCACAAGCTGGCGGGCAAAGGCGCCCGCCGAGAGGCCGAGCGCTCGTCGATACGTCAAGGTGACCCGCAGCTTCCGCCAGGCTTTGACCCACTGTCCTTGCCGCAAAAAGACGAAGCCTCGCACCATCTCGATCCGCCACATCAGGTCGTAGTATTGGCCGAGGCCCCGGATCAGGTCATCGGCTTCGTCCAGCAGCGTCAGCGCTTGTCCGAGACCTCCCCGGCGCAAAGTCAGCTCAGCCCACTTCACCCGGGTTCGGGCCTCCAGGCGCGCATAGAGGCGTTCGTGGCCGCTGAGGATGAACAGGCTCTCATGGAAACACGCCACCGCGACGCCCGGCGCTCCAAGCAGCCCATGGACCTCACCGAGATCGGCCAGCGTCCCGGCCAGCAAGATCTCGGCACCGGGCGTGCCTCGCTGAAGACGGGTGGACTCCTCTAGCAGCGTTCGGGCCGAACGCAGGTCTCCTGCATCCTGCTCGAGCCAGCCCAACACCTGCAGGGGATTGCTGCGCCAGGGATCGGTCGGGCTGGTCTCCTCCAGCACAGCCTGGATGATGTGCCGGGCGCGCTTGCGCTGTCCTAAGGCACGGTAACACAGCGCCGTCATGTGGCGATTCTTGCGGGCCTCAAACGATTCGCCGAGGCTCTGGTACAGGGCCGCGGCCCGTTCCAGCGCCGCGGCCGATTCGCGATGAAGACCCTGGCGATGGAGGTTGTGTCCATACGCGCCCAAGATCCCGGCGAGCTCTCGCGTGTCCCCCAATTGCTCAGCGGCTTGAGCCGCGCTGCGGGACAGATCCAACAAGGCCGGCATCGCGCCGGCCGAGTCGCGCGCCATCAACCCCAGAAACAACCGCCGGAGACGCAGAAGGGCGGCCCAATCGGCCTGTTGGGTCAAGGCCTGAAGGGCCGCCGGGATCAGGCTCCATTCCTCGTCCGAGAGGCTGCCTGGGCTGACGCCGGCCTGATCAAGACGCGCGGCCAACGCCTCCAACGCGGACCAGTTCACGCCTCGTGGCGAGGCGTCGTCAGAGTTCATCGGCCCGGGCTTGAACGAATTGCGCCAGGCTGGGCAGGAGGCTCAGACGACCCTGCTCGGCCTCGCGTGGGACCAATAGAAAACGCTCCTGGAGGAGTTGAACCGCCGGGGCCAGATCAGCGCTCAAGCCGTGTTGGGCGACCCAGGCCGTCACTCGCTCAAGGGTCACGGCCTGGCCGCGCTCCTGCTCGGCGGTCACGAAGGCCAGGACTTTGCGCGCGCAGCGGCCAGGTTCACCGGCCAGCTCAAGCTCCTGCCAGCGATCGTCATAGAGATACCCGAGCAGGGCGCGTCCATACAGATCGGGCAGATGGTCCAGCCGCGACCAACCCAGTCGGGCCACATCGCTGACCACC
This sequence comes from uncultured Anaerolineales bacterium, assembly GCA_964480865.1. GTDB lineage: Bacteria > Chloroflexota > Anaerolineae > Anaerolineales > UBA6663 > UBA6663. The sequence continues at coordinate 17,018 of CAYZRP010000124.1, read as the reverse complement.
AACTGGATGAGGAGCGGGCTGCCGCCGGTGCGGGTCAGCAGACGCTGCAGCCGTCCCGTGTGGGCCAGGTCCGGCTCCAATCTCAGCAGAGCCGGATGACCCGGCGCATACGCCTGGATATGCCAGCGCATGAACGCTCGCAACACCGTGAGGGTGGCCAGGCCGCGCAGCTGCACCAGGCCTACATCGGACGCGCGGATCAGCCCCGCCAGGGTGCGCGTTGTGACAATCACGCGCACATCGCGGCTGACGAGCCGACGCAAATCGCGGATCAGGTCGCCACTGACGGAAACCGTTTCAAGGTTGTCCACCACGATCACGGCGCGGCGACCGCTGATCCGGTCGCGGATCTGTTCGAGACGGTGGCTTTGACCAGGCGACGATGGCGGCAAGCCGAGCTGCGCCTCCAACCGCGCGCTGAACTCGGCCGTGGTGTAGAACGCCGGGTCGAGCGGGTTGATCGCCCCGGTGACCGGGTCGACGACCGCGGGCTTGGCGCTGTCGCCCAGGATCAGGTCAACGGCGCCCCGCTCGAAGAGACAGCGCACCAGTTTCGCGGCCAGCGTGCTCTTGCCCAGACCGCCTTCGCCGGCCAACACGATCACGCGCGGGCCGCGGGCGTCGCTGAGGCCCCAGATGAGTTGCTGGAGCGGGGCCAACCCGGTCATCGGCCCAGTCAGGGCCAGGTCGATCTGGCCATCCAGGTCGATATACAGGGGCTCGCGTTCAAGCAGATCGGCGAAGTAGGCGCCGAAGGCGGCCGTGACGAGCAGCCGCTGATGGCCGAGCGACAGCGGGCGATCGCCACACGTGCTCGCGACCAGTTGAACGACGCCAGATGGAGCGGGAGCCGACGATCCGCGTCCATGCCACGCGATCAGGAGGGCGGCGCCGCTGGACAACGCCCCGAGGGAGAGGATCAGCGGTCTCCAGGCGGCAACAACGCCCAGGCTGCTGGTGACGAGCGAGCTGATACCCAACACGGCCAGACCGAGGGCCAGCCAGGCCAACCGGGTCGATGGTCGACTGAGTGGCGCGGTCAACGCGGGGTTCGACGTTGACCCACTGGAGGGTGGGGCGCTGGATGGGGACGTCAACGCAGCGGGCGCCGGTTCTGTCAGGGTCGCGCTCGCGATCCCCTCACCCGCAAACACCCGTAGGATCTCCTCGGGTGTCAGGCTCTGATAGCCGCCGGCATTGAGCAGGCGATCGGCCTCCTCCGGGACCCGAATCCGGCGTTCAAGCACCAGCACCCGGACGATGGCGCTCAGCAGGTCGCGCTCGGCGGCTGGGATGACCTTCTGGTCAAGTTCCCACTTGCTCACCACCTGGAAGCGATAGGTCCCTGACGCCAGACCCAGTTCCAGCTCCACGCGTTCGCCAAAACGCGCCTGACTGAGCGGCCAGGGAGCGCCCTGGCTGGACGCACCCCGTTCACGATAAAGCTTGAGGATGGCCCCAAAGGTTGGAGTCGACACGAAAGAGCCCCCGTCCTGCCTTTCCCTATTCTAGGGAATCGCTGGCTGTCCGTCCATGAGCGCGATTCCCGGAATCGAGGGTGGAGTGGGAGGAGATCACGGCGTAGGGTGGGCGTGCTGGCCTCCGGAGCCAGCCCATGACGAGCGGCCACTGAGTTTCTCATGAGCGGCGATGTCGCCTAGCCGGGCGCCTTTCTCAGCGGCTCTCCCTTCCAGGAGGGTCTATGAAACTCTGGACGGCCATCCGCCGGATCGGGCTTGTGGTCGCGATCGCGATTGCGATGCTCGCCCCGGTGGCGCAGCAGGCATTGGCTGAGTGCACGCCGGGTTCGGGCACTGTTTGTCCTAAGTAGCCCCTGAACCCAACCGGATCTGGGGCGGCGGCCCCCAGACCCGGTGTCTGACAATCGATCGGGGCCAACGCCGTTCGGCCTCACTGTCCACGGCTAAGCGTCCAATCGACTCAAAGCAACACGGGGCTCTCGCCGTACTCTGTATAGAGCGCCTCCACCGTCAGGCCATGGTTGACCAGGTAGTGTTGAACCCGTTCAGGGGAAAGGTCAGCCAAGTCCTGATGGCGGAATTCCTGAAAGAACCCCTTGACGTTGTGATGAAGCTTGTGAAGGCCATGGGCCCGCAGGATGGTCACGTCGCCATTGAAGCCAGCCGCAGGAGAAACCTTCTTCGTCGGGATGATCAAGATCGGCTTGACGGTGGCGCCCCCATACGTTCGATGGAACCAGGCCAAGGCATTGTTCATCTGGCCCGTCTCCTCCTTGTTGATCGAGGCGCGGGTTTCTTCGACCTGGTTCTTGCACTCAAACAGCATGTACTCGCCGTCGCGGACGGCCCACAGATTATCCGGTCCCTGCCCCCATTCTTTGTCGGGGCGTTCTCCCGAAAACCCCAAGAGGACCGCCAATTCATTGAGAGCTCGCTCGAAGGCATCGGCCCGAACCCCAAAGTCGAGACGCCGGAGCAGATCATTCACCTCAACTTCGAGGTCAGCGAACGTCTGTCGGCTTCTGAATGATTCGATGATGTTCGTGAGCCTTTTCTGGCCCTGCAACGTGATCTTGGCGATGGTCATGCCGGTTCGTGGCTTGAGCAAATAGTGGTTGTGCTTGTGGGCGGCCGTCTGCAGCTCATTGGAACGCGTCTTTTGCGATTGATAGGCGTAGCGGGCCATCTCCTGCAGGTACCAGCCCTTTTCGGCCAAGGTCTTCACATGGGTGTCGAGGAGCCCTTGCACGATCGCAACCGCCGAGTCCACATTCCCAATCTGGAAGGCTGATTCCGCTTCGGCTTCGGCCGAGAAGATCTTCAAGGCCCCGACCGAAGGGGTGGACGCCCCCATGCGGCCCATCTGCTCAAAGTAGTAATCCTTCCAGCCGGTATCCCGTCCGAGACATTGCCGAATGACTTCGTTGAGTGCCCGTGCCGGCTCGACGCCATTGCGGACCTGGTCGGATGCCAATCGCGCGACCTCGAGCCCGATTTCGAGCTGCGCCCTGGTTTGAGGCGACAGGTACTTTCGCGTTTGGCGAGCGTGCACGAAACGAACGAGGTCATTGCCGACGATCAAGATGACGCTGTAATCTTTCTCACCTCGCACCGAGCGTCCCAAGCCTTGCTCGATGGTTCTTGCCAGCCTGAGGGCGACGATTTCGCTGCCCTCGCGACAACTCTCCATGTATTGCTCCATCAGGTCGCCTGCGAACGGTCTGGAATCCAGGATCAGGATGCGACAGGCCTCATCGGGAAGATCGATGCCGTCATAGCGATTGGCCAAGACCAGCGCCTGAGGATGCAATCCCCCTCTGAGGGCCGCGACCTGTTGGTCAATGTGCTCCTTGACGACCTCGGCACCCGCTGCGCGCCACATTTCGGTAGCCTCAAAGCTTGGACACAGGATCACTGTATTGACCCGGTGACGTTCTGCGGGCCTCACCAAACCAGGGGCGACCTCCATATCTGTCAGCGAGGGATCGATGAGGGACGGGATCAACATCATCTTTTCGCCGGACCACTTTTCATCGTGATCCACGAGCGGTGAGGTGATCGCCGCTTCATTCAGGCCCAAGCCCTTGATCAAGAACGAGTCATCGGTGACGGTGGCCGACATGAACACCCGGTGCTTGGCTTTGTCGTAGGAACCAAACAAATCGAGCGGGGGACGATACGGAACGATCTCGAGGCCGCGACCCGACACGAGACAGAGGCAGTTCGGGATCAGGTTCTTCACGAGCGGCCAGGCGAATTTCACGGCTTCATCCTGGGCATACCGAGCCATCCGCGCGATGACCTCCTGGCTTCGGTCGATCCAATCCCAGTAGGGCACGGGCAAGAAGGCGTTCGGCTTTCCGGCCCGGATCTCTTCATAGGTGCCGGCTCCCTGTTCCTGGAGCGACGTCTCAAAGAGGGCCAGGAGCGCTCGATAGCCCTCGTGGTCGTCCGGCAACCGGATGGTGTAGGAACTCTTGATGGCGTCGATGCACGCATGGGCATCATCCATGACGAGCGAATCGACGCTCAGGGACTGATGTCTCAAGCCGAACTTCGAGAATCCGTTGAAGAGCTTCTGAACGGAGGTCACGAGAATGGCCTCGGCGTTCTGAAAGGCCATGGGGAGGTCGCCCTCTGTCGTCACGCAATGGATGCCAAACTGCCGGGCCTGTTCAACGGTTTGCGTCACCAAAAACTTGTTTGGACACAGGTAAAGCGCCGGGCCCTCGCCGCCATTGAGCCTGGACTGAAGCATCAACAAACCCACCAACGTCTTGCCCTGGCCGGTGTGAAGCTTCAGGATGACGTCTCGAAGATCTCGGCGAGAGTGGTGCCATTCGGTGAGGACGGCCGTCTGCGCCGGACGCAACGGACCCTTGTCGGACGCTCGGTCCAACCGTTCATAGATCTTGATGGGGTCGATGACCTTCTCGCCAGAGGGTCTGGATAGATGCTTCCCAAAATCAATCATGTCAGGGTCCTCATAACACCGCACAAGTATGGGTCTTCACAGCGGGGCAGCGTTGAGCCTTCGACGCTGCCCCGCTGTGAAGATCGGCCGGAGGACAGACCTTGTCCCGCGGCCGCAACGATCAAACGCCGTATGCTCCCCCTCTCATCTCAATGGCTGTTAGGGAAGGGTGGTGTGCAGAACTCAGGCGGGAAGAAATACCCCCAGATTGGCCAGCCGAAACTGCATCGATTGCGGGCTGACGTCAAACGTCTTGGCCAGTTGCTTGACCAGTCGATCCCCGTTTCGAGATTTGCCGGAAGACGCCAAGGCCTTGACCTCGCGGAGCACCAGCGCCTCGGGCATGAGTAAAGCGGCGGCGAACTGGTTGGCCTCGATCTCTTCGACATCCGTCCCCAGGCTGGAGGAACGGTCGCGAAACACCACGCTCTTGTCCACAAACATAGACCGCTCACCGTGCAACAGAAAGTGTCCGATCTCGTGGGCAATCGTGAATCGTTGGCGCGTCGACGGGTGCGTGGCGTTCACGCCGATAATGGCTTTGGTTCCTTCGCGATAGAGCATGCCGGACAGATCACCGTTGTAGGGCTCATAGGTGATCGATATGTTCAGGCGTTCGGCGATGCGTTTGACCGGCACCGGCACCTCACCCTGGGTTGTCTCGGCCAGCGTCTTGCGCGCTAGGCGCTCTGGTTGAGCCATCCGTTACTCTCCTCGCCTTTGCTCAGTCTTGGTTTTTACGGGCAACGCGCTGCACCCACGCTTGCTCGTTTTCATCCAACGATCGAAGCAGGCGTTTGGGCACGGGCGTTTCGATCGCGACCGAGTCTTGAGCCGGAAGCAGCTCCTGGGGCTGCACGCCCATCTCGGCCGCCATTTGATAGAGTTGATGGATTTGGACCGCCTGGGTGCCGCTTTCGATGTTGGTGATGGAGGTTCGACTGAGGCTGACCCGGCGGGCCAGTTGATCCTGGGTCAAGCCGGCTTTGCGGCGGGCCTCTTTGAGTTTGCCCCCCAAAACGGCGTAGAGGTTGCGCATCGATGTCAGTATAGGCGCGTTATTCGAGGATGTCAACCTGACTGACAAGTCAATTTAACTGACACAAAAACAGAGTTTACCGGTTTGACTCTTGGGCGACTCTCCGCTACACTCCCTGAAGCGTTTTCACAAGGAGAAGATAACATGGACGCTCAAGACATCCCAACCACCGAAGCCGCCGCCGGGGGCTCGCTCACCGTCACGATCCTCAATGAGGACGACGGCCGTCAGCATCCGATGCAGGCAGGACCTGGCACGCCGATCCATGCGCTGCTCCAGCGCTTCTACGCCCAGGAGCTCCATCGGGAACGCCGTCCCGATGATCGACTTCGCTGCGAAGCGAGCGGGGAGGATGTGTTCCAGTTCAGCGAACTCCACCTGCGCCAGTATCTCGAGGCCGGTCACTGCCCCGGGCTCATCTGGCGTTTTGCCACCGCTTCCGGGGGGGCCTGATGGCGCGCGAACCCGCGCCGCTGGATCCCGAGGTGGCGGCGCTCACCTTCCAGAGTCACATCGACGATCTTTGGCGGACGGGGCAACCTGATCGATGCGGTTGGCAACGTGAACGCCTGGACGAGATGCATACCTGCTTTGGTCTGCCGGCTCTACGGCCGGATGGACATCGCGATCTGTACTGGGTCAAGCTGGGGGCCGCCTACTACGACGAGTGGCCGCCGACCGTGGCCTTTGTCAGACCCAAAACCTGGGAGCCGGTGACGACCGCCTGTCGGTGGTGGCCGACGGTCCAGCCGCTGCCCGACTTCGCGCTCCACCTCAGCTATTCGGGCTTCAAAGACGGCGTGGCGCGTCAGCTGGTCTGTTTCTCGCGAACCGCCGAGTATTACTTGTCTGGTCACTCGCCCAGAGAGAGCGAGGTATGGCGGCGTGGCGCTCACACACTGGCCGCGACCTTGTATCGCCTGGATGAGGTCTTGACCAGCAGCGCCTATGTCGGGCCGGCCCATGATTCTGATTCCTGAGCTGCTCTGGAGCGCGCTGTTCGAGACCTGGGGTCGAGTGCAAGTTCCGATTGAGCAGGTCGCGTTTCTGGACGGCATCGTGCGGAACAGCAACAGCGTGGTGACGACACTGACGTTCCCCGACGCGGAGTGTGGGCGGCAGAACTATGCTATCTCCAGCCAGGCGATGAGCCAGGCGGGGCAGCATCTGTTCCAGCTGGCGCTGGTGCGCCTCGCGCAAGTCCATACCCACCCAGGGCGAATGATCGATCATTCGCCCTGGGATGATGACCAGGCCTATTCCCAGCATCCGGGTGCTGTCTCGATCGTCGTCCCAGAGTATGGGCGCAGGCCAATTGCGCTCGAGCACACTGGCGTCCATGTGCGTACCCCTTCGGCCTGGAGTCGGGTTCCGACGGCGCAGGTTCCACACGTCATCGGGCTGCTGCCCTCCATCTTGGATTTCCGGAGCATGCATGAGCGATATCGCTGATCGCCACTCGGGCGATGTCGAGGGACGCTTGACAGAGCTCGCCTCAACCACGCCCATTCGCGTGACCCTCTCCATCAAGCCAGACTCGGCCCATCTCCTCGCCGTCCAGCACACGGCCTGGATGACCTTGAATCTCCTGGCTCGGCTGCAACGTGTGGTCGACGAGATCGAGCTGGTTTGCCCGAGCGGGGTTCCTCTGGGGCCTCATGTCATTCCGTTCTCGGGCGACGCCACGCTGGATCTGGCGACCCAGCTTCGGCAGGGGGCGGGCGAGGTGGGGGCGGTCCCGGTCGTGGCCAGCCCCGGGATCTCTGCGATCCACCTGTCGGTCGGGCCGTTTGGACAGGCGGCGGACGGCCTCTATCACGTCGCCGGAAACGGTTGGCTGGGCGGCGTCTCCCGTTCGCCGATCCAGCTGGCATGCCCTTCGCGGTTGCCGTTCGGTCCGTATATCGCGGCGTGCCTGGCCGTGGGTGAAGTGTTCAAACACGTTCGCGCCAAAGTGGACCTGTTCGAACGACCCGAGTGCGTGTTCCTGTCTAGCTGGACCTATCGCGTCAGCCAGGAACTTGAGGTGGATGAGGGCCCTGGCCAGTTGCCGCCTGTGTCGTTGGATCACACGCTGGCCGGCGTGGGGGCAGTCGGCAGCGCCTGGATCCATGCGTTGTGGGCTTGCCCAGACTTGACCGGCACGGTGGCGCTGTATGATCCCGATCCAGACGGGATCGATCTCACCAACCTCAACCGCTATGTCTTGTTTGGACAGGCCTCCATCGGGCAGCGGAAGGTGACGGAAGCCAAACGGGTCGCCGCATCCTGTGGCATCACCTGGGTGGATTGCGATACAGGGATTGAGCAGAGCACGCGCAGGACGGACACCCTTGTCTCAGCCGTCGACAATAACGAAACTCGCGCCGCGATTCAGAACCTGTATCCAGCCCGGATCCTATCCGCCTCCACTGAAGGCTTGCGCGCTGAGGTCCTGCGCTGCGGTCCACCTGGGCAGGGGGCGTGCCTATCCTGCTACAACCCTCCAGATGCAGTGGAGTCCGACGTCGCCCTGCGCGAACGGATCGGACGCTGGTCGGTCGAGGAGCGAACACGTCGAGCGGGTCAAGTCGGCCTCAGCGAAACAGATCTCGATCACGTGACCGATCCGGTCCGATGCGGCGAGCTGGGTCCGGACAAGATGGCGCTTCTGCGACGCACCGCCGATGAAAGAGAGGCACGCTTCGCGGTCGGATTTGTGTCCGTGTTAGCCGGAACCCTGTTGGCGGGCGAGACCCTCAAAGATCGGCTCGCCTCGTGCGATGTTCCCTTGAATGACGCTCGGTCTCGAGCCGTATTCCAGTTCTTGAGGCCTCTCGCGCAGACCAACGGCCCCACGTTCTATCATCGCGATCCGGCTTGTCCGCGGTGTGACCCGAGCACAACTGCCGGACATATCTGGCAGCAACGCTTTAGCGACCTCTTTCCAACGCGGACAGGGGAAGTCTCGCCCGAGCTCGCTGGTGGGCCAGACCGCCCATTGGACTGAACGTACCGCAGAGTCAGGGGCCACCCCCTCGGATGGTTGGCGTTCTCCGAAATGCTGTCATGGTGACGAAGTCGAGCCCAAAAGAGGAGCGGGAAGCCCGCCCGGTCCAAACGCCCATCGGATAGGTAGCTCGATGACAGGTCGCTACCGCTTTTCACTGCGTCGTTGGGCAGGCGAGCAGACTTACGTCCGACCCAGCGCCACTCAGGACCAGGCGTAGAGAGTAAACCTCGTTTGTCGGGCACCCTGGCCTTCATTTCGCCGTGTGGCCAGAATCCAATCTCGTCGGCAACGGACAGTGCTCAACCGAGCGGCACCCGCCTCAACACGCGGCCCTAAGTGAATGCCGGAGGGTGGTGAAGGCAGACACCTGAGCTGCGTCGCGGTCACCTTCTTCCAGTGATCGCCTCAACCGTTTTGCACGAGTCACACGTTTGGGTCTCGCGTTTGGCCCAGTCACGGCTTCGTTCTCGGTCATGGCATTTTCGATGACAAAGCTCAATTGTCACCATTTCGGCCAAGTCTATGATCGGACGGGGTTCTTGTTTTTGCCAACCGCATAGTCGTGTGAGGGGATACTGTTATGCTCGCTCGGACCGCTGGTTTTCTTTCCCGCTGGCTCAGCCATTCGCGCCATCCGCTCAACCGCCTGATTCATGTCATCCTGGTCGCGTCGCTGGTGACGCCCAGCTGGCCCACCCAGACTTTTGCGCTCGCTGCGGCGAATAGCCGCGACGGCCGCGAAACGGGTAGCGAAACCAATTCGCTGGTGCAACCGCTCAAGCTGAGTGGCGTCGACACCAGTCGTCCGGAGCCGAGAACGGGTGAACGGCCATCGCGGCAGGACGCCGCTCCGCTCGCCACGTTTGTGCCCCAGGCGCCGGTGTTGTTTGTCGAAAACCGTGGCCAATGGAACGCACAGAGCGCGGGCCTCAAGCGCCAGGGCATTCAACTTCAGGTGATCGGCCTGCAGAACCAGGCCTATTTCGGCGCCGATGGGATCTGGCTGTCAATCCTGGATCCCAATCCCGACGAAACGACGCCCAAAGCGATGGGCGCCGTTGCCGCCACCGAGATCGCCACCGCGACGGCCACGACGGAACCCAGCGCCACGGCCTCCCCCACCGCGCCTCCAGCCGACGTCAGTCCCAGCGACACCGCCGTCCCGACGATTACGCCACTTCCGAGCGAGACCGACGTCCCACCCACAACCGAGCCCAGCGCAACTCTTGCAGAGCCGACAGCTTCAGCGACGTCCACGCCGACCACGGCCACCACCGCGGAACCCACGACAGCCGATATCCTCCCCACGGCCGCGATCTCCGAGACGGAAGTTGTCGTCGATGCACGGCCCATCGCCGAAGTCACGGCCACACCGACGGTGTTGTCTCCCAGCGAGACACCGACTCCCACCGACACCGTGGTCGTCGAGGCTACGCAGACCGCGCGGCCCAGCGAGACCGCGACCAGCGCGCCATCAGAAACGCAGACCGCCACGCCCACGGCCTCCCCAACCCAGGCGCCGACCCAGACCGAAACCGTGGTCTCCACCCTCCCCACGGATCCCACCCCGATGGCGCCGAATGCGAACACCCATCGCCGGGTCAATCTGCGCCTGTCCTTCGCCGGCGCCAATCCCAACGCCGTGCTGGAGGGCTTCAATCCGGTGGACACGACCGTGTCGTATTTCACGGGCGCGGATCCGGCCCTGTGGCAGTCCGATGTTCCGGTGTGGAGCGGCGTGCGCTATCGCGACCTCTACCCGGGCGTCAATCTGGAGATCACGGTCGAAGACGGTCAATGGGTCTGGCGCCTGGTGCGGCAGAACCGCGGTCGCGGCCCGAATGTGCTCGACCGGATCCGGCTGCGCCTGGAAGGCAGCGACGGCCTCAGCCTGCGCGGTGAAGCCGTGGGATTGGCCACGCGCTTTGGTGAGCTCGAACTACCGCTCATCGAGCTGGAAGCGGACGATCCTGAACTCGCCCAGATGCGGCAGAACGGGCCGCGGATCGACAAGGACGAGATCCAGCTACCGTTCAAGGAAACCAAACGGCCCAAGCCGGGGTCCGAACGAACCTCCGCCGGACTCGCGATGATGCGTCCCGAAACGCTGGCGCGACCCCTCGCGCAAGGCGGCGGTGCGGACGACCTGATTTACGCCACGCTGCTCGGCGGATCGTGTGCGGAGTTCGGTATGGGCGTCAGGGCCGACTCGACTGGCGCCATGTATGTCGCCGGCTACACCTGCTCAACCGATTTCACCGACTCGGTCGGCTACGATCAAACCGCCAATGGCAACAGCGACGTTTTCGTTGCCAAGATCAATCCGAGCGGCACCAGCCTCGATTACTTGACCTACGTTGGCGGCGCCGGCAACGACTATGGCCTGGACCTGGCCGTGGACATCAACGGATCGGCCTTTGTCACCGGGCGGACGTTCTCGACCGACTTCCCCACGCCGAATGGCTTCGACACGTCCTTCAACGGCACCGGGACCAATTCGTTCCTGTTCCGTCTCAGCGCGGCCGGCACGGCCCTGAACTATGGGTCCTTCATCCATGAGGGCCAGGGTCATCACATTGCGGTACGACCCGGGGCGGCGAACGTGGCCTACGTCGTCGGGCAAACGCCCACGAATTACCCGACGACGGCCGGCGCGTACGATACCAGTTTCAATAACGGCGGCTTCGATGGCTTCTTCGCGCAGTTCGACACGGCGCAATCGGGCGCCGCTTCGCTGCTGTACTCGACCTATCTGGGCGGGTCCAGCACGGACTGCGAGTACGGCGGCGATTATCGCGAGTGCTCGGTGGCGGTCGATTCCTCCGGCAGTGTCTACGTCAGCGGCCCGACCTATTCGGCCAACTTCCCGTTGCTCAACGCCTACAGCACGTCGATCGCCGGCGGCGAAGGCTTCTTGCTGAAGCTGAACCCGGCGGGCGGTGGCAGCAGCGATCTGGCCTACGCGACGTTCTTCGGCGTGAGCAATACGGATTGCCTTGAAAGCTGCCTGGTGGCATTGGACCCCACAGGCAAGGTCTACGTGGCCGGTTCCACGGCCAGCAGCGCCACCCAAGCGACCACCGGCCAGCGCAGTTATGGCGGCGGGGACACGGACGGTTACGTCTTCAAATTCGATCTGGCGCAGTCAGGGTCCGCCTCGCTGGTGTACTGGTCGTACTTGGGCGGCAGCGCCACAGAGCGCGTGCACGCCCTGGCCGTGACCAGCCGGGGTGAGCCCGTGATCGTGGGGCAGGTGGACGGCAGCTTCCCGGTCATCACGGGCGCCTTCCAGACCACGTTCGGGGGCGGCACGTGCGGCGGCGGGTATGTCTGTCGGGATGCGTTCATGGCCCGCCTGTCGGCGGCCGGGATGGCCTTGCAGTATGCCACCTATCTGGGCGGCAGTAACGAAGATTTCGGCTATGGCGTGGCCATCCAGTCCGGCAACGACGATCAGGTTTTCGTGACCGGCTCCGCCAACTCCAGCAACTTCCCATTGGCCGGGACGCCGTACGATAGTCAGGTGAACGGCACGGACGCCTTTGTGGCGCGCTTCGGCCTGCTTCCACCCGTGCCGGGCCGCAGCGACGATTCAGAGACTGGCCCCAGCACAGGTGGCGGCAATGACAACTCGGGCGGCGGCGACAACCGCGAATGCGAATGCTACGTGCCCGAAACCAATGGCGACGCGGGCGACCCGATCAACACCCAGTCGGGCGAGTTCAGCTTCACGTCGGTAGATCTGTCGATCCCGACCGCGGCCGACTCACTGGCCTTCCAGCGGACCTACGCCTCCGCGGTCACAGCGAGTTACACCACCACCCTGGGCTACGGCTGGACCCACAACCAGGACATCCGCCTGATCCTACCCGGCGACCCGCTGGGTGAGGCCGACACGATCTGGTTCAAGTCGCATTCGGCCAACCAGTACAAGTTCTCGATCACCACCGTCCAAAGCGTCACGACCTATGTGCCCTTTGATGGCGTCCTGGCCACGCTGGTCTACGTGGACACGCCGACCCCGCATTACATCCTGAGCACAGCCGATCAATCCGTCTACACCTTTGACGGCGCAGGCCGGCTCACGCAGTGGACCAACGACAAGGGCCGCAGCCTGGACTACACCTATTCCAGCGGGCAATTGACCCAGATCGCGGAACCGATCACGGGTCGTTACCTGACCCTTGGTTACACGGCCGGCCGCATCAGCACGGTGAGCGATCACACCGGCCGGCAGGTCAGCTACACCTATAGCCCGACCACCGGCGACCTGACCGGCATCACCGATGTCCTTGGCCAATCCTGGACCCTGGTCTACAGCGGCACCACCCATCTCCTCACCGACATCGTCGATCCGCGCAGCGTGACCGTGGTACACACCGATTACGATGCGCAAGGCCGTGCCTGGCGCCAGACCGACGGCAACGGCCAGCTCCTGGTCCAGTGCACGTATAACACCGACAACACGACCCTGATCACGGATGCGAGTGGCGCGCAGACGATCCACCGCTACGACACGCGCAATGCCATTGCCGATATCGTCGCGCCGCTCGGCGGCTCGGCTGAGACAATCCGGGATGAGAATTTCCGCCCGATCACGCAGACCAACGCGCTCGATTACGTGACACAGCTCGACTGGAGCGCGGACGGCGCGAACCTGACCCGCGTCGTCGACGCGGCCGAGAACCAGACCGATCTCGGCTACGACGCCCAGAACAACCTCACCTCGGTCATCGACCCGCGCGGCTATCTGACCACCTACGCCTATGACGGCGCCTTCCTCACCGGCCAGACCGACGTCTTCAGCCAGACCACGCTCTACACCTACACGACCCTGGCCGACGGCGTCCCGGCCGGGCTGCTCAAGGCCACGTCCGATCCACTCGGAAACACCACCACCTATGGCTACGACGTCCTGGGCCAGATGACGGCCATGACCGACACGGCCGGCCTGGTGACCGTGTACGGCTACGACGACCTCGGGCGCGTGATCACGACCACCACGGCCTATGGCACCGCCCAACAGGAGATCGCGGTCAGCGTCCTGGACGATGCCGGCCGTGTGACGCAGGTGACGGCCAACTACCTTGCCGGCCAGGCCCAGAACTATCTTGACCGCTATAACCGCATCACCCAGTACGGCTACGACGCCGTGGGCAACCAGACCGCGATCACGGACACGGTCGGCCTGGTCACGGTCAACACCTATGACAACGTCAATCGCCTGATCGCCACGACCCAGAACGTCCTGGCCGGGCACACCCAGAACTACCTGAACCTGTACAACCTCACGACCGGCTTCGGCTACAACGATCTGGGCCTGCAGACGGTCATGACCGACACCATCGGGCGCGTGACGCGAACCGAGTACGATGCCGACCAGCGGCCGATCACGGTCACGGTCAACTACGTCGATGGCGTCTTCGATCCTGCCTATCCGGGTGAAGACATCCAGAGCGTGACGGCCTATGACGAGGTCGGCAACGTAACCCGCAGCACCGAGTTCGCCAATATCCTCGGGCTCGCGCGCGCCACCGTGACCGAGTACGACCCGGTCAACCGCCCGATCACGGTCACCACGAACTACATCGACGGCGTCTTCGATCCCGCGCGCCCGGACGAGGATCTGACCTCGATCGCGCACTACGACGAGAACGGCAACGTGACGCAGGTCTGGGACGCCCTGGGCCACGAGACGCGCACCGACTACGACGCCCTGAACCGGCCGATCACGGTCACCGTGAACTACGAGAACGGGATATTCACGTCCGTGCGCCCAGATGAAGACATCCAGACCGCCTATTTCTACGACGAAGCCGGCCGCCAGTACCTGCAGATTGAGTACGCCAATGTGGCGGGCCTCGAGCGCGCGACCCGAACCGAGTATGACGCCGACGGTCGGCCGTATCGGGTCTGGGTCGGCTATGTGGACGGCGTGTTCGACCCCGCGCACCCCGATCAGGACATCCTCTCGACGACCGCCTACGGCCCGAGCGGGCAGGTGAGCGCCACCGGCCAGGTCCTGGGCGGGCCCGGCCCGACGACGCAGGTCATCACGACGACTTATGGCTACGACGACCTGGGCCGCCTGATCACGACCACGGTGCCGCTGACGGGCTCGACGGCCGCGACGACGGTCGCAGGCTACGACCTCCTGGGGCGCCCCATCACGACCACCGACGCCCTGGGCCATGTGACGCAGACGGAGTACGACGTCCTGCAGCGCCCGGTGACCGTGACCGTGAACTACGTCAACGGCGTCTTCAACGCGCTCTATCCCGATGAAGATATCGCGACCGTCACCGAGTACGATGCCGCCGGCCGGGCTGCCTGCACGGTAGAATTCGCCAACACGGCTACACCGCGTCGCAGTTGCGTCGAATACGACGACCTGGACCGGCCCGTGCGCCAGATCCAGAACCAGATCGACGGCGTGTTCAACGCCGCCGAGCCCGACATCGACCTCATCACCCTGATCGCCTATGACGGCGCCGGCCACCGCATCAGCCAGACCGACGCGCGCGGCGCGACCGCGACCTTTGGGTACGATGCCGCCGACCGCCTGATCACCCAGACCCTGCCGCTGAGCGGCACGGTAGCGACCTCGACCTTCGCCTACGATGCCCTGGGCCGGCAGGTGAGCGCAACCGATCCACTCGGCCAGGTGATGGTCCAGGACTTCGACGGCCTCGGCCGGGTGCTGACCACGACCGTAAACCTTGTGGACGGCGTCTTTGATTCAGTCGTGGTCGACGAGGATCTCCAGACCGTGCGGCGCTACGACGCCGCCGGCAACCTGATCCGCCTGACCGACCCGAATGGCATCGTGACCGCCTACGAATACGACCGCCTGGGCCGCCTCGAAGCCGTGGTCGAGAACTATGATGCGGGTGCCGATCCGGATCACGAGACCAACGTCCGGACCGAGTACGTCTATGACACAGCCGGCAATCGCCTGACGATCCACGACGGAAACGGCCACGACACGACCTTCACCTATGACCTGGCTGGCCGCCTGGCCTCGGAAAGCGATGCTCTGGGCCATACTCAGGCGTACGGCTACGATGCGCTTGGCCAGCGCACCAGCCTGCTGGATGCGCTCGGCCACACCACGACCTATGGCTACGATGACCTGGGCCGCCTGACCCTGATCGACTATCCCGGAGCCGACCCGAGCGCGACGTTCACCTACAACGCCCGCGGCGAGCAGGTCCAGATGGTGGATGGAGTGGGGACGACCACGTTCGGGTATGACGGCGTCAGCCGCACCACGTCGGTGACCGACCCCTTCAGCGGCACCGTTTCCTATGGCTACGACGCCAACGGCAACCGCACGCGCCTGACCTACCCGGACAGCCGCGAGGTGAACTACGTCTACGACCCGGCCAACCGGCTCTATCAGGTGACGGACTGGCTCGCGCAGATCACGTCCTACACCTACGACGCCGGTAGCCGCATGACCATCGTGTCGCGCGCCAATGGCCTGGCCTCGACCTATACCTATGATGACGCCAATCGGCTGACGCGGCTGGCCCATCAGCGCGCCGGCGACACCCTGTCGTTCTTCGAGTACGGTTACGATGCGGTGGGCAACCGCGTCCAGGCCTTCGAGAGCCTGAATGGGCTGCCCGAGTCGACCGCCACGCCGACGCCCAACGCCACGCCGACCCACACGGCCACCGCGACGTCCACCGCGACGGCGACCGCCACGAACACGTCGACGGCGACCGCCACGGCCACCTCGACAGCGACCGCCACGGCCACAGGGACGGCTACTTCCACGGCCACGGCTACTCAGACCGCGACGGCGACGACCACGGCGACCGGGACGGCTACTTCCACGGCCACGGCCACCGCGACCCGCACGGCGACGCCCACCGCGACCCTCTCGACCGATCCGATCTTCTCGGACGGCTTCGAGACCGGCACTTTTGGCGCCTGGACCCAGGCGATCACGGATAGCGGCAGCCTGAGCGTGACGACCGGAGCGGCCCTGGTCCAGACCCGTGGCATGCAGGCCACGATCAACGACAACAACCTCATCTACGTTCGCAGCGACTCCCCGAACGCCGAGACCCGCTACCGCGTGCGGTTCTATTTCGATCCGAACTCGATTGCCATGAACCGCAACGACGCCCATTACATCCTGTATGGGTATGCCGGGACGAGCACCGTGGTGCTGCGCGTCGAGCTGAAGTGCACGGGCGCGGCCGCGGGCCAGAATTGCCCGGCCAGCGGCGGCAGCTATCAGATCGGGGCCGGGGCAATCAACAACAGCACGACCTGGTATAGCACCAGCTACTACACGATCAGCGACGCCCCACACTACATCGAGCTCGACTGGCGCCGCGCGACCACCACAAGCGGCACGGACGGTTACCTGACGCTGTGGATCGACAACGTTCAGAAGGAGAACAAGACCGGCATCGGCAACGGCAGCCGCGTGATCGACACGATGCGTCTGGGGCCCGTGGCCGGGATCGACACCAACACCCGCGGCACCGAATACTTCGATGCCTTCGTCTCCAAGCG
>CAYZRP010000123.1:16333-22082 GCA_964480865.1 uncultured Anaerolineales bacterium | reverse complement strand
TCCTTCGTCTTTCGTCTAGTTGTCAGTCGCCTTCGGCTGTCTTACTTGCCATGATCCGAATTCTTCTTGTCGATGACCAACGCCTGATGCGCGACGGGCTGCGCACGCTGCTCGAGCTCGAGGCCGACTTCGAGGTGGCTGGCGAAGCCGGTGACGGCCAGGCCGCGCTGGATGCTTACGAGAGCCTGGCGCCCGACGTCGTCCTGATGGACATTCGCATGCCGCAGATGAACGGCGTCGAGGCGACGCGGCGTTTGCTGAGCCGGCACGCCGATGCGCGGGTCATCATCCTGACCACGTTCGATGACGACACCAACGTCTTTGAGGGGCTGCGCGCGGGAGCACGCGGTTATCTGTTGAAAGATCTATCGGGGAGTGAGCTGGCTGAAGCCATCCGCACGGTGGTGAGTGGTGGCGCGCTGATCGAGCCGTCGGTGGCGCGCAAGGTGTTTGCCGAATTTGCGCGGCTGGCGCCGGCCGCCAGACCGGCCGACCTGCCTGAGCCGCTATCCGAGCGCGAGCTCGGCATCCTGCGCCTTGTGGCCGATGGCCTGAGCAACAAAGAGATTGCGCTCAAGCTCAGCCTCGCCGAGGGCACCGTCAAGAACTACGTCACCAACGTCCTCGCCAAGATCGACGCCCGCGATCGCACGCAGGCGGCGCTGAAGGCGAGAGAACTAGGTTTGTTGTGACGAAGGACGAAGGTTGAACGGCCGTTCAACCTTCGTCCTTCGTCCTTCGTCTTCCAGCTGCCTCCACAAACCTCACGAACAACCGCTTCATCTCCGGGATCGCCTGCAGGTTCTCGGGATGCCACTGCACACCGATGAGGAATGGGTGGGCCGGGAGCTCGACGCCCTCGATGACGCCGTCGGGGGCATGCGCCACAACCTCGAGGCCGGGCGCCACTTTGTCGATGGACTGATGATGGCGGCTGTTGACGCTCGTGATGGGCGTGCCGAGGATCGCGGCCAGACGCGAGCCTTCTGAGACCTTCACGGCGTGCGCGAGGTGCTCGCGCGGTGCGTCGACCAGCCTGAAGCTGTGCTTCAAAGCGTCTGGCACCTGACTGGGGATATCCTGCACCAACGTCCCGCCCAGCGCGACGTTGAGCACCTGGATGCCCCGGCACACCGCCAGCAGCGGCAGGTCGCTCTGCGCGGCGTCGCGTGCCAGGCTGAGCTCGAGCGAGTCGCGCAACGGGTCGACGTCCGAAAGGGCGGGGTGCGGTTCCTGGCCGTACACAGCCGGGTCGATGTCGCCGCCACCGGGCAGCACCACGCCGTCGAGCCGGGCCACCAGCGCTTTGCGATCCTCGTCCGATAACCCGAGCGGGATGACGACCGGCAGCGCCCCGGCGCCAAGCAGGGCCTCAACATACGTCCGCAAGACGCCCTGCACGTTTGAATCGGGGGCCGGCTGATAGCCGGAGGACCAGCGCTCAGCGGTCAGGCCGATGAGAGGTTTGTTCATGAAGCCTCCGGAAATAAAAACGCGGCCGGCTTGAGGCCGGCCGCGTCTCGAAAGACGGTGGCTTACGCGTCGGCGCGGGCCTTTTCCTTCAGGCGGGCAGCCTTGCCGCGCAGGTCGCGCAGGAAGTAGAGCTGCGCGCGGCGGACGCGGGAGCTGCGGAACACATCGACCTTCTCGATGCGTGGTGAGCGCAGCAAGAAAGTTCGTTCGACGCCCACACCGTGTGACGCGATGCGCCGCACCGTGAAGTTCGCCTGGTTCCCGCCCTTACGCACGCGGATCACGATGCCACGGAACTCTTGGACGCGTTCCTTGTTGCCTTCGCGGATCTTGACGTGCACGGAAATGTTATCGCCGGGCTGCAGGTACGGGATCGTCTTGTTGCGCGGCGCTTCGACAGCTTTGATCAAATCAGGCATGACACACGCTCACTCTCTGGGCAAACGAAACCGCCCACAACCCGGGCGGTCCAGCCCAAAGAGTATACCAGACAGGTGGGGGACGATCAAGGGTGAGGAATCAAGAAAAAAACTGGGAGGAGAGAGGAGGGATGTGGGAACGCTACGGCGCCCTTCCCACCTCTCTCTTTTCAAGACACCAGCAGAGGCAGGCCCAAGAACAACGTCGCCAGGCTCTTCGCGTCCTGGATCTGGCCGCTGCGGGCCAGGGCCAGGGCCTCGGCTACTGGCACTTTGACGAGCTCGATGACTTCGTCTTCGTCCTGCGCGAGCGGGTCGGGCGTGAAGCCGGTCGCCAGGTAGGCATGCATCAGCTCAGTCGAGTAGCCGGGGGCGAGCCAGAACGAACCCAGCGGCGTCAGGCTGGCCGCGCGCTGGCCGATCTCCTCCTGGAGCTCACGACCGGCCGCAAGCGCCGGATCCTCGCCCTCGCGGAGCGTGCCCGCCGGCAGCTCGAGCAGGATCTTGCCCGAGGGATGTCGATACTGGCGCACGAACCAGATCTGGCCGTCTTCGACCGGCAGCATGGTCACGGCCCCGCTGTGCACGACGACCTCGATCCGATGTCTTCGGCCCGGCGCATACTCCAGCTCATCCACACGCACGGCAAAGGCCCGGCCAGTGAAGGTCGTCTCGGTGCCATGAACGGGCGGGATGTTCGTCATTGAGGGTCCCTTCCAAAATGGACACGGGCGACGCGCAGGCGTCGCCCGTGTCATCAGAGCGAATCAACGACCGCTCACGGGAAGCGGATGATCTGGCCGACCTTGATCTGGAAGGGCCACGGGATGTTGTTGGTGGCCGCGAGTTGCTCGGTCGTCAGGCCGCAGTTATAGGCCAACCGGAACAGATTGTCGCCAGTGCGGACCACATACTCCCCGCTGCAGATCGTGCCGCTGGGCGCGACGGTCGGGACGGGGGTGGCGGCCGGCGGTTGGCCGACGGTGCCGTTCGGGATCGCCAGCTGTTGGCCGACCGAGATGGTCGTGAGATTCACGCCGGGGTTGGCAGCCTGCAGCGCATCCAGCGAGATGTTGCACTTTTGCGCGATTCGCAGGGCCCAATCGCCGGTCTGCACGACATAGGGGCTGGCGCACGTCGCGCCGCCGCTGGACACGCCTTCGGGCGCCAGCGTAAACGTAGGCGTCGGCAGGATCACTTCGGCAGTGGGCAGAGCGGTCGGTAGAAGGTTCGGGTCCGTGGTCGGCGGAACCGGGGTGGCCACGATGGTTACACCGCCGGCAGCGGCCGTCTGCGTCAGCGCGATGGCCGTGCTCAGGGCTTCGATGGTGGGATCGCCGCTTTTCGGGCCGGAGGACCCGCCCACGTCGAGGCCGCCATCCAGCGGATCGGTCGGGATCGGAGTGCTGGCGGCGCGCGCGCACGCGGTCAGCAACAGTGCTGCCGTGAGCAGGCAGGCCACCAGGCTATGGCGTTTGAACATTCGGGCCTCCTTAAGCGGGTTCAGCGTATCCGCTCAGCAGCAAGCATGTCGCCCTGAATTGCCGGGCGCAGTCATCTCTTCGTCCGAGCAGTACGTTCACGGTCAGTTATAAATCACATTGCGCAGCCCCGCAACACGCCTCAGGTCGACCACAGCCCGGTTCGCAACTCACGCAAAAAGACGTCGGCCAGCGCGTCGGGGCGTTGGGCATGGATGTCGTGGTCGGTGTCCCAGAACCATTCGGTTCGGCTGCGGGGCAGCAGGGCTGCTGCGGCGGTCACCATCCGCTCGGCCCGTGCCTGGTCGTCCGGCGCATGTCGCGATGCCGGACAGATCAGCACGGGAGCCGAGACGCGCGGGAACAGGCTGGCAGGCTCTTGCTCCCATAGGGCGCGCAGGATCAGCATGTGTCGCTCGAGCGTGAGGTTGGCGCGCAGGCCTCCTTCCGAATCGACGGCGAAGTTGCCCAGGATAGATTCGACAGCCTGAGCGCTCCAATCCGGGTGGCCGATGCGGATGCGTTCGCGCAGAAAGTCGGGTTTGATACCTGTCAGTTGCGGAGGTCGAAGTCTTTCGGCCACCACATCCCAGTCTGGCATTTCGCTGTGAAGATTCAGGAAGCCACCATCGATGAAGGCCAGCCCCCGGGCGCGTTCGGGGTGCTCGGCGCCGAACGCCAAAACGACGTTGCCGCCCCACGACTGTCCGGCGATGATCGGCGGTTGGGTGAGGCCCAGAGCATCGATCAACCGGTTCAGGTCTTCGACGAAGACACCAAACCCGTAAGAGCCGTCCGGTTTATCGCTCAGGCCGTGCCCGCGTTGATCGACCGCGATGGCGCGATGCCCCGCGGCAGAGAGATGCTCGGCGACGCCGGCCCAGAGCAGGCTATTGCTGGCCAGGCCATGCAGCAACAGAAAAGCCGGCTCAGTGCCTGGCCACTCGCGGACCGACAACGCAATATCGCCTACTTTCACGCGGTATAGTTGTTGAGTCGAAGCAGATGACATGATCGACCGATGTTAACCGAAGTTGCGTAACCCTTCCACGTTCACGCAGCATGACAAAATCAGTCAGGTGAGCATATCACGCTGAGGCGCATAGAGGAGTGGCGCGAGACGATGTCGCGATCAACGTACGGTGATCTTGTGATGATGGGTTCGGGTGAGATGGCCGACTCGATGGCCGAGGTGCACCGCACCCTGCTGGCGAAGCATTCCACCCCGAAGCCCGTATTCCTCAACAGCCCGGCCGGATTCGAACTCAATCTCGAGCAGATCAATCACAAAGCTACTGCGTACTTCGAGCGCAACTTCGGGCTCTCGCTCACCGTGGCCGATTATCCAGGTCCGCAGGCGACGCCGGCCCAGGTGGCGGCCGCCCTGACCGCGATCCGCACTGGCAATTACCTGTTCGCTGGCCCGGGCAGCCCGAGCTATGCACTGCGGGTCTGGCGTGATCATCAGGTTCTGGCCGCCGTGCTCGAGCGCTGGCGCGAGGGAGCGACACTCATCTTCTCCTCGGCTGCCGCCTTGACCCTTGGGGCCCATACCGTGCCAGTGTACGAGATCTACAAGGTCGGCGCCGACGTGCACTGGCTGCCCGGCCTCGACGTTTTAGCGGAGCTCGACCTGCCGGCTGCCGTCGTCCCGCACTGGAACAATCGCAGCGGCGACCATCACGACACCCGTTACTGCTTCATGGGGGCGCCACGTCTGCATCGGCTCGAGGCCCTGCTGCCGCCAGAGGCGTTGCTGATCGGCGTCGATGAGTACACGGCCGCCCGGCTGCATCCAGGCGACGACACCGGCGACGTCCTGGGCGTCGGGGCGGTGACGGTTCACGGCCACGGCGGAGTGAAGACCTATGCCCACGGGGAGCGGTTCGGGCTCGACGAGTGGCGCGGGCTGGATCCGGGCGCACGCGCCGACGCGGAGCCGGATGCCGCGGTGGCTGAAGTCGTTGCCGCTGACGGGGATGTCGATCCGGAAGAAGACGACATCGCCGGTCTGCGGGTGCTGACGGAAAGCGCACTGCGCGCAGGCGATTTCTCGAGCTCCGTGGAGGCGCTTGTCGGGCTCAGCCTTGTGGCCCAGGCCGGACTTGAGCAGGGCGTCTACGACCGCGCGGATCGGGCCGCCCAGGCCCTGGCCACGCTCATGCCGCGTCTGGCCGCACTCAAGCCGGTCAGCACTGACGATCACACGTCGACGCTGATGGACCTTATCCTGCAGATGCGCAGCCAGTTGCGAGCTGCGAAGCAGTGGGCGCTCGCCGATCAGCTTCGCGACGGCCTGACCCGGCTGGGGTTCGTGGTCAACGATACGCCGGAGGGTTCCACCTGGCAGCGTGCCGTCTAGCGACGCTGCCGTCT
>CAYZRP010000123.1:0-16233 GCA_964480865.1 uncultured Anaerolineales bacterium | reverse complement strand
CGACGCTGCCGTCTGACGACGCTGCCGTCTGACGACGCTGCCGTCTGACGACGCTGCCTGAAGGGAATCTAAACGAGGGAACGGTCGCTGACGCCGGCAACCGTTCCCTCGTTCGTGTTACTCGCTCTTCAAAATGTGGGTGACGATCGTGGCGCCTGAGCCGCCGATGTTCTGGGCCATGCCGATGCGCGCGCCGTCGACCTGCGTGCCGGTGGCAGTGCCGCGCAACTGCTCCACCAGCTCGCAAATCTGATAGACGCCTGTGGCGCCGACGGGATGCCCGCGGGCCTTGAGCCCGCCGCGCGTCGCGATCGGCACACGCCCGGTTGGCACGATCTCGCCGTCGAGCGCGAGCCGCGGGCCCTGCCCGCGCTCGGCGAAGCCGCAGGCCTCGAGCGAGAGCGCGGCCATGATCGAGAACGCGTCGTGTAACTCGAACACGTCGATGTCTGCCGGCCCGACGCCAGCCTGTGCATAGGCTTTGCGCGCCGAGAGTTCGGCGGCCGTGAGCCAGAGCGGGTCGGTTCGATCGTGGATCGCGAGGGTGTCGGTCGCGGATGCCGATCCGGCGATGGTGATCCGCGGTCGGCCGTTGGCGCTCACTTCTTCGACCGGCACAACAAGCACGGCTGCGGCACCATCTCCAGTTGGCGAGGCATCGAGCAGGTTGATCGGGTCCGCGACCATGCGGGCCTTCTTGTAGGCGCGCGCGTCGACCTTCTCGTGCAATCGCGCGAACGGGTTGTGCATGGCGTTGCCGTGTGCGTTGATCGCAAAGGGCGCGAAGTCGTCCTTGGTCCAGCCATACTCATGCAGATATCGTTGCATGATCAGGGCGTTGAGCGCGACGAAGGACACGCCCTGGGCGGCCTCCCAGTCTGAGTCGGCGGCGGTTGCCAGCCCGCCGGTGGTGGTGGCGGGCACGGTGTCGGTCATCTTCTCGACGCCGACGGCCAACGCGCTGTCCATCACGCCCGAGGCGACGGCCATCATGGCCTGACGCACAGCGGCGCCGCCTGAGCCGCAGGCGGCCTCGATCTTCACAGCCTCGACTCCCCGCAGCCCGACCCAATCGCTGAGCATGGCGCCCAGGTTCTCCTGCCGGTTGAGCGTGCCCGAGAGCATGTTGCCGATGAACAGGCCGTCGACACCCTGGCGCCCGGCGTCGGCTAGCGCGGCAAGGGCGGCCTCGCCGGCCAGGACCCGAATGGACTTATCCCAGTGTTCGGAGATCGGTGTCATCCCGATCCCCAGAATGGCTACAGAACGCATCCCGTTAACCTATCGCCGGGCCGCCCTCAAAAGCTCTCAGCCGGCCCTCAGCGCCTTGCGATTGACCCCGTTACCGTTGAATCGAGTTCAAGGCGTCCATTGTAACGCGTGGATGCAACCCGTCGGCGCTTCCGGGCATCGCTCAAGAGCAATCGCATAGGACGTGGCTTCATCGCCTCAATTGAAAAGTGCCGAGAAGACGAGGGGTGGGGGGGGGGGGGGGGGGGCCCCCCCCCCCCCCCACCCCCCCCCCCCCCCACCCCTCGTTTTCTCGGAAGAATCAGATCAGGCGTTCCTAATGCGATTGCCGGGCGCATCATCGGCGACATCCGCGGCTCGTGCCAGACCTTGAGCGGACAAGGCCGATTGCCAAGGGATGTCATGCGGGCAAGTGCTACGGCTGGCCATGATCCGCCTGCCTGGAGAACCGAGGGTCAGGATCTCTTCATCCGAACAGGAACCGATACGCTTTACGCAGCGGGGAGCGCGCGACAGCCTCCATCAGGAGGAGAGAGGTAGCGACGGTGCCGATGAACAGGGCCGGCAGCATGACCCAACCTGGCATAGAAGCATCGTACGGCCACACAGCCTGGATCAGCCTGGCCAGTGCGCCGAGGAAGATGTAATGCGTCAGATACAGGCCGTAGGTGCGGCTCCCCAGGTACATGAGCAGGCGATCGCCAGCGAACGTCAGGCGCTCTGAAGTAGCGAACGTCAGGATGAGGCTGACTGCGAAGAGCGTCGACGTGATCTTGGTCTGGTCGTTGCTCAGCGGCCACACACCGCCACCCTTCTGATATGCCAGCCAGGCCTCGCCCACGGACGCCGCAAATAAGGCGAGCGTGATCCATGGCAATGCCGTGACCGTGCGAGCGAGCCGGTCGCGCGCGCGCTGTGGGTACAGACCGATGACCAGACCCAGGGGGAAGAAGAAGGCGAACCGCAGGTATTGCAGTGGGCCGATCGCGACCCAGGGCGCGAGCACGTCCGGCAGCAGCGCCGTATACAAACGCGCATAGAGCAAGGCTATGGCCAGCATCTGCACGATGCCTGCGACCAGCAACGCACGGCGCGGACTCTCCTTCGCCAGGCGAGCCAGGGGCGGCGTCGCCAGATAGTAGAACATGAGCAGCGGAATGAAATAGTAATGAACAAACGGTGTCGTGATGAGTTCGTAGGGGTCAAACTGTCGGGTGAGCGCGTAGTGCAGGGCAAGGTCAATCAAGGACCAAATCAACCAGGGCCAGGCCAGGTTGATCAGGCGCGCCCGAATGATCGACCAGCGCACGTCATTTTTGCCGCCGGCCGTGGCATACGCGATGAAGTACCCGGCAACCGTTAGAAAAGCCGCTATCGCGCATTTGCCGATCTGGTCGAAGATCAGGTAGAGCAGCCCAGCCGGGTCTCCCGCCGCGAAATGCTCGAGGACGTGCCAGTTGGCGTGATTGAAGATCACGGCCAGGATCGCAAATCCGGAGAGCAGCGGAACAGCGCGGCGCATCTGGCATCCCCTGGGCCGGGCTAGGCGCTGAGCCGACCCGCCGGCGCGCGGAGATACTCGGTGGCGCGACGTTTGCTCTCGATATCGGTGATCACGCGTTCGACTTGCTCAGGAGTCAGATCGAGCGCTGCAGCAATCTCGGTTGGGGCCACGCCCTGATCGTGCCCGAGCCAGATGGCGTCGAGCAGCGCGAAAGGCAGCCTGTAGAAGAACTCCTCCTGCGTCTGGCCACCTGGGTAAGTGTCGGTGGTGGGCGTGCGCGCCTGAATCTCGGCCGGCACGTTCAGGGCGCGTGCCAGCTGATACACCTGGGTCTTGAACAAATGGGCCAGCGGCAGCAGATCAGCTCCGCCATCGCCGTGTTTGACGAAGAAGCCAAGGTCGTGCTCGTTCTTCTGCGCCGTGCCGATCACGGCGTAGTTGCGGACCTCGGCATGGTAGTACAACATCGACATGCGCAGACGCTGCTTGAAGTTTGAGGCCGCCACGATTTGGGCGAACTCCTTCGCGGGCAGGCGCTGACTGTGTTCGGTGCCGTCGGGCTCTGTGGCGATCAGGCGAAACACGTTGAGGGTCGCCTGCTTGAGCACGTTCCCGGCCAACGCGATCTTGGCGGTCCAGCCTGCGCCGAAGCCGGGCACCACCCGGCGGATGGCTTCGTCGCGGCGCGCGTAACAACCTGCGCCGTCCAGCGCGTCGCTGATATCTTCCATCACTGCCTCGACTTCGAACTGATCGGCCAGTTGCCGGGCCAGGGCGGCGCTCTCAGGGCTGCTCTCCTTCTCGGGGAGCATCACACCCAGGACGTGCTTCGAGCCGAAGGCTTTCACGCAGAGCGCCAGAACGACCGATGAGTCGATGCCGCCGCTGATCCCCACCACGGCGCCGTAGCGTCGCAGAGAGTGATGGACTTCGTGATTCAGCCAGGCCGCGATGTTGTCGACTTCGGCCACGGCGTCGAGAGACAGGCTGTCGCGAGAAAAAGGTGTTGGCATATCAGGTCAACGTTTCATGCGTCAGCGCGCCGCCGAAGCGACGCGGTCGGTTCTACGGCGGGCAAGGCATCGATGAGCTTGAGTGCGGGTGCTTCACGCAGACCCGTTGGGTAGCATCGTGTCACGAACGCGCGATGCAACAATTGGGTCGACAGGACGCCGACCAGCATCATCTCTTCGGCCTCGCTCAGGCGCGGCGCGTTCTCGGCCTTGCGAGCCAGCTGCGCCACGGCTGTCGGATTGAACAGTTCGCTGGCCGTGATCGCACTCTCCGAGAGCAGCTCGGCCACAAAGCCAGGCGCCTGAGCCTGGAAGAAACTTCGGCGAATTGGCGCGCGGTATGGGCGCTTACGGCGCGCCCAGATCTCACGCGGCAGATGTTTCTTGCCCAGCTGCCGCAGCAGCCACTTCTCGCTCAGGCCGAGCAATTTCTCGCGCGCCGGCAATCGATTGGCGAACTCGACCAATCGGTAGTCGAGGAATGGGAAGCGGCCCTCGACGGCGTGCGCCATCGCGACGCGATCGCCCTGCGACGCCAGCAAATACGGGCTCAGAAAGGTCGTGATCTCAAGGAACTGCGCTTGCGCGAGCGGTGACCAGCTATCAAAGCCCGCAGGCAGCGGCGGAAACGAGGGGAGTATCGGCTCGACCGACAGAAATGAGCGTCGGAAGCGCGTCATGTTGGTCCAACGGATGCGATGCGAGTAGTCGGAGGCCTCGGTTTCGCGCAGGCCCTTGCCGAAGAAAGCGTTGAGGAAGGCGCTCGAGGTCTGCCCCAGAGCCGCAACGTCGGGATACAGCCGGCGCAGCAGGGCCGGGCGCATGGTCGACTCAGGGTGCTTCGCCCAGAAGCGGCGGACGGCTGCTTCTTTGAAGATGTCGTAACCGCCGAACATCTCGTCGGCGCCCTCGCCGGTGAGCACGACCTTGAGTCCATGTTCGTGCACGAGCCCGGCCAGCATGTACATCGGCGCTGGCGCCGTGCGTAGGATCGGGGCCTCAGTGTGCCAGACGACATCCGGGAAGACGTTGCCGATGTCGGCGTCGGCGGCGCGCACCACACGGTGCTGGGTGCCAAGCTCGCGAGCCATCGCCAGCTGGAAGGCGCTCTCGTCGAAGGCCTCGTCCTCGAACGCGATCGAGAACGTCTCGAGCAGCGGCGTGTGCCGTCGCGCCAGAGCCGCGATCAACGACGAGTCGAGCCCACCGCTGAGATAGCTGCCCACGGGCACGTCGGCACGCAGCCGAATGCGCACAGCGTCGTCAAGCAAGGCCCCGAGTTCGTCGACGTGCTCGTCAACCGAGCGCGCCGGCACCTCGGGCGTGAAGTCCGCCGTCCAATATGGATGGACGTTGATCTCGCCATCGTGCGCCAGCAGGTAGTGGCCGGCCGGGATTTGATGAACGCCTTTGAAGATCGAGCGCGGCGGCTGGACGCTCCAGTAGACAAAGGTCTCATCGAGTGCTGCGGGGTCGATCTCGACGCGCACGCCGGGTGCACCCAGGAGCGCCTTGACCTCTGAGCCGAAGACCAGGCGTCCGGCGTTGAGGGTGTAGAAGATCGGGCGGACGCCCATGCGATCGCGCGCCAGGAACAGGGTCCTGTTGCGCAGATCCCAGATCGCGATCGCGAACTGACCGTTGAGGCGCTGCAGACACTCCGGGCCGTACTCCTCATAGAGATGGACGACGACCTCGGTGTCACAGCGAGTTGTGAAGCGATGGCCGCGCGCCTCAAGGCTCGGACGTAACTCGACGTGGTTGAAGATCTCGCCGTTGAAGACGATCCAGATCGACCCATCTTCGTTGCTGATCGGCTGATCGCCCCCGACAAGGTCGATGATGCTCAACCGAGCGCTGCCCAGCAAGACATCGGCATCGCGATAAAGGCCAAACCCGTCGGGGCCGCGATGGTGGATCATGGCCAGCATTGCATTGCCGGTCTCAAGCGTCGGTGGCGCGGCTCCGCGCAGGTTGAGCACACCCGCTATGCCGCACATCGTCGCAGCTCCCCTTTGTCGATCTTGCCGTTCGTGTTGACAGGCATGCGCGTCAGGACGACCACGTCGCGCGGCACCATGTAACGCGCCAGCCGTCGGCCGCAATGCTCGATAACCGAGTGCCTGTCGAACGAGGTTTCATCACGTACCGTCACGAAGATGCGAATGGCTTCGCCGGCCATGGCATCTTCGACGCCGATAGCGGCAGCGGTGACGACCTGCGACAGCTCGAGCACGCAATCCTCGATCTGCTGGGCGCTGACGCGATGGCCCGAGGATTTGATGAAGTCGCTCTCGCGGCTATGCACAAACAGGAAGCCGTCGGCGTCGACGGTCGCAAGATCCCCGGTGCGCAACCGGCCGCCCGGGAACTTGGTGGCCGTGGCCTCCGGATCGTCAAGATAACCGGGGGAGATGTTGTCGCCCTCAGCCCAGATCTCGCCGACCTCGCCGGGCTTCACCGGTCGTCCGGCTGCGTCGAGGACGCTCAGCGTGACGTTCGGGATGCCATGACCGATCGAGCCGAGTTTGGTTTCAAGAAGCGTTGGCGGCAAATAGGACAGTCGGGCAGTCGCCTCGGTCTGTCCATACATGACAAAGACCTCAGCTGACGGCGCCGCCTCGACGAGTTCTTGGATCAACGGGTTCGAGAGACGTCCACCGGCCTGCTGGATCTTGGTCAGTGACGCGATCTTACGTCTGGCGAAGGTCGTTCGGCGCAGGAGCGTTTGATACAGCGTCGGCACCCCGGCCAGCCCCGTGGCACCGGTGGCTTCGAGCAGGTCGAGCGTCATCTCCGGGTACATGAAGCTGCCGCCGAACACGAGGGCGCCACCGGCGCGCAGGTGCGTGTGCAGCAGCGAAGTGCCGAAGCAATAGTCGAAGGGCAGGAGCGCGAAGATCCGGTCGCGCTCCGACAGGTTCAGGTAGGCCACGATCGAGCTGGTGTTGGCCTGCAGATTGCGGTGGGTGATGCGCACTGCCTTGGGCTGCGCCGTGGTGCCAGACGTGAACATCAGAGCCGCATCCGCCTCGGGATCGACAGCGTTCGCAGGCCAATCCTGGCGCCCGGCGGATCGGAGGAGCGCGTCGGTCAGGATGACGATGCCGTCAGCGAAGCTCGCACGATAACGGTTGATCACGCGCTCTTCGGCGCACAAAAAGCCGCAGCGCGCCACGTTCTGCATGGCGCGCACGTCTGTAACAGGTCGAGTGTTGGGAAAGGGGACCGCGACGGCGCCGAGCTTGAGCGCGGCCAGATAGGCGGCCACCCAGAAAGGAGAGTTGCCGGCCAGGATGCCGACCCGACTGCCCGGACCGGCGCCTTGCGAGGTCAGTTCAGCCAGGACACGACCGGCCAGTTGCCGCAGTTCACCGTAGGAGAACGATGATGTGTCATTAACGAGCGCGACCTGGCTGTTTGACGAGGTTTCGAGCAGATAATCGGCGGTGGTCATGACACCCCCGCATGTTATCGTTTCCGGCGCTCACACGAGCTTGCGACGGATATAAGCGGCCAGGCGCGCGACCGAGTCGAAATTGTCTGGCACGATGTCCGCATCGTCGACCGATACGCTGAACCGCTCTTCGACGAACATCACCAACTGCATCACGCCCATCGAATCGACGATGCCGTTTTCGAGGAAAGAGGCATCATCACTGTGTGGATAGATCTGCCCGGTGAACAAGATCTCGCGAGCCAGGTGCTTGCGTAAGGTGGCTTCGATGGGTGCGGTCTCAGTCATCATGGGAGTTTGCCTGTTGATCAGTACACCTGATAAACCGGATACCTCATCCGCTACGCGATTTTCTGGTCGGCTCGGACCGGTCTTGACGCCTGATGTAGGGTCTGCATCGAGCACCGGGTTCCCTCACCGCAGATCAAAGAAGACAATGACTTTGATCGATAAACGAAATCGGCCCGGAGAATTGAGGACGCACAGCTGTAGGACGATGGTGCTCCCAGAGTATACCGACCTGGAAATCTCTTAACAATAGTACCAGTGTCCACAATTACAGAGCAATTTCGACGGATCAAGTCGCCAGGCAGCAGTGCTCCTGCTCGCGTCGCACCAGGGGCCAGGGCCTTTCCTGTAGACGAACGGCTGGCCTTTTCGCCACAGTCGTTTTGTTGCGCCAGCGCCCAACGCTAACGAACCGACCATGCTATTCTCTCCCGATACGTGAGCGCTAGAGGTTATTTCGAACATGACGAAGTGGGCGATTCTGGCGGACATCCACGGCAACCTGCCTGCGCTTGAGGCGGTCCTGGCGGATCTGCAGGGGCGGAGGCTGGATGGCGTGATCAACCTGGGTGACCATGCTTCAGGCCCGCTGTGGCCGGCCGAGACGCTCAACCTGCTCCGGGCTCAAAACTGGGTGCACATCGCCGGCAATCACGATCGGCAACTGATCTCGGTCGATCCTACGCGTCAGGGTGCATCCGACCGCTACGCTTATGAAAACCTGGCGCCTGAGCACCTGGCCTGGCTTCGCGCTCTGCCACCGACTCTCGCGCCGCGTGCGGATGTTTTGGCTTTTCACGGGACGCCTGGCAGTGATTGCACATATCTGCTCGAGACAGTCGAGCACGGTCGGGCACACCTGGCCGCCGAGGCCGACATTCGTGCTCGACTCAAAGGGGCATCGGCGCCGTTGATGCTGTGCGCGCACACGCATGTGCCGCGCGCCGTGTTACTGGGCGATGCCCTGATTGTCAACCCCGGCAGCGTCGGCCTGCCCGCCTACAGCGATGACACACCGGAGCCGCACGTCATCGAGACTGGCTCGCCACAGGTGCGTTATGCCCTTCTCGACGACGACCTGGGCGGGTGGCGGGTGACGTTACGAAGTCTTTCCTACGATCACGCCGCTGCTGCCCGTCAGGCGGCCAGGCAGGGCCGAACGGATTGGGAGCGCGCGCTGCTCACCGGCCGGCTGAGCGCGTAAGTGGCAGGTGACAGTTTCCATCGCCCTGCGACCCGGTGCAGGCCAGAAAGCTGCATCCGGGCGCACCACGCTGTGGTGTCAGTCAATTCTGGCGTGGCTTGATGGCTTTCGCGCCGCGGTCGATAGCGGGGCAGGAACTGGCGGTCTCGCGTTCCTATACTCGACAGCCGCTCAAATGTCCGGCACGCTTCGACAAGAATGGCGGAAGGACGCGTGACCGAGCCCTTCCGCCTTTGTGTGATTGAGGCACAAACCCGACCGGGTCACGACGCGATCGGGTCACCGGCCCGTTCGTCTTTCGCCTCGCGCAAGGCGCTCAACATGCGCGGCGCCTCGGCGACGTTGAACGATTGATAGCCCTTGTTCTTGAGGACCTCGCGGATGCGCTGCCGATCCGGCGCACCGTCGACCGTTTCGTAGCCCAGTTCGCGCGCCTGAGCGTAGAAGTTGTCCAGATCCGGCGACGAGGTCTTGAGCGCGCGCGTGCTCGGCACCGAGATCTCGGGTGGCAACTCGCGCGCGGCGTCGGCTTCGGCCAGGCGGGTCTCATCTTGCAGAACGCCGCCCTCACCGCTCAGGTGCCCCGTATAGCTGAGGATCGTGTCAGCCGGGAAGGCGGTCATCACCTTGCCGTTTGGCAGATCGCGGCCGAGCGCGCCCTGAACCTTGGTGACCTGGCATTCCCAGGCGCCCTCAGGCGAGTTGCGCATTTTGAAGACGAGGTTCATGTCGTACTCGAGGCCCTTGATCGCGTCGGGCACCTCGCCGACCTTGAAGATCCTGTCCTTCTGACGCGGATCCTCCTGGTACTTATCCTGCGCGCGGGCCGTGTAGATCATGTACTTGATCGGGCAGTTCGCCAGCCGCGTGTTCAACCGGATCAGCGGGCGCTTGGCCATGCTCCAGTCGAGTTGGGTCATCGTCGCCTCTTCGGCCGTCTTGCCCCAGCGCTGGTTGCGCTGCTCGGCGACCAGGGCGCGCGTGTCTTTGCGGATCGACCACAGCACCGAGATCGAGTCGAGCGCGACGGTCAGAATCGGGCGACCATCCGGGAACTTGTAGCGGCCCGCTGCGACGTCGTCGACGATGCGGATGATCTCGTTGACGTCTTTGGTGCGGGCCAGCAGGAACTCGGGGATCTCGGGGACGCCGACGCATTGCTCGCCGTTGCCCTCGGTGTCGATCAGCAGCACATTGGGGAAATAGCGCAGGATCGACTCGGTCTTGCGGGTGCCGATGTCGCCCCAGAAGAGCAGTTTGAGGTGTCTTGGGGTCATCTGTCGGCTACTTATGATGGTGCTCATTGTCGTTCTCCTGTGTAGACAGATTAGAACATATATTCTATCCAAATATCCTCGAAGAGTCCAGTTTGAAAACGCGGATTCAGCCGCGGAAGACGCCGATTTCGCGGATGGGGAATGGAAGCCCGACACCCTGCGCCACCACCATTCAATCGCGCCATTCGCGGCTGAATGAAGGCCGTCGGGGATCAATAAGTCAGAGGGTCGGCGGATGAGCGCGCGATCGGGGGTTCTGGAGCGGCGTTGGGATCCACCTGCCGGTCGGGGATGGTGACGAACAGGGTCGTCCCGTGGCCTTGTTGCGACTCGGCCCGGATGGCGCCGCCGTGCGCCTCGACGATGGCGCGGACAATGGCCAGGCCGAGGCCCGTGCCTTCGCCGTGCATCTCGGTGCGCGACTTGTCGGCCCGATAGAGGCGATCGAAGATGAAAGGCAAATCCTCGGCCGAAATGCCCTCGCCCGTGTCCGCCACGGTGAAGGTGACACGGCCGTCGGCGTATGTGGCGCCCAGGCGGATGCGGCCGCCGGGCGGCGTGTGGCGCAACGCGTTGCTGAGCAGATTGGTGAACACCTGGCCCATGCGGGCCTCATCCACCAGGAGCGACGGCACCGGGGACGTCGCCTCGAGCTCGAGTGTCACGCCGTTCTGCTCGGCCTGATGGCCGAAGGCGGCCACGGCCTGACGCAGGAGATCCTGAGGCTCGACAGGCTGGCGGATCAGTTTGAGTTCGCCGGCGTCGGCCTGCGACAGCACCCGCAGATCCCCAACCAGATGCTGCAGCCGCTCGATCTCGCCGTAGATCACGTCGAGGCGTTCGGTCGTCGGGGCCAGATCCCCGTCGCGCATCGATTCGATGTAGCCGCTGATCACGGTCAACGGCGTGCGCAACTCGTGGGCGACGTCGGCGGTCATCTGGCGGCGGGCATGGTTGGAGCGGGCCAGTGCGCGGCTCATGCGGTTGAACGACATCGCCAGCTGGCCGATCTCGTCTTTCGAGGTCACTGTCACTTCGCTGCCGAGTTCGCCCGCCGAGATCCGTTCGGTCGCTGCGGTGAGCGCGGCCAGCGGCTGGGTCAGCGTTCGGGTCAGCAGGAAGCCCATGACCAGCGCAACGAGCACGGCGCCCGCTGAGGCGAGCAGCAGCGCCATATCCGTGCGCTGCAGGAAGGCGCTCTCCTCGGGCGAGAGGCCAGGCCGGCGCGCGGCCGTCAGGATCGTGCCGACCACCTGGCCGTCGACCTCCACCGGCGTGCCCCGGGCCAGCACGTCAGCCGTCACCCGATCACCCACGTGATAGTCGGACAACAGGGGGATGACGATCACGCCGTTGGCATCCGCCAGGCCGAAGAGCGAGGGCCGGTCCTGGCCGACAAATGTCGGGCCTTCGGTGTTGTTGTCGTTCTGGCCGCTCGGACGGCCGCCGTTGTCATTGGAGGCCGGGATGAATTGCCGACGGATATCGAGTTGATCGACTGAGATGCCGGCCCAGGAGCCGTGCTCCTGGTAGTAAGTCGTGACGGCGTCGCTGAACTCGCCGCGGCCGCGCTCGATCACCAGTTGATCGAACTCGCCGGCGTTCGAGGTGCGCACGAGGATCGCCACCACCGCCACGACGATGATGGCCACCGTGAGGAACGCGATCGTGAACTTCCGAGCGAGCGAGCGCCACATGATCAGCGATCTCGAGAGGCGAAGCGATAGCCGACACCGAACACGGTCTCGATGTGTGTCGGGTTGTCGGGATCCGGTTCGACCTTGATGCGCAGATTGCGCACGTGAACGTTGAGGGTGCGTTCGAGCCCGTCGAAGCCGTTTTCGGAGAGCCGATCGGCGAGCTGCTGACGGGTGAGCACCTGGCCCGGAGCCGCCATCAACAGCCGTAACAGGTTGAACTCGGTCGGCGTCAAATTGACCGGCGCTTCGCGGACTGTCACGGTGTGGGTGGCTTCGTCGAGGACGATATCGCCGCCGCGCAGGGGCACGCGTGGGCCGACCTCGCTCGGGTCGCTGCGGCGCAGCACCGCGCGAATGCGCGCGACGAGCTCACGCATGCGGAAGGGCTTGATGATGTAGTCGTCGGCGCCGAGCTCGAGGCCGAGCACCGTGTCGGTTTCTTCTTCGCGGGCCGTGATGATGATCACCGGCACCTGCCGCTCGCGCCGGTACTCCTTTAGGAAGGCGTAACCGTCCATCTCCGGCATCATCAGGTCGAGCAGGATCACGTCCGGCACCTGGTGCCGGGCCGCGTAGAGGGCTTCGCGCCCGTTGACGGCCGTCTCGACGGCGTACCCCTGTCCGGAGAGATACTCCTGCAGGAGCTGGCGCACATTGGCTTTGTCATCGACGACCAGGATCCGCTTGGACACGTCCATCATTCTACTTGCTGGCAGCGCTTATGCCTGCTTGCGGCGTTTTGGGGCTGCTCAGCCTCCGTGACCGTCACGATAGCGATGCGCGGTTCAGATTTGATTAAGCGCGCTCAATCAGCCGAAACCGGCCATCGCCCGACAATCGCCGCACTGTACCCCCGCAGAGATCCGGGTCGCGCACCGTGAGGCGGGTCGTCAGGACACAACCTGTCAGGTCATCCCGCCGCGGCGGGGATCTTCCATTGACGACTCGCTTGCTCACGTCGTGAAAGTCTCTTGGATTGCCCGTCTTCAGCCAATTCTCAAACCGCCTGAACCACTCCTGAATACCCCCTGCCTACAATCCGCCTCATTCTTGTGCAAACAGGGCCTTTGGCGCTGACGATGCGCGAAAGCCGTTTGAAGGGGAGACTTGATGGCCACACCCGCACGCGTTCGGACTTCCAACCCGACCCGAACCAACTTTTGGCTCGACATCCTTCTATTCGTTGCCGTGCTCCTGGCGCTGGCGCCCAACTTTACGGGTCTGGCGATCCATGAGTGGCTGAGCATCGCCTTCTGGGCCACGATCGTGCTCCACCTGCTGCTGCACTGGTCCTGGACGGTCAACGCGCTCAAGCGCATCTTCAGCAAACTGCCGTGGTCGACGCGGCTCAATCTGATCCTCAACGTGCTGCTCTTCATCGACATGACGGTGGTGTTGTTCTCGGGGATCATGATCTCGCGCGAGGCGCTGCCCTTCCTTGGCTTGACACTCACCGGTGGTCGCAGTTGGGAGGGCATCCATCGGCTGACGGCCGACTGGGTCGTCTTCATCACTGGCCTCCACATCGCCCTGCACTGGCGCTGGATCCTCAGCACCCTCAAGCGGTTCATCTGGAACCCGTTTGCCAATTTGTTCCGACCGTCGCGCGTCGTCGCGCCGGCCCCGGTCGTCATCAAGAGCGAGGTGGAGCCATGAAGACTCTTTTGCGGATCGTGGCGATCGTGGCTGTGAGCCTGGTCGTCATCGGCGGCGCGTATGCCTACGTGCAAAACGGCGGCGGCGTCTTTCTCGGTGGAGGCCCCGGCTTCGGTGAGCGTGGCACGCGGCCCGAAGGCTTTCTGGAAGGTGGGACGCGCCCGCAACGCGGCCAGGACGGGCAGGGCGAAAATCTCGCGCCGCCCGAGGGCCAGAACTTGAACGGCTCTGTGCCTGGCGGATTTGGCGAGGAAGAGGGTTTCCGCCGGGGCGGTCGCGAGGGCGGCGGTCTGTTCAGCCTGGGCGAGATCATCAAGAACGTGGTCGTGATGGGCGTGATCACGCTGATCGTGATTGCCATCAGCGTCACCTGGCGTTCCCTCAGTCGGCGCCTGCGCCGACCAGCTGCTGCAGCGCCACCGACGTCGTCGTGAAACCGCAGTTGGAAGGGAGGTGGTTGAAGCCTACTGGGTGCAGGTCTGACACAAGAGACTCAACAACGGTCATCGATCCTGCCCGGCGCCTTGATGCGTCGGCAGGCTGTGGAGGTAACGAATGACGAAAGTGAAACGGACGATCGGCCTGGTGGCCGGCGGCGCGCTCGCCGCGGCTCTGGCCCTCGCGCCGGGGTTCTTCAATGTACAGGCGAACGCCGAGGCCCTGATCTCGGGCGTGGCCGTCGGGGTCGCTCACCATGGCGGTGGCGGCGGCAACCTGCTCGCGGCAACCGCAACAGTGACCGGCCTGACCGAGCAAGAGGTGCGAACAGCACTCCAGAGCGGTCAGACGCTGTCCCAGATCGCCGAGGCCAACGGCAAGACAACCGCTGACGTCATCGCGGCTGCACGAACCGCGCTTCAGGCGCAACTCGCCCAGG
The DNA here is from genome assembly GCA_964480865.1 of uncultured Anaerolineales bacterium. GTDB lineage: Bacteria > Chloroflexota > Anaerolineae > Anaerolineales > UBA6663 > UBA6663. Next base: position 2,006 of record CAYZRP010000123.1, on the reverse strand, counting down.
CCGTGACCGACGGCAGATTGACCCAGGCCGAGGCGGAGGCCAGGCTCGCGGCGTTCGAGGCCTCGGCTGAGGCGCAAATGACGCGCACGATGCCGGCCCGCGGTTCGCGCGGCAGTGGGGCTGACGGCCTTCGCCTGAACGGCTCGCAAGCGCTTGTCGCGGCCACCGCCACCGTCACGGGTCTCACCGAAGATGAAGTGCGAACCGCGCAGCGTTCGGGCCAGACCCTGGCGCAGATCGCCGAGGCCAACGGCCAGACGGCTGACGCCGTGATCGCGGCAGCCCGCACGACCTATCAGCAACAACTCGTGCAGGCGGTGACCGATGGCAAACTCACGCAGGCTGAAGCGGACGCCAGGCTTTCGACGTTCGACGCCGAGGCGTCGGGTTGGATGACCGGCGCGATGCCGGGTCGCGGCGGTCTGCGCGGCGGTGACGCTGGTTTCGGCCGCCTGGGCGGGCCGAAGAGCCTGATCGCTGCGACGGCCACCGTCACCGGGTTGAGCGAGGCCGACGTGCTGACGGCCTTGCGCGGCGGCCAGACCCTGGCGCAAATCGCTGAGGCGAATGGCCAAACGTCGGCGGCCGTCATCGCGAAGGCGCGCGCGACTCTGGAACAGACGTTGATCACGGCCGTTGACGCCGGCACACTGACGCAGGCGCAGGCTGATGCACAACTGGCTGCTTTCGATGCCTCGGCCGAGGGCTGGATGACGAGTGCAGTGCAGACGAACCATCGAGGCCCGCACGGCCCCGGCGATCAGGCTCCACAACAGACACCAACTCAGGCTGCGCCCACTTCCAACTCTTGAGCTTCCCTTCCCGAGAATCAAACGGGGCTGGCATGTGCCAGCCCCGTTTCCGTTTCGACGACGTCTTTGCTCAAGGCGCGATGGCGACCTCGATCTCGCCGAACGCGAAGCGTGTCGGTCCGCTCCACAGGCGCACATAGCGCGCATCGATCGGCGTGAACCCGATCTCCTGGTACGACTGTGGCGTCATCGACAGGCAGGTGGTCGACGTGCCACAGGTGCCGTTGGGCACGTAAGCGTCCTGCCAGGTCGCGCCATCGGTGCTGACCTCGACGCGCGTGAGCGCCACGGTTGTTTCGCCAGCGCCGTCGCGCTGCGGGAAGAGCCGCAGACCGGCGACGCGGCGGGTGTCGCGCAGGGTCAACACCCAGGCGCCGCCCTCGCCGCGCAGGCTGGCCCAGGTCAGTTCGCGCGCGTCGCGCATATCGCCGGGTGTGCCGACCACTTCGCCGCCCTCATTCGAGACCTCGTAATCGCGCGTGAGCAGAACGCCGGGCGCGAGTGGCTTGGGCGCGGTGCCCGCCACCGATGGTTGCGTCGCGCCCCCGGTGGCGGCGCCTGTCGCGTTGCGCGTGGGTGTCGCCGTGCCGGCCGGACGAGTGCCCTGCGCGGTGCGCGTCGGCGTCGTCGTGCGCGTGGGCGTCTGGGTCTCCGTCGGCGTCGGGCTGGGCGTGGGGGTCTCGGTCGGCGGCAGTGCGATGATCGACGTGGGCGAGACGTTGGCCGTTGGCGTCGGAGCCGCAGTATCGGTCGGGGCCGGCGTCGACGTGACGGCGGTCAGGACCGCGATCTGGGTCAGGTCTTCGGTGGGTGTCGCCGACGGCGCCTCGGTGTCCGTCGCCAGTGGCTGAATGGCGACCGGCGTCGCGACCTGCGGCGTGATCGGCGTGACGGTGACAGCCGGCGGCGAGCAGGCGCTGATCAGAGCGGCCGCGACGGCAGCCAGCGCCGTTCGGTGGTTCAGAGAGGTGAGACGTGCCATGAGCGGCGATGATAGCAGAGGATCATGAGAAGGCCTTTGCGCCCGGGGGCAGGGTGTGCACGGGCGAGTTGTCAGGCCGTTTCAGGCCAGTAAGCCCTGTACGCAGATCGCACGGATCGGCACGGATGACGCGGAGCGATTGTCGATGGATTCCGCATGATCCGTTCCGATCCGCGCTATCCGTGTACAGGATCCGGCACCGATCTTCAGGC
>CAYZRP010000122.1:0-22244 GCA_964480865.1 uncultured Anaerolineales bacterium | reverse complement strand
GAGCGTGGAGCGTGGAGCGTGGAGCGTAGAGCGTGGAGCGTGGAGCGAGGAGCGTGGAGCGAGGAGCGTGGAGCGTGGAGCGTGGAGCGTAGAGCGTGGAGCGTGGGAGCTCACGTCGCCGCACGTACCTCCTCGCTCTACGCTCTACGCTCCTCGCTCCACGCTCCTTACTCCGCCACAAACACGCCGTTCTTCAGCGTCAGGCGCTCGATGATGCGCGCGTCGACGGGCGAATCCGCCGGCTTGGTGCAGGCCGTGATGGTGACCCATTGGCGCAGCGGACCGTTGACGACTTTCTTGGTCAACGTCTCTTCGATCTGGAAGACGCCGGCCGAGTTGTTCATCACGACAGTGATCTCGACCGGCACGTCGCGGCCGCGGTTGATCGTCACTTCGTCGATGGCGAGCGCCGACACCGAGTGGATATCGACCTTGCCCAGGTCGAAGGCCTTACGGCCGCGGCCCTTCGTGACGTCGGTGCCGTCGGCCACGGCGACCACGCCCGCTTCGAACGTCAGCGGCGGCGGATCGAAGTCGTGGGCCAGGATGGCGTGCAGGATGAAGGCGCGCAGTTCGACGCGGTTGCTGACGTTTGTGTAGATCTCGGGCATCAACCGATCGAGCAACCCGCGCGCCAGTTCGACGCCGATGAGTTCGTGATAGCGCCGGTGCACCTGGTTGCCGATGTCGTGAAGCAGCGCGGCGGCCACGACCACCATGCAGGCGTCGTCGACGTCGCCGGCGCCCGAGACCACCACGTCGGGCTTCACGCCGCTCTCGACCAGCAGGTCGAGGATGCGCACGGCGTTGGACGCCGCGATCTGGGCGTGTGTCATGCCGTGGTCGTTGTAGTTGAGCTTGTTGGCCGTCAGATAGTCGGCCATGTCCCAGTTGGCGCGCGCCTCGGGATCGTCGACCAGGAGATCCCACATCTGTCGCGCCTTTGGGTACCGCTCCCACAACGGCTCGACCGCCGCCAGACTCTGGCGCAGCAGTTCTTCATACGACGGCGGCAGCGTGATGATCACACCGCGGTTCTTGAAGACGCGTGGCTCGTGTTGAGTGATTGGCATTTCTGATTGCTGATTTCTGATTGCTGATTGTCAATCGCGGGGATTCTACCAGTCGGTCTGATAGGCAGCCTTTCGGCCTCCATCAGCAATCAGCAATCAGAAATCAACGGATGTCGATCTCGCTGACGAGCACGCGCAGGCCCTGCTGAGCGAAGATGGGGTCGAGCGGCGGGAGATCGCGCTGGCTGAAGGCGTCGTACCAGCCGAGCGAGAGGCGTGCGGTTCCTGCTGCGGCGTCCGCAGGGATGTCGATGGCGATCCGATCCTGCAGCGCGGCGCCGGCCACCCACTTGAGCGTGGGCAGCGCGCCGCCGATCGGCGTCACATCGTATTGGCGCGACCAGCCACTGCCATCAGCGCGCAGGCTCAAGGTCAGGTCGCTGTTGAGCGCGCGCGCCGCGAGCATGTCGATGACGACGACGATGCGCTCGCCCGCGCTTGCCACGGTCGGCGCCGCCACGCCGGTGACGATCACCTGGTTGTCGAAGGAGAGCGGCAGCGCGCCTGTCCTGAAATCCAGCGTCGGCCGGACAGGGTCTGGCGGCAACGCGAGCGGCGCTGGATCGGACCAGTCGCCGAGGGGGGCTTCACCCAGGTTGGTGCCATCGGGGAGATAGACGCCTGTAGTGAGCGTCAACGTCCCGGGCGCGCGTTGCGGAGGCGCCGTGATCGTGAATCGACCGATCAAGAGCCCGTCCTCGCCGATCCGTTCCCCTGACCAACGTTGGTCATCCTGCGCTACGAGTTGGCCGGTGACGTCGAGGGCGTGAACGTAGACGCTCATGTCTCGAGGCTCGCCGGTCAGACGCCAGGCCAGCAGATAGACGCGTTGGTCGCCGCGCTCGCCGGGCAATTCACGCGCGCCGAGATACGTGACCGGGTCGAAACTCACACCCCCGGTCAGGCCTGTCGGCCCGGTCATCAACAATGGCTCGACGAGCCAGGCCGCCTGGCCCGGGGTCTCCAGCGGCTGGAAGCGCAGGCCGCTGCCGTCGAGCGCCGCGTGATCATAGGCCGTCAATATCACCTGACGTTCGGGCAGAAAGCGCTTGATGTCGCGCAGCCAGCTCTCGCCGTACGTGGCCTCGCCCTGGTTGAGCACGTACACGACTTCGACGTCTGGCCGCAGCCCTTCCACGCGTTGCAGATACCACATCGGCGTGGCGTAGTGCCAGGGCGCCAGCACCGCGGCTCCCTCCGGCGCCAGATCCAACACACTGCGGGTATACGCATCGGTCGACGTGTCGGCGGCCAGATCTCGATACGACAGCGCCAGTCTTCCGATCTGCCACACACTCAACACGACGGCCACCAGCGCCAGCAGCCCGCGCGCCGCCGCCGGCCATCGTCCGTCACTCAACAACCCACTCAGCGCGAGCGCCATCAACACGTAAGTCGGCAGCAGGTACTCGGTCGTCTGCGGCGCGCGGTAGGTGATGGCGATGAACGTGTGGATCAGGATGCCGAGCAGGAGCGTGGAGCGGAGAGCGTGGAGCGTGGAGCGAGCGCTTCCGCGCCCCGGCGCGTTGCGTGTTCGCTCTCCGCTCCACGCTCCACGCTCCACGCTCCAAAGACCCACGGCCATCAACCCCACGAGCGCCCACGGCCACTGGAAGCCGATCAACTGCACGAGCACGGGCCAGCGCTCGGGCAACTCGCGGGCGTTGGCGAAGCCGAGCATGTCGCCGCCGAAGCCGCGCGCCGTGATGTGCTGCAGGAAGCCGTCGAGGGTGGCGAGGTTGGCGGGCGCGCCGACGCCGTTTGCGTTGAGCGGGAAGTACAGCCAGGCCACGAAGGGCAACGCCGCCGGCAGGATCAGCCAGGCCAGGCGTGTGCCGCGGCCTTCACCGCGCCACGTCGCCCAGAGCGCAGCGAGGCCGAGCACCGCCGCGAGGAAGATTGTCGAGGGGTGGTGCGACGTCATCAGGCCCAGGCCGAAGCCCGTCGTGGCCAGGGCGCCGCGCCGCTGCGGCGTCAGCCGGAGCGCCGTCAGGCCGGCCAGTGCGAGTGTCAGCGCGAAGACCGTGGGCATGCGCACGTTGGCCGTGGTCGCCTGCGCCCAGAACGTGGTCGAGGCGGCCAGGCCCAGCGCCGCCAGCAGACCGCCGCCGAGCGAGCCTGAGAGCGTGCGACCCGCACGGTTGACCAGCGCCAGCGCGCCCGCCGCCAGCGCGGCCGAGAGGGCCGTGATCGCCTGGGCAGGCGTGAGCCAGAACACGGCTTTAGTCGTCAGCCAGCTGACGATCGTGTAGAGCGCGTAGCCGGGTGGATGAGCGACGCCGAGCACAGCGCCCGTAAGTTGATACTCGCCGGCGTCGGCCGGCTGCAGCCCGGGCGCAAGCGTCCACGTGTAGAGCACCAGGCCCGCGAGGAACACGAGCAGGTCGATGCCGATGTCGATGCGGCGCATCGAGTACATGCGGCGCATCGAGTCCTTGCGGCGCGGAGCCTCAGACGACAACGTCATAGGCCTCCGCGGTCTGGCGTGCGGTCTGCTCCCATGAGAAACGCTGCGCGCGTTCGAGGCCGCGCACGCGCAGATGATCCGATACGCTTGGCTCGATCACGGTCGTGATGATGCCGGCGCCGAACTTGCGCGTGTCTTCAGGGTCGATGAGGAAGGCGGCGTCACCGACGACCTCGCCGATCGAGCCGTTGTTGGTCGTGACGACCGGCGTCCCGCAGGCCATGGCTTCGAGCGGCGGCAGACCGAAGCCCTCGTAGGCCGACGGATAGACGAACGCAGCAGCGCCGCGATAGAGGGCGGGCTTGTCGGCCTCCTCGATCGCGCCGACGAATTTCACGCTGTCGGCGATGTCGTGTGCCTGAACGAGAGCGCGATAGTCGGCGAACAGGCGGCCGTTCGGCTTCGGCAAGGCGCCGGCCAGCACGAGCGGATAGCTTTCGCCGATGGCGCTGCCGGCCCAGGTCCACGCCGCCAACAGGGCTCTCACGTTCTTGCGCGTGTCGAAGCCCCCAAGGTAGAGCACGTAGGCCTCAGGCAGACCGTAGCGCGCGCGAGCGGCATCATCAGCACTCGGGTCGAACCGCGACGTGTACTCCGGCCCCGTTGCCAGATACACCGTTCGCACGCTGTCTTCGGCGAGTTCGAGATGTTTGAGGATGTCGCGCCGCGAAGCCTCCGAGTCGGCCAGCACGAGGCTCGCGCCCTTGGATGCGGCCGTGGCCAGGGCTGTGTAGGCCCGCACCTGCCAGCCGCCGCGGTACTCGGGCAACACCAGCGGGATGACGTCATGGATCGTGACGACAAGCGGCGCCGGCGACGACAGCGGCGGCCCCCAGTGCGGCACATGCGCGACGTCCGCCTTCAACGCGCGACAGGCCGCCGGAAACAGATTCTGCTCGAACCAGATTTTCTGAAGATGGCCTGACCCGCAGGCTACGCGCTGCACACGGATCGAGTCAGGCAGCGGCTGCAGCGCCTTCGAGCCGGGCACGACGACCCAGTACTCGTGCTGCGGCGCGACGAGTGGCAGGTGGGTCAGCAAAGCGTGCAGATAACGGCCGGTTCCTGTGTGCGGATGATGGGCCAGGAACCAGCCGTTGAGGGCAATGCGCATGCGGCAAGTCTAGCACGCAGATATCAAAACCGCGGATTTCACCGGTGTTGCGGAGGCTTGAAACCCCGTCCGCGAAATCCGCAATCAAAAGGGTCAGCGGACTGCGTTGGCCGGTCGGCGCCAGATGAAGAAGAGGACGGCGATGGCCACGATCAGGAAGATCGCGCCACCGCAAAGCCCGCCGATGCCGAAGTTCAGGGCCGACTGGGGATCGCTGCTCCCCATCATATCGATCTCGGCGCCGGGCATGAAACTGATAACGGCGAACATGCCTCCCATGAGCATCGAAAAGAGCCCCGGGCAGGCGCAAAGCACGATGATGGCGACTGTGATCGCAATGGCAGTTGTGCGGTTCATGATGATCTCCTGGCAAGACGGTTGAGGCGCATTCTATCCCATGCCGCAGTCAGCCTATTGATGCGCAGGGCAATCGCATCTCAATCGACTCAGTGGGGGAACTTGCCACGGTTTCACGAATGGTGACGAATGGGCACGTACGTTTCCCATTTGGGGTCATTTGTCACCATTCGTAGAATTCGTGGCCGGAGAATGGATCTTCGAAAACAAGCCGCGATGCAACTGCATTCATGCGTTGTCGAACATCGTTCAGGCAGGGCCCCGTTGGGTACCCCTGACAAACCATGCGATGAGCATGGCAGCCAGTGGGGGCACAAACGCCCACGGGCCGATGCTGAAGGTCGCTGCCAACAGGGTGGCCACGATGCTTGAAAGGATCTGTCGGGCTTCGGGCGAGAACGCGACGAAGGGCGTCAGCACAGAGAGGATGAAGCACAACCACAGGCCGAGGGCGAACAGCCAGGTTGTCCCCGTCTCGGTCGGCTGCGCTGGCGCCGTCACGAGATTCAACAACTCGGTGCGCGCCGCGTTCAGGCGGACCATTTCGGCGTTGGCCCAGGCTTTGCGCGTCGGCGGCTGGAGATCGGGATGCACGCGTGCGGCGAGAACACGGTACGCGCGCCGGATCTCGGCGGCGTCCGCATCGCGGGTCACACCCAGGGTCGCGTAGGCATCTGGCATGATGCATCGACTCGCAAGACGGCATCCGACGTTGGAGATCTTCGATATCTCTGTCGCGCCGGACCTGTCAGAGATGGCCTCTGACGGATATGGGAATCGCTTTGTTGCTGGTAGGCCCAATCTACTGCAACCCGCCCCGAATTGCCAGTTGAATCCGGTTAGTTCGCGCCAGAATGCCGGCGTGGCAGATGACAGTCGACGATCTGAATCAGGAAGGAGACCACTGGCGGCGGCACCGTGAAAAGAACGAACGTGAAACAGGGCCGCGCGCCGTTACGGCGCCTGCGACCCCGCATGGTGTTGCGTGTCTACTCTGAACCTGGCGGTTGTTTACTTCGTCTATGGCCTGGCTTTCTTCAGCATGGGCCTGGCGGTCTGGCTCGAAGGTGGCCGGGCGACCGACCCGCGCCTGCATCGCGCTCTGCGGCCGTTGATCGCCTTTGGTCTCCTTCATGGCGGGCACGAGTGGCTCGAGATGTTTCAGCAACTCGGGTTGTTCAGCGGAACGTGGGCAACTGGCGATACATGGGAGGCGCTGCGTCTGGGCGTCATCGTCTGGTCGCTGATTCCGCTCGCGACGTTCGGCGCCCTCCTTTTTGCAGTCAATGAGCGCCTGCATCACCTTGCTCGCGTGACGCCTGTGGTGCTTCTGGGCATCTGGACCCTTGGCGTCTTTGGCGTCCGGGCATGGGCGCCGACACCCGACGACCTGTGGCCCATGCTCAACGTTTGGACGCGCTACTCGCTCGGTGTCCCTGGGGCGCTGCTTGCGGCCGCCGGTTTGATCGTACAGCAGCGTGAGTTTCGGCGAGCTGGTATGGGTCAATTCGGCCGCGATAGCTTGTGGGCGGCCGTGGCATTTGTTTGGTATGGCGCCGTCGGCCAGGTCTTCGTTCGCGCAAGCGCGCTGCCGCCGTCGAACCTGATCAATCAGGATCTGTTCGTCAGTTGGTTCGGCATCCCGATCCAGATCTTTCGGGCCGGCTGTGCCGTGCTGATCGCCCTGTTCGTGATTCGGTTCTTGCGCGCCTTCGAAGTCGAAGCCCAGCGCCGGCTGTCCAGCCTGCAGGCGGCGCAGCTCGAGGAAGCGCATCAGCGTGAAGCTCAACGCGGTGAACTGCTGCAGCGCGTGGTCGCCGCGCAGGAGGCCGAGCGCCAGCGGGTCGCGCGCGAACTCCACGACGCCACCGGCCAGACCCTCGCCGCCATCGGCCTCGGTCTGCGCAGCGCCGTCCCGCTCCTGCGCCAGGATGGCGTTGCGGCCGAACAGCGGCTGGGACGCCTTGAGGGCCTGACGACTGGTGCCATCGATGAACTACGTCGCATCATTGCGGATCTTCGTCCTTCGCACCTCGACGATCTTGGCCTTGCGCCGGCCCTGCGTTGGTACGCCAAAGAGGTCGAAGCGCGTTCGACCGCGCACATATCGGTCGAGTCGACCGGCACCGAACGCCCCCTGGATCCATCGGTGCGCATCGCGCTCTTTCGGATTGCGCAGGAAGCGATCGCCAATGCGCTCAAGCACAGCGGCGGAACCCTTGTGAGGCTGACCCTGGACTGGTTTCCTCACTCGGTGCGAATGAGCGTCGAGGACAACGGCCACGGCTTCACGCCCGAGGCGCTCGACGACACCTCTCGGCGAACGTGGGGCCTGCTTGGCATGCGCGAACGCGCCGCGTTGCTGCATGGGAGTTGCACAATTACCTCTCGACCCGGCCAGGGCGCGCGAGTCGAGGTCGATATCCCCGATCAGTCAGATGGAACAGTCCTATGATGATTCGCTTATTGTTGGTTGATGATCACGCCGTGGTGCGATCAGGGTTGCGCATGTTGCTCGAGAACGAGCAAGACCTCGTTATTTTGGGCGAAGCCGGCACCGCTGCCGAAGCTGTGTCGTCGGCCGCCAGCCTTGAACCCGACGTCGTATTGATGGATATCGGTCTGCCAGACGCGACGGGCATCGAGGCGACCAGGCGCATCAAGCAGGCGCAGCCATCCGTTGCTGTGGTGGCGCTCACGATCCACGAAGATGAGGAGTACTTTTTTCAGATGCTTCAGGCCGGCGCGATCGGTTACGTGCCCAAGCGCGCGGCGCCGGAGGAGCTGCTGACGGCTGTGCGCAGCGCCGCTGCCGGCGAGGTCTATCTCTATCCGTCGTTGGCGAAGTTCCTGGTCCACGACTACGTCAATTACCGGCGCGCCGGCTCGGCCGACAACGTCGTCAACACCCTCTCCGAGCGCGAGAGTGAGGTGCTGGCGCACGTGGCCGAGGGCAGAAGCAACCAGGCCATCGCCGACGCCCTGGGCATCAGCCCCAAGACCGTCGCCCGCCATCGTGAGAACATCATGCGCGAGCTCGGTCTCCATTCCCGCACCGAACTCGTCAAATACGCCATCCGGCACGGGATCATCAAAGCCTAGAGGCGTCAGGCGTCAGTTCACGCTACCGCGAGATCGGGTCGCGTGTGCTGATGGCTGACCGCTGACGGCTAACCGCCTTGATCTGACGCCTGAGGCCTGACGCCTCTCAATGGGTGATTCACCCCAAAGAAATTGGGTTTCACGCCGAATTTACAGCACCCCGCCCGAAGACTACAGTGAGAGTGCGAGGTGATCTTTCTTCCTCGCACTGGAGGGCCTTATGTTCGGCTTGACGGTCACACTCTCGATGGTGGCGGTGCGTCTCGTCGTTCCCCTGGCGCTCACGGCGTTGTTGGTCTGGGGGCTCAAGCGCCTGGATGCCCACTGGCAGAACGCCCCACGACACGCTCATACGCTGCGCCACGGCCATTGACCCCTAGTGGCTGTGCCGGAACGAGACGGCGGCGCGCAAAACGAGAAGCCCCCGTGCACAGATCTGACCTGTGCACGGGGGCTTCTCGTTTAACTGCGGATCACCGAAAGGCGAAAGACGAAGATGGACTGGCTGTTTGGCTGTCGCTCCTCGCCCTTCGCCTCTCGATTTTCGCGTTCCTTACGGTCGAGTCAGACCGCTGACATCGCCCTTCAGGTCCTGGATGCTATCGAACAACACCTGCATGACGTACTTGGCGTTGTGAGCGAAAGCGCCCGGGTCCTTGACCGAGTACTGGTAGTTGTACGCGGCCTCGAGCAAACGCGGCGTGAAAGCGTTGTAGCCGACGCTCCCGCCATTGGCGTTCTTGTCAGGCTTGCCGTCGCCATCCGCGTCCACGAAGAAGTACGGGTAGGCGACCGCGTCATAGACGATCCCGGTGCCTTTGTCCGCGGCGTACTTCTGGATGGCGGCATACAGCCGTTCCTGGAAGGTCGCGAACTCGGCCGAGATGCCCTCGGTGACGTCGGCGTCGCCGTCGTAATCGGTCTCGGAGACCCGGATGCCTTCCAGGTCTTCGACCGACTTGACCGACTTGTGACACTGCTCGCACGTGTCGATTTGAACCGTCAACGCGTGCGTGTTGTGGCACTCGGTGCACTGCTGCGGCCCGGCCAGGTTGCCCTCGCCGTGCAGGTTGCGGCCAGCGTATTCCTTATCGGGATACTGGTACAGGCCGCCGGCGTCGGCGCCGAACAGCGTGGCGCCCGCCGCGAAGTAGTGCACGTTCTTGAAGCCGATCTTGGCGTCGACGGTGTCCACTTCTTTGCCGCGCAGCGCCGCTGTCACGCTGGCGCCCGACTCACGGCCCTGATGGCATTCGAGACACAGGTTCGAGTCGACCGGCTGCAGGTTGCCATCGGCATCCGGCGTGCTGAAGGTCACAGACTTGCCAGACGGGAACGGCACGTTGGTCACCGCATAGCGGTTCGGCCAGTCGGCCTCGTTGTGGCAGGTCGAGCACATGAAGCCGTTGCTGACCGGCTGCGGGCCAACGCCCACGGTGTAGGTCTGACCGCGCGAGTTGAAGGCAACCGTGCCGCCCTGCTCGATGAACTCGGGCAGACCGGTGGCGCTGTGGCACTTCGCGCAGTTGAACGGAACTTCGCCCTCGGCGTCCCAGTGGCGGAACGCCTCGGTGTTGCCGGCGAAGTGGCCGGCATCATCGCGCGCCAGTTTCGACACATCCCCGCCGATGTCCTCGATCGAGTCGTAGAGCAACTCGACGATGTACTTGTTGCCGTGCGCGAATGCGCCCGGATCCTTGACCGAGAGCTGGTAGTTGTACGCCGCCTTGAGCAGGCGGGCGGTCCAGTTCGGATAGGCCTTGCCATCGGCGCCCGCGAAGTACGGGTAAACGGCGCCGTCGTACTTGATCTCGGCCCCGGCCGTGTCGGTCGCATAGGCCTGGATCGCGGCCAGCAGTTGTTCCTGCAGGCCCTGGATCTCGAAGTACATGCCTTCTTCGACGTTGCCGTCGCCGTCATAGTCGGCGAACGAGGCTTCGGGCTCGCGGATGTTCTGCAGCCCGCCTTCTTCGAGGACGGCTTCGCCGTGGCATGTGGCGCAGTCGTTCACGCGCACCTTGAGGGTGTGCGGATCGTGGCAGCCGATGCAACTGTCGTAGCCCTCGACGTGTCCGTGCTTGGCGTCGTAGGCCTTGCCGTCGTACTCGTAGCCGCCCTTGACGGTGGTGCCATAGAGCGTCGCCGCGGCGGCGTAATAGTGGATGTTGATGAAGCCGAACTTGACGTCGTTGCCCTTGTCGTCCTTGATCGGAGCCACGACGGCGTCGACATCGGTCACCGCGAACTTCTCGATCTGGCCGTCGACCGACGCCTTGGAGGCGCGGCCCTGATGGCAGACCATGCAGCGTGAGGCGTCGCCGAGGCCTTCGACCACAATCGGCTCGCCGTCCTCGGTCTTCCCGGGGAAGGCGACGCTGGTCAGGCTCGAGGCCGCGTCGTTGTGACAGGCCGTGCACTGAATGCCCTGGGCCTCAGCCGCGGGGACAGCGCTATCGACTTTGCCGGCTTCGCTGCCGTCCGCGCCAAGGAAGTCCTTGTAGCCGGCGCTGGTGTGGCACTGCGCGCAGCTCGCGGGCACCTCGGCCGGATCCTCACCATCCCAGTGGCGGAATGGCTCGGAAGCCACGTCGTTGTGCGGGGAAGCGGCCCAGGTATCGGCGTTGGGCACGCCACCCACAGGTGTCACCTCGACGATCTGGGTGACTTCCACCTGCACGGTGACCTCGCGGGTCACTTCGACAGGCGGGGGCGGAGTCGGCTGAGCGCACGAGGCCAGCACGAGCAGGCCGAGGACGCCGAGCACGCCTCCAATAACAAACCCTTTTCTGGAGAACATATTCACCCCTATTCTGTGCCGGGTCCCCGGCACGGTATCGAACCTTGCGAAAGCTGAGTCCTAGCGAGTGTCCGTCACGCGCCTCCTTCGCGGCCCGCGATCTCGTGAATCACCCTGATCAGATCGCTGAGTTTGCCGCCGCAATGCTCCTGGCTCATCACCACCTGGATCCTGTCCTGTTGCGGATCGAGTCGGATCACGGTCAATGATGGGAGTGCGTTCAGCAGTCCTTCCAATGGGCAGTGCTCGGCGATGATGTCGTCCGTCGCGTCAAGGATGACACTTGTCGGATGCGCGTCGAGGACGCGCTGCAACGGATCGCCCTGGCGAGCATCGACGATGAAGAGCGATTGCTCGTTCAGCTTTTGTCTCAGGCCCGCAACGATGCCTTCGGCAAAGATCGACTGACTCGACAGGACCGCAACGCGCGACATAGACGTCTCCGAGAGACTCCCCCGCGCTATCTTAGAAAAAACTTAGAAAAGCCGTAACCTTCTTCAGGACAAAGATGGGTGGCTTGGGCGGGTAGTACCGGACTACCCGATCGAGTGGGGCGAACCGGACCGTAAAAGCGGAAATTGTGTTGTGGCCTGCACGAGCGAGAAAGAAAGGCGCGGTCAGTTGCTCGCAACGTGCGAACTGCGCACAAGCCCGACCCGAATCGCGTGAGTCGCCGCCTCAGTCCGGTTGTGAACCGCAAGTTTCTGCAGAATGTTCTTGATGTGGTACTTGACCGTGTTCTCGCTGACCTGAAGCACCTGGGCGATGTGGCGGTTGCTGCAACCTTCGACGATCAGCCTCAGCAGCTCTACTTCACGATCTGTCAGGTCATGTGACGCTCGGCGGTTGCCACGCGAGAGGACATTTAAGAGACGACCAGTTGTCTGGCGCGTCAGAGCGGCTTCGCCGCGGCCAAGGCCGTGAAGCATGCGAATGAACTCTTCGGCGTTGAGGGTCTTTGACAGATATCCGCGCGCGCCCGCATCGATGACGTCCAGCAATTCCGAGTCTTCCTCAGCATCAGTGAGGATGACGACCTGGGCTTCCGGCCAGGCGACCCGGATGCGGCGTAACGCCTCGAGGCCCGACATGTCGGCCATGTCCATGTCGATGAGCACCACATCGGGCCGAAGAGCCAGGGCCTCGACCACGGCGGCGGCGCCGTGCCCGACCTGACTCACCACTGTGAAGCCGGCGGCCTGCAAAAGGGTCGCCAACCCATCACGGAATAGGGTATGGTCGTCCGCTACCAGCAGTTTCACGATCGGGGCTCCACTTGCGTTGCGCTCATGTCAGGCCAGTTTGCGGCGTAACTGGACCTGTTTACAGTGGGTACCATCAGGAAATGACGATGACGATCGTAACCCAAGGCACTCCGATTAGTCCATAGGGAAGTCAGTTACGACAAATATCACAAGACTAGGCGATGAAGACCACTGATGCATCTCTTGTCGGCTTCTTACAATGTCCACCAGCGCCAGAACCTGGCGTATTTTGGTGTCTCGCCGAATGAACAGCTGTGGCGATCGGGAGAAAATGGCTATGAAACGTAGGATCACGTGGTTTTTGACCGGGATGAGTGTCATGGTGGCGCTAGTGACCCTGGCAGCCTGTACCAGTAACACTCCGGTCGAGGGCCCTGCCGGTCCTGCGGGCCCTGTTGGCCCGACCGGCCCACAAGGGCCTCTTGGCCCTGACGGCCCGACCGGCCCGGCTGGCCCGAGCGCGGCAGAGTTCGTGGGCGCCGAAAAGTGCGCGAGCTGTCACTCGGGCATCGCCAAGACCTATGCCCAGACGGGCCATGCTCACGCTCTCACCTCGATCGTCGACGGCAAGGCGCCTGAGCTCCCGTTCTCGAACATCGCCAATCCTCCGGAAGGCTACAGCTGGGCCGACATCGCTTACCTGATCGGCGGCTACAACTGGAAGGCGCGTTTCGTCGACCAGAACGGCTACATCGTCACCGACAGGCCGGGCGCGACTGAAGCCGATGCGAACTATCTCAACGAGTTCCTCCTTTCGAATGCCAGACTCCGCACGAGCGCGACATGGGCTTCTTATAAGTCCGGCACAAGTGAGTTGCCGTTCGACTGCGCGGCCTGCCACACCACCGGCTATCGCACCACCGGTCATCAGAACGATCAGGCCGGCGTGAAAGGCACCTGGGCCGAAGACGGCGTCCAGTGCGAGGTGTGCCACGGCCCGGGCAGCAACCACGCCAAGAACCCGTATGGCTCTGGTCTGAAAATCGAGCGCGACTCCGAAGCCTGCACGCAGTGTCACGAGCGCGGTGCCGACGCGGCGCTTGACGTCCATGACGGCTTCATCCAGCACGACGACCCGGGCGGTGATCTCTATCAAAGCAAGCACCAGATCCTGGATTGCGTCGCCTGCCACGACCCGCATACCGGCGTCGTCCAACTGCGCGAGGCCTCGCAGCCGACCGTAGCGACCGACTGCACCTCGTGTCACTTCCAGGAAGCCAAATATGCGGCCGTCGATCGCCACGCGGTGTTCGGCCTTGCCTGCCAGAGTTGCCATATGCCGCGCATGATCGAAGTCGCCGTGGGGAACCCCGATCTGCTCACCGCCGACATGCGCACGCATGTGGTGGCCATCGACGCGACTCAGATCAACCAGTTCAACGCGGACGGAAGCATCAAGCCGCAGATCGCGCTCGACTTCTCTTGCCGCAGCTGCCATACGCCCGGCACCAGCGTCGCGCTCGATGACGCACTGATGACGGATCTGGCGACGGGCTACCACGACGCTCCGTGACGCCCGTGAAGAGACCAGCGAGCATGAAACACCTTCGACTGCGTGATCGACGAGAAGTCTGGCTGCTGGCGGTGGTCGCCTGTGTGGCCGTCTTCGGCCTGCTGGCCTGGGTCGCCGGCACGCCGGCTCAGCCGGCTCAGGCCAGGCCGCTCGGCGACATCGCCGCGTCGGTGTCGGCGGACGTATCGGCCGATATCGTGCAGGAGCCGGGCGTCAGCAACGACTACTGCCTGTCCTGCCATGGTAAGTCGGGCATGGTGCGCGACCTGCCCAGTGGCGAGCAGCAATACCTCAGCATTGACTCGGCTGGCTACAACGCTTCGGTTCATGGCGAAGGCGGCTATGCCTGCGTGCAATGCCACACGACCATCCGCTCCTACCCACATCCAGAGGCCACCGAAACAGATCTACGCGACGTGACCTTGCAGAGCTATCAGACCTGCAAGCAGTGCCACGAGAGCAACTTCGACAAGACCCACGACAGCGTGCACCAGGCCGCACTCGACGACGGCAACCGCAACGCGGCGGTGTGTAGCGACTGCCACAACCCGCACTATCAGAAACAACTGACCAACCCGACTACCGGGGAGTTGTGGCCGAACGCGCGCCTGGCCGTTCCGCAGACCTGCGCCCGCTGCCACAGCGGCATCTACGATCAGTACAAGGAGTCGGTCCACGGCGCGGCGCTACTCGGCTCGGCTGATCAGCCCGGCGGCAACGCCGACGTGCCGACCTGCATCGACTGCCACGGCGTGCACAATGTCGCCGATCCGACGACAGAGGAGTTCAGGCTCAACTCACCGCAGACCTGCGCCAGGTGCCACACCGACCCCGCGCGCATGGAGCCCTACGACCTGACCACGGATGTGCTCGACACGTACATCGCCGACTTCCACGGCACAACAGTCACGCTGTTCGAGCGTGAGCACCCGGATCAGGAGACCAACAAACCGGTCTGCTCCGACTGCCATGGCATCCATGACATCAGCTCGAGCAAGGATCCGCAGAAGGGTCTGGCAGTCAAACAGAATCTGCTGACTACCTGCCAGCGTTGCCATCCCGATGCCACTGCCGCGTTCCCCGACTCCTGGCTGAGTCACTACGTGCCCAGCCCCGAGCACAACCCGTTGGTGTACTTCGTTGACGTCTTCTACAAGTACTTCATCCCGATCGTGGTGGGTGGCATGGTCGTGTTCGTCCTCGCCGACGCAGGCAGGCGGATCTACCGCCGCGTGAAGGGAGGCGCTCACGCATGAGCAAGCAAAAGGGGTACGTGCGCTTCACGCTCGCGCAGCGGATCGAACACCTGACGCAGTTAGTCTCGTTTACGGTGTTGTCTGTGACCGGCATCCCGCAAAAGTTTGCGACGGAGCCGTGGGCCGAAGCCATGATCGCCGGAATGGGCGGGATCGAGGTCGTGCGCATCGTTCACCGCGCCTCGGCCACCATTCTGCTGCTGGCCACTGTCTATCACCTGCTGCTCCTGGCCTACAAGTTGTACGTCAAGCGCACACGCATGACGATGCTGCCAGGTATCAAGGATGCGCTCGATGCCTGGCAGGTGTTCGCCCATAACATCGGCCTGAGCAAGATCTGGCCGCAGATGGGTCGCTATACCTTCGAAGAGAAGGTCGAGTACTGGGCCTTCGTCTGGGGCACGATCGTGATGGCCGTAACGGGCTTCATCCTCTGGAACCCGATTGCAGCCGCGCGCTTCCTGCCCGGCCAGGCCATCCCGGCCGCCAAGGCCGCGCACGGCGGTGAAGCGCTGCTGGCCGTCCTCTCGATCTTGATCTGGCACTTCTACGGCGTGCACTTCCGTCGCTTCAACCGCAGCATGTGGACGGGCAAGCTCTCCGAAGAGGAGATGCAACACGAGCATCCGATCGAACTTGCCGAGATCAAGGCCGGCACTGCCGAGCGCCAGGTCGAACCGACGGCAATGAAGGAACGGCAACGCAAGTTCCTGCCCGTTGCGAGCGTTGCCGCCGTGATGCTGCTGGCCGGGGTCCTCTGGTTCATCACCTTCGAGGAGACAGCTGTCGCGACGGTGCCGGCGCGACCGACGGTCGAGGCTTTTCTGCCGCAGACCCCGACGCCGCTGCCGCCTTCGCCGACGCCGCCGCCCATCGGCAGCCTGACCTGGAATGCCTACATCGGCACGCTCGTCGCGGCCAAGTGCACGAGCTGCCACGGCGAGGCCGGCGGCCTGTCGCTGACCACCTACGCCGAACTGCAGAATGGTGGCGCGCACGGCTCGATCATCAACAACGCGTCGCCGGAAGCCAGCCAGATGGTCGCGGTGCAAACCACCGGCGATCACCCAGGCATTCTGTCGCCCGAGGAATTGACACGCATTACGCTTTGGATCGCCAACGGCGCGCCTGAAGAGTGACCCTCGCGCCCGAACAGACATCGAAGGAGGGGGTATCTATGCTGAAGCGGATCGGTTCGGCGGTGCGTGACTTCTTCTTCCCGCCACCCGGCGCTCGCCGGTCAGCGATGTGGATGGGGTACCTGACCCTGGTGCTCCTGTTCTTCGGCCTGTTCGTCGGTGGCGCTTACGCGTGGGACTACACGAACTCGCCTCAGTTCTGCGGCACGCAGTGCCACACGATGCCGCCGGAGTTCAACGCCTATCTGGTGTCGCCGCACGCGCGCATCTCGTGCACCGAATGCCACATCGGGCGCGAGTTCTTCGGCAACCAGTTCCTGCGCAAGGCCGGCGACATCCGCCACCTGATCGCGCAGGCGTTTACGACCTACACCTACCCGATCATGGCGCACGATATGCGCCCGGCGCGTGAGATTTGCGAGCGCTGCCACTCGCCCGAGAAGTTCGCGGACGACAGCCTGCGCACCATTCGTCACTATTCCACCGATCAGGCCAACACGCCCTACGATATCTACCTGGTGCTCAAGACCGGCGGCGGCTCGAAGGCGGCCGGCCTGGGAAACGGCATCCACTGGCATATCGAGAACGACGTCCAGTATTACGCGAGTGATGATCACGATCAGGAGATCCCGTACGTGCGCGTCACGGCCGACGATGGCACCGTGACCGAGTACAAGGATATGGAGTCGGACGTCGATCCGAGCACGATCGTCGAGGCGGATCTGCAGCAGATGGACTGCATCACCTGCCACAACCGAATCTCGCACCTGATCAACTCGCCTGAGGAGTCGGTCGAGACGGCTCTTCAGCGCGGCGCGCTCGATGCCGCCATGCCCGAGATCCGTCTGAAGGGTGTCGAGGTCTTGCGCGCGTCGTACGACTCGACCGAACTTGCGCTCAATGGCATCGCCGGGATCGAGGAGTACTACCGCATCGCGCATCCTGACTATTACGCGAGCAACAAGGAAGCTGTCCAGGCTGCCGTAAAGACCCTGCAGGACATCTACACGCAGTCCGTGTATCCCGAGCAGAAGGTCGACTGGGATTCACATCCCAACAACCTCGGCCACGAGAACTTCGCGGGCTGCTTCCGCTGCCATGATGGCAAGCACCTGAGCACCGAACAGCAGGCGATCCCGCTCGAATGCAATCTGTGCCACTCGGTGCCGGTGGTGGCCGGTCGCGAAGACTTCGTCACCGATATCGAGATCAGCCGCGGCGCCATCCCAGAGACTCACCAGAGCAGCAACTGGATGACCGCTCACCGCGATTACTTCGATCGCACCTGCCAGAAGTGCCACACTGTGACCGATCCGGGTGGCACCAGCAACACGTCGTTCTGCTCGAACTCGGCCTGCCACGGCTCGGCCTGGACGTTCGCGGGCTTCGACGCGCCGGGTCTGCGCGAGATGGCGCTGGCTCAGCTGCCGCCGCCTGAGCCCGAAGTCAATCTCGGCGTCCTGGTTCCGACCTACGAGTCGCTACAGCCGGCGTTCGAAGCCGAGTGCGGTCTTTGTCACGGCACCACTGACCCGTCGAATGGCCTCGTGCTCGTGACGTACGAAGGCATCACGCGCGGCAGCGACAACGGCTTTGTCGTGACGGCCGGCGATCCGGAGAACAGCACGTTGATCCAGATCCAATCCGGCGAGCACTTCGGTCTGTTGAGCCCCGAAGCGCTGGATGTGGTCCGGCAATGGATCGCCGATGGGTTGCCCGAGAAGTAACTGCCAACTCGATCCAGTGTGAGGTTCCGGCCCGTGATTGCACATGAGGGCTTGCGATCGTCGCGAGCCCTCATGTGCCGTCAGGGGCCGGAACCTCTGTAATCCTCAGGATGTCTTTTCCGATGACATTAGTCAAATTACGCTGGGATAATCTGCACTAACCCGATGTCTGTCGCTCCGCTAGGATTCCAGCCTGTTCGAAAAAGCCCTATGCGTGCAATCATCCGTGCCGTTGCCCTCATCGTCCTGCTGTCTGGCCTTCTGGCCGTCCAGCCCATTGCCCGCGCCCAGACGCCTGTAGGTCTGGCATCCCTCCAGATCGCCTTCTGGCCGGAATTCGACAGGGATGGGGTTTTGGTGCTGGTAGATGGCGCTTTGTCGTCTGACACAGCCTTGCCGGCGACCGTGACGTTCACGTTGCCTGTTGAACCGTTCGCGGTGGCCGAACAGGCGACCGACGGCTCGTTGGTCAACGCTCAGTACACGACGGCGCCCGCCGGCCAGGCCTTCGCCGTAACCCTGACCCTGCAGCAGCCCAACTTCCGGGTCGAGTATTACGACCCGGCCCTGACCCGCGACGGTGACGTCAGAGCCTACGCGTACTCCTGGCAGACGCCCTTTTCGGCCGGCGCTGTGGCCTTGAGGGTCCAGTTACCGGCCGGCGCGACAGACCTTAAGCTAGGCCCAGAGTTTGGATCGCCCGCTCCCGGCGAATTCGGCTTAAGTTATTATGGACAGAACCTGGGTGCCGTTGCGGCTGGCGATACGATTTCGACGTCGTTTAGCTACACTAAATCCGGCTCGGCACTGACGGTCGATCAGATCGACACAGGGTCGACCGGCTCGAATGCGCAACCCACGGTCGAGGTCGTGTCAACCACGGCGCCCGCCCCGGATTACACGCCCTGGTTGGCCAGCGCGGCCGTGGCCCTCGTGGCCATCCTCCTGATCGCGATCGTCTGGTTGCGCGGCCGTCAGGAGATTGAAGAGCCTCGGAGTTCGCATCGTCGCACCCGCCGCGCCGGCCGTGCGACGGTCGAGACAACCCGTCCCACGGCGGTTGGGCCCGCGCCTCGCAGCGAGGCAACGGGTGCTCCGCGTCAGTTCTGCACGCAGTGTGGAGAGCCGGTCGCCGGCGACGATCGTTTTTGTCGACGCTGCGGCGCGCCGGTCAAGACGTCCTAGTGGTAGAACCGCGATTGAGGAGACAAAGGAAGAGACCATGACCCAAACCGTGACCGCCCCACGTCCACTGGCCGCCACGCGTTCAAACGGACGCATGAAATTCATCCTCGGCGGCGTCGCCATTGTTGCCGCGATCGTGTTCCTGATCGCTAACACGCTCACCAGCACGGCCCAGTACTTCTACTCGGTCGATGAAATCACGGCCAAGGGCTCAGCCCTCGCCGGCAAGAACCTGCGCGCGTCGGGCGCCGTCATCGGCGAGACGATCACGTACGATCCCGAGACCCTGACGATCACGTTCCAAATGGCTCACGTCCCAGTGGACGACAACGTCATCAACGCCAACGGCGGCCTGGCAGCTGTGCTGCACAATGCTGTGCTCAACACGAATGCCAACCGGATCACGGTCGTCGTGCACAACCAGCCCCTGCCCGATCTGCTCAAGAACGAAGCCCAGGCCATCGTCACGGGTACGCTCGGCGAAGACGGGATGTTCTACGCTGAGGAACTCCTGCTGAAGTGCCCGACGCGCTACGAGGAGTCGGTGCCCGCCCAGGCCGAGGGGACGAAGTAACATGCTCGCCCTCCTGGGTTACCTCAGCCTGGTTTTGTCGATGGCCTGCGGCCTGTACGCCGCCGGCACGGCCGTCGCCCACATCCGCAAGCCCGATGCCGCCATGCTCGAGAGCGCACGCCGCGCTGCGTTCCTCACCTGGCCACTGTTGACCCTGTCGTCGTTGTGTCTGATCCTGCTGCTCGTCACCGAGCACTTCGAGGTCGGCTACGTGGCCGAGGTGACCAGCCGCGCGATGCCGACCTACCTGCGCGTGACGGCGCTCTGGGGCGGTCAGGCCGGCAGCCTGCTCTTCTGGGCCTGGCTCATGTCGACCTTCACCGGCGCCGCCATGCTGCGCAGCTGGGACAAGGATCGCGACATGATGCCGGCCGTGATCGTGGCCTCGATGGTCACCCTGGCGTTCTTCGTCGGCCTGACGGTCTTCGTCGAGAACCCCTTCGCCTTCATGTGGCAGACGACCACGGGCGAGATCGTGCAGGCCATGGTTCAGCCGGCCGGCACGATCTCGTTCACGGCCCAGGACGGCCGCGGCCTGAACCCGCTGCTGCGCCACCCGGGCATGATCATCCACCCGCCGATGCTGTACCTCGGCTTCGTCAGCTTCGTTGTGCCCTATGCCTTCGCGATGGCCGCGCTCTGGAACCGACGCACGGATGCGCAGTGGATCCAGACGACCCGGCGCTGGACGCTGGTCGGCTGGCTGTTCCTGTCGCTCGGCCTGATCCTTGGCGGCCGCTGGGCCTACGACGTGCTGGGCTGGGGCGGCTACTGGGGCTGGGATCCGGTCGAGAACGCGGCCTTCCTGCCCTGGCTGACCGGCACCGCCTTCCTGCACTCAGTCATGATCCAGGAAAAGCGGGGCATGCTCAAGAAGTGGAACATGGTGCTGATCATCGTGACCTACGCGCTGGTGATCTTCGGCACCTTCCTGACCCGCTCGGGTGTCCTCTCGTCGGTGCACGCCTTCGCCCAGAGCGCGATCGGCCCGGCGTTCTTCACCTTCATCGGCGTCACCTTCGTGGTTTCGATGATCCTGCTCTTCCGCGAGTGGGATCACCTGCGTGACGATGCTCCGATGGAAGAGCCGTTCTCGCGCGAGGGCGCCTTCCTGCTCAACAACCTGCTCTTCATGGGCATCACGGCCTCGGTCTTCTGGGGCACGATCTTCCCCATGATCTCCGAGATCGTCACAGGCGAGAAGATCACGGTCGGCCCGCCGTTCTACAACCAGGTGACCGGCCCGCAGTTCGCGGCGCTCGTCCTTCTCATGGGCATCGCGCCGCTGATGGCCTGGCGCAAGGCCGCAGCCCGGCAGCTCGGCCGCCTGATGATGGTGCCGTTCGCGATCTCGCTGGTCGTGGTCATCGCGTTGGTCGTCCTGGGCATCACGAACCCGGGCGCGCTGTTCGGCTTCTGGATCACGGCCTTCGTCACCGGCACGACGTTGCTCGAGTTCTATCGCGGCACCGTCGCGCGCATGCGCACCAACCGCGAGAACGCCTGGACCGCGCTGAGCACGTTGATGGCGCGCAACCGCCGGCGCTACGGCGGCTACACCATCCACCTGGGCGTCGTGCTCATCACTATCGGCGTGATCGGCACGAACTTCTTCCAGGAGGAGACCCAGGGGCGCCTGACGCCCGGCGAGCAGATGACGCTCGGCCGCTACGTCATGATCTACGACCAGCTCGACGAGTTCATGATGGAAGACAACCGCCAGGTGGATCGCGCCACAGTGAGCGTCTACCGCGACGGCCAGTTGCTCGGGCAGCTCTATCCGCGCCGCGACTTCTACTTCGACAGCCAGCAGCCCATGACCATCCCGGGCGTGCGCAGCTCGATCGAAGATGACTTCTACGTGTTGCTGGTCGACTGGGAAGACATCGGCGCCAGTGGCGCGACGTTCAAGGTTTACCTGAACCCGCTCGTGAACTGGATCTGGGCGGGCGGCCTGATCTTCATCCTCGGCACGCTCGTGGCGGCCTGGCCTGAGGCTCAGGAGCGGCGCCGCACGGCCATGGCGGCCGCGCCGGTGAAGGCGTAGGAGGCGTGCGATGAAGAAGTTGCTGATCGGCCTGTTTGTCCTGGCGGCCGTGCTTGTGGTCGTGAGGGTCGCGTTCGCGCAGGATGGCGGCCCGGTGACCGACGACGACGTCAATCAGGTCGCCAAGCAACTCTACTGCCCGGTCTGCGAGAACATCCCGCTCGACGTCTGCCCGACCCAGGCCTGCACGCAATGGCGTGCGACGATCCGCGAGAAGCTCGAGGCCGGCTGGAACGAGCAGCAGATCAAGGATTACTTCGCCGCGCAGTACGGTGAGCGCGTGCTGGCGCAACCCAAGACCGACGGCTTCAGCGTGCTGGTGTGGATCATCCCGCCGGTTGCGGTGCTGGTCGGGGCCTTTGTGCTCTGGCGTTTCCTGCGCGGCTCGCCCAGGGTTGAGGCTGTAACGGCCACTGCCCCTTCTGAGTCGGCCGGCGAGACGGATCCCTATGTCGCGCGCCTCGAACAAGAGCTTGAACGGAGACGCTAATGACTGAAACAACGGCCACTCCGGCCGCGCCCGCCCCGGGTCGCAAGATCAAACCCTGGCAGGTCGTGGTCTTCGTCGTCGTGATCGGCCTGCTCGGCCTCGTCGCGCTGCAGATGCAGCGCAACGGCCCGCTGGCGA
>CAYZRP010000121.1:9389-22280 GCA_964480865.1 uncultured Anaerolineales bacterium | reverse complement strand
GGGCGCTCTGGATGACACGCCACGCGAGGAGGTCGGGCGCTCTGGATGACACGCGACGCGCAGGCCGGACGCGCTGGGTGACACGCTGCACGCGGGTCCACGCCTGGAAGACACGCAACACGCGAGGCCAGGCGCTCTGGTTGACACGCGATGCGCCGGTCGAACGCGCTGGGTGACACGCTGCACGCGAGGCCGCGCATGGAAGACACACGATGCACAGGGCTGGCGCATTGGGCGACACGTTTCGAAGGGCCTCGGCGCAATCTGACGCCTGGGGGGGGCCCCACGACCTGGCTTGGCCCTCACCCCTAACGGCCGCGGGGCGTGGGTTCACCGGCGGTCCACCCCTCGCCCCTCGGCGTTTGTTATTCGTCGGTTGTTTCTTCAGGGCACGAATGCCCGCAAGGCCTTCCCTGCGCCCGAAACGGTGAACGAGCCCGCATTGGCCGGGATCACGGCCGTCTCGAGTGCGCCGAGCTCCAGGTCCCAGCCCGTACCGGCCACCTGAACTTTGTCGTGGATGCAGGTCAGCGCCTGAAACGATTCGCCTTCGGTGTCGAGCGTCACGGCCTGCCCACCTGGCTCGAGCCGTTGCAGTTCGAAGTACTCACACTGAGTCACGGTGCGCACACCCGCTGAACGCTCGGCCCTCACCGGTTCGGCGCGCCCGGTCAGCGCGTTGTCGATCACGGCCAGTGACTTCTCGACGTGTAGTTCCCGACCGGCCTTCGCCGGCCGATCCCAATCCCAGACGCGATAGGTGATGTCCGACGTCTGCTGCACCTCGTAGAGCAGCAGGCCTGGCCCAAGCGCATGGAGGGTCCCGGCCCGGATGAAAAAGGTGTCGCCGGCCCGGGCCGGCACCTGTTGCATCAACGGGACGAGGCCCTGGCGCCCCGGCAGAGAACCGTCGGCGGCGCCACGGACGGCCGTCGCCAACTGCTCGGCTGACACGCCGGGGCGCATGCCCACGATGATCTCGGCGTTCGGCTCCGCCTCGAGGATGTGCCAGGCCTCGGTCTTGCCAAACTGCCCGGCGCCCTCAAGCTCGATCGCCTGGGCGTCGTTCGGGTGGACCTGAACGGACAGCCAGTCGCGACAATCGAGGAGCTTGATCAGCAACGGCACGCGCAGACCCGTTCGGCGCAGGGGACGACGTCCAAGGAATGCCTCGCCTTCAGCGGCCGCGATCGCTCCGAGCGACCGGCCGGCGTTAGGCCCAGCGGCCACGAGGTCGTCTTCGAACACGATCCAGGCCTCGCCGATCGGTTGGGCCGCAGCCTGCAATCGCTGACCGCCCCACACACGAGCATGGTGTTGAGGAACCAAACGCAGTCCAACAGGTTGCATAGCCACACCTCGCGAGAGACCGTCGCCTCACTGACTGAGCAAGGCGCGCAGGTCGTTCACCATATCATCACGCGGAAAGTCGAACGGCCAGATCGTGCGGAGCTGCCCCTGGCGATCGATGATCAGCACTGTGGCTGAGTGGTCGACAAGGTATCCGGCGCTTGAGTTCGGCGCCTCCTGGCGCTGATAGAACACGCCATACGCGCCCGCCACCCGAGCGATGTCGTCCGGGCTGCCGGTCATGCCGACGAACGTTGGGTTGAAACCTTTGGCGTACTGGTCGGTGCGCACCGGCGTATCGCGTTCAGGATCGACTGACACGAACAACACCTGCACTCCCGCAGCGTCGGTGCCGAGCTGGTCAATGGCCAGCGACAGGTCGGCCAGGGTCTTGGGGCAAACATCCGGGCAGAACGTGTACCCGAAGTAGAGCGCCACGACCTTGCCGCGGAACTGGCTCAACCGAACGGGCTGGTCGTCGCCGCTCTTCAACTCGAAGTCGTAAGCCGGTCGCGGCGACTCGATCGCGACGCCTCGCAACGGCGGCGGCGCCACATATGTGCGGTAGAGCCACACACCGCCAAACAGCAGAGCAAGGCCGATCAGTGTACCAACGACGAATAGTGCAATACGTTTGATCATGATCCTGATGATACCCGTCGGTGGCCGATCAGGGATAGCAGCCAAACAGCTGGGCCGCGTCGTAGGCGATCCGCCCTGGCCCGTCCATCGCCAATGCTTCCTCTGCGACGAGCTTCAGGTCACTCACCAACCGCTCGGCCGACGGCAGATAGGTCTGGGTGCCGTAATGGGCGCGGATCACGCCCCACCCGTCCACCAATACCATCCGGGTATCCATCGACCAGGTGCCGTCGTTGGCGCGCGTGTAAAACGTGTCATAGCCGACTGAGACGAGCCGCCGGATGCTCTGCGGGTCGCCCGTCAGAAACGCCCAGTTGCCCGTATCCGCCCCGACATCGCCGGCCCACTGCTTGAGCCGCTCAGGCGTGTCGCGCCCGGTGTCGATCGACACCGTCACCAGACGCACGGGCAACCCGAGGCTCTCCCGCTCGATCTCGGTCTGCACGACGCGCAGGCGCTGCTGGGCCTCGGCGCAGGATCCGGCGCAGTCGCTGTAGCCGAATGTATAAAGCGTCAAGCTACCGCGCAGGCTTTCGCTCGCGAATCGCTGGCCGTCCTGATCGACGAGCTGAAATCCCGGCGCGGGTCCCAACTTCGGCAGGACCTGTACGGGCTCAAAGAAGACAAAGGCATAGATGGCCAGCAACGGCCCGGCCAGGATCCCGGCCGCCACAAGTGCGAGTTTGCGCCACATCACCCCATCGAGCCCGCCACCATCGACCCCATGTCGGGCGGCGAAAGCCCCTGGATTGTAACGCTCATCACGAACGAACGTCAGACGGCTGTCAGAAACGACAACTCGATATCCGCTGGATATCCCATGAAGTTCATGCTGTCAGGGAGATGTGAGAGTAGCGTGGGCGATTGTGAGTCGCCTGACCGGGGATAGGCTTCGGCCAGCGCGCTCGAGGGGAGTTCCGTATGGACATCATCATCTGGACGACTTTAATCGGCCTGGTGGTCGCGCTGCTGCTGGCGATCGCCTTGAGCACCGGCTTGCTCGGCCTTGTCGTCATCGGCGAGCAGCAGGTCGGCATCGTCGTCAGGAAACTCGGCGGCCGCTCGCTCAAGCCGGGTCAACTCATCGCCCTGAACGGCGAGGCCGGCTATCAAGCCGACACGCTCGCCCCTGGCTGGCACTTCTGGTATTGGCCGGTGTTCTTTCAGGTCATCAAGGCGCCCGTGATCCAGGTGCCGCAGGGCGAGATCGCGCTGGTGGTCGCCAGCGACGGCTCGCCGATGGCGCCTGAGCGCATCCTGGGCCGTGTGGTCGATTGCGACAACTTCCAGAACGCGCGCAAGTTCCTGACCAACGGCGGCGAGAAAGGTCGCCAGCTCGGGATCCTGACGGCCGGCACGTATCGGATCAACACAGCGCTGTTCACGGTGATCACGCGCTCGACGGCCGAGAAACACGGCCTGACGCCCGGCCAGCTGCATGTGTCGAAGATCGAGCCGGATCGCGTCGGCATCGTGACGACGCTCGACGGCCAGCCGATCGACGAAGGCGAAATCGCCGGCGCCATCGTGCCTGAGCACGAGAACTTCCAGGACTCTCAGCGTTTTCTGGATCAGGGCGGCCGACGTGGTCTACAGGAGCAGGTGCTGCTCTCGGGCGCCTGGAACCTGAACCCGTGGTTTGTGCAGGTCGAGCAGACGCCGATGACCGAGATCCCAATCGGCTATGTCGGTGTGGTGATCTCGTTCGTGGGCAAGCCGCATGAAGACGTCAGCGGGCTGGAGTTCAAGCACGGCGACCTGGTCAACCAGGGCCACAAGGGTGTGTGGGTCAAACCGCTCTACCCCGGCAAGCATCCGCTCAACCTGCGGATCATGAAGGTCGAGCTGGTGCCGACGACCAATATCGTGCTCAACTGGGCAAACCGCACCGAGTCGCACAACTATGACTCGCGGCTCTCCTCGATCACGGTGCGCTCGATGGACGGCTTCAGCTTCAACCTGGATGTCGCGCAGATCATCCACGTCGGCGCGCTGGATGCGCCGAAGGTGATCTCACGTGTGGGCTCGATGCAGAACCTTGTCGACCACGTGCTCCAGCCGATTGTGGGCAACTACTTCCGCAACTCGGCCCAGGAGTACACGGTGCTCGACTTCCTGTCGGCCCGTAGCGAGCGACAGCACGAAGCCGCCGAGCACATCCGCCGCGCCCTGGGCGCATACGACGTGCAGGCGATCGACACCCTCATCGGCGACATCAACCCGCCAGCCGAGCTGATGACGACCCTGACCGATCGCAAGATCGCGGAGGAACAGAAGAAGACCTACGTGTTGCAGCAGGAAGCGCAGACGCAGCGCCAGCAGCTGGTGCGTGAAACGGCCAAGGCCGACATTCAGAAGGAGGTTGTGCAGGCTGAGCAGAGCGTGAACATCTCGGAGTTGCAATCGAACGCGACCATCAAACGCGCCACAGGCGAAAGCGAGTCGATCAAGCTGCGCGCGCAAGGCGAGAGCGAGTCGATCCGCCTCAAGGCTCAAGGCGAAGCCGACGGTGTCCGCGCGATCGGCGCGGCCCGCGCGGCGGCTTACCAGGCCGGTGTCGAGGCGCTCGGCACGCAGGGCTACACAGCGATCCAGCTGATGCAGATCGTGGGTGACCAGCGTGTGCGCATCATCCCCGAGATCCTTGTCGGCCAGGGCAACAGCGCTGGCGGCGGGATTACGGACGCCCTGATCGGCATGATGCTGCGCGACCAGCTGACGCGCAAGCTCGATGGAGAGGTGCAGGCCGAGCCCGAGCTGAAGTGACCCGACGAATGACGAAGGCGGCGCCCAGATGTACTGGGCGCCGCCTTCAACCGCATCCTCAGCGAATTCATAGCTTTGGTCGTCGTCGCTGCGGATCAAACCGTGAGCTCTGCGCGTCATGAAGCCCATCGCGACGTCACAATGACGATCACATTCTGCGGTCTACGGTCCACCGTCGGCGGTCTTCCCTATGAGATTCTTTTCCTTCATCGCGCTGTTCGGTTTGCTGGCCAGCTCGGGCGTTCATCTCGCGGTCGCGAACGGAATGCCGCTGCCGGCCTGGGTTTTCTTTCTGCAGTTGGGAGTGCTGGGCTTGATCGTGCCGTTGGCCAGCGGGGCCCGCCAGACGGGCCCCGAGGGCCGACGCCTTGTGTATTGGTCGAGCACCTGGGCACGAAGCCCGTTCGTGCTGCTGTTGCTGGCGTTGGGTCTGACAGGTTACGTGGTCTACGAGTTGTTCGAGTGGGTGCGCGAGCCAGAAGGAGGCGCAACGTTCCTGAAGTTCGTCAGCAGCGCGTGGATGTGCGCTTACGCCATCGAGTCGATCCTGTTGTATCCAGACAGCACGCGCGATCTGCGCTGACGAGTCAACGAGCCGGATCCGGCGGCTGCCAGCGATTGCGTTGGGCTTCGATCAGCCAGGCTGGCTTGTCGTCAGCTGACCAGGGCTGCAACAGATCCGCGTAGATGCCCGGCCGGCGCTGGTGCAGCAGCGGGAAGAATTCGCGCCACTTGCGCTGCACGTCGAGATCCAGGTCGGCCAGGATGATTTCGACGCTCTCGCGGCCCGCCTGAGCCAGGATCGCGCCGGAGGGATCGCAGACGAAGCTGCTGCCGTAGAACGTGTTGCTGCCCTCGCTGCCGACCCGGTTGCAGGCGGCGACAAACACGCCATTGGCGACGGCATGGCCCTGCATGACGCGTTGCCACGCGTCGCGCGAGTCCATGGCCGGGTCGTTGGGCTCGGACCCGATCGCCGTGGGATAGAAGATCAACTGAGCGCCCTTCAGCGTCACGATGCGGGCCAACTCCGGGAACCACTGGTCGTAGCAGGTCGGCGCCGCGATCCGCAGGCCCCCGGCCGTGTGGATCGGGTACTCATCCGCGCCGCCGAAGAAGGCCGTCTCGTGATAGCCGTCGCCCGACGGAATGTGAACCTTGCGCGTGACGCCGACCAGGGCGCCTCGCTCATGAACTGTCGCTGTGTCGTAGTAGTGCCCGTCCGCCGTCCGTTCGTAGAGGCTACCGAGGACGACCACGTTCAGGTCGCGCGAGAGACCGGCGAAGAACCGCTCGGATGCGCCACCGGGGAGCGGCTCTGCCCAATCGAAGCCAACGGGGTCGCGGGTGACGGCGAAGTAGGGGTTGAGCGAGAACTCAGGCAACCCGATGATGCTCGCGCCAGCGGCTGCAGCATTGGCCGCCATCGACAGATACTGACGGCGCATCGCATCGACGTCGCCCAACCAACGTGTCTGTAGCAGCGCCAGGCGAATCACGTCGAGCTCCTCTTGTGTGCGTTCAGGTCAGAAACCGGCGAACGGGATCCGGCTCGCGGAGCACCGATCTGTCGAACGCGAACGGCGTCAAATCGAAACCCGGCGTCGTGTCGCTCGCCAGATCAGCAATGATATCGCCGATGACCGCCGCGAACTTGAAACCATGCGCGGCATCGGCCGCCACGACGATGTTTGGATGTTCGGGGACGCGATCGATGACGAAGTCGCGGTCAGGCGTCATGGTGTAGAGGCACGGCTTCGAGTATAGGTGTTGGCCGAGCTCAGGCAAGACCTTCTCTACGAACAACATGACGCGGCGCAGCGTGCCCAGATCGGGCTCGAAGGTCCGCGTCCACGGCGTCACCTCGCGCCCACCGACGTCCTGGCCGACCTTGACGCCGGGCGCGCCATGCACCGGAACGCCGTAGAAGCACGGGTCATCGAGCCAGATCCAGGCCGGGAAGCGCCCCGGCATGAACTGCGAGAGGTGCTCGGCGGCGAAGTACGTGACCTGTTCCTGCGTGACTGTGAGCGGCAGTTGTTTGCCGATCTGCGCCAGGATCTCGTTGGTCCACGCGCCTGTCGCCAGGATCAGCGTCTGGGCCTCGAACACGCCCTGCGACGTCACCACCTCAATGGTGCCATCGACCTCGCGCACAGACTGCACGGCAGTGTGCTCGAGCAGCCGGGCGCCATGCGCGCGGGCCGAGCGGCGCAGGGCGCCCAATGCGGCGCTGGCCGACACAAATCCGCCGTCGGGCTGATGCAGGACCTGGACCGAATCGTCAAGCCGGAACTGCGGCCACCGTCGTCGCGTTTCTTCGGCGGTCAGTCGCTCGAACGGCACGCCGGCGGCCGCCATGCTGTCAGCGTAGTCGCTCAGTGGAATCGCGCCGTCCTCGGGAAAGAAATCGAGGCCGCCGACTCGATGGACGAGTCGCATGTCGCTCTCGGCCTCGAGGCGCGCCCAGGACTCGTAAGCGCCACGAGCGAGCCTGACGTAGTCCGGCGTGTTGTACGACAGGCGGATGATGCGGCTATGATCGTGAGATCCGCCGCGGGCATGGCCGAGCTCGAACTGCTCGAGGCCGAGGACGTCGTTGCCGAAACGGCGCGCGAGCGCCCAGGTCGCGGCGCTGCCGATGGCCCCCAGACCTAGGACGATGTACTTGAACTGTCGACGCTCCACGAAAGTCACCCCCACGGTCGCGTCTTGCGAGGTCCGGGCTTCCTGGGATAAAGTCGGCAGAAGTATAGACTTCCTGGCCGTGGCGTCAAGCCCGTGGAGCGTGGAGCGTGGAGCGTGGAGCGTGGAGCGGATGAAGGATAAGTCGGCGCCGGCCGTTGTCAACCATTGACTTTCATCGTTTGTCATTCGCCTGATATTCCACCGCCTGCTGCCGTCCGCGGTCTGCGGTCTGCGGTCGATTGGAGCTTTCCATGTCTGATACGGTTCGAGTCCTGGAGAACGTGCGCATCGTGATGCGCGATGGGATCACGCTGTCGGCGCATGTGTGGCTCCCGGCGGAGGCGGGGCCGGACAGGCGTGTGCCCGTGATCCTGGAGTTGATCCCGTATCGCAAGGACGACTGGCGCTGGGCCAGCGATCAGGCGCGCATGCGCTACTTCGCCGAGCGCGGCTTCGCAGGCTGTCGCGTGGATGTGCGCGGCACCGGCAGCAGCGAGGGCGTGGCGCTCGACGAGTATTCGCGCGACGAGACGTTGGACGGGGTCGAATTGGTGGCCTGGCTGGCCGCCCAGCCGTGGTGCAACGGCGCGGTCGGGATGTGGGGCATCAGCTATGGCGGCTTCACGTCGATCCAGGTCGCGGCCGAGCAGCCGCCGGCGCTCAAGGCCATCGCGCCGATGTACGCCACCGACGATCGCTACACCGACGACGTGCACTACTTCGGCGGTTGCCTGACCGCCAGCGACGTCGCCCAGTATGCCGTCAGCCAGATCGGCATGAACGCCCTGCCCGCGCGGCCCGCATACAGCGGCGCCGGCTGGGAGACAGCCTGGCGCCAACGCCTCGAGCAGACGCCGCCCTGGCTGTTGATCTGGCTGCGCCAGCAGACGGATGGTCCATATTACCGGCAGGGATCGCTCGCGCCGGATTACGGCCGGATCAGGTGCCCGATCTACAACATCGCCGGATGGATGGACGGCTATACGAACGCGGCGTGGCGCATGCATCTGCGCTGCCCAGTTCCGAGCCGGACCCTGATCGGCAATTGGGGACATCTCCTGCCTGACTCGGCCAACCCCGGGCCGAACGTCGACTACCTCGACGAACTCTTGCGCTTCTTCGGCACCTGGCTGCGCGGCGATGACGTCGGCCTGAGCACCGAACCGGACCTGATCGCGTTCGTGCGTGAGCACGCGCCGCCGGAGCCCTTCCCGGCTACCTGGCCCGGACGCTGGCTGGGCTTCGCTCGTCAGGATCTGGTGGCCGCGCCGCAACGAACCGTGTGGCTGAGCGAGGCTGACCTTGTCGACGCGCCGCCGCCAGTAGCAGCCCCGCGCAGCATCGCGCATCAACCGACCTGGGGCATGCAGGGACCCCTGGCGTCTGGGGCGGGCGCCGCACCCAACGGGTTATGGCGTGACCTGAGGATCGACGACGCGACAGCGCTCACCTACACCAGCGCGCCCCTCGCGGAGCCGCTCGAGATCCTCGGCATGCCCGCGATCGAGTTGACCGTCCAGAGCGACATGTCGTCGGCGCACCTTGTCGCGCGGTTGAGTGCGCTGGATGCGAAGGGCGTCCCATGCCTGATCAGTTGGGGCGCGCTCAATCTCACACACCGGGATTCGCACGAGCAGCCTGAAGCGCTGGAGCCGGGCCGGTCGTATCAGATCAGGCTCGAGTTGAAAGCAACGGGTTACCGCGTCGCGGCGGGCGAGCGACTGCGGCTGACAATCGGCACCGCGCACTGGCCCCTGATCTGGCCAGCGCCCGATGCCGGCGGCCTGACCCTCGTCTCGGGCGGTGAGCCAGCGGCCTGCGTTCGACTGCCGCTGGCGCCAGTCGCGCGTGAACTCGATCGGGCACTGAAATCCACTCCACCCGCTGTGACCTGGTTGGGCGAGTACATCGAGCAGAAGCCGGTGTGGACTCTCACCGACGACGTCCTTGCCGGCACGCATACTGTCACCATCTTCGGCGGTGACGACCAGCGGCTGCCGGATGGCACCCGCCTGGCCGCGTCGGAAGACATCCGCCTGACCGCGCGCCCCCAGGATCCGGCGCACACAACTCTGTTCAACCGCGTCGATTACGTGCTCGAACAGGACGGGCGCAGGATCGCCGTCCGATCCACCGGCACCATCGAGAGCGACCACGACTCGCTGACGGCGTCGTTGCGGCTCGAGGTCGACCTCGATGAGCGACGCTTCTTTGAGCGCGAGTGGCAGGAACTGATTCCACGCAATCTGTGTTAGTCCGATCGCACTGCGGTAACGCCCATGAGAATCCTTGTCGTCATCCCCACGCAACTTGAACTCGACTACTTTCTGCAGGCCTGTCAGGAACTCGGGCATCAGGCCGAGCCCCGTGTCGCCGGTCGCCTATCGATCAAGGTGTATCCGACCCTCGGCCTGGCCGTGGCTCATGGCGGCCTCGGGAAGACGCAGTTCGCGGTTCAGACCCAGCACCTGATCGACGCCCTTGATAGCGATTGGGTGATCTGCGCGGGGGCAGCCGGGGCGCTGGTCGACGCGCTCAACGTCGGTGACGTCGTCATCGCCACCGAGACCGTGGAGCACGACATCCGCAATCACTTCGTCAAGCCCATGCTGCCACGCTTTGATGGCGCTGCGGCGATCGTCGAGCATTGTCGGCAGTCGTTGCCACGCGTTAACGGTGTTGCCGTTCACTTTGGCGCTGTGGCCAGTGGCGACGAGGACGTGGTGTCACCCGAAAGGCGCGAGGCCATCGGACAGCGAACGGGCGCGCTGGTTGTGGCCTGGGAAGGCGCGGGCGGCGCGCGCGCCTGTCAGTTCAGCGGCAAGCCGTATCTTGAAGTCCGGGGTGTGTCAGACCGGGCCGATGGAACAGCCGCGCAGGATTTTCGCCGGAACCTTCCGGTGGTGATGAGCAACATCGCGACGGTCATTCTCTCGTGGGCCGCCACCGAACCCGTGCGCTGACGACTCTCCGATCATCGAGACACAAAGCGCCCCAGGGTCGACTGCCATGCTTGCAGTCGACCCTGGGGCGCTTTGGATCGGGCGCGGGCGGGGACTACTCGATCAGTGGCGCTTCGGCGTTAGCGTTCATGCGCTGCCAGACGATGATGCCGGCCGCGACGCCAACGGCGCCGATGATCAGCCAGGGCAACGCCGAGCCGCGGCGCGGCTTGACGACCTCGAGCACGGCCTCTTCGCTCGATTCGGCGACGGGCTCGACATCCATCTGGCGCCGGCGCACAAGACGTCGCGCCAGGCCGCGCCGGCCTTTGCGTTTGGGTTCCTCCCGACCGATGTAGCGGTAGAGCAACGCCCGCAACAGATCCAGACCTTCATCGATGAGCAGATCTACAAACATGGCTGCCTCCTCGTGGGCTAGGCTTATTGTACCGTCAAGGGGGTGAATCCTCGTCCAAGAACCTCGCTGACCGGGACCATCACCACAAACGCGTTCGGATCCTCAACTTGCACCAGTGTCTTGAGCATCGCGGTCTCGGTTACGGTCAGGGCCACGAACAAAACTTCGCGGTCGGTCTGGGTGTACATGCCCTCGCCGTGCAGGGCCGTCACGCCGCGGCGCATTTCCTTCATGATTCGGGCCGCGACGTCTTTGGGCCGTCCGGTGACCAGGAAGGCCAGCACCTGCTGGCGACGACGAGCCTGGAAGGCGCGCGGTCGGGCACCCGACCGCTCGGCGGTCTGCCCAAACTTGGGCAACACCTCGCCCGAGGCATGTGTGAGCCGGGCCGTCGCGAGGCCAATGGCGAAGAGCACACCGTTGTAGACAAGACCCAGCGTAAGCACGACCTCGCCGCGAATGCCGCCGATGGCGGCGCGAGAGATGAACTCCTGCCAGACCGTGACCGTCGTCGGCTGCAGGTAGATCTCGGCGATCCAGGCGACGCCGAGGATCACGAACAGCCACTGGTAGTTGCGCCGGAAGCGCCGCCCGAAGGCCTCCCACATGCTGATCGGGAATTGCGGCTGTAGCAGGGACTCGGCCAGGCTCTCGGCCCACTCGGGGTGCGGGCTGAAGGGCGGCACCAGCATCGCGGCGAAGAAGTCGGTTTCCATCAGGCGCGCGCGATAGCTCCAGAGCTCGTAATAGCGGTAGCGGCGGGCTTCGATCCAGGCAAAGAACGTGACCAGGCAGGTGGCCAGGATGATCAGGCCATGATGGTTGGTACTGCTGGCGAAGGCGAACGCCAGCGACGCCCCCGTGGTGATGACGGCCCAGTTGGTGGTGGCGTCCAACCGCTGGCGCCAGGTGTTGCTGCGGTCGATCTCGGCGTGGTAATACGCGGTCAGCGCGCTTGTGAACTCGGAGGGTCGCAGGCTGTACCCGCGAAACGACCAGACGTGCTCATTGGCGAGCGGATGAGGGACCTCGGGCGCGCCACCCAACGGTTCAGACGGCATTTCTGAAGAACTCATGTGCTAGAATCTGCGTTCCGCGTTTTCTCGCCCGGCTCGCCCCAGCGGCGAGTGGTTGAATTATACGTTGCGAGAGAAGGAGCCTGCCTTGACCTCCGTCACGCCGCCCCTGGCCGCCGCGCGGCCACACCCGATCACACAGCATGGTCAAAGCCGGGTCGATGATTATTTCTGGCTGCGCGATCGCACCGATCCCGCCGTCCTCGAGTACCTGAACGCCGAGAACCAGTTCGCCGCAGCTCAGATGGCCGGGACACAGGCCCTGCAGGAACGCCTGCTGGCCGAGATGCGCGGGCGGATCCAGGAGGAAGACGAAACGGTGCCGGAACGGCACGGTGAGCA
Organism: uncultured Anaerolineales bacterium; assembly: GCA_964480865.1. Classification (GTDB taxonomy): domain Bacteria; phylum Chloroflexota; class Anaerolineae; order Anaerolineales; family UBA6663; genus UBA6663. The sequence continues at coordinate 10,056 of CAYZRP010000121.1, read as the reverse complement.
CCTGTACTTCGCACGCACGGAAGCCGGGCAGGAATACGCCGCGATCTACCGCCGGCCGGTCAACGACCCGACGGCCGCCCCGCAGCTGTTGATCGACCTCAACGAGCAGGCCAGGGGCCGTTCGTTCTGCCGGTTGGGCGGCTGGCGCGTCAGCGATGATGAACGCTTCTTCGCCTACCTGATTGACTTCGCCGGCGACGAAGCCTACTCGATGATCATCCTCGATCTACGCTCCGGCCTGCCCATCGCCGATCGCATCGACGGCGTCTACTATGGCTTCGAGTGGGCCGCCGATAACCGGACGTTGTTCTACACAGTGCTGGACGAGGCGCACCGCCCGTACCGAACCTATCGGCACACGCTCGACACCGACACTGCCGAGGATGTGCTGGTGCATGACGAAGCCGACCCGATGTTCTTCGTCTATGTGCGCCGGACACGGAGCAGCGAGTATCTGTTCATCACATCCTACAGCGGGACCACCGGCGAAGTTCGCGTGATCCCGGCCGATCGACCGGCGCTCGAACCGGTCGTGGTCGTGCCGCGCCGGCCGGGCGTCGAGGTGGCGCTCGAGCATCAGGGCGATCGCTTCTTGCTGCTCACCAACGATAGCGCGACAAACTTCCGTGTGCTGACAGCCCCGATCGACCTGGCGGCGCCGATCGAC
>CAYZRP010000121.1:0-9289 GCA_964480865.1 uncultured Anaerolineales bacterium | reverse complement strand
CCGATCGACCTGGCGGCGCCGATCGACTCGGCGGCGGCTCCGCAGTGGCAGGAACTGATCCCAACCAGCCCCGACGTGCTGATCGAGAGCGTCGATGGCTTCCGCGATGTCGTCGTCGTGCAACAGCGCTGCCGGGGTCTGCGCGACATCGCTGTCTACGATGCAAAAACCTGGACGCATACCCTTGTGCCGTTTCCGGACGCCGCCTACAGCGTACAGGTCGAGGAAAACCCCGAGTACGACACGGACCGGATCCGGGTCGTGTACAGCTCGTTGGCCCGGCCGGAGATGGTGGCGGATGTCCACTGGCGCACGGGCGAATGGACGGTGCTCAAGACCGACCGTTTTCCGCGCGGACACAACGTCGACGATTACGTTGTCGAGCGGCTCGAGGCGATTGCCACGGACGGAAAGCGTGTGCCGATCTCGGTCATCTATCGCCGAGGCGCCCTCAAGCCGGGCGGCCTGCCAACGCTGATCACCGGCTATGGCGCTTACGGATCGAACATAGAGCCGGGCATGGCCAAGAACTGGCTGAGCCTTGTCGATCGCGGCATGCTCTGCGCCATCGCCCATGTTCGCGGCGGCTCCGATCTGGGGCGCAGCTGGTACGAAGACGGGCGCATGCGCCACAAGCGCAACACGTTCACGGACTTCATCGCCTGCGCCGAACACCTTATCGCCGCTGGCTATGCGGATCGAACGAAGCTGGCGGCGCTCGGCGTCAGCGCCGGCGGACTGCTGATGGGCGCCGTCCTGACGCTCCGGCCCGATCTGTGGCGCACGGTCGTCGCCAAGGTGCCGTTCGTCGACGTGATCAACACCATGAGCGATGGGACGATCCCGTTGACGGCCATCGAGTGGGAGCAATGGGGCAATCCCCTCAACGACCCTGATGACTTTGCGTATATGCTGTCGTACTCGCCGTACGAGAACCTGCGTGAGACGGAATATCCGAACCTGCTCCTCACGGCCGGGTTCAACGATCCGCGTGTGCAGTATTGGGAGCCGGCCAAGTTCTGCGCGAAACTGCGGGTCATCAAGACCGACACCAATCGGCTCCTTTTGAAAACGAACATGGACGCGGGTCACGCCGGCGCATCGGGCCGCTTCGATAAGCTGCGCGAGATCGCGTTCGAATGGGCGTTCATCCTCGACACGCTCGGGCTGAGCGATAGCGAGCCCGCCTCGTCGACCGACGCCGACTGACCGTCTGGGCACATAATGCCGGCGTCCCTCGACCTGCCCTGGCGCCCGCTCGACATCCTCGATGAGGAGCAGATCGAGCGCGTCCACCTGGCATCGCTACGGATCCTCGAGGAGACCGGCGTCGAGTTTCAGGACGATGAGGCGCTGGCGTTGTGGACCCGCGCCGGCGCCGATGTTGACGTCCGCACGCAACGGGTGCGCCTGGATCGCGGCCTGATCCTCGACCTGATCGCGAGAGCGCCCGGTTCGTTCACCTGGCGGGCGCGCCACCCGGACCATGACGTGGTCATCGCGCCGGGCCGCGCGGCGTTCGGGCCATGCGGGGGCATGGCCTACGTGCTCGACGAAGCCGGGCACCGTCGGTCCGGCACCTTCGCAGATTACGAGAGCCTGGTCAAAGTAGCGCACGAGTCGTCGGCCTTGCATTTCGCGGCCTGGGAGCAGGTCGCGGCGCTCGACATCCCGGTGTCGGTGCGCCATCTACACCGTTTGCGCGCCGCGATCCGACTATCAGACAAGCCGCTGATGGAGAGCGCGCATGGACGCGTCATCACCGCGGACTGCCTGGAGATGTGTCGGCTCGTCTTCGGCGAACTCGAAGGCGCGCCGGTCGTCGGCGACGTCATCAACATCAGCAGCCCCTTACGCTTTGACAGCCGCATGCTCGGCGGCCTGATCACGTACGCACGCGCCGGCCAGGTGACCTTCATGACGCCGTTCATCCTGGCCGGGGCCATGGCGCCGATCACGATGGCGGCTGCGCTTGCGCAACAAAACGCCGAGGCGCTGGCCGGCGTCGCCCTCACCCAGCTGGTCCGTCCGGGCGCGCCGGTATTAATGGGCGGATTCACCTCCAACCTGGATATGCGCTCGGGCACACCCGCGTTGGGCACGCCAGAGGGAGCCTGGGCCGTCCTGGCCGGCGCGCAACTGGCCCGCCGCTACGGCCTGCCCTTCCGCGGCAATGGCAGTCTGAATACGAGCAAAGCGATCGACTCGCAGGCGGCGTCCGAGACGCAATGGTCGCTGTGGCCGAGCCTGGCAGGCCACAACAACCTGGTCATGCACGCGGCCGGCTGGATCGATGGCGGCCTGACCGCATCGTTCGACAAAGTCGCCTACGATCTTGATCAACTCGAGGCGTTCATCGCCGACATCCATCCGGGTTCGTCGACGAGCCTGGGACCCAAAGACGTGGCCGAGCGCGCCGGGCGCACCTGGCAACGTCGTCTGGCAGACTACGTGCCGCCGGCCCTCGATCCGGCGGCTGCGGACGCCCTCGATGAGTACGTCGCCCGGCGTTCGGCTGACCTGCAGGGCGCCGACCTCTACACCTGAGTAAAGTCTTCGTAAAAGAACCTCCTGCTTTTCAGCGTTTTTTACTGCCCGCGCTCGGGCAGCCTTCTATACTTTTGAACGACATGCGTTCCTGTTATCGGCATCGTCGAAAGGCGTTGATTGATCGATGACTGTCTCGTCGCGCCCCGTCGATGCCACCCCGGTGAATGACGTGATCGTGCACGCGGCCACCCCGGGCCACGTGTCCGAGCCCACGCGCTCTTCCGCTCATGTGGTCGACAATCCGTCGACCGCGCACGCTTTGAATCTGATCCGGGACTTTGTTGCCGAGATCGACGTGAGCGGCAACATCCTCTGGCTGAACACCATCGCTCTGTCTATTCTCGGCGTCGGTCTGCCCGAGGTGCGTGGCCGAAACATCCTGACGTATATCCACTCGGACGACATCGGACGGGCGCAGCAGGTCATCCGCGATGCCGAACGCATCGGCGACATCGAGGGCCCGATCACGCTGCGCGTGGTGGATGGCAGCGGCCGCATCCGCTGGATGGAGGCGAATGCCAGTCTCGTCGCCGAGGCAGGCCGTGTAGTCGGCGCCATGATTGTCGCGCGCGACATCGAAGAGCGACAACAACAGGCCGGTCAGTTGCAGCGCCACATGATCGAGACGCAGGCGCTGAACCAACTCCTGGCCAGCGCCTCGGCCCTGAGCACACCTGAAGAGATCCTTCAATTGATCTGCGACGTCATCGGTGGCGTCATCCCCGGCGCCACGGTCGCCGGCGCTGTCACCGATCTCGAGCACCTGACGGCGTCGTTTGTGGCCTCGCACCTGGCGGAGCCGGGCGACGGTAACCCGACGGCGGCGCCCGTCACGCTCGACGCCGTGCTCCAGGAACATGGCCCCGCCCTGATGGCCGGGTTTGACTTGCATCTTTCGCAAACCCATACGGCGAAAATCGCGCAGCAACTCTGGCCGACCTTCTCGAGTGAGGGTCATTTCCAGACCACTGTGGTATGCCCCATCATGGGGGGGCTGGCGCCGCAGGCATTGCTTGTGCTCTTCCGCCGCGAAGGCGCCGAGTTTCCAGAAGCCGATATCCGTCTGGTCGACAGCCTCTGCCGCGCGGTCAGCCCGATCGTCGAACGCGCCCTGCTCCATCTCGAGGCGGCCTGGAGCGAGGAGCGGTACCGCATCCTCACAGCGATGGTCTCGGACATCGCCTTCGAAGTGCGCATGTACGACGGCCGGCCGAGCATGGCCTGGTGGGCCGGCCCGGTACGCCAGATCATGGGCGCCGGTCCGCAGGAGATCTGTCACGTCTCCACCTGGCTGGCGCGATCTCACCCGGACGATCACGACGTCCTCGTCAACGTCGTGCCGCGAATCATGGCCGGCGAGAGTTTCGACTTCAAGGCGCGGGTCCGCAATGAAGCCGGTGTGCTGCGCTGGGTGCGCGCCTGGGTCCGGCCAGTTCCGGCTGCGCCCACTGGCGAGTTCTCCGGTTTCTACGGCATGGTGCGCGATATCTCGGAGCGTCAGGAACAGGAAGAGCGGGTTCGCGACCTCCTGACCGAGACCCAGGCGCTCAATCGCGTCCTGCAGCTGGCCGGCGACGAACGCGATCCGGTCCGCATCCTAGATGTCGCCTGCCATGAACTCAAGTCTCTGGTTGGCGCTGCCAACGTGGCAGGCGCCCTGATCGATCCGAACACGGGCATTGCCCGCGTGGTCGTCGAACATCGCGAGCCCGATGGGCCGCCGCTCGTGGGCATCGAGCAGGCGATTGCCGGCGGTGAAGGCTGGCCATTCGCGGTGTTGCAGGGCGTCGGGCTCGCCCAACTCAAACCAGTCGAAATGAAGCCCTGGCCGTCGGCCGATGTCGAAGGCCGGACCCTCCTGCGTCAGGTCATGGCGCCGCTTGTCAATCGCAACGTCCAGATCGGCGCGATCGTGGTGCTCGATCATCGTCAGGATCCGTTCCCGGCCTATGTCCTCGAGCGAGCCGATCGCTTTGCGCGAGCGGTGGCAGCCCCGATCGAGAACGCGCGGCTCCAGATCGAGATCGAAGCCAGCCGTAGCCGGTACCGCATGCTCTCGGAAATGGCGACCGACCTGGCCTTCGAGATGAAGTGGGAGAACGGGCGCGCGCAGGTCGTGTGGAGCAACGGGCCGTGGGAACTCCTGCTGGGCGACACCGACCCGGAGACCCTGAACGACCTGGCCGGCATGATCGCGCTGTGCCATCCGGATGATCAACCCCAGCTGGGCCACGTGGTGGAGCAGATCGGCATTGAAGGCCACTGGCAGGGTGAGTTCCGCGTCCCGGAATGCAACGGCGGCTGGCATTGGGTCAGCGCGCGCCTCAAGTCCTTCAAGGATCCAGAGACACATCACGTCAGCGGCGTGCACATGATCCTGCACGACATCGATGCGCGCCGCCGGCAGGAACTGGCGCTGGCGGAGGCACATGCCGCCACGCAGGCGTTGCTTTCGACCATACCCGACTCGATCCTGCACATCCGGCGTGATGGCACGTTCGGGCCAGGGTGCGTGCTCGACCCTGAGACCGAAGCCATTGTCGGCCGGCCGGCCGATCAGTTGACCGGCCTCCCGCTGCACCTGTTCCTGGGCCAGGGAAAGTCCTTCCGGGAGATGGTGACCTTCGCCCGGCGGGTGTTGCGAACCGGTCGCACCGAAAACCTCGACTTTGTCTTGCACGGGCAGGATTTCGAAGGTCGCGTGGCGCGCAGCGGCCCCAATGAACTCGTCGCCGTGATCCGCAACGTTACCGAGCGCAAGCGCAAGGAGCGCGAGCTCGTCGAGAGCGAGAACCGCAACCGGGCCCTGATCGCGGCCATCCCCGACGCCATTTTTCGAATGTCGGCTGAGGGTCGACTGCTCGAGTTCAAACCCGACTCGAAGAACCAGTACGGACCCACGTTCTCGCGCTACATCGGCAGCACCGTCTCGGACGACCCGACCATGGCATCGGCCATGCAGGCCGACCTTGTCGGCGCCATTCAGACAGCCGTCACGACCGGCGAGGTACAAACCTTCGAATACCACTTCGGCCAGGCGCCGCACGGCATCGATCTCGAGGCGCGCATCGCGCGAAGCGGACACAACGAGGTCGTCGCAACAGCTCGCGATGTGACCGAGAGGCGGCAGAAGGAACTCGAGCTGGCCAATGCTCTGACGCAGTTGGAGCGGAGCGTCAAGAAGGCCGAGGCCCTGGCGATCGAGGCTGAGTCGGCCAGCCAGGCCAAGAGCGCGTTCCTGGCAACCATGAGCCACGAGATCCGAACGCCGATGAACGCCGTCATCGGCATGACCGATCTCTTGCTCGACACGCCGGTCAACCCCGAGCAGCGCGACTACATCGACACCATCCGGGTCAGCGGCGAAAGCCTGCTGACGATCATCAATGACATCCTTGACTTCTCGAAGATCGAGAGCGGCCGGCTGGATCTCGAAAACATCCCGCTGGATACGCGCCGAGTCGTGGAGGAAAGCCTTGATTTGATCGCCGGCAAGGCGGCCGAGAAACACCTCGATCTTGTCTATCTGCTCGACGACAGCGTTCCCGGAAGTCTGCTCGGCGACGCCGTGCGACTGCGGCAGGTGCTCGTCAACCTGCTGAGCAACGCCGTGAAGTTCACCGAACATGGCGAGGTATCGGTCACGGCTCGCGCTGAGCCCATCAGCGACCGGCCGGGCTGGCACGAGGTGCGCTTCGCCGTGCGGGATACCGGCATCGGCATCCCGACCGACAAGGTCAACAAGCTGTTCAGGCCGTTCGCGCAGGCCGACTCGTCAACCACGCGCGAGTTCGGCGGCACGGGGCTCGGCCTGGCGATCAGCAGCCGGCTGGCTGCTCTGATGGGCGGGAAGATGTGGGTCGACAGCGTGGCGGGGCAAGGCTCGACCTTTTACTTCAGCCTGCAGGCGCAGGCCGCGCCAAGCCTTCAACACGTCTACGTGGCCGGCAACCAGCGCGAGTTGAACGGCCGGCGCGTCCTGATCGTCGACGACATGTCGACCAACCGGGCCGTCGTCGAAGCGCATTGTCGTCGCTGGGGCATGGCCCCGACGACGGCGGCCTCCGCTGCCGAAACGCGTTCGCTGCTCGACCGCGGTCTGCAGTTCGACCTGGCCGTGCTCGACTTTCTGCTGCCCGACATCAATGGCAGCGAACTGGCGTCAGAGATCCGCGAGCATCGGCCGGGGCTCCCTCTGATCCTGTTGAGTTCATTGGGACAGCGCGAAATCGAGCCGGTCTTCGCCGTCAGCCTCAACAAGCCGGTGAAGACGGGCCAGCTCTATGAGGCGTTCCGCCAGGCGCTCAACCAGAGCGCGCGCGCCGATGGCGGCGAGATCAGCGGACCGCGCGCTGAAGTCCCGCGCCAGGGCTTGCGGATCCTCCTGGCCGAGGACAATCCGGTCAATCAACGCGTGGCGCTGTTGATGCTCGAGCGCCTGGGCTACGCGGCCGACATCGCCAATAATGGCATGGACGCGTTGCAGGCTCTGTATCAGCACAGCTACGATCTTGTACTGCTCGACGTGCAGATGCCCGAGATGGATGGGCTGGAGACGGCGCGTCGGATTTGTGAGCGCTGGCCGATGGCCAAACGGCCGCGACTGGTGGCCATGACCGCGAACGCCATGCAAGGCGATCGCGAGGCGTGTCTGGCGGCCGGCATGGACGATTACATGGCCAAGCCGATCCGGCGCGAAGAACTCAATCGTGTGTTGGAAGACGCTCGAGCACGGTTGCTCAGCGGAACTGGTTCAGCAGGTGGTGATATGAGCATGGATGGCACTGAAGAAGATGTGATCGATTTGAGCACGCTGCGCGACGCGCTGAGCCTCTCGGAGGATCTCACCGAGACCGAGCGCGAAACGCTCAAGTCGGTCCTCGACATGTATCAGGAAGACTCGGTCAAGCTCTTCCAACAGGCGCAGGAAGCACAAGCATCGGGCGACCTCCCCACCCTTGTGCGCTCTCTGCACACGCTCAAGAGCAGCAGCGCCATGCTCGGGTCGCGCGTCCTCGCCCGGCAATGTGGCGAGTTCGAACGGCGCGCAAAACAGGGGCCGGTGACGGATGGCGATGTGCTCCTCATGTCTATCGAGGCGCAACTTCAGGTCACACGCGTGGCCGTGCAAGGCCAGATCGCGCTGCTCGACAAAGCCTGAGCGACGATCGACATCGTGGAGAAATGAAAACGCCGGGCGTGCCTTCAGGCACGCCCGGCGTTTGTGTTACGCGCGGCTCACTCAGGCGCTGACGTCGGGCAGATCTGCCATAGCGGCAGCCACAAGCTCGGCCGGATAGCTGTAATCCTGGAGCTTGCCGCCCATGTAGTCGGCGTAGGCCATCATATCGAAATGGCCGTGACCCGAGAGGTTGAAGGCGATGACCTTTTTGACGCCATCGCGCTTGGCCGCCAGGGCCTCGTCGATGGCGACGCGGATCGCGTGGTTCGACTCGGGCGCGGGGATGATGCCCTCGGCGCGCGAGAACATCACGCCGGCTTCGAAGGTCGCCAGCTGGCTGACGGCCGTGGCTTCGATATCGCCGTGATCGAGCAGCGCGCTGACCGCCGGCGACATGCCGTGGTAGCGCAGGCCGCCGGCGTGGATGCCGGGCGGCATGAAACCGTGGCCAAGGGTGTACATCTTGACGATCGGGGCCGTCTTGGCGCTGTCGCCGTAATCGAATGTGTAAGTGCCGCGGGTCAGCGACGGGCACGAGGCCGGCTCGGCGGCAATGATGCGGGTCTTGCGGCCCGCCGTCAGGTTCTGGTGCACGAACGGGAAGGCGAAGCCCGCGAAGTTCGAGCCGCCACCGGCGCAGCCGATGACAATGTCCGGATACTCGCCGGCCATCTCCATCTGTAGCAGCGCTTCCTCACCGATCACGGTCTGATGCAGGAGCACGTGGTTGAGCACCGAGCCGAGCGAGTACTTCTTGGCGCCGCCCGACGTCGCAGCCACCTCGACAGCTTCGGAGATCGCGATGCCCAGCGAGCCCTGGTTGTCCGGGTTCTCGGCCAGCAGCGAACGCCCGTAGTGGGTTTGCTCCGACGGGCTCGCGTACACCTTGGCTCCGAAGTTCTCCATGATGACGCGGCGGTAAGGCTTCTGGTGATAGCTGACCTTGACCTGATAGACCTCCAGGTCGATGCCGAACATGTCGCAGGCCATGGCGAGCGCACTGCCCCACTGGCCGGCGCCGGTCTCGGTGGTCAGCGCCTTCGTGCCGTCCTGCTTGTTGAAGAAAGCCTGCGGGACCGCGGTGTTCGGCTTGTGCGACCCGACCGGGCTCACACCCTCATACTTGAAGTAGATATGCGCGGGCGTGTCGAGCATCTTCTCGAGCCGCACGGCACGGATGAGCGGGGTCGGCCGCCACAGGCGGTAGATCTCGCGGACCGGCTCCGGGATCTCGATATAGCGCTCCGTGCTGACCTCCTGCATGATCAGGCTCATCGGGAAGAGCACCGACAGGAAGTCCGGGGTGACTGGCTCCATCGTCCCGGGGTGCAAGACGGGCGCCGGCGGGACAGGCATATCGGCGTTGATGTTGTACCAGGCTTTGGGCAGTTGGCTTTCGTCAAGCAAGAATTTGTGTTGCGGCATGAGCAGGGCTCCAGAAGCAGATTTTGGCCATTGTACAGACAATCTGACAGTTCGGCGATAGCCCGACCGGGAGTCTGCACGGACGAGGTGTCAGGCCGTTTCAGGACCGTAAGCCTTGTACGCGGATGGCGC
>CAYZRP010000120.1:17339-22440 GCA_964480865.1 uncultured Anaerolineales bacterium | reverse complement strand
GCCGTGAGCGAGGTGCCGGTCGACAGCGGCTGGCTGCCCGAGGGCGTCAAGCGCTGGGGCCACGGACCGGGCGGCGCCTACGCCCTGATCGTGGCGCCGTCGCAGACGCGCACGCTGGTCTTGCAACGGCCCGGGCAGAGTCGCCTCGACACGCTCGACGTATCGCTCCCGGCGCTGGCGATGCTGGGCATCCAGCGCGACTTCTACGTCTGGGCGCTGGCCGGCGCGCCGGAGCCCGGCTCACGCCTCTTCTATCCGCCGCTTCCAAACGTCCACGACGACGGCGCGGTCTGCTGGGGCGAAAACCATCCGCCCCGCTCGACCACGCCGGGCGCAGTCGCCAAAGCCCTGGAACTCTTCCTGGCCAGCGCCTTCACGGATGCCGAAGTGGACCAGCGTTCGCGCAGCGCGTCGCGCGACGTGCGCGTGCAGCTGTTGGCGCTCGATGGCGCTCCCTTTCCCACCGACGACCTTGTGTCGTTTCGTCGCGGCGAGACCCTGACGAAGGCCGTGGATCGTCTCACCCGGAGGACCGAACATGACTCCCGCTTCTTCCAGTGAGGTCTGTGGAACGTTGTGGATGCCGATCGCTGATGATGACCCGGCCGGGACCGCGACAGCGATGCCATCGCTCGCAGGCTATCACGTGGTCCGCGACGATGCGCCGTTGCCCGCGATCGACGCGAGCCATCTGTACAACTACTTGCTGGCCGGCAACGGCGTGTTCCTGCAGGCGCAGCGGCCCGAGCTCTCGGTCTTGCTGCGGATCGCACCCGCTCTTGTGCGCGGCCTGCCCGTCTTGCGCTCGCGGCTGCGAATCCGTTTCCCGCATGTGCCCGTGCATCTCGTGCGCGAGATGCTGACGGTGGCGGCTGATGCGGCGCGCGATCCGAGCGGTGGCCTGGAAGTGCTGCTGACTCTCACCTTCCAGGAGGGTCGCTGGCAATTGATGCAGCCCCCACAAGAACAGACGTTGAGCAGCGTGCAGCTGGCGCCTGAGGCGGATCGCGCGGCGGTCATGGACGCGTTGATCGACGTGCACTCGCATCCGTTCCCCCTGCGCGCCTTCTCGGGAACGGACCACGAGAGCGATCGCGGCGCGTTCCGATTTGCGGTCCTGGTCGCGGACCCGGCCGGCGGGCCCAGTCTGCACGCGCGTCTGTGTGTGTACGGCACGTTTCTCGAGGTGCCGTCGTCGCTGCTATTCGAGCTTCCCGAGGAGCTGGAAGGGACAGCAGCATGAAAGCGAAGAAACCCGTCAGGCGTCGTCTCAACACGACCCGCGCCGCGGTTCTCGAGGCCGCGGCAGCCGTGCCCGTGCGGCTGGCGCATCCCGAGGGATTGCATCTGGTGCTGGTGGGCTGCGGCGGCACGGGCTCGTGGCTGGCGCCGGCGGTCGTGCGACTCGCGCGAGCGTGGCAGGAAGATCTGGGCTGGTCGGTGACGGTGACGTTCGTGGACCCCGACGTCGTCAAGGCGCGTAACACGTTCCGCCAGAACTTCTGCGCCGCCGAGGTCGGCCTGCCCAAGGTCGAGGCGCTGGCTGTCCGGTACAGCGCCGCCTGGGGCGTGCCAATCGCGGCGCGGCCGACGCCGTTCAAGAGCGACCTACTGCGTGCCCCGTCGTTCAACACCACCCACATCCTGCTCGGCTGCGTGGACAACGGCGCGGCGCGCCAGAGTCTGCACGACGCGCTGGGCGGCCTCTCGTCTCGCCACACGCCGCGCGTGTGGTGGATCGACGCCGGCAACACGCGCGCCGGCGGACAGGTGTTGGTGGGCTCGGCACGTGAACGCCGCGACCTGCGCCATGCTTTCGCCATTCCGGGTCTCTGCACGGCCCTGCCCTCACCCGGCTGGCAGCGACCGGAGCTGCTCGAGACCACGCCCGAAGAGATCGCGGGCGACGACCTGGACTGTGCGGCGCTCGCGATCCAGAACAGCCAGAGCCTGACCGTGAACCAGATCATGGCCGCGCATATGGCCGACGTCCTCAATCGGCTGGTGTCGGGCGAGCTGCGCACCTATGCGCACCACGTGAACCTGAACGCCGGCGGGGTGTCGTCCCGGTTCATCACGCCTGAGACGATCGCGCGTGTGACTCGCAGCCGCGTCTCCTCGCTCTCGCGCCCGTTCCCCGTTCGCTGACTCATCTTCCACCCGCTCTTCACGAGGCCCGCACAGATGCGCTGTGCGGGCCTCGTGTGTTTCAGGAGATATCCATGACCGTGAAGCGTAGCGACTATCCGGCGCAACCTGGCGCGCTCGCCTTGGCCAAGAGCCTCGAACGCGCCTGCCACCTGAATGGTTATCGCCATCAGGACGACGTCTTCGAGGACTGGGTGACGCTGTGCGAGCTGGCGCTTGCGCGGCTCAGCGCTCACCTCGCCTCTACCGTGCGCACCGGCCAGATCGCCAAGGACCCGCCCGCCGTGCGCGCCGTCTTCGATCGCGTCCTCCACGCCTACAAGGACGATCGTGTCCGGGCCTACACGATCTTCTCCGAGGCCTTCGCCGAGTTGATGCTGGCCACGTCGGACGGCCCAGCCGACTCGCCCCTATCGGCCAGCGATCTGCTCGGCGATCTGTACATGGCCTGGGGCCGACCCAACACCGCGGCCGGCCAGTTCTTCACGCCGCTCCCGGTGTGCCGCCTGATGGCGAGCGTCTCCACCGGAAGCCTGGCCGAGACGGTGCTGCAGCGACTCCGCGCAGCGATCGCCGAGACAGAGACCCGTGGCTTTGAGGACTGGCTGGCGCTCTCGCCGGATGAGCAGGCGCGCACGCCGCTCTCGCGCTTTGCGCTGCGCAGTCTGGCCCCGGCGATCGAGCCTGTGCGCGTGCTCGATCCGTGTTGCGGCGCGGGCACGCTACTCCTCGCGGCCGCCGAACAGGCGCCGGCCTGGATGAGCTGGCACGGCCTGATCGAATACCACGGCGTGGATGTGGATCTGATGTGCGTCCGCATGACGCGAGTCAACCTGATGCTGCACGCCATCCGCCCCTGGCACGTGATTTGGGGCGACTCGCTCGGGCTGCAGACCTACACAGATCCCTCGCGCGAAGCGCTGGGTCTGCCGACGCCCAAGCTCACCCTTCCGCCGACGATGCCCACCGCGTCGTTCACAAGCCCGATCCCGTCCGATCCCATCCTGTCCGAGTATGCCTCCGCCGAGACCGCGCCAGTCTTTGGACAGCTCCAACTCTTTTGAGCCTCCCCTCTCCTCACGTCAAAGGAAACCACCATGATCCGCGATCGAATTGAACACGTCTTCGAGGAAACCTACTGTGAGTATTGCGGCGAGCCGCTGCGCAAAGGCGACCCGGTCTACTGGGACGCGGGCGAGCGTCACCCGTACTGCTCGGCGCTCTGCGTCGAGGCGGACGCCCGTTACGCGGAAACGTTCGGCGCCCGCCCTTTGCCATCGCCGGTGCGCGCGCTCACGGACCTGGGTGGCGCGCTTGTATTGGGCGTGAAGCGCAAGGGTGACGAGGCCGTGGTGCTGCTGGAGCGCAGAAACGGCGCCCAGATTGCGCTGGGCTTCAGCGGCGTGACGCGCTTCTTCGCCCGGCCCGCTGTCGGTGCGCGCATCCGTTCGGTGCGACGGCGTAAAGGCCGCTACGCGTTCGTCTTTGGGCCCGGCGCTCAAGCGGCGCTACGCATCCGCGCGACCCGGCACACGTTGGCCGCTCTGTAGTCGACTTCCTTCGCCTTCATTTTCCGTGGCGGCCCGGTCCAAAGACCGGGCCGCTGCTGTTCTGGAGACCACCATGACGAGTCCGTACCACCTGATCCGCGAGTCGAGCGTGCACCGCGCCCAAGGGGACCCGGGCGCGTGCAGCTATCACGAGCTGCTCACGGCCGTGATCGGCGCGCCCAGGGCCGCGGCCGTAGCCGAACGCATCCTGATGTGTTATCCCACGCCTTTCGATCTCGGGCGCGCCGGCGCCGCCGACCTGCTGGCGATCCCGGGAGTTGGGCCGCAGACGACAGCCGCGCTACGCGCCGCCTGCGAGTTGTCTCGCCGGGTCGCGGCGCCACGCCCCTCCCAACCCATTCGATCCGGCGCCGAGGCCGACGCGGTCCTGCGCCCGCTCCTGGCCCATCGCGAGCAGGAGTATCTGTATGCGCTGCACTTGGACACGCGCAACCACCTGATCGGCGATCCCGTCGAGGTCTACCACGGCTCCTTGAACACGTCGCTGATCCGCGTCGGCGAGGTCTTTCGACAGGCCATCAAGGTCAATGCCGCCGGGATCATCGTCGCCCACAACCACCCCTCCGGTGATCCGTCTCCAAGCGCCGACGACGTCGCTGTGTCGCGAGCCCTGCACGAGGCCGGGGCGTTGCTCGATATCGCGCTCCTGGACCACCTGGTGATTGGGCGCGAGATCTTCGTTTCCTTACGCGAACGCGGTCTGTTGACGTGAGTGTGCGAACGGACGACCGATTCCTCATGTGGCCTTCTCGATCCATCCAAACGCAACCATCCAAGGAGTATTGCATGCGTACCGTATCGCTTGAACACGTCAAACTCACCAACCGGCTGCGCGCGTATAAGCGCGAGGCGTACGGGGCGGCGGCGGAAGCCTTCGACTGCTTGCGCAGTAAGGGCAGCATTGATCTGGAACACGCGGCTGATCTCTTGAGTCTGTTTGCCGCAACGCAGGTCGTGGCGTACCAGCGCGAGATCAACCACGAGCGCCTTGTGGAATATCTGGCGAACGGGATGAGCCTGGACAGTCCAGGCCTCCCGAGTCCGTTCGGGCCTGTCTTTGAAGGCGACCGGATGTTTGAGCGCTTGAGCGCGCAGATCGACCAGGTCGCGCAGACGGCCCGCGAAGCGTATGGCCATCAGCCCTACGCCGCGTCGCTGGCGACCTGGATCGACGGCGAGCGTCGTCGCCATCAGTTTAAGGCCTGGGCCATGACCCATCCCACCTGTATGCTGAATTAGCTCTTGAGCCTGCCTGGCCCGATAGGGACTGACGGCAGACGACCCGTTTGATGTTTTCAAGGGGTCGCGGCGCGGTGTCCGGGGCAGACACCGCGGCGCGGACGGGGGGGGGGGGCGGGCGCCTGGGTGAGGAGAGGAGGGGC
>CAYZRP010000120.1:0-17329 GCA_964480865.1 uncultured Anaerolineales bacterium | reverse complement strand
CCCCGTGTTTTTTTTTTCCTCGGGGGGGCCCCGGGGTGTCCGGCAACCACCCCCCGCCGCGACCGGTGCGTAGGGACGGACGCCTGCTTGAGACGAGAAGGGCATCCGTTTTTGGTTTAAGCAGAACGCGCCCCCGAGCCAGAGACTCGGCCACCCCGCTGCTCTGGCCGCAACGGGTGTTTCATGATCGCGTTATTCATTTGGAGGCGCTCCCCGCGCGGATCTAGCGATCGGTCGCGAGGAGCGGCCAGCCTGTAGAGACGATCGTGGCAGCTATGGCTCGCCCACTGCCACGACCCCACACCATCGACAGGAGGATTCGACATGGCCAAGTCCGCCAAGGCGCCCCTCACCACCCTCTCCGGCGCCGATCGCACGCGCGTCGCTCTCTACGTCCGAGTCTCCAGCGTCGCGCAAGCGACCGAAGGCTTTTCGCTCGAGGCTCAAGATCGACTCTGCCGGACGTTTGCCGCCCAGCGCGGTTGGGATGTGGTGTCGGTCTACGCCGAGCCGGGCGTCTCGGCCAAGGATACGAACCGACCCGTTTTTCAGCAGATGTTGCGTGACGCCCGGGCGCGCCAGTTCAACCTGATCCTGACCCATAAGCTCGACCGCTTCAGCCGCTCGTTGTTGGATGTCCTGGTTCATCTGAATCAGCTTGAGTCCTGGGGCGTCAGTTACGTCAGTGCCAGCGAGCCGTTCGACTTCACCACGCCGATCGGTAAGGTGCAGCTCGCGATCCTGGCCGCCTTCGCCCAGTGGTATCTGGACAACCTCAGCCAGGAGATCACCAAGGGCAAGGTCGCGCGGGCGAAAGCCGGCTACTGGAACGGCCTTGTGCCCTTTGGCTATCGCCAGGTCGATGCGCGCACGATCCGCGTGGACGCGCGCGAAGCGCGAGGCGTGCGCCTGGCCTTTCGCCTGTACGCGTCGGGGGCAGTTAGCTATGGCGAGGTTGCAGACGCCCTCAACCGCGCCGGACACCGACCGCGCCGGCACGCCCTGCGCTTCACGGCGTATAAGGTGCGCGACCTGTTGCAGAACCGCTTCTACTTAGGAGAGGTCAAGCTCCGAAGACTTCCGGGACTCGATCGCTATGAGTACGGCCCGGGCCGGCATCCGGCCTTGATCGACGTGGCGCTCTGGGAAGCGGCGCAACAGGTGCGGGCCACGAACGCCCGACGCCCGGTGAGCCGCAAACGCGGCGATCGCGTCTATCCGCTCACGGGTCTGGCGGTCTGCGCAGACTGCGGGCGAACCCTGCGCGGGCAGAGCTCGCGTCAAAACCGCTACTATCGCGATCCGGGTTCGCATCCGCGGTCGGCGGGCGCCACGTCGCTCATCCGTGCCGATGACCTCGAAGCTCAGGTGCTCGACCACCTCGCCGGGCGGCCGGCGCCGGAGTTTCTGCGATGCGAAGGGTCCGCGCGAGACCCCATCGTCCAGGAGCAGGCCGATCACGTTCGTCACCAGGCTCAACTCACGCGGCAGCTGACGCGGCTGACCCAACTCTTTCAATGGGGCGATGTCAGCGCGGCCGCGTATCGACGGCAACGTTCCGCGCTCTTGCGCCAACGCGACGAGTCAACAAAGACGTCGCCTTCCATCGACGTAGCCGGATCGGATGCCCCGGAGAGCCTGGGAGAGATCTTGAGGACCTTGGACGCGCCTGCACGTCAGGCGCTCTACCGCCGCCTGCTCGCCGCTGTGGTCGTACGCGACGGTCGTGTCATTGAAATCCGCGAGCGACCGGAAGAACCATCGACGAAGTCTCCAGGATAATGCCTTGACCGCCTGGGTGGCTTCGCCTCGATCAGGCCTCAAGGCAGCGTTGCGGCGGACAACAGGCTCGGACCCAGCCCGTTCATGTGCGACAAGCGGCCAGGTCTTCAGGGCTGCCCGCTGATCAGCACCTTGGCACGCTCCGGCTTCTCGACGTTCCATCTGAACTTCACCGTGAACTGACTGCCGGCGCTCCCGCCGACGCTGCCTTTGGCGATGAAGGCGGCCAGCTGTGGCGTTTCGAGGCTGCCCTGGATCTCGAGCTTGATACCGAACTCGAACTCGACCTCATCCGGGCGGACCGTCTCGTCGATGGATCGAATCGCCTCATGAAAATGCCGCGCCGCCGAACGGATCGTGCCGGTGGTCAGATTGAGCGCGATCTCGGAATGCTTGCGAATCTCTTCCAGCCGATCATCCAGACCGGCTCGCCGAAAGCCCGCTCCGGAGTCCTCCACTTCGATCAACAGTTCAACGCCCTGGTCCGGGTCGGATTGGTTCACGGGGACAAGGTCAGTCATGTCGAAATGCTCCAATCAAGAGACCGTCAAACGGCGCACCCAAAGCCGCTGGCGTGGGGACCTACCAGCCGACGAGGCGATCGGCCCATTGAACGGTGTCCATCCCTCAGGAAGAACGGCCCGCCGGCCCCAACAAGTCGCCCCGAAGGATGATGTGCGGGATTTTACATCCGGCTTCCGAACGGAGGTCGCTGGCGGCAGGCCGAGAGGCATCGTCGGTGGGCGCGAACGTGGGCCGCATGAGCTCATTGACCCAGTGTGGACCGTCCGCGCCGTGAAGGTCTTGCCAGATCACGTGTATGGCGTCGTGCACGCTTTGGACCACATCGTCGACGAGCTCCGGTGGAACGGCATGAAAGTACTGCTCTTTCACGTACCCGTGGGCTGACACGTCGGCGCCCGGTTCACAATGAACAAACGCATCTCGAAAGGGCTTGAGGTCGTCAAAGACGTGCTTGAACAATGGATGCTGGGCATTGAAACGCGGCTCTCGACCCAAGAGGAAGCGGGGCACCGCCACCACCCGTTTCGACAGCGCGCCGCGAGTGCTGAGGAGTTTCGTCTGCGCGTCCTCGGCCAGATCAGGATGAGTCATGACATGGGCGCGCGCCAGGCCGCTCACGAACGACTCAAGGAGGTTGAAGCAGGTCAAGATGGTCGTGCGCGCCAAACCCTGAGCCTCTGCGCTGCCGAGCGCATCATCGCCATATCGGAAGGCCCGCAGGCCCGGTACGCTGGCAGTCAGTGCCTGGCCGTACAAATGCCGGAGGTGGCGCACGTCGTACGCCAACATGCATTCGGGATGGCGGAAGGCGACCCCTATCCTGGGCTGCAACAGCAGCTCGGCATACGGTGGAATGTCCATGCTGCGCCGCGCGAAGAGGATACCCACCCCTTTTTCGAAAGCCTGCACGGTGCCCAGATGCAGAAAGCGGAATCTCGTTTGTTCCCAACGGACAAATTGGACGTAAAACCAGCCGAGCGCGGGGACTGACAACACACGTTTCGGTTCAGCAAGCAGGGTCCCGGCATCCGCTACCAGTTTCGCCTCAAGGGCTCGCACCTCGCTCTTTAGCCGATCTTTGTCCCAGTTGCCATAGTCCTCCACCACGACCATGCGGCCGTGCGGGTTGAGGCCGGCCAGCTCCGCGACCATGATCCCGGCCTTGCGCAAGAACACGGCCCGGACGGTGAGGCGCTGCTGCAAGGTCGGCGTCTTGTGAGATTGTCTGGAAGGAGACGTGACGGGGATCATTCAGAAAGACCTTATAGGCTCGGTCACGCCCAACGACCGGCCATGTGCGTTGAACAGCCCACGAACCCGCCGCAGGTCAACGTGTTGGGTACGGCGGATGACTACCGGCCACTCATCGCCGCTGCATTCGTTTCGGGCCGAACGTCAGGCGCCACGGCGATCTCGACCGTGGTGATCGGCATCGGGGTCGCGTCTCCGATCAGGCTCTCTTCCGTCGGCAACACCGGCACCCCGGGCACGCGGACGAGTCGTACGAAGTAAGGTCGCAGACCTTCTAGGTCGAGCGTGCGCCCGGTCTCCACCTGTCGCGCCAGATCTTGAAGGACCTCGCGGTTCGCCTGAAAGAAACGTCCCAGCACCTCGAGCTGTTGGAGCCGGATCTGGTCCAGGAGTAATCGGTTGGACTCGATCGTGTCCGCGCGCGTGGCTTCTCGCCAGAGCGTCGGGCCTTCGCTGCAGCTGCCGTAAACGTGCACGGCCAGCCGGTGCCAGTCTTTGAGATCGTCGCGCGCGGTGACGAAGAACCGGCCCTTAAGCGCGCGTTCCGCCGCCTGCCCCGCCAGAGCGCCCATCATGCGCCATTCATAGAACTCGCGCACGCCGTTCTGCCACGTCCACTCCGGCGACACGGTGTCGACAAAACCGCCGGGCGCACCCGGTCCGGCCTGAGTCTCACGCTCGATCGACACGGTCATCGCCGTGATGTTCTCTGGATCGAGGCCTTCCCACAACGCATGGCCCGACTCATGAATGGCCAGGACGTGCAGCTCCAGTCGCGAGCGCGGCGCCGGCTCGCGATACCCGAACGGCGCTGCCAGCCTCTCTCGCACCGCGTCTCCCAAAGCCATCCACAGCGGCTTGACCGGCAGCTGGACCAGGGCGAACACCGCCACACCCAACGTCGGCAGACCCAGTGACCGGGCATCAAAGCCCCAGACCTGAGCGCAGCCGACCACGATCCCACCGCCGATGAGCAGGGCGCCGATGGACGCGCCCCAGCTCGCCAGTCCGCGCCGATGGTCGTTGGCGCGCGAGCCGATCCAACTCAACGGCACAAGCGTGACGCTGAAACCCAGATACCAGGCCAGCGCCACGCGCGGTGGCGACGCGAGACTCGCGTCGAGCGCAAGACAGAGCCACGAGACGCCCAGAACGAGCGCGTAAAACCCGCGCCCCATCCTTTCCTCTCGCCGTGTGATCCCACCGCCTGGCTCCGCGCCCAACCATGTTCTGAACCGATCCACCCAAGAGCGTTGCATCGTGCGGCGCATCCTTTATCCGGCGGCCTCGTCGGGCCACCAGCGCCTGAGAGTAGTCCCCATTTGCGTTCCGAGAAGGGTCGCGATCGCGCGCACCCCTTCCCCCGGTCAGTGTAGGCGAGCATCGGCTTCTTCATGGTTAGCGACAGTTTGAATGACTGAGAGATTCGCCTGAGGGATGTCTGTCTGGTCAGGGAGGCGGTGCCGGCAACGCTGCCACCGGTGAAAGCACCGGGTTGTGGATGACGATGCTGGCGGCCAGTCCCGTCCCCAGCCTGATGTGCGCGAGGCGCTGCCCGTCCTCAACCGAAAGTCGCGCGCGCAGGTCGAGGGTCTCGATGATGCGGGCCTGGAGTTCGAAACCGCTCTCGTCTTCGAGCGCGTCCAGCGCCGCGCGGACGCCGCCTACAAATGCAGCCCATCCGCCCGCCTCGTCTGTCAGGCTTTGGACGCTGGACAACTGACTCTCCGCCTGATCGCGCTGCGCACCGAGGCCCGCATTCTCGGATTCCAGCCGCTGGCGACGCTCAAGATATTCCGCGCGGGATAGATCCTCGGCGATGTATAGGTTCAGCAGCCGCGCGAGCAGTCTCGTGTTGTCGCCGATTCGGGCCTCGAGGGCCGCGACCTTGGCCCGGATCGGCGCGTTGAGACGGTCTGTTTCGTCGAGTCGTTGCGCGTAGGTCCGGGCCAACAGACTCGGATCGTCGATCAGCGAGCGCACCCAGGCCCAGAGGGCGCGATCAACGTGGTCGGCGCGCGCATACGGCGCGTGACACGTGCGCGTTTCGCCGGCTCTGCCCATCGATCGGCAGTAATAATAGAGAAGCTTCCCCCCTTTTCGGCCGCGCTTGTTCTGCATGGATCGCGAGCCCATGTCGCACCCGCAGTTGCAGGTCAATCGTCGTCGCAGCAAGTACGGCTCTTTGGTGTTTCGTAGCGAGAACGTCAGGTTCTGACCGAGGCGCTTCTGGGCCTTCTCCCACGTCGCCGGCGACACAATCGCCGGCACGCTGACGGGGATGCACGCCTCGCGGTCCGCCCTGACTCGACCGTCGTGCTGATGGGGCTTTTTTCCGTAGAGCCACGTGCCGCTATAGGTGGTGTTCTTGAGGATGTTCGCGACCGAAGACCCACCCCAATGCCCATATCCCATTTGCTTTTTGTGGTGCTGGCGCAGATCGTCCGGGCTGGGGACGCCGAGCGCCGACAGGTACTGCGCAATCGCCTTGATCGTCAACGGGCCGCGGTTTCCGCCTTCGGTATACAACAGGAAGATCAGCCTGACCGTGGCGGCTTCCGACTCGACGATCTCGAGCCGGTCCCGCCGGGCCACCCGCACGAGTTTGTACCCGAGCGGCGCGTTGCCGCCCGCAATGTGGACGCTTCCGGCTTTGACCTTTTCCACCATGCCGCGTTGACAGCGTGTGCGGACCATGTCGCGTTCGAATTGGGCCCAGGCCGCCTTCATGTTCTTCATCAATTCGCCTTCGGGCGTGCT
The DNA here is from genome assembly GCA_964480865.1 of uncultured Anaerolineales bacterium. Taxonomy (GTDB): domain Bacteria; phylum Chloroflexota; class Anaerolineae; order Anaerolineales; family UBA6663; genus UBA6663. The sequence goes on along the minus strand of CAYZRP010000120.1, from coordinate 11,011 downwards.
CGGGTACTCGTAGAGGACATACTCGATGCGGACGCCGTATCGCCGGAGTTCTTCTTCGACCTGAAGTTGCTTCGGAAGATTGCGCGAGAGTCGATCGATCTCGCGCACCACCAGCACCTCGATCAAGCCGGCTCGGGCCAGCTCGCGCGCTTTGTTGAGCATCGGCAGGTCGGTGTCGGCGCCGCTGGCGCCGCGATCGTCTTCGGCCAGTTCATAGGCGGGCGTGTATCCCTTTTGGGCGCAGTAATCGCGCCCCATGTCGATCTGACCCGCCAGATTGCGACCGTCTTGAGGTCGATCATCGCGCGAGACCCGCGCGTAGATCCCGGCGCGTGGCCGGTCCGGCGTGACTGCCAGTCGACCTCCGCGAAGGTCGGTGATGTTCTCCCGAGAGTTGGGTCTTGGCGTGATCCTTCTTTCGCGGCGTGTTGTGCCGGTCGTGTCCCAATCGTGGCTGTGAGCCATTGGGTCGGGCCGGCGGACACTTGCAGACTCCTGATGTCGCCGGGTTCCGTGACTCTCGGAGCCTGCAGTCCGAAGTGCCTTGTCGGCCAGGAGAGGCGCGGAGGAAGAAGCCGCGAGCCGCTTCGTGTCCGCGACCGTGGCCGCCTCAAGGCAAGGATCTGCTGCCGTAGGCTGGCGCTGCCTGGCGTATCTATAGAGCCCGATGTGAATGGACATGATCTGGGCGATGAGACCCACACTTTGAGTCATGCCGTCGCCATTTGTTTCATCAGGCACAGTTCCTCACTTCCACTCCACGGGTGGAGTTTGTTGCACAGAGGGTGGTCGTGCTGATGTTAAGCGATCAGTGCGCTGTGGTGGATTTCTGTGCGCCGGCGTTCGCATGTCTGCCGTTTTTTCTGACGAGGCTGATGGCGGCGACGCCTCGAGCGCCTCACCCTCGATCCGCAGTTATTTACACCAGGCGGGTCCAGGTCCGAGTGCCGCTCTTCCTAGCCTCAGCCGTCCAACGCGTGCCGCCGACGGTGAGGCGCCAATCGCACTGATGAATGTGTCCTCCACCCCACGGCAGGCCACGCATTCGGTCGACCACCTCGCTGCGGATGATCAAGCGGACGACCTCCGGCGTGTGTTCGATTGCCACGCCGCCCCGGACGCGACCCTGGTACGTGGTGAGCGGCCAGTGTTCGTATTCCTGAAAGCCGCGCGCCACACACGTGATCGCCTGCGCGCCGATGAGCCGACGGCGCACCACCCAGGCGATGCCGTTGTCGCGCGTGGCGATCGTCCAGCGCTCGAGGTACGGGCCCGACAGGTCCGTGAGCTCCTCGCGATAGGCGTGAACGCTCTCGTCGTAAAGGGTGAAGACGAGGTCAAACATCGACCACGCCCGAGGCATCCTGGGTCTTCGCGACCTGCAGCTGCTCGAGGGTGAGGTGCTGGGCCAAGACGCGTGACGCGCCAGCCTTGAGCACGCCGGCACACAAGGTGCGCGTCTCCGCCGCCAGCAGGAGGCTCGGCTCGCGTCGCACGGACGGTTCACCGACACCCCGCGGCGGGAAGAACGCGGCGCGATCGGGCGGAGGCCAGGCCGAGACAGGCTTAAGGAGCGCCACCCACTGCTGGGGCAATGCGGGGCGCAAGTCGATCAGATCCGCCAGGCCCGTCAAGGAGTCCCGCAAGGCCGGCACATCGAGCGTGGTTTCAGCGCGACAAAGAAGGACGAGGCTGCCGGTCCGGTTCGGCGCCCTGATCCGCTCGACCAGGCGATGGACATCCGTATCGGTCTCCATCGGTATGGGGTGCAGGCCGGGCGTGTCCGCGGCCGGTATGCCACGCTCCAGTAAAGTCCGCACCAGAGCGGGCTGCGAGAACGGGACCGCTGCCCGCTCATACCCGAACCGTTGCGTGTCGAGCGCGTGGACGACGACGCTTGCCTGCACCCCACCCTGCTCGAGGTCGCGCAGCGTCGCCTCGAGCCGCCACTCACGCCCAACGACCCGCGCATCGCGCGTGCTCACCTGCAAGCCCCACACCGTCTGATCTGAGAGCTGCGCCAGTCCCGTGCGCACCTCGATCTGGGGGTGTCGCCAGACGTCGGCTTCGAGCAGACGACGGGCACTCCAATGCTGTTGCGTTCGGGCGGATAGCCAATCGGCCATGATCGCGAGGAGGTCGTGGTAGCGGGCTTGGAGTTGCAGGAGCGTGGCGTAGGCGAGCATCGGCGAAAGTCCTCAATGGACCCGTCGCCATCCTAGATCATTTGTTCGCGTCGTGCAACCCGGGCGCCTGTTGTCCATTACTTCCGATATTGCCCGCTGGTCATCCATCGGCGGCGCTGGTCGAGCAGCGCGCGGCCGGCCTCCCGCACGGCTTCGAGTTTGTCGGGAGCCGTTCGCTCGATCAGCGCGATGAGGAGTGCCTGCTCCGGCGACGACCGATAGGACCGTCGGAGTGCGGCTGCCTCGGGAAAGAGCTGCGGCAACGGCACCCGGTTCACGCGTCCGTGAACATCAAACGCCGCACACACGTAGTACGGGTCGGTCGCGGGAGTGGCAGCGACGGAGACCCAGGCGCCTGATCGATCCTTGGCTTCCAGATCACGGAACGTTCCCGCGACCGTCTGCAGCAATCGACGGGTGCTTTGTCGGCTGTCGCCACCAACGGCCGCTAGCACCTGCTCCAGCCCGGCGATCGATTCCTGAAAGGTCGCATCCTCTCGCAACACCCTCCAACGTTCAGGCGGCGTCAACGCCTCAAGCAAGGGTTCGATCGCGCTCACCGGCACTGGAGGCCGCGGCGATGATTGGACGAATGGACGATCGGAAGGTGGAGACACGAGCGTGGCGCGTTGCCGCACCTCAAGACGCGCCCGGCCGCCATGTGCCAGTTCCAGGTCGAGCGACACCGGGCGAACCAGTTGGCCGTGATCGCCCAGCGCCTCATCCAGGTGTATGCCGGGCCAGGCCTCCGCGACCTGCGCGGCGATGGCACGCAGGTCGTGTGAGAGGCCTGCGATCAGGGCCTCGTCCGTCGAGGTGTCGTCAGCGATGACCAAATGCAAGGAGAGTTCAAGCATAGAAGAGTTCATCCGTTCGATGAGCAGTTGGACGATCCCGGATCAGTGCGGGTCGCCCGATGGTGAGGCCGATCGATATCGCCTTACACGACGGTCGGATCGACACGCGTTGCCGGGCCGCATCACCCAAGGGAGTCCTCGTCGCGACCCTCAGCCCAGCGCGCGTAGGATGGTTGCAAACCCTTCAGGACAGTTACGCTCAGAGATCACCACGTTCTGAGGGTTGCGTAGCCGAAACAGGAAAGGATAGTCGGCCAATTCGGGTAAGGCCTGGCGCCAGATTCGCTCGGCCCTCATCACCACGACGAGCGCGTTGCGTCTGAGGGCATTCCGCACCAGTTGAAGAGAATAGGCCTGGGACGGCACCTGCAGCTTCGCGTGCGCAAATCGGTACGAGTGATACGGGAAGACTTCGACGCACAGCACCTGACGGGCCACTGTTTCCCGACCGCGGGCCTCGATCAGACGCGCCAGCTTGGATTCCCACCACCGCCGTCCCGGCGTTTCGACTTTGGGATTGAGCAACACAAAGGGGTATTGAGTCGGCGCGTGCTCGAGATTGGCCCGGGATAGCGCCTGGAAAGTCGGGTCCTGATGGGGCTGCAGGTCATCGGGTGAGTACCCGGGATTGAGGCTCAGGAGAACCACGGGCGCCATCGGCGCGCCGAGAAATGGTTCCGGGAGCAGTTCGAGATGGATGAAGACCTCAGGTCGGGCCTGATGATTGAAGGAGTCGATTGCGGCCCGATCGACCGCCAGGACGAAGGGAGGCACTGGAGACAGGTCAAGCCAGGGGTTGGTGTTTGGATTCATTGCTTTGAAGATTCGACAGCGCCTTAGACGATCGCTTGCCCGCACGGCCTGGAGCGGCTACAACAGCAAAACCGACCGCTGGAGTTGCGAACCGGGATAGGCCGCTTCGATTCGGGACCGCAGCCTGTTCACAATCTTCCAGCACAGTCGCCCGTTCTGAACCGGTGCCAGAACAGGCTGGACAGGTGTCATAGCGATCGCCCGTATCTACACATCCAGCAGCCCCCCGCCCCGACGGGGCGCGCATTCCGTCAGAAGCGGCGCCAGGCGTCCGTTGACCAAGGCCTTGTGATCGTCAAGGGATTTGAGCCGTGGCGCAGTTGCGACACCCGAATTGTTCGACTCGCCCCCAAAAACAGCCATTGGACTCACCCACATGGCCGCACTCGAGACAGACGGGCACCGCCGGGCCAATCCGTTGGCCAGACGTCAGGCAGTCACGAGACCGGGACTTGTGTGGCCTGGTGATGACTTGCTTTCGTCTTCCTATCTTTTGAGATGTTCCCCAGGCATCCGATTCTTTCCCCCCAAAGAGCCTCTGGGCCACGAATCCCCCAATGAAACGCTGCTGTCCCCCGCGCGAAAAGGTCACCCGTTGATCCTGCGGCTTCAGCCTACCGTTCATGCCCCGCCTGACTGGTGTGTCGCTGATTGTATCGAGGTGCATCGGTGTAAACCCTATGACATCGGTCTGCAGACCGTTGCCCGTGTTGCCATCGTTGTGAAACTGATCTCCTCTCGGGGACCGCCTAGGCGCCATACACACAGAAGGCCGCCCAGTAGTAGGGATGGGCATACGGTCGCTCAGCCGGCGCCCCTCCGCTTCTGACCTCCAGGAGCGCGGCAAAGAGATCATCCAGGAGTGTCTGCTGCGTAGGCGCGCCAGGCGCTTCGTTCTCGGCAGACCGTGTCTTGATCTGCAGTGTGTAGTATTCACCCAGTTCTGCGCGCGTCACGTTGCGCAGCCATAGCTGCGCTTCGCGCAGGGCGGCCGGAACGGTCATGGCAAGGCGCAAGTGGTTCCGGTAGAAACGCTGCATCAGAAGCGCTGAGCTGCGATCGTCGATGCTCCAGAGACTGCTGATGACGGTCGGGGCGCCAGCCTGGAGAAAGGCCGCGGGCAGTCCGATGAACTCGTCGGGCGTCTGCCGGATGTCGGTGAATCCCGTTTCGCAGGCCGACAGCGTGACCAAACGCATCTGCGGCATGTACAGCGTGTCCACGATATCGGCCAGGCTCAGGACTTCGCCATTCGCGAGGAAGAGGGCCGATTCGTCCGGCTTGAACCAGCTGTAGCGGCCATGACAGGCCAGATGAAGATAGGCGGCTCTCGCAGCGCCCTCCAGGACCACCTGCTTACGGACCGCGGAGTCGAGCACGGCTTCGCCGCCCAGCAACTCACTCACCGCGTTGGCCTCGAAAACGGCTGTCTGCAGCGGCGGCAGATCCCGATAGGCGTCGATCCCGGCGACCAGGGCCCTGGAACCTGTGCGCTCGGCCGCGCGCCGGCGCGCCATCTGCAAGGCATAGGCCGAGGGGGCGTATTGGACAACGACTTCATCCAACAGAGCGCGGGATTGCCCCTCCACCAGACGCCAGGCCGCATGCAAAGGGAGGAGTTGCAGCCCGCCGGCGGGGAGCAGGAGCGCCTGCTTCACGCCAAGGGTCTCCAGGCGCTCGTAGATGGGTTGAAGCAGCGCCGCCCAGAGCGACTGGCCGATCGTCTCCACCACGGACTGCCAGGTCTGTGTATCCTGGGAGGCCTTGAACCGGCCATAGGTCGATACCCAGCCCGGCTGAGTGTCGCTTCCCCACAACCAATCTTCCAGCGTTCTGTCCGTGACCTGGTCAAGGCGAAGCACCTGCGCTTCGTCGATTTCACTCAGCCCGTGCGGCACCACAAAGACCAGGCTCCCGCGCGAGGTGATGAGCGGCGCGATCAACACACCCTGCTCGGGCACCAGATCCAGGATCTCGGCCAGGGACAGGGCCGCGGGCAAATACCCGGGATCGGCTTTTCGCTTCTCGTCAATCACGGCTTTGAGCTGGTCGCGAAACAGCTGCAACAGGGTCGTCAAGGTTTCATCGCTGCGCCGCGCCGGCGTCCCGGGTGGAAGTCGCAATTCCGCTTGCTGGATCCGGATCCCACGCAAGGCGTGCGCCATCCGAAAGTCCATGTCCGCCGGCAGGATGGGATGACTCAGGCTCCCGAGCGCCAGGGCCTCAGCCAGGAGCCGGGTCTTACCGCGTTCCATCTTGACCAGAGCTGATCCCAGATCCCCGGTCTCAGCCAAGCAAAAGGCAGCCCGGTTGTAAAGCCGGGCCGTTCGGCGCACCTCGTCCTGGCGACCGATCTCCGTGAAAGCCGAACCCAGCAGGTCCTCGCCAGCCGCGATCGCTTCCTCATATGCGGCCAACGCGTCCAAGAACATGCCCTCGCGAAAGTACAGACTTCCAAGGTTCTCCTGAGTTTGCCGGTGATCGGCTGGAAAGAACTCGCGCGTCCTGATCTCCAGTGCAAGCCGGTAATGGACGATGGCCTGCCGGACGTTGTCGGCGGGATCGCCCAGAATACGGTCGGCATAGGCATTGGCCAGATCGTTTTGGGTGGTGGCCCAATCCAGTGGAAGCCCGGTCCGGGTCCTCACCTCAAGCGCCTGGATGTAGTGTTCGATCGCCTCTTCCAGATGCAGGGCCCGGTCGGCGGCGACACTCCGCGAAAGCGCATTGGCCAGGTTGTGGTGGATCGTGCCCCACTCTTCCGGATCAACCTCGCGAGAAAACACCCCCAGCGCTTGTCGATAGCCGGCGACGGCTTGCGTGAGGTTTTCAACGGGATCCCCGACCACCCGATTGGCCAGCGCATTGGCCCGATTAACCTGAACCCGCCCCCATTCCCGCGTGGAGTCGGCGTGAGTGTAGATCTGAAGCGCTAGCTCGCTGTGGTGAAGGGCCTGCTCCAGATTGGCCGCACGCTCGCCACTGGCACGCTGTGTGTAGATGACAGCCAGTTGACTGTGAACGCCCGCCCATTGTGTGGGAGAGTCCTCGCGCGAAAACACCTCCAGCGCCTGCCCACAATGCCGGATCGCCCGCTCGAGATTGTCGGCGCGTTCTCCAGCCAGTCGATCGGCATAAGCCCCTGCCAGGTTGTGCTGATGGGTGGCCCACAGCTGTGGTTGGTCTGCGCGACTCGTCACATCCAAAGCAGCCAGGTGGCAGTTCAGGGCCTGTTCGAGATTGTTGGCGCGATCTCCAACCATCCGGAGCGCGTAGGCCATCGCCAGGGCGTTTTGAACCATCGCCCAATCGCTCGGAAAGGTCTCGCGGGTAAAGACCGTGCCGGCTTCGTCCGCCAATTGAATGGCCTTCTCAATGTTTTCGGCGCGTTGGCCGTACACGCGGTCACTAAAAGCCTGCGAGAGATTGCTCAGCGTGCTGGCCCACTTCTGTGGAAAGTCATCCGGGGAATAAACTTCAAGCGCCTGGGAATAGTGCTGAATGGCCAGCTCGAGGCTTGCAGCGCGGTCACCTTGGCTGCGCCTGTGATGGGTCTCCGCCAGGAAGGCGTGCGCGGCCGCCCAATTGCCCGGCGAGTCCGAGCGCGAGAAGACGGTCAAAGATGCGGCGCCCAACTCCAGGGCCCGCTCCTGATTCTGCGCCCCCTGCCCTTCAACCCTGTGGGCATAGACGTTAGCCAGACTCAGCTGGGTGGTGGCCCACTTCTCGGGTTCGTCGCTCCGGGTCCGCACTTCCAGCGCCCGCTTGTAGCAGGCGATCGCCTCCTCCAGATTGGCGGCTCTGTCTCCCCGAATTCGCTCGAAAAGGACACTCCCGAGATTGTGCTGCAGGGTGGCCCACTGCTCGGGATAGGTGTCACGCTCGAACACCTCCAGAGCCCGGAAATAGTGATCGCGTGCGCGCTCCAGGTTGTCGGCCCGCTCGCCGAGCAACCGGGCCACACAGAGGCTGCCGAGATTGCTGTGCGTGGAAGCCCACTCTCCCGGGAAGTCCGCGCGGTTTCGGATCTGGTGGATGCACTCGAAGTGCGCAAAGGCGCGTTCGAGGAACTCGTCTCGTTCGGGACCCTCATACTCAAAATAGGTCGTGGCCAGGTGGTAATGCGTCGTCACCCAACGCTCGGCGTCGTTTTCCGGCCGGAGCACTTCAAGCACCTGCTCAAAATGGGCGATGGCTTGCTTGAGATTGTCTGCGCGGTCGCCGAGCCAGCGGTTTTTGTGGGCCTGGGCCAGGTTGTAGTGAGAGATGGCCCATTGCTCAGGAGACGTATCCGGGGAAAACACGTCCAGCGTGCTTTGAAAGTGCCAGATGGCGCGCTCTAGATTTTCCGCCCGGTCTCCCAGAGGACATTGGGTCAAGCCTGTGCCGGCTTCGCCATGCAGATGGGCCCAGAGCTCAGGCTGTTCCTCGCGATCGACCAGAACCAGCGCCCGTTGGCAGACATCGATGCGTTGCGCGAGCTCCTGCGCGCTGCGCGGAGGCCGGCCAAGTGCGGACAACAACGTTGGCAGATCATCCGGCTCGTCTAGAGCCTGCACCTGAGCGAAAGCCGCGTCGACGCCCAGGGCGCGACAGGCCGCCAGAAGCCGGCGATGTTGGCTGAGGATTCCGACCGCGCGTTCATCACCGCTGTATTGCTCCAGCAGCAGGTCGAAGACTTCCTCGGTGGCATCGCTCAAGAGCAGCTCGCTCTGAGCCTCCACCAACTCCTGGCTGCTCGACCAGCTCTTCGCATTGACAAACCCGATAATCGCTCCAACGATTTCGTCGTAGGCTGAGCCTTCCATGCTGCCCCCGATGCTCTGCGTCGTCAACCGTGAGAAGACCCCCAGGCGCCCTCAACTCTTGATTCCAATATGGCAAGCCGCAAGACCAGCCGCCCCCACCTGCTGGACGTCGACTTCGTTGTCCGCGTGTGGGCGAAGCTGCTCGCGGAATCACTCCCTGCTGAAGGTCAAGGGATGACCTTGCTGTTGTTCGAAGCGAACCATCCAGGCCGCCATCACCCGCTCGACAGACTCGACTTGCAACCTGGTCGGGGTGCAAACTTGAAGGTGGCCCTGCGTCCATTACAGTGCCTCTTTGCTTTTCTTGGAAAACCCAATGACTGGGGATAGGGTCGAAAGCGGTTTAATCGCCATCCAGGCACCCAGATCTATCCCTGAGTGGAGCGATTCTAGTCCGCCTGCGCAACAGGACAACTTCAACCTCTCCACGGCGGCGATCGCACGAAGCCGTCAGGCACGACTGCCGCCCAAGCCTAACGACTACATTTATATATATTGACTATTTATATAAAATAGGCGATACTTCCGCCATGGCGCGTCGTCCCAACATCAGTGCCTGGGTGCCCAACCCGGATCGTTTGACTCAACGTGCGGCTCAGATGGGCTTCATCGCAGATCGCGGCCGCAACGCGCATCAAGGCAATGTCTCCGCGCTCCTAGCCGCGATTTGCTCCGGTGACGTCGAACTCAAGCATGTCGCCACTCCGCCGCAGCCGGAGCGTGAGCCCAAAGCCGGTAAGCGCCTGAAGCAGGTCGCCAGTCGCTTGCGGCGCATCGCCAACGAACTCGATCCCACGACCAAGGACACCGACTTGCCATAGGGACCGGGGTCCCTATCATTGAGGCCATCATGCAGATCCTGCTCATCGCTAACCGCCGCGGAGGCATCGGAAAGTCCACCATCGCCGTGGCCATCGCGGCCGGCCTCGCCAAGAAACACCCGCGCCAGCGCGTCGTCGTCCTGGACATGGATCCGCAACTGCACGCCGTCGGCAACATCGCCGGCCGGTTGCAGTTCCCGGTCGAGGAGACCGCGGCCGCTGCCATCGCTGACGACGATCTGCTCCTGGAGTTCGGGATCGCGCCGCCGGCGCTGCCGGGCTGTCTGCAGGTCTCGCCCTGGTACCCGAACCTGTTCTTCATCCCCAACGACGAGGTGCTGATGATGCGGGTGCGCGCCAACGCCCCCGCCCACCCCGAGACCCGCGAGCGCCTCCTGGCCAGCGTGCGCACCCTCGAACCCATCGCCGACTACGTGGTCGTCGACACCGGGCCCATGATCGACGACCTCCTGCTCTATCTCCTGGACGCCGCCCACTGGCTGATCATCCCGGTCACGCCCAAGATCGGGGCCATCGAAGGCGCGATCGTGCTCAACGCCGCGCTCCAGCAGCGCGTTCAGGAAGGGCTCTCGCGCGCCCAGCTGCTGGGCGTGGTGGTCAACGAATTCGGTGACCACCGCAAGCTCGACCGCGGCGGCTGGCAGCTGCTCGTCGAGCAGTTCGGCAAGGTCGTGTTCCGCACGCCCATCCCGCGTTCGGTCGACATCGAGTCCTTCCAGGAGTACGGGCGCAACCCCTACGCGCGCTCGGGTGGCTCACCGGCCATCCAGGCGCTGGAGGGGTTCGTCGCCGAGGTCTCGACCCGGCTGCGCCGCGCCACAGGAGATGCCGCATGACTACACCCAACAAGCAGGTGCTCCGCATCTCGCCCCAGGCCGCGGCCGCGCGGCCCGAGATGGGCCGGACCTCGGCCGTGGGCGTCGGCGCGCAGGCGTTGCGCATCGCGACCATCACGCCCGACTATACGCAGCCGCGCTGGTATCTGCCGACCTCGCTGCGCGCCGGGTTGATCGCCGGCAAGCTCAAGCCCGAGCAGGCCATCGAACGCTGGCAGGAACTGGCCGAGGCCGGCACGCTCAGCACGCGCTGGGCCGTCCTGGTCAAGCTGGCGCGCAGCATCGCCGCCGACACCCAGGCCGAGCCGGCCCTGGTGGTGAAGGACGGCGACGGCTATCGCCTGATCGCCGGCGAACTGCGCTACTGGGCGCACTGGGTCGGCGTGGTCGTGCTCAAGAATCCGTCCCTGCAATTGATGCCGTGCCTGGTCAAGGCCGAGGCCTCCAAGCGCCTTCAGGCGGCCGAGAACCTGCTGCGCACCGACCTCAACGGCGTCGCCATGGCGCGCCAGATCGCGTTGCTGCTGGTCGACGGCGGCGGCCTCCATGAATACCCCGGTCCTGATGCGCTCACGTCCTGGGCGGACTATCGCAAAGCCGCCGAAACCCGCGTGAAGCCGGGGGGCTGGGAATCGGTGACGGCCTTCATCGAGGAGAGCCCGAACTACC
>CAYZRP010000119.1:0-22557 GCA_964480865.1 uncultured Anaerolineales bacterium | reverse complement strand
CGCCCGATGCCAGGTCCCTTCTCCCTCCTCCGCTTGCTACAATCGGGTTGTGCTCCGCGACGACCTGATCCTGCGCACGCGGCTCGTGCCGCCGAGGCTGCACCGGCTCACGCTGGCGCGCCCCGGCCTGCTGGCGCGACTCAGGGAGGCCCTTGACGTCCGCTGCACGGTTGTGCACGCCGGCACCGGCTATGGAAAGAGCACGGCCCTGGCGGCCTTCGTCGGTTACGAGACGGACCTGGCCACCGCCTGGTACAGCCTGTCGGAAGCCGACGCCGATCCACAGCGTTTTCTCGCCTACCTCATCGCCGCCTTTCGCCAGCGCTTCCCGTCGCTTTCCGGGCTGCCGCAGGCGATCCTTCAAGATGCCGGCCAGGGCATCGACAGCGTGCAGCGCTGGGAGAACGTCGTCGACACGCTCGTCAACGCGCTGACGGAGCACATCACCTCACCGTCGGTGCTCGTGCTCGACGATTTTCACTTCGTCAGCCAGACCCCGGCGATCGCCGCCCTGGTCGAGCGCTTCATCGCTCACGTGCCGGCCGACCTGCACGTTATCCTGGCGACGCGCCATCCGCTGCATTCGGCGGCGTTGACGGCCTGGCGTGCCCGCGGCGATCTGCTCGAGATCGATCGCGTCGACCTCGCCTTCAAACCCGACGAGGTCGACGCGCTCTTCCGCGACACATACGGCGTCGCGCTCACGGCCGAAGAACTGACAGTCCTCACGGATCGCACAGAAGGCTGGCCGATCGCGCTTCAGCTTGTGTGGCAGGGCATCCGCAACAGCGGCGCCGGGAACGCGGCCCGGCTGCTCGTCGCCGAGACCGCGGCCCGGTCGGTGACGGCGCTGTTCGAGTTCCTGGCGAACGAGGTCCTCGACCGCCAACCGCCGGAGATCGTGGAGTTCTTGCTCGACACCACGGTCCTGCGCGAACTCACGCCCGCGGCCTGCGACGCAGCGACCGGACGGGCGGGTTCCGCCGAGATGATCGGCCAACTGATCGACCGCGATCTCTTCATCGTGGCGCTCGGCGATCAGCATTACCGCTACCATCACCTCTTTCACGACTTCCTGAGGGCCCAGTTGCCGCAGCGCCAGGAGCGCGCCCGGGATTGCTCGGAACGCGCGGCCGCGCACTTTGAGGCCCAGGGAGACCCCGACGAGGCGATTTATCACTGGATTGCAGCGGCCCGATTCGATCACGTTGCAGCCACCATTGAACTCGAGGGTGAAGCCTATCTGCGCCGCGGCCGTCTCGACACCGTCGCCGCCTGGATCGACGCTGTGCCGGCCTCGATCGTCGCCGAGCACCCCGCCCTGCAGCGCCTCCTGGGCGACCTGAGCCGGCTGCGCAGCCGCTTCGATGAGGCCCTGGCCTGGTATCAGACCGCCGAACGCACCTGGCGCGAGCGCGGCGACCGGGCAGGCATTGGCCGGGCTCTGCGCGGCCAGGCGCTGGTGTACCTCGACACCGTGCGACCGACCCAGGCCGAGAGCCTGCTCGAGGAAGCGTTGCGGGTCAGCGACGGCCTGGCCGATCGCGAGGCGCGCGCGCGCATGCTCGAGCTCCTCGCCGAGAACAAGCTCAACATGGGCAAACCCGACGAGGCCGAGCAGCTCCGGGCCGAGGCCCGTGGCCTGCGCGAGGAAGGCCCGGGCGAGGACGCGCTCAGCGTGCGCGTCAAGGTGCGCACCGGGCGGTTGAGCGAAGCCGCTCAGACGCTGTCGACCTGGCTTGACGCCGAGCGGGATGCCACGGCGAGCGGACAGCCTCACGCGCCGCGCGCCCACCGCGAGACTGTGCTGTTGCTCTCGCTGATCCGCTCGCTGCTCGGACAGGCCGCCTCGGCCTTCGCGCTGGCGAGTGAAGGGACGGGCATCGGAGAACGGTTGGGCTCGCCCTTCGTCACGGCAGTCGCCCACATCCGACTCGGACACGCCTGGCAGGCGCGCGCCCGTGGCGAGCACGATGCGCGCCCTGCGCGCGACCGCGCCATTCAGGAGTACCAGGCCGCGATCGCGTTGGGCGATCAACTCTCGGTGCGACGCATCCGGGCCGAGGCGCTCTGGGGGCTGACCCTGGCGCACGGGCTTTTCGGCGACCTCGGCGCCGCCGAGCGGGCGGCGACGGAGGGCCTGGGCATCTGCCGCTGGGCGGGCGACCAGTGGGTCGGCGCGCTGACCGAGCTGTCGTTGGGCGCCAGCCTCGTCTGCGCTGCCCGACACAGCGAGGGCCTTGACGTCCTCGGCCGCGCGCTGCAGGCATTTCGCGACTGCGGTGATCCGTTCGGCAGCGCGGCGACACGGCTGTGGCAGTGCCTGGCGCATCATGAGGCCGGCGCCGCCGAGAGCTTCAGCATGCATGTCGAGGATCTGCTTACGTTGTGCGAGACGCACGGCTACGACACCCTGCTCACCGGCCCGACCCTGTTGGGCCCGCCCGACCCGCGTCGGATTGTGCCTGTACTGCTGGCGGCGCGGGCGCGCGCTGTTCGGCCGGCCTATGTCGACCGGCTGCTGGCCGAGGTCGGCCTGCCGCAGGTACGTGCCCATCCGGGCTACCAGCTACGGGTGCAGACTCTTGGTGGGTTCCGGGCCTGGCGTGGCGCCACCGAGATCGACCCGCGCGAGTGGCAGCGCGACAAGGCCCGGCAGCTCTTTCAACTGCTTCTGACCCAGCGTGGCCGGCCGCTGCAGCGCGAGGAGATCGCCGAACGGCTCTGGCCGAACCTGATGCCCGAGATCGCCAACCGCGATTTCAAGGTCGCGCTCAACGTCCTCAACAAAGTGCTCGAGCCCGGGCGATCGGCGGACTCGGCTTCTGCCTTCATCGCCCGCGATGGCACGGCCTACTGCCTGCGCGCCGAGGCGGACCTGTGGCTCGACGCGACCGAGTTCGAGGTGGCGGCCGAGGCCGGGCTCAACCTGATCGACGGCCCCGAAGCCGACGCGCAGGAGAAGGCGCTGGCGCTGTTGCAGAGCGCCGTGAACCTCTACACCGGCGACTTCCTGCCGGAGGCGGTCTATGAGGATTGGGCCGCGCACGAGCAGGAGCGGCTCCTGGCGCTCTACCTGCGCGCCGCGGACAAGCTGGCGGGCCTGCTGCTCGAGCGAGGCCAGGCCGAGGACGCGATCGTCATGGGCCAGCGCATCCTCGCCCGCGACGCCTGTTGGGAACGCGCCTACCAGATCATGATGCTGGCCTATGAGCAGTCGGGTAACCGCACCCAGGCGCTGCGTGCGTACCAGCGCTGCGTGGCCGCGCTGCGTGCCGAGCTCGACGTGTCGCCTTCAGCCGCGACCATAGCCTTGCACGAACGCCTCAATCGTTGAGTCGTCTGTGACCCCTCGGTGACCGTCATCGCTACACTGATCTCCAGACCGACGACGAACACCTGAAACGTCGTCCGGGCGGAGCGCAGATGCCCGACTCCGGCGAACCCGACCCGACCTCCACTGACATCCAGGTCGCTTCGTTCTTGATCCGTTTCGTCTATGAAGCCGCGGCCGACGGCCAACCCACACAGGGCTGGCACGGCGTGGTCCGGCACGTGCAGTCGAACGCCGAGCGGCACTTCACGCGCTGGGAAGACGCCGTGGCGTTCGTGTCGGCCTATGTCGAACTGGGGCGGCCGGGGGCGTGAGAGCGGGGGCGCTCGGGTAGACGTGATGGGCCTGAGCGGGCTCGCGCTCCCGCGCCCCTGCTGTTACCCGTTTGTAACCGAAACGGGCTAGGCTTAAGGCATGGCCCGATACGCCCGGATCCTCTCGAGCGGCAGCTACGTTCCCGAGCGCGTGATGACAAACGCCGAGTTCGATGCCCTGCTGGGCGAGCCGGTCAGCGACTGGCTGGTCGAGAACGTCGGCATCCGCGAGCGGCACTTCATGGCCGATGACCAGACCACTTCGGATCTGTGCGTCGCGGCCGCATTGACGGCTCTGGAGCGCGCCGACCTTGCGCCGTCCGACCTCGATCTGATCATCGTCGCCACAGACACGCCCGACAACCTCAGCCCGGCCACAGCCTCGGTCGTCCAGGCGAAACTCGGCGCGCCGAAGGCCGGCACCTTCGACGTCAATTGCGCCTGCGCGGGCTGGGTCACGGGCCTCGACATCGGCGCCAAGTACATCGCCGCCGACTCCGACTACAACCACGTGCTGGTCGTCGGCGGCTACGGCATGAGCCGCTTCATCAACTGGAAAGACAAAAAAACCTGCACGCTCTTTGCCGACGGCGGCGGCGCCGTGGTGCTCGGCGTTGGCGACTCGCCCGGCTTCGCGGCCGGCAAGCTGCTGGCGGTTGGCGAATACCATGACGCCCTCGGCATCTACACCGGCGGAGCCAGACGCCCGGCCACGGCCGAAAACCCGAACCAGTTCGTGGAATTCGTGAGGAAGTTCCCGAAGACGTTCAACAGCGAACACTGGCCGCCCCTGATCCGTGCTACGCTGGAAAAGGCACAGGGAATCCCGGGCGTGCCGGCCACGCTCGACGGCGTCGACAAGTTCTATTTCACTCAACTCAACCTGCGCACGATCGAGATGATGATGGACGCGCTCCAGCAGCCGATGTCCAAGACCCACTGGGTGATGGACAAGTGGGGCTACACGGGCTCGGCCTGCATCCCGATGGCGCTCGACGACGCCATTGCCCAGGGGCGCGGGCCGCAACCCGGCGAGTGGGTGATGTTCTGCGCCAGCGGCGGCGGCATGGCCATGGCCGCCTCGCTCTGGCGGTGGTGAAGAGACCGCGGACGGCGGACAGCGGACCGCAGATCATCGGGCTAAGGCGCTTACGACATTTCGCCAACTGCTGTGGTCCACGGTCTGCGGTCCGCCGTCTTCTGACGAGGTGAATGATGCACGTCGGCGATTACCTGGGAAGACGAACGCTCTACACGCCGGATCGGCTGGCCATCGTCGATCATGGGAAGTCACCGACGCTGCGGCTGACGTTCCGCGAGTTGAATGAGCGCGCCAATCGCCTGGCCAACTGGCTGCGAACCGAGGCCGGCATCGCCAGGGGCGATCGTGTGGCGATCCTGGCTCGAGACGGCGTCGAGCACCTGATCGCGTTCTACGCCTGTGGCAAACTCGGCGCGATCCACACCCCGCTCAACTGGCGCCTGCACTGGCGCGAGAACGCCGCGATCCTGGTCCATGTAACCCCGTTGGTGCTCCTCTTTGGCGATGACTTCCGAACCCAGGCCGCCGACATCGCGACGGAGCTGGGCCCGACCCTGCCGTTGCGGCTGGTCCATGTCGATGGGCCCGGTGTGCCGGGCAGCGTGGCCTTCGAGGCCGTGCTTGCGGCGGCTTCGGATGCGCCGGTCACGTGCGAGACGCTCGAACTCGAGGACATCGCCTGCCTGCTTTTCACCGGCGGCACGACCGGCATGCCCAAGGGCGCGATGATCAGCCACCGGCAGATCAACTGGAACTCGCTCAACACCGTCATCCACGATCTGAGCCATGGCGACGTTTACCTCAACGTCTTCCCGCTCTTCCATGCGGGCGGGCTGTTCACCTATCTCGCCACGCAGATCACGTTCGGCAACTCCACGCACCTCATCCGGCAGTTCGACGCCGCACAGGTGCTCGACATCCTCGAGCACGAAGGCATCACGGTCTTCGCCGCGGTGCCAACGATGTACCAGATGTTGACCCAGGCCCCGAACTGGCCGCAGGCGGACCTGAGCCGGTTGCGCTTCTGCACCAGTGGCGGCGCGCCGCTGCCGGTGCCCCTCATCGAGCGTTACGTGCACGAAAAGAACGTGAAGTTCAAGCAGGGCTTCGGCATGACCGAATTCGGCCCCGGCCTCTTCGCGCTCGCGCCGGAGGATGCCGTGCGCAAAGCCGGGAGCATCGGCCGGCCAAACTTCTTCGTTGACGTGCGCGTGGTGGATGAGTTGGGCGAGTCGCTCGGCCCTGACCAGCCCGGCGAGCTCGTCCTCAAAGGACCGAGCGGCTGCTCGGGCTACTTCAATGATCCCGAGGCCTCGCGCGCGGCCGTCGACGCCGGTGGCTGGTTCCACACCGGCGATATCGTCCGCTACGATGACGAGGGCTACTTCTTCGTCCTCGACCGCAAGAAGGACATGTTCATCTCTGGCGGTGAGAACGTCTACCCGGCCGAGATCGAGGCGGCGCTGTACCGCCACCCGGCCGTCCTGCAATGCGCCGTGGTCGGCGTGCCTGATGCGCAATGGGGCGAGGTCGGCGTGGCCGCCGTCGTCCTCAAGGCACAGGGCTCGGCCGAACCCGAGGACCTGCTCGAGCACCTGCGCGGCCAGCTGGCGCGCTACAAAGTACCCAGGCGAGTCGTCCTGCTCGAGGCGTTGCCGCTGTCGGGCATGGGCAAGATCTTGAAGCGCGAGTTGCGTGGGGCCCTCTCCCCCGGCCCCTCTCCCTGAAGGGAGAGGGGAGTCGCGAGTCGGGGTTGGGAGAAGCGATCAATAATCGGCAATCGGCAATCAGAAATCAGCAATCCGTCAATCAGGAGTCTCTATGTCCACTGTCGCCACCCTGCCAGGCATCACATCGAAGATGATCGAGACGCCCAGACTGAAGCAGCACGTGCTCTTCAGCGGGCCCGAGGACGGCATCCCCGTCGTCTTCATCCACGGCAATTTCTCGGCCGCCACGTATTGGGAGGAGTTGATGCTGGCGATGCCGACGCAGTATCGGTGCATCGCGCCCGATCTCCGCGGCTACGGCGACACCGAGGACAAGCTGATCGACGGCACGCGCGGCGCTCGCGATTGGGCTGACGACCTCAAGGCGCTGTCGGACACGCTCGGCACGAAGGCCGGCCACCTCGTCGGCTGGTCAGCGGGCGGCGGCGTGATCATGCAGTTCGCGCTCGACTACCCTGAGCTCGTGGCGTCGCTCACGCTTGTCGCGCCCGTCAGCCCGTACGGATTCGGCGGCACCAAGGGCCTCGAGGGCACACCGTGCTACGACGACTTTGCAGGAGCGGGCGGCGGCACCGTCAACCCTGAGTTCATCAAGCGCATCCAGGCCGGCGACCGCAGCGGCGAGGATCCAAACTCACCGCGCAATGTGATCAGCGCCTTCTACTACAAGGCGCCGTTCAAGGCAACGCGCGAGGAAGCCTTCCTCGAGGCTGCGCTGCTCGAGAAGACCGGCACCGACAAGTATCCGGGCGACCTGACTCCATCAACCAACTGGCCCAACGTCGCGCCGGGCACGCTCGGGCCGATCAACGCGCTCTCGCCCAAGTACTTCAACGCCAGCGGCATCGCCGACCTGCCCAAGAAGCCACCGGTGCTGTGGATCCGCGGCGACTCCGACCAGATCGTCGGCGACGCGTCGTTCTTCGACTTCGGCACGCTCGGCCAACTCGGCTTCGTCCCCGGCTGGCCGGGCGCTGACGTCTACCCGCCGCAGCCCATGGTCGGTCAGATGCGCGCGGTGCTCGAGAAGTATCAGGCGAATGGCGGCACGTTCAAAGAAGTCGTCATCGCCGACGCCGGCCATGGCGTGCACATCGAGAAGCCTGCCGAATTCCTGGCGGCCTTCACGGCCCATCTGGCAGGAGCGTAAGGGCGATTGGGTACGCGGATCACGCGGATGGTTACGGATGTCGCGGAGCCGCAGGGAAAAGTCCGCGACATCCGCCTTGATCTGCGTCATCCGCGTACCAAGGAACTTATGAAAGCATGCCCAGAACGAATCGACTTGCCCGTGGGGTGGCCGTCGTCGGCGCGGGGATGAGCGCCTTCGGGGCCTTCGCGCAGAAATCGAGCCGTGACCTGTTCGTCGAGGCCTTCAAGGAGATGCGCGCCTCGGTGGACAAGGGGCTCGACCCAGCCGTCATCGAGAGCATCTTCGTCGGCAACTTCTCGAGCGAACTCTTCGAGCATCAGGGCCACCTGGCCCCGCACCTGGCTGACTCGATCGGGTTGACGCCACGCCCGGCCACGCGCGTCGAGGACGCCTGCGCGAGCGGCGGCGTCGCGCTGCGCCAGGGCGTGATGGCCATCGCCTCCGGCATGGCCGACGTCGTCCTGGTCGGCGGCGCCGAGCGCATGACGCGCCTGCCCACCGCCGAGGTCACCGATACACTCGCGACCGCCGGCGACACGCTCTTCGAGACGCCAGCCGGCTTCACGTTTCCGGGCTTCTACGCGGCGATGGCCTCGGCCTACATGCATCAATACGGCATGCAGCCCGAGCATCTGATGCACGTCGCGCTCAAGAACCACAACAACGGCGCTGTCAATCCGAAGGCCCAGTTCGGCCAGACCATCGCCGATTGGATGCAGGGCCGGATCGAGAGCGCGCGCAAAAAGGGCAAGCCGATCCCATCCTGGCAGGGCGTGATGGACTTCCTGCACGACGACGCGGCCAACCCCATGATCGCCTGGCCGTTGCGGCTCTTCGACTGCTCGCCGATCACCGACGGCGCGGCCTGCCTCCTGCTCGTCGCCGAGGAGTGCGTCGGCGAGTTCACGGATCACCCGATCCACATCCTTGGCAGCGGCCAGGCCTCGGACGCGCCCCTGCATGACCGGTCCAGCCTGACGGGGCTGCACGCCGCGCAGGCCGCCGCAGCCGACGCCTACGCGATGGCCGGCGTCGGCCCGGCCGACATCCGCATCGCCGAGGTGCACGACTGCTTCACGATCGCGGAGGTCATCGCCACCGAGGACCTGGGGTTCTTCGCGCCGGGCACCGGCTTCGGCATGGCCGAGGACGGCGTCACCGCCCGCGACGGCGCCAAACCGATCAACACCTCCGGCGGCCTGAAGTCCAAGGGCCATCCGGTCGGCGCGTCGGGCGTCGCCCAGGCCTTCGAGATCTGGAAGCAGATGCGCGGCGAGGCCGGGCCCAGACAGGTGCCCGGGGATGTGAAGCTCGCCCTGTCCCACAACGTCGGCGGCACGGGCAACACCGCGGTCGTCCACGTCTATGAGCGGAGGGCCTGATGAGCGACCGACCTTTCACCGCCGCGTCGTTCGACCAGTTCCTGAGCGAAGGCAAATTGATGGCGACGCGCTGTCTGACCTGCGGCGCCGTCCATCTGCCGCCGCGCGCCATCTGCCCGAAGTGCTTCGGCGAAGCGCTCGAGTGGATCGAGACCTCGGGCCGCGGGGCGCTGGCCGCGTACACGGCGATCGCCATCGGCCCGGCCGCGATGCAGGCCGCCGGCTACAGCCGCGAGAACCCCTACTGCAGCGGGCTTGTGACACTCGCCGAGGGCCCGACCATCAGCGCCCTGCTCCTGGGCGTTGATGCCCGCCATCCAGAGACGATCCGCATTGGCCAGCCCCTGGTCGCAGGCTATGAGTCGATCGGCGGCCGCACGGTGCTGGCTTTCCGGCCGGGTTAGCCCTATCCCCCAACCTCTTCCTCACGAACCGCGCCAGCTGCCTGAAAACGAAAACATACCTGGCGCGGTTCGTGGGGAAGGGGTGCCTGCTGAAGGCTGACGGCTGATCGCTGACGGCTAGCCTGTTACTCGCCTGTTACCGCATTGGTCTAGCCTGTTCGCACCATGGCCGAAGATCAACCTGTCGGAATCGTCAGCGTCGGCACGTACTCGCCCGAGCGGTATCTGACCGCGGCCGAGATCGCGGCCGAGACCGGCCTGCCCGAGTGGGTCGTGCGCGACAAGCTCGGCATCCAGCGCAAGTTCATCGGCGGGCCCGACGATCACCCCAATGACATGGCCGTCAAGGCCGCGCTCGACTGCCTGGCCGGGACCGACATCCGCCCGGACGAGATCGACGTCGTCCTCTGCACCACAGAGGAGTGGAAAGAGTATTTGATGTGGACGGCCGGGATCGACCTGGCACAGCGCATCGGCGCGACGCGGGCCTGGGCCATGGACGTCCACATGCGCTGTGCGACAACGGTCGGCGCGCTCAAGATGGCGCGCGACATGCTGGTCGCCGATCCCGAGATCAACACCGTGCTGATCGCCGGCGGCTACAAGGTCGCCGACGTCATCGACCTCAAGAACCCGCGCACATCCTTCATGTTCAACATCGGCGCGGGCGGCGGCGCCATCCTGTTGCGCAAAGGTTGGCCGCGCAACCATGTCCTCGGCACGCACATGATCTGCGACGGGACGATGAGCCGCCACGTCGTCATCCCGGCCAGCGGCACCGTCGCCTTCCCGACCGACACCGCCGTGGCGGCGCGTCAGTTCATGTTCGACCTTGTCGAGCCCGAGGCGATGAAGGACCGGCTCAACGCCGTGTCGATGACGAACTGGGAGCGCTGCGTCGATGAGGCGTTGCGCAAGAGCGGCGCGAAGCCCGATGGGACGGCCTACACGCGCGCCGACATCGACTTCCTCAACATGGTGCTGATCAAGCCCTCGGGCCATCGTGACATGCTCGAGCGCCTCGGCCTGCGCGAGGATCAGTCGGTCTACCTCGGCGACTTCGGCCACACCGGCGAGCAGGACGCGATGTTCGCCATCAAAGAAGGACTCAGACAGGGCCGTCTCGAGGACGGCGACCTGATGATGATCGTGGCTGCCGGCATCGGCTACGTCTGGGCCGCCGGCGCCGTCCGCTGGGGATAGTCTTAGCCGCGAATGACGCGAATTGCGCGAATGGTTTGGTCGATGTCAACACCGAGATGGACCAAACCGTAGTCTTCGCGCAATTCGCGAAATTCGCGGCCAACAACAGGATTGGAGACTCGAATGCGCCTCAAAGATCGAGTGGTGTTGGTGACGGGCGGCGGCGCCGGGATTGGGCGCGCGACCGCTGAACGCTTCGCCGAAGAAGGCGCGCGCGTCGCGATCTGCGACCTGAACGAGGCCGCCGGCCAGGAGGCCCTGGCCGCGCTCGGCCCGACCGCGCGCTACGACAAAGTCAACGTCGCCGATCGCGCCGCAGTCGGCGCCTGGATCGACGCCGTGGCAACCGACTTCGGCCGCGTCGACGTGCTCGTCAACAACGCTGGCGTCCTCCGCGACGGCCAGCTGGTCAAGATGGCCGATGGCCAGCTCGTCAAACAATTGGGCGAGCCCGAGTTCGACCTTGTGATCTCGGTCAACCTCAAGGGCGTGTTCAACTGCACCCAGGCTGTCGCGCCGCATCTGATCCGCGGCGGCGGCGGCGTGATCCTCAATGCGTCGTCGGTCGTCGGCGAGGACGGCAACTTCGGCCAGACCAACTACGTCGCGACGAAGGCCGGCGTGATCGGCATGACAAAGGTCTGGGCGCGTGAGCTCGGCCGCTACGGCATCCGCGTCAACGCCGTCGCGCCCGGCTTCACGGCCACCGAGATGGTGAAGGCCATGCCCGAGAAGGTGCTCGATGGGATGCGCTCGCGCACCCCGCTCGGCCGCCTCGGCGAGCCACGCGATATCGCCAACGCCTATGTCTTCCTCGCCTCGGACGAGGCATCGTTCATCACCGGCGTGACGCTCCGCGTCGACGGCGGGATCGTGGTAGGCACCTGAGGCTGATCCATGCATGCCGCCGACCTGCTCAGCCAGCGCGCGCGCCTGACCCCCGACCGCGAAGCCCTGTTTGAGGTCGCGACCGGGATCCGCTATACCTACGCGGAACTCAACACGCGCGCCAATCGGCTGGCCAATGCCTTGCATGACGCCTATGGCGTCCGGGCAGGCGATCGCGTCGCCATCCTGGCCTACAACGGCGTCGCCTTCCTCGACCTGCTCTACGGCCTGGCCAAGATCGGCGCTGTCTTCACGCCGCTCAACTGGCGCCTGACCGGGCGCGAGCTCGCCTACATCGTCAGTGATTGTTCGCCGCGCGTGCTGATCGTCGGGCCGGATTGTCTGACGACGTACGACGAGCTCAAGCCTCTGATCGACGTGCCAACCGTGCTGGCGCTCGACGGCGCGAGGCTCGAGGGCGCGCCGCGCTACGACGACGTCCTGGCTCAGGCGTCACCGGCCGAGCCGGCCCGCCCACCCCTCGATGCGGATTCGCCGTACACCATCCTGTACACCTCGGGCACGACGGGCAAGCCCAAGGGCGCTGTGTTGCCGCATCGCCAGATCCTGTGGAACGCGATCAGCACCGTCATCAGCTGGGGCCTGAACGAGCAAGACGTCTCGCCGGTGCTCACCCCGCTCTTCCACGCGGGCGGCCTGTTCGCATTCCTGACCCCGATCCTGTACGTCGGCGGGCGCGTTGTGCTGGCCAGGACCTTCGACGCCGCGGCCTCGCTGAACCTGATCGTCAGAGAGGGCTGCACCGTCATCCTCGGCGTGCCGACGACCTTCCAGATGTGGCTCAACACCCCGGCCTTTGAGGCCGCGGACTTCGGCCACGTGCGCTTCTTCATCAGCGGCGGCGCGCCCTGCCCGCCGGCGCTCATCAGGGCCTGGACGGAGCGCAAGGGCGTGGTCTTCCGCCAGGGCTACGGTCTGACCGAGGTCGGCACCAACTGCTTCAGCATGACCGATGCCGAATCGACAACCAGGATCGGGTCGGTCGGCAAGCCGATCCTGCATAGCGAGATGCGGCTTGTGGACCCCGAGACCGGTCGCGACGTCGCCGATGGCGAGTCGGGCGAGCTGCTCATCCGCGGCCCGCATGTCTGCCTCGGTTACTGGCGCAACCCCGAGGCCACGGCCGAGGCGATCCGCGATGGCTGGTTTCACACCGGCGACTCGGCCCGCCGCGATGCCGACGGTTTCTACACGATCGCGGGCCGCTACAAAGACATGATCAAGAGCGGCGGCGAGAACATCTACGCCGCCGAGGTCGAGGCCGTCTTCCGCGAGCATCCCGCCGTGGCCGACGCCGCCCTGATCGGCCAGCCCGACCCGAAGTGGGGCGAGATCGGCCTGATCGTGGTCATGCTCAAGCCCGGCGAGAGCGTCGACGCCGACGAGTTGCTGACGCTGTGCCAGGGCCGATTGGCCCGTTACAAGATCCCGAAGCAGGTCGTGTTCGACGCCCTGCCCTACTCGCCCTACGGCAAAGTCATCAAACAGGAGCTGAGGGCCAAATATGTCAAAGCTGACATATCGCCCTGAGCGCGCTGAAAGGAGCCGTCCATGTCCATTCCGACACTGCCCGGCATCACGGCCAGGACGATCACAACGGATCGGCTGACGACGCGCGTGCTGTTCTCGGGGCCTGAGGATGGCGCGCCCGTCCTCTTCCTGCACGGCAACACCTCGTCGGCCACCTGGTGGGAAGAGGTGATGACAACCCTGCCCACGGGCTTCCGCGGGATCGCACCCGATCAGCGCGGCTACGGCGACGCCGACCCCGAGAAACACATCGATGCCACCCGCGGCATGGGCGACCTGGCCGACGACGCCATCGCGCTGCTCGACACATTGGGCATCCGGGCCGCTCACGTCGTCGGCAACTCGATGGGCGGCAGCGTCGTCTGGCGATTGCTGATGGATCACGCTGAGCGCGTTCTGAGCGCCACTCAGGTCGATCCAGGCTCGCCCTACGGCTTCGGCGGCACTCGCGACCTGGCAGGCACGCCGACGACGCCCGACTTCGCCGGCTCCGGCGGCGGGCTGGCCAACGCTGAGTTGATCCGACGCATCAGCGAGAACGACCTCAGCCTCGACAGCCCCTTCTCGCCGCGCATGGCGCTGCGGACCGTGATCCTCAAGCCGCCGTTCATCTCGCCGCGCGAGGACGCGCTTGTGCTGTCGATGAACGCCACGCACATTGGGCCGCAGGACATGCCCGGCGACAAAACAGCATCCGCGAACTGGCCGTTCGTCGCGCCGGGCGTCTGGGGCGCGGCCAACGCGCTCTCGCCCAGGTACGCGGGCGACGTCGACAGGATCGTGAGGCTCGAGCGCAAGCCCGCGATCCTGTGGATCCGCGGCGACAGCGATCTATTGGTGGCCGATGCTGCCGCGTCGGACGTGGGTTTTCTCGGCAGCCGCGGCCTCATCCCCGGCTGGCCGGGCGCAGACGTGTATCCGCCGCAGCCGATGGTCGGCCAGACGCGTGCGCTCCTCACCCGCTACGCCGAAGCCGGCGGCCGGTTCACCGAGGTCCTGCTGATCGATGCCGGCCACGCGCCGTATCTCGAGCAGCTCGCGGCCTTCAACGCCGCTTTTCACAAGCACCTGAGCCGCGAAGGTTGAAGCCCCAACGAAAGGAGGAGCCTGCCTGACTCACACTCGACCGTTTGCCCTTTCGCATTTTCCGATCTCAGTTCTCGTGTGATGGGAGGAGACCCTATGAAAGCCACGCGTATGCTGTTCTCCGGGTTGACGATCCTGGCCACCGCGCTTTCCGCCTGCGCGGGCCCGGCCACGACCGCCGCCCCGACGACCGCGCCCGAGGCGACCGCAGCGCCGACGGCCGTTCCGCCGACCGAAGCCGTCGCGCCCACTGAGGCGGCGGCCACTGAAGCCCCGACTGAAGCTGCCGCGCCCAGCGGCGGCCTGACCTGTGAGACCCCGATCAAGGTCGGCCTGATCGGCGATTACACCGGACCGCTGGCCGCTTATGGCGCCATGCAGATCCGGTCGTTCATGCTCGGCATGGAATACCTGGCCGGCGCTCCGGGCAGCGCGGGCGAGGTCTTCACGTTCGACATGAAGGAGAACACCTTCACGATCGACAACTGCGAGATCACGATCTACGTCGCCGACGACCAGGGCAACCCCGAGACCACGGCGACTGTCGCGCGCGAGCTGATCGAGTCGCAGGGCGTCGACATGCTCGTCGGCTCGGTGAGCTCACCGACCACGGCCACGCTCCAGGGCCTGGCGCAGGAGAACCAGAAGGTCCTGATCGTCAACCCGGCGGCGGCCAACGACATCACCGGCGTGAACTTCAACGAGTACACGTTCCGGACGAGCCGCAACAACTACCAGGACTTCATCAACCTGTGCAGCTATCTGACGACGAAGTACACGAAGTTCGTTCAGATCGCGCCGGACAACAGCTTCGGTCAGGGCGGCGCCTCTTCGGCGCGCGACGCCTGCACCCACTTCGGCGGCGAGTTCGTCGCTGACGACATCTTCGCGCCGGCCGACACGGCCGACTTCACCACGTACATGGACCAGGTGCTCGACTCGGGCGCCGAGGCCTTCATCGTGACCTGGGCTGGCGGCGGCTTTGTGCCGATGTTCCAGGCGGCCAAGGAACAGGGCGTCTTCGACGAGATGGCGCTGGCGGCTTCGCTGGCCAACAACGCCGCAGTGCCGATCTACGGACCGGCCGTCGGTCAGAACAGCGGCATCCTGTACCATTACGTCCTGCCGACGAACGAGATCAACGACTGGCTGGTCGAGATGGACATCGCGCGCTACGGCACGCCGCCCGATCTGTTCGACGCGGATGGCATGAACGCCGCGATCATGCTCGTCGAGGGTCTGAAGAAGACCGGCGGCGTCGCGACCGCCGACGTCCTGATCCCGGCGCTCGAAGGCCTGTCGTTCGAAGGGCCGAAGGGCACGATCGAGATCCGGCCCGAAGACCACGTCGCCATCCAGGACATGTACATCGTCAAGATCCTGAACGTCGACGACAAGGACCAGAAGTTCTTCGAGCTTGTGGAGACCACGCGTCCCGAGCCGCCGTGCCTCCTGCCCGAAGCCCAAAAGGATCGCTGCGGCGCGTTGCCGTACGGCAGTCTGGCGGGGACGCCGTAGGAAAGACCGCGGACGGCGGACCGTGGACCACAGACCGACGAATGACGAAGGACGAACGACGAAGGTTGGGTTCCATCATGGTGCCGTCGTCATTCGTCGGTGCCAGAACCCATGGAACATCGATTCCGGCGGGGCAATCAATCACGTTCGCCATCGGTGGGGTTCGGTAGGGGCGGCCCTTGTGGCCGCCCTCTCCGCCCGCCGACGCGCAATCGTCGCCATGCCGCACGCACCCACGACCCCGGCCGGGAAGCATGGGCATGCGGCGTTCGAACGGCGGGACGGCCACAAGCGTCGCCCATACGGTTGTCCGAATCGGCGGGGCGCCGCGATCATACCGGGGCATGATGGGATGCGCATGAACCCAACCTTCGTCATTTGTCCTTCGTCATTCGTCGATCCGCGGTCCGCCGTCCGCGGTCTGCCGTCTTCCTGAGGAATCCCAATGCCCGAAGCCTTCGTCCTCGAAACGCAGGCCCTGCGCAAACAGTTCGGCGGGCTGGTGGCCGTCGACGACGTTGATCTGCGCGTGCGCGCCGGCTCGTTCCACGCCATCATCGGCCCAAACGGCGCCGGCAAGACGACGCTGTTCAACCTGCTCAGCCGCACGCTGGATCCCACAAGTGGCAGGATCATGTTCAAGGGCAGGGACATCACCCGACTGCCCTTGCACCGGACCGCGCACCTAGGCATCGGACGGTCTTTCCAGATCACCAACGTCTTCCCGAACCTGAGCGTCCTCGAGAACGTGCGGCTGGCGGCGCAGGCCGTCGGCAGTGGGAGCTTCAGGTTCTGGGAGGATCACCGCCGGCTGAGGGCCGCGCTCGAGCGCGCGCATGAGGTGCTCGCACTGGTCGGGCTCGAGCCGCGCGCGGCATTGCCCGCTCGCGCCCTGCCCCAGGGCGATCAGCGCAAGCTCGAGCTCGGCATGATCCTGGCGCCCGATCCGGCGCTGCTGTTGCTCGACGAGCCGACCGCGGGCATGGCCGGCGAGCAGGTGCCCGAGTTGATGGAGCTCATCGGCGGCGTGCAGCGCAGCGGCGGCAAGACCGTCGTGCTTGTCGAGCACAACATGAACGTCGTCATGCGGGCGTCGGACTACATCACCGTGATGCATCAGGGCGCCACGCTGGCCGAGGGCACGCCGGCCGAGATCGCGGCCAACAAAGCCGTGCAGAGCGCCTATCTCGGCGAGCTGTACGGCGACCTCGGACAGGGCGCCGCTGAGGAGGCCGCATGAGCGCCGCCGATATCCACCTTGCGCTCGACGACGTCCACACCCACATCGGGCAGTATCACATCCTATCGGGCGTCAGCGTCAACGCCCCGCGTTGCGCGATCACGGCCCTGCTCGGGCGCAATGGCGCCGGCAAGACCACGACCCTCAAGACCATCATGGGGCTCACACCGCCGCGAAGCGGCAACGTCCGGCTCGACGGCCAGGAGCTTAACGGCCGGCGCAGCTACGAGATCGCGACGCTCGGCATCGGCTTCGTGCCCGACTACCGCGGCATCTTCCGTGACCTGACCGTTGCCGAGAACCTGCAGATCGCCGAACGGCGGCAGGGCGACTTCAAGCGCAAGTCCGACATGATCTTCAACCTGTTCCCGGATCTGCGCCGACTGATCACGCTGCGCGGCCAGCAACTCTCGGGTGGCCAACAGCAGATGCTGGCGATCGCCCGCGCGCTGGTGCCCGACAACAAGTTGCTGCTCATCGACGAGCCAAGCGAGGGCCTGGCGCCCGTCATCATCGAACACCTGATCGCGGCCATTCGCTCGTTGGCGAGCGAGACTACGGTGCTGCTCGTCGAGCAGAACTTCGTCGTCGCCAGCCAGCTGGCCGAGCACTACGTCATCATTGAATCGGGTCGCTCGGTGCAGGCCGGCCGCATGGCAGACCTCATCAACGACCGCGACGCCGTTCACCGGTTCCTGGGCGCCGCCTGAGCGCGGAAGGCGAACACGATGCGCGCACTCACAGACCTCACGAGCAAGAACCGGACGATCCTGATCACCGTCGGCATCCTCGCGACGCTGCTCCTGCTGGCCACGCAGAGCATGCAACTCGACGACTGGTTATTGACAGTCTTGCGCGGCGTGGCCATGGGCGCCGTGGTTTTCCTGGCAGCCGCCGGGCTCTCGCTGATCTTCGGCCTGATGGACGTGCTCAACCTGGCCCACGGCACGATGTTCATGATCGGCGCCTATGTCGGCTGGACAGCCTACGTGCGGCCCGACACCGTGGTGGACCTGACGACGCCGGTGCTATTGCTGGCAGCCGGCTTTCTAGCACTGCCGGCCTGGCAGGCACTGGTCAATCGCCTGAAGATCACGCGCACGATCGCGCGCGTCTGGCCGTGGGCCGCGGCGTTGGCGGCCATCGCACTGGCGGCCTACATCCTGCCGCAATATCCGATCAGCATCTGGAGTGTGTCGGCTTACGAGGACAGCCCCGTGGTCTGGGGCTTGGCGCTCGAGCAGGGCACGCTTGTGCCGCCGGCGCCGGCGGCCTTCGAGTCGTTGCCGTCTTGGGTGGCGGTGGCGGCGTTGCTGGCCGTCGGCTCACTGGGTGGGCTGGCGGTTGCGGGCTGGAACGCGCAGCCCTCCGGCGCGCGGGTGCCGCGTGGCGCGATCGGGCTTGCGCTCGGCGCGGCGCTGGGCGGGATCCTGCTGCTCGTCGTCAACGACACGCTGACGGCCTGGTTGTTCAGCCTGGACACGACCTGGCGCTTCGCATTCGCCATCGTCGTGGCCGTCGGTGTCGGCATGGCGCTTGGCGGGCTGCTGGAGTCGACCCTGATCCGCAGCACCTACTCGCGCCCGATCTACCAGTTGATGCTCACGCTCGGCCTTGGCGTGATCGGTGTGCAGGCCGTCATCGCGGTCTGGGGTCGGCCGCAGATCAGCATGGTCAAGCCGGTCTTGTTCAACGGCACCGGCGACGGTTGCCCGGCGCGCAGCTTGAGCGACTGGCTGACCAACCAGTGCGCGACAGTGATCGTGATGGATGCGCGCGTGCGGGTCTACAACGAGCTCTTCATCATCCTGGTCGGCGTGATCGTGCTTATCGCGATCTCGCTCGTGCTGAGCCGATCGCGGGTGGGCATGATCATCCGCGCCGGCGTGCAGGATCGGGCGATGGTCGAGGCGCTGGGCATCAACGTCCAGCGCGTCTTCACGCTGGTCTTCGCGGTCGGCACAGGTCTGGCGGCGCTCGGTGGCGTCCTCTCCGGGCCGTCGACCGGTCTGACGGAGGGCATGGGCGAGAGCCTGTTGCTGCTCGCCCTGATCGCGCTGGCCATCGGCGGGTTGACGAGCTTTCCGGGCGCGGCGGCCGGCGCGCTGCTGGTCGGCCTGCTGCAACAGTTCGTGGTGAAGTACGGGCAGATCGGGATCCCATTGCCGTTCCTCGAAGAGCCCTTCAAACCAAGCCCACCGTTGGTGCCGGCCTCGACCGTGCTGCTGATGGTCGTGATCCTGCTGCTGCTGCCGCAGGGTCTGTTCGGGCGCAAGGAGTAGGCGATGACGACGTCCACCACCCCCGCGCGCCCCGCCCTGCCGGGCTGGCTGAGCGGCAACCTCGGGCCGCTGGCCGGCCTGTTCGCCCTGATCGCGTTCCCGTTCGTCGTTGCCCTGCTCAGCGGAGACTCGCCGGCGGCGGTGTTGACCAACGAGTCGGGCAACGCCAAGTTCTATCAGGGCCTGTTCATCGAGATCTTCATCCTGGCCGTGTACGCCCTGAGCTATGACCTCGTGCTCGGCGTGACGGGCCTGCTCTCGTTCGGCCACGCCCTGTTCTTCGGCATGGGCGCGTATGCGACGGGCATCCTGTTGAAGAGCTTTGGCTGGGAGCTGGGCCCGACGGTGCTGGCCGTGATCGTCATCGGCGTGATCCAGGCGTTGGCGGTCGGCATCGTGCTCCCGCGCGTCAAGGGCGTGACCTTTGCGCTCGTGACGCTGGGCATGGCCTCGGTCTTCCATATCATCATCCAGACCCACGAGCTGAGCCCCTGGACGGGCGGCGACGTCGGGCTGCAGGGATTGGTGCCCCCGGCGATCCTCAACCCGACGGCGGACCGGCTGCGCTTCTACTTCGTCGCGCTGGCCCTGATGGTCGTGGCCTGGCTGGCATACAGACGCTTCGTGAGCTCACCGACTGGCAAGGTCTGCATCGCCATCCGCGAGAACGAGGGCCGGGCCCTGATGCTGGGCTACAACACCTTCGTCTTCAAGCTGATCGCCCTGATCGTCGCGAGCGTCACGGCCGCGCTGGCCGGTGGCCTGCACGCGATCTATCAGCCGATCGTCAGCCCGAACGTGGCCAGCCTGAGTTTCACCGTGGCGGCGCTGCTCATCATCCTCATCGGCGGGGTCGGCACGCTGACCGGCGCGCTGCTTGGCGCGATCGTCTATCGCCTGCTGGCCTTCTTCCTCGATCGCTGGTTCGGCGAACTGGCGGATGTCATCCTCGGCATCATCTACGTCGGGCTCGTGCTCTTCCTGCCGTATGGCATTGTAGGAACGCTGCGAAAACGAGGAGCCTGAATCGAGGTGCGAGGCGCGAATGCCCCTCGCACCTCGCTATAATGCCCGCATGCATCCCCAACCCTATCCCATCCTCGAGCACGACGACAGCCGTAGCGCCTTCATCGAACCGACGCACATCGTCAAGCCGATGGACATCAGCGAGCATTGCGTGCTGTGTTTCTTTCAAGATGTTTTCGCGGGCTTGAACAGCGAGGGCAAACTGAAAGAGGTCTTCAAGCTCGGCAGCGAGATCGGCGTGAACCCGGTGTACGAGTTTGACGCCGGTGGAAAGCGGGTCACGGTCGTGCATCCCGGCGTTGGCGCGCCGCTGGCGGCCGCCTTCCTTGATGAACTGATCGCACTGGGATGTCGAAAGTTCATCGTGTGCGGCGGCGCGGGGAGCCTGGATCAGGCGCTGACCGTCGGGCACCTGATCGTGCCCGACTCAGCCGTGCGCGACGAGGGCACGTCGTACCACTACATGCCTCCAAGCCGCGAAGTCGCCGCGGATCCGCGCGGCATGGCGGCCATCGAGCAGACGCTTGAAGCACGCGGCCTGCCGTACGTGCGCGGCAAGACCTGGACGACGGATGCCATTTACCGTGAGACGCCGAAGCGCATCGCGGCCCGTCGAGCCGAGGGTTGCCTGACGGTCGAGATGGAGGCCGCGACCTTCTTCGCGGTGGCCGCTTTCCGTGACGTCGTGCTGGGACAGTTGCTCTACGGCGGCGACGATCTCAGCGGTGTCGAGTGGGATCATCGTGACTGGCAGGGCCAGACGGCCGTCCGGCGCATGATGTTCGAGGTGTCCATCGACGCCTGTTTGCGGCTGTAACGCACGATTGAGCACCACCTGAGCCACGTTTGAGCATCTCCTGGGCTGGTGGTCGGCCGGCGGCCGGCGCTAAGGTGTGAACAACTCGCGGTCGTTCACACCCCAGGAGATGCTTCGATGAGTCGCCTCAGCCCGAACCGCCCTGATCGTCAGAGCCGCCAACACGCCATCGTCCTCGGCGCCAGCATGGGCGGCCTGCTCACGGCCCGCGTCCTCAGCCAGCACTTCGCGCGCGTCACGCTCGTCGAGCGCGACGCCGTCGACCCGGCGCCCGTCGCGCGCAAGGGCCAGCCGCAGGCCAGGCACCTGCACGGCCTGCTCGCTTCGGGCCTCGAGCAGATGACGGCCTACTTCCCCGACCTGCCCGACGCCCTGCGCGCCTCGGGCGCCCTCCTCGAGGACTTCGCCTCGAAGATGAACTGGTACACCTACGGCGGCTATCGGCAGCGCTTCCAGATGGGCGTGACCTCGTGCCTGATCAGCCGACCCTTGCTCGAATCGCTCGTGCGCGAACGGACCCTCGCATTGCCCAACGTCACGCTGATCGACTCGTGCGGCGTGATGGATCTCATCGCCACGACCGACCACGCCCGCGTGATCGGCGTCAGGCTCGACAACCGCGACGGCGAACGATCCGCGACGCTCGAGGCCGACCTGGTCGTCGATTGCACGGGCCGCGGCTCGCGCCTGCCGCAATGGCTGACCGTGCTGGGTTACGCGGCGCCGCAGGAGAGCATCGTGCGCGTCGATGTCGGCTATGCCACGCGCCTCTATCGACGCGCGCCAGACGACCCCATTGGCGATCACTGGACGCTCATCACGCCCGAGGCGCCGCGCGAGACGCGCTTCGGCGGCATGTTCCCGATCGAAGGCGACCGCTGGATCGTGAGCGTCGGCGGCTGGCAGGGCGACCACGCGCCGACGGACGAGAAGAGCTTCAACGAATATGTGCGCCAGCTGCCGACGCCCGACATCTATCGCGTGGTCAGCCAGGCCGAGCCGTTGTCGGAGATCACGGCCTTCAAGTATCCCTTCAGCCTGCGCCGCCACTACGAGCAGCTCGAGCGCTTCCCGCTCGGTCTTCTGGTGCTCGGCGACTCGGTCTGCAGCTTCAACCCGACTTACGGCCAGGGCATGACGTCCGCCGCAAAGCAGACCGCCGCGCTTGACGCGTTGCTGACCTCAGGCATCGACGACGCCCGCCTTGCCCGAGCGTTCTTCAAGAAAGCCGGCGGCATCATCGACATCCCCTGGCAGCTTGCTGTGGGTGAGGACTTCCGCTACCCAACGACAACGGGGCCGAAGCCGGCCGGCATCGATCTGCTGAACCGCTACGTCGCGATGGTCCACCGCGCCACACTGGTGGATCCTGAAGTCTGCCGTGCCTTCCTTAAGGTGATGAATCTGTTCGAGCCGCCGGCCAGCCTGATGGCGCCCGGGATCCTGCTGCGCGTGATCCGCGCCAACCGCGCACTCAAGCAGCGCCGCGCGCTGGTACCGTCGGTCGAGCGTGTCGTGGAGGCGGGAGCGTAGAGCGTGGAGCGTGGAGCGTGGAGCGTGGAGCGAACGCTACCGCGCCAGATCGCG
>CAYZRP010000118.1:0-22624 GCA_964480865.1 uncultured Anaerolineales bacterium | reverse complement strand
AAGGGCCCTTCACCGTCGTCTTTCGTCCTTCGTCATTCATCCTCTTCCAGCTATACTCCGCTGCATGTCCGAGCCCTACATCAAGACCGGCCATTGGCTGCAGCCGGTAACTCGCGCGGCGCTGAAGCTCTTTGGTTGGCGGATCGAAGGCGAACTGCCCACCTCGCCCAGGCTGGTCGTCATCCTGTACCCGCACACATCGTTCTGGGATGGTCCAGTGGCGATCGCGACCGGCTTTGCCACGGGCATGCTGGGCGGCGCGTGGCCTCACGGTTTCCTGATCAAGATCGAATGGTTCGACACGATGCTGGGTCCGCTGATCAAAGCGTTGGGCGGCATCGGGATCGACCGCAACCGCAGCACCAATGCCGTCGGCCAGATGGTTGAGACCTTCGAGGCGCACGACCATTTGATCCTGGGCATCACGCCTGAGGGCACGCGCCGTTATCGGAAGTTTTGGCGCTCCGGTTTCTACAAGATCGCTTTGGAGGCGAAGGTGCCGGTTGTCCCGGGGCGGGTCGACTTCGCCACGAAGATCGCGCGGATCGGCCCCGAGATGACGATGACCGGTGACGTCGAGCAAGATCTCGAGCGGCTGCGTGTGTTCTATGCCGGCGTGAAGGGACACGTGCCGGCGAACCAGGCGCCGATCCGCTTCCGCGACCAACGCCTCACAGAGACCACAGACGAGTAAAGCGGTTCCGCAGTCTACGCCGGCGGCTGACGCTTTTCCTGCAGGCGTGACAGGCGCCGTGTGACGGCGTCGACGACTTCGGCCCTCTGCCAGGTGGGTGGCTGCGAGAGGATGATGGCCTGGGCTCGTTCGGCCCAGCGCAACGCCAGCGCCAAATCCTGCGCCTTCCATTCATAGTATTTGGAGAGCTCGACGCAGGGCAATGCTTCGTCAACCGTAAAAGAAGCCCATTGCTCCCAGAGGGGCACGGCCTCGGCGCGGCGGCCGGTGCGCTTCAGCAGGAAGCCCAGTTTCTCAAGCGCAGCTGCTCGGTCTTCAAGCGATAACCGGCCCTCGAGCGCCTTGCGATAGGCGGCCTCGGCCTTGTCGAGGCGCTGATCGGCTTCGTGCCAGTGAGCCAGACGCAGCCAGTCTTCAGGCGAGCGTTCGTCGCTGGCCTCGACCTCGACCCGCTCGTGATCAAAGACATCGAGCAGGTGTGCGGCGAGGGTCACCATCGAGAGGATGTCCATGGCGTTGTGATAAATCACACGCCGCATCTCGGTCGCGTCGCCGCTACGCAGGAACTGAACGTACATCCACGGGATCAGCGCGCCGGGCACGTCGTCAGCTGTGCGCGGTATACCGAGGACATTGGCCTCGAGTGAACTGAGCGCGCACGAGGCAAGTCGGCCGCGATACAGCCAGCGCGCTGGGTTGAGCAGGTCGAAGTGCGGGCGGCTCGCGAACGGGGCGCGGCGGCGATTGAGCGTGTACCGCGTCTCGAGCAACGGCACGTCGAAAGCGCGCCCGTTGAACGTCACCCAGCCGGCGCGGCGAGCCAGCAGTTTGTCGATGGCCATCAACGCAGCAAGTTCTTCGGAGGGGTCGCGCAGGAAGTACTGGCGCACCACGAACTCGTCGCCCTCAAAGACCCCGACGCCGATCAAGAATGCCAGCGTGCCAGCGCCGCCAGCGAGGCCAGTCGTCTCGGTGTCGATGAAGGCAAGGTCGCGCAACGATGCCTGAGCCAGAGAAGGCTGGCGCGCGAGACGGGCCGCGATGTCGGGCGAGCGCTTCAGCAAATCCCCGAACGTCAGGCTGCCGTGGGCGCGATCGAGCGGGTGACGCTCCTCGATCAGCTGGTATGCACCATGATCGTTGCGGGCTTCAGCCCCGGGCAGTTGTTTGCCCTCGTCGGGGTCGTAGCTCCGAACGCTCCGGGTCGTCTTTGGGTTGGGCGCGAGGCGAGAGGGTGCGGGCGCCGGGGTCTCCGACAGCTCGGCGGCCTTCTTTTGAGGCCTCAGCGCATTGAGACGTTTGCGGAGATCGCTGCCTGCCATAAGCGTCCGGATTCTAGCACGCCTGTTCGCGGACCGATCACGTGAGATTGGCCGCATCCCCGAACGAGTTGTCAACAGATGCTGCTGGCCGCGAATCGCACGAATGGGACGCTGTGCCTCCATGGCATCTGCTGACGCAGGCTTCACAGCGAACGAAACGCCCTTGCCGTATATGCCGTCACAGTCCAGCCCCGTCGGGAAAGAGCCAGGTGGAAGATAGGAGGCTTCGACGATCGAAGCCTCCTATCTTCCACTCCAAATCTGACTGGCTGAAGGGTTGCTGCGAGTCAAGCACAACCGCGGTCTGTCTCCGAAAACAAAAGAGGAGCACCTCGGTGCTCCTCTTTCAAATTCCAACGGGCGTGCGAAGATGATCAGGAGGCCATAGCTCCGGGTCTCCCAGACTCGGCAATCGCGCGATCGACGTTGACCCACAGCACCAGCAACGCCAGCCCGACGACGAAGAACACGATCAACGAGAGAATGGCCAATCGCAGGTTCGCGAAGACGTCGTTGACGAGGCCGAACAAGAACGGCCCCATCCAGGAGGTTCCGCGTTCGCTGACTTCGTAGATCGAGAAGAACTCGGCTTCTTTGCCCGGCGGGATCATGCGCGCGAACAGGCTGCGGCTGATCGCCTGGCTCCCTCCCAACACGAGCGCAATCGCGGCGCCTAACAACCAGAACTCGAAGACGCGCCGCGCCATGACACCAAAGACCAGTTCATCGCCCTGGAGGCCGAAGTAGGCATAGATCACGACGGCAGCCCAGATCACCAGACTGACAGCGAGCACATTGCGAGCGCCATAACGCGTGGCCAGCCGGCCGAACCCGAGCGCACCGAGGAAGGCCACAAACTGAATCATCAAAATGATCTGGATCAGCGAGCCCTGTTCGATGCCAAGCCCGCCGCGGATGATCGGCGCCGCCGCAAAACTGGCCGAGGCGCTGATCACGGTCTGGATCCCGTCGTTGAAAATCAGGTAGGCCAACAAGAACCGCAAGGTATGTGGAAAACGTCCCGCCTCGCGGAACGTTTGCGCCAGTTGCTTAAAGCCGATGGTGAAATAGCTTTCGCCAGTGGGCAGGGCACGCGCGGGTCGGCGCGAGCGAAGCCGGGCCCAGGTCAAGAACGAAAAGCCGAACCACCACACGCCGGCCGATGCCAGATTGAGACGCACCGCTGTCGTGCCCGAGAGCCCCAGCGCATCGCGAAACTGATACAGGATGAGATTCGCCAGCAGCAGCAAACCGCCGCCGAGATATCCCATTGCCCAGCCGTACGATGAGACGCGATCCTGCTGATCGTTGCTGGCGATATCGGGCAGGAAGGAGTTGTAGAACACCATCGCTGCGCCAAAGGTCAAATTGGCGACCACATAGAGCAGCGCACCCAGCCACCACAAATCGCCCTGCACAAACCACAGAGCCGCCGTCGCCAACGCACCCACTGTGGCAAAGAACTGCAGCATTCGCTTGCGCAAGTGCGAATAGTCCGCGATGGCCCCGAGGATCGGCAGGAAGAAGACCTGCAGCACCACCGACAGCGATGTCGCGTACACGAAAACAGACTCGGGCTGAACCGCCCAGCCCAGAATGCTCAGCGTCGTGGACCCTGCCGCAGCGGCTGCGTCGGCCGCCAGGCTGGCCAGGTACGGCCCAAGGAACACGGCGATCACGGTGGTGCTGAACGCGCTGTTGGCCCAGTCGTACATGGCCCAGCCGAAGATCTCACGGCGGTCGTTGACCATCGCTGCCTGGTTACCTTGAGACTTTGAAGACGAAGAATTCATGATGGGCTTTAGGGCGGAAGATGTGCGAATGATACTCGGCTTCTGACCGTTGAGCGAATGGGTTTGCGTGAGTGTTTCTGCACCGGTCGTTACTTATGTTTGGTTTCAACTCCACCGTCGATCCAGGCATCGGCCACGGCCCGGTCGACCCGCCCCATCGGAAGTTCGCCAAGTTGTTCGCGGACCGCCCAGCGTGAGGTCTCGGTTGTGGGCGGCTCCGACACCGCAAGCTCGCAACGCACCACCCGCGCCGTGAGACGAAAGTGCGTATATGTGTGCTGAACGCGCTCGATCAACGTCGAGAACGGACCAGGCTCCTGCCCCAGACGCAGCGTCAGGTCCTGTCGGAGTTCAGCCTCAGCCTGCTTGGAGGCAGGATCCTGCACCTCTATGGAAGGAAACGACCAGAGCCCGCCCAACAGGCGTTCATCGCGTCGTACGATCCAGACGAAATCTCCCCGTTGGACCACGGCGATCAGGGCCTGACGCTCCGCGGGTGGGAGTCTGCGCGTCGTCACCGGGATCTCGTTTTGCAGGCCTTCGAGGCGCGCCACACAAAGTGTGTTGAGAGGGCACACCTCGCAACGCGGTTTGCGCGGCGTGCAGATCGTGGCCCCAAGGTCCATTACAGCCTGGTTGTAATCGCTGGCACGACCAACAGCGAGCACCCGATCTGCGATGGCCTGAAGATCACGCAGTCCGCGTGGGGTCTTGACATCGCCGCGATAGCCGCAGACACGGGCAAGCACACGTTTGACATTGCCATCGACGACGGCGGCATCCGCGTTGAACGCGATCGAGGCGATCGCTGCAGCCGTATAGGGCCCCACTCCGGGAAGTTGTCGGATCTCTTCTATAGAAGAAGGAAAGACCCCGTTGCGCTGTGCGACGATCCACTCCGCGGCTCGCTTCATATGCCGCGCGCGGCTGTAGTAGCCGAGACCCTCCCAGAGACGCAGAACGTCATCGAGCGTGGCGGCTGCCAGGGCTTCAACATTCGGAAACGCCTCCAGCCATCGTTGAAAGTAGGGCTTTACGGTTTCGACCTGGGTCTGCTGAAGCATGATCTCCGACACCCAGATGGCATACGGATCACGCGTACGGCGCCAGGGCAGATCACGGGCATGACGCGCATACCATTGCAGCAGGCGGTTCGAAATCGCTCGCGCTCGTCGGGCAGGAACGGCGTCTGACTTCGCCTGAGGGCTGTCTTCCTTAGCTTTCATTGGAGGTGTGGATAACCGCCCTTATTCTGTGGATAAGTGTGCATAGAGCGGTGGATTTTTGTGGAAAGCTGTCCCTGTTCTTGGGATAACGAGCGCCGTTCCGCGGCCTTTGCACGATTCTCGCAACGGGCGAACCCGGCCAGGCTGCCTATCAACGCACCTTGAACTCAGGATGCCCAGGCTAGCCCCGAGAGTCGAGCTTCAAAAGCGATTCTAACCTTACTTGATCCGGGATAGATGAGCTCTAGCACATAAATTCCCCGCCATATACCTGCGACTCCTGTTAGACTCAACGCGCATGTGGGACTGCGCGAAAGCGACTCTGGAATTCGAGACAGCTAACGGGTCAAGTCTCAAGATCCGTTGAGCAAACCCTTAAAGAAAAGGATTCTTTTACAGAGTCAGAGGACGCGCGTATTGTGTCGCCTATCCTGGTTTGCTAGAATCGCCGAGCTTTAGGGCACTTGCGCCGAGTTATCCCCAGGGTGCTCGCGGCCCGGTTCGCACATAAGCTTTCAAAAACGAGATCCCGACGGTTGGGGGGAAATCCTGCCTCTCCCTCAAACATGACCACTGTGGCACCGCTGGTGTCACACGATTGTGTTTGGTCGTCGGTGGACGGAGTGACCATGCAGTCCGAACAACTTTGGCAGGCCGTGCTCGGCCAGATACAAATGGAACTTCCGCGCGCCACGTTTGACACGTGGTTGCGGAACACGACACTCGTGACGCACGAGGATGGCGCATACATCGTCGGCGCCCCAACGGCGTATGCTCGCGATTGGCTCGACCATCGCATGAAGGGCGCGATCAAGCGCACCATCACGAGCATCACGGGAAGCAGCTCGCTCGATGTGCGTTTCGTGGTGTGGACTCCCTCCACAGCTGAGCGCGTGTCGGCCGAGCCGTTGACCTCCGCCGTTGAAGAAGCTTATCCAGAACCTTCCACGAACAGCAAGGTCAACCCGAAGTATACGTTCCAAAACTTCGTGGTCGGTCCGAGCAACCGTCTGGCGCATGCTGCCTGCGTGGCGGCGTCGGAGAACCCGGCGCGTGCCTACAACCCCGTCTTCCTGTACGGCGGCGTCGGCCTCGGCAAGACCCACCTGCTGCAGGCCATCGGCAATGCCTGTCTGCAGCGCGGACTGACAGTCACTTACGTTTCGTCAGAAGAATTCACCAACGACCTGATCAACTCGATCCGCACACATACCACGGCCGCCTTCCGCGAACGCTACCGCAGCGTGGATGTGATGCTCATCGACGACATCCAGTTCATCGCCGGCAAAGAATCGACGCAAGACGAGTTCTTCCACACGTTCAATGCCCTGCATTCGCAGGACAAGCAGTTGGTGATCTCGTCGGATCGTCCGCCCAAGGCCATGGTCACGCTCGAGGAGCGTCTGCGCTCGCGTTTCGAGTGGGGGCTCACCGTCGACATCCAACCGCCAGATCTCGAGACCCGTCAGGCGATTCTGCGCGCCAAGGCCGAGCGCTCCCGTCGCCAGGTCGACAGCGCCGTGATCGAGCTGATCGCGCGCCGCGTACAGAGCAACATCCGTGAACTCGAGGGCGCGCTCGTGCGTGTGCTGGCCTACGCCGATCTGACGAACCAGCCCCTGACTCTCGAACTCGCCGGTGCTGCCATCGCCGATCTGCTTCCGCGCCGGCGCACGCTCACCGCGACACAGATCATCAGCACCGTCGCCGACTACTATCGCTCTTCGCCTCAGCAATTGATGGGGCCGGATCGATCGAAGGAAACGGCCTGGGCGCGTCAGGTGGCCATGTACCTCATCCGCGAGGAGTCAGAGGCGTCGCTGCCCGCGATCGGCGAGGCCCTCGGCGGACGAGATCACACCACGATCATGTACGGCTGCAAGAAAGTGGCCGATCTGGTCGAGCGCGACGACAGCGCCCGACGACAGGTTCTGGCGATTCGCGAGCGTCTGTACGGTCAGAACGCCGCAGTCGTTTCTTGATTGGAGGCTTCGGGGTATTGACCACACCCCCGACCTCATCCTCTCGGCTCTCGCACCGCAGACAAGGGTAGAGAGCCCGGCCCCGCCCACATGGCGGGGCCTTTTTTTTCGACCAACAGATTCGATTCACAGTCGCGAATTACGCGACAAATATCCGCGCCTGACAACTCGCTCATATTGCCTTCAATTCGTCCACACGAGGATGGGCATCGGCCTATAATCCCTGCCAATCAAACGATCGCTTTTTTCACCTGCCATGTCTTCGATCCGCTTCTCCGTCATGCGGGCCTCTGATGAGCAAATGGCCCTCCTGAGACAGGTTCTGAAGGAATTCGAGGAACGCCGCCACGTCACCGTCGACCTGACAGTGTTGGAGTGGCCCACGGCCTGGTCTCAATTGCTAGACTACGCAACTTACGGCGACAGCCCGGACGTCTCCCTCGTCGGCACGACGTGGATTGCGCCATTGAGCGGCATGCAGGCGCTCCGTCCTTTCACGAACGCTGAAGTCGCGTCCTACGGCGAAACAGTGTTTCTGCCCTCTGCTTGGAATGCCGGCGTGGCTGGCCGAAAGAGTTGGGCCATCCCCTGGCAGATCGACACGCGTATCATTTTCTACTGGCGCTCGTCCCTGGCGCGCGCCGGCGTCGATGAAAAAACAGCCTTCATATCCTATGAGGCCCTCGAGGAAACAGTTCGCATTCTGAATGCCTCCGGTCAGGTTGCGATCGTTTCTCCGACAGTCACGTCGGCCGACGCGCTGCATGAACTGGCCGGCTGGATCTGGTCTCAGGGCGGGGATTTCTGGTCTCCCGACGGTAGGTGCCTGGTCT
This sequence comes from uncultured Anaerolineales bacterium, assembly GCA_964480865.1. Classification (GTDB taxonomy): domain Bacteria; phylum Chloroflexota; class Anaerolineae; order Anaerolineales; family UBA6663; genus UBA6663. The sequence goes on along the minus strand of CAYZRP010000118.1, from coordinate 14,774 downwards.
TTCATCATGATGCGGCGCTGAAGGCCATTCAACGCTATTTCCGGCTCCATCGGTTGCTTCCTGGATCTCCATTGGCCGGCCTCAACGAATGGCAGGCAGATCGGGCCTTCGATCGGCGTGAGGCCCAGATCATCATCGGCGGCCCATGGCTCATCAACGACGTTCTCATACAGCGCCCTGCCGCCCTCGATGACCTGGGGATCGCGCCTCTTCCTGGTATCCCCTACAACGGGGGCTCGAGTCTGGTCATCTGGCGTCGCAGCCTTCAGGAACTTCCCGGGCTGGATCTCATCCGCTATCTGGTTAGTCCAGAGGTCCAGCGACGCATCACCCAACTGCATGGTGTCCTGCCGGCTCGATTGGAAGTCCTCACTGATCCCGAGGTCAACCAGGATCCCTTCTTTCGGGTGCTCAGCTCCAACGCGCTCCGGGGACGGGCCCTGCCTCCCGGGCGTCTCTGGGCCGTGATCGAAGAACGTCTCGTCCAGACTCTCGGAACCATATGGAAGGATGTCTTCTCCGCGGGCTCAGCGGATTTGGACTCCATTGTTTCTGGACCCATCACACGGCTGGCCACGCAGCTGAACACGACGATTGGGTGCGACCCGGAATAGAAGGCCCCACCTATGGGGCCTCTCCCCGAGACGTTTTTATGCCCTCGACGCTCCCCTTTCGTTTCGACCAAATATGCTTGCCTCTCTCCGTTTAGCCTGCCCAGATATGGCGGGTTCCTACAGTTTATGGAAACGGCGGTTTTTACTGGAAAGTTGCCCGAACGTTAAATTTTCTTGCGCGTCCTGTGGATAAGGGGGTGGAAAACTGTGGAGAGAGAGTCTGGATTGGGGAAAAGCCCCGAATGAGCTTATGGGGTTTTTACATTCGGGCTTTGGAGAGGCCCCCTATATATGGCCGTCCACGTTATGACCATTCCGCATATTCCAAACGGGCACGCTTCGTGCAGGCAAGCCTTTTGCCGTCTCCACACCGTCCACAATCGCTCCCAGACACAGGTGTTCAAACGAGGGGGCAAAAGCTCTGCCAGATACAGGGCTTGAAACTCCCTGGCTACCCAGTAATCGGCCCGGAAAACGTTTCTGGCGCTGGTGTCCACATATCCACAGCGCCTACTACGACGACTAAATTAAGTAGTTAATTGGGGAGGATAACTCTAACAACTGCCTAGCGTGACCCTCGCCCGATAGACCCCGTGATCTCTTGCGCCAGGCTGGGCGTTCGCTGTGAAGCGCGCCGGCGGGCCGCGTACTCCTCACGGCCGCTTTCGATCTGTCGATTGAGCGCCATCCAATCGGCCACCAGGAACTGCAGTCCATCTCCGCGCTCGGGGAACGCATGCCAGTCGAGCACCCAGCGCAGCCAGGTGCGCGGCAGCGGCAGGCCCTTAAGTTCGAGGATCACGACCGGCATGCCCCGAAAGCGTGCCGCCAGGTCGGCGCGCAGACCACCCACGTTGTGGGGCTCAAAGGATCCGGTGCGCACGCTGACGATGCGCGAGTAGCCGATCGCCAGCTGGTAGAAAGGGACGCTGACCACCAGGGTTCTGGAGCGTGCCTCGATGTAGCACATCATCGGCAACAAGAACGTGGCCACGAACAGAAAGCCCGCGAGGGCGGCGCCGGCGGCCCAGGCCACAGGAGGGATCCACCAGCCGCCTGGCAGAAGCCAGATCTCGCTGAACAGGGCCATTGCCGCGGCGCCCAGGCCGATCAGCAGGCTCGGCCAGCGCCAGGAGAGGATGCGCTGGCGATTGAGCAACAAAGGATGGCGACGTGGCGATGACGACATGACCGTGCCCTGAGCAAGAGATGTGCCTGAGTGATGAGGACGGCAGCTCTGGCGCGACGAAGGGTGAAAGACAAAGGGCGAAGATTGAATGGTCGTTCAACCTTCGCCCTTCGCCTTTCACCCTTCGGTGGCTTCCTCTCAACCGAGCTTGCTGCGAGCCGCCTGCAGCTGCTGCCTGAGGGCGGCGCGCTGATCGATCGCGCTCTTCAAGGGCTGAGCCAGCGTGCTCTGATAACTTGCGTCAGCCTGGCTGACGCTGTTGACCAGATCGCCGGCAGCCTGCAAACCTTCGGCGCGCACGGGGTCAAGGACCTTGACCTTGAGGTTCGACGGCCCGTCGCTGAAGTGCGGCGACAGCTTCTCGAAGACCTTCTGGTCGACGTCGCTTGAGAGGGCGGCGTTGCTATCCACAAGGTTCTGCGTGGCTGACATCGCGTCGCGGATCTTCTGACCGATGTTGAACGGCAGGTAGTTGACGATGTATTTGGCGAACCCGCCGAAGGCCGCGCTGACACCACCGGCGGCCGCGCCGTTCAAAGCGGCAGCTGCCGTCTCGAGCGAGAACAGGCCGACCTTCATGCTCAACACACGTTCGGCCAGCCAGGAGACACCGCCCTTGAGGTCGGGCATCTGAGCATCCAGTTGGTCGAGCAGCGAGCGCGAGTTGGCGATGCCGTTGGCTGTGGCCGGAAGCAAACCGACAGTGGCCGCGAGGGCGCCGGCGAAGGTCTGCAGGCCGTTGTTGGCCACGTCGTCGAGGCCAATCGCCTCGAGTTGATCGTACAGGGAGATGACGCCGTTCGCGTCGGTCAGTTTGGCCTCGCTGACGCTGAGTTGACCCTGCAGATCACTGAGCTGTTGCTTGAGCCGAAGGTTCTCGTCCTCAGAGGCTTTGAGCAACGTATTGAGTTGCTGGTTCTGACCAGACGCTGCATTGACCTGATTGTTGAGCTGAGCGATCTGGCCTTGTAGATCGAACACGCGCCCGGTGTCGTACGCGGGAGTGTCCGTCTGCTGGATGGCGTTTGCCGGGATTCCGGCCGCCGGCTTTCCGCCTGTCATTTCGCCATACAGCCACGACGCGCCACCTCCCACTGCGAGGCCGGCGGCGCCCATGCCGATCGCCTGCAAGAACAGTCGACGTCGATTTTCTGAACTGTTGTTGCCCATTCCTTACCTCCACGTGCGGACCGCTGTGTCGTCATCCAGACGCTGTCATTATAGGGGCCGACCCCGTTAAAAGTACGTAAATCACGCCCTTCGGTTGTATCCGATTCGACAGTCGCTGGCGACCTGCTGAGACGACGAAAGGGCGCTGAGCGCCCTTTCAAGTGACACAGAAAAGATATCACGCTCTCAGGCCGAGTCGATCGGCAGTGCGAACGAGGCTGTCGTTCCGAGCCCAGGAGCACTGTCGATGGTCAGCGTGCCGCCGAGCACCTGAATGAGGCGCGAGCACAGGTGCAGGCCGAGCCCCCAGCCAGGTTCCTGCCGCACACGCGGATCGTCGCTGCGGAAGAAAGGCGTGAACAGTCGTGCCTGGTCTTCAGGCGCGATGCCGATGCCGCGATCGACGACCGCGATCCGAATGCAACCCATGGCCGACATCCAAGACACCTGGATGGTTACGTCGCTGGCTTCGGGCGAATAGCGCACGGCGTTTCCGATCAGGTGGGTCAGCACCTGGCCGAGCCGATGAGCGTCACAGCGTGCCGGAGGGAGATCCACAGGCGCTTCGACATGCACAGCGATGTGTTTGGCGTCGCTGATCTTGCTCAATGACGCCAGCGTCGACGCGATCACGGCTGGGACGTCGACGGCGCGCAGGTCGATCTTGATTCGCCCCGAGTCGATCCGGGCGACGTCGCTCAGATCCGTCACGAGCGCGGCCATGCGGGCCACGTTGTTGCTGATCGTGTTCAGAAAGCCGCGTTGCTGATCGTTGATCGGGCCGGCCGCGCCGGCGAGCAGCAAGTCGGAGTAGCCGCGGATCGACGTCATCGGCAGGCGGATCTCGTGGGCAACCGTGCGGACGAAGTCGGCGCGCGCGTCTTGAGTGCGTCGAACGGCGACGCGTTGTTGCGCCGAGTCGAGCGCGAGTGCGGCAAGCGCAACCAGTCGATCAAGGAAGGCTGTCGCTGTGGATCCGAACGCATGCGTGGGTCGTTCGACGACGAGGAGCGCCGTCGTGCGCCCGTTGAAGCGGATCGGGGCCACGATGCGCGCCGGGCTGACCATCGAGGCGGCCGATAGCGCCAGGCTGTGCTCGGTGGCCAGGCCGGCGGCGACGACAGCATCGTCGCCGCCGCGGCGCTCGGGCTGCGAGAGTGGGCGTGTGCCGCTGGCCCCCTGGCGGGCCATGACCCATACCACCGGAGGCTGCGCATCGTCATCGACAAGACCGATCCAGCCCGAGCGCGCCTGCGTCTGGCGGACGGCCCATTCAACGGTCAACGCGAGCGACTCCTCGACGCTGAGTGAATGTGCAAAGCGGGTCTCGAGCAGCTGCAGCGTGACTCGTTCGTGGTCCTGTGACGTGATCTGGCGAGAGAGGCGGGCGAAGCGCCGGGCTGTGTCGAGGCAGGCCGCGGCGTGCGGCGCAAAGGCGCCCAGGAGCATGGCCGCGTCATCGGCCAGTTCTCCACCGGTTACTAACACCGCGCCGGTCACCGAGTCGGATTGGATCAAGGGCGTGGCGGCCCAGGCATCGGCGGAGACGGCGTGACCGAGCACGACAGCATCACGGGCGGCGGCGGCTTCCTGTCGAAAGGCCTCTTCAGGCAACGGATCGCCGTTCTCGTTTCGGCCACAGACGAACACGAGGACGTGGTGCTCGCCATCCTGTCGAAAGATGGCGGCGCGTTCGGCGCGTGTGAGGCGGAGGGCGCCGGCGATCACACTCGCCTGAGCGCTCTCCGGATCCAGGGGCGCGCCCAATCGCTGCACGGCATCGAGCAGGAGCGCTAGCTGTGAAGCGGTCGGGCTGGCCGCCCCGGGAGTCGGAGTAGTCGGTAGCATTTTTCAGCGAATCCGCCTGGCAAAGCCGCTAAACGGATCGGCTGGAAGGCGCGTCAGCGGATCTCGTTCCCGTTGCGCGCCGGGCAGTTGCTGTAGAAGCCGATCCAGAATTCCTGGCAGGAACGGGGATCAAGAAACGTGCCAGTGTCGACGACGGCCAGCTGGATCGACGTGCCGATCGCAAACCCGATCGGTTGTCCGGCCGTGATGTAAGGCAGGTTGTAGGTGCGCGATCCGCGACCTGAGAAGATGTAGCGGTTGCCACCGTCAAGGCTGCGATACAGGGAAAGCAGGTTGGCATCGACCTGGATGCCGCGGATGTGGACGGTATAGCCAGTGGCGCCCGTGTCTTCGACCGTGTACTTAAGCGCGATGTTGTTCTCGTCGGCGTACATCACCATCATGTGGTAGCCGGGAGCGATCGGGTTGTCGTGCAGCGTGCGCGGCGCATAGATCTTTTCACCGGCTGTGGTCGCGACGCCCAGGCCCGTGATCGGATAGAGCGTTCGCGTGATCGGGGCACCGGCCGAGCCCGCCGAAGGTGACGACGCCCAGTTCCAGTCGCGTGTGCGGTAGTAGCGAATGCCTGCCGGACCACGGGCGGGGCTGAAGAGATAGGCCAACTGCGGCGGCCCGGCCTGAGTGTCGTCTAGGCCGTAGCCCAAAAGCCCTTTGTAGTAGTAAGTGCCCTGGTCGTTGTTGGTCACATCGATCAGGCCACGCAGGCTGAGGTTCTTATCAGCATGCTGGCTCGCAGGGCGGACGGGGTTGTCGAGGTCGAACTGGACGGCGATGCCCTGGTGGTACGTGGCGCCTGTGGTCGGCGGCGTGTTGACCTTGACGGTCATCAAGCTGGGCAGGAACAGACAGGACGAGCCGGAGCATCCACCGGCCGCCTGCACAGGGGCGCTGCCCAACGGAGCCAGCAGAACCGCCAGGCTCAGCAGAGCGGAGGTCAGCGACAGTTTCATGGTCTCCCATCCTGGCCGACGTCCGCTCGAGCGGTGCGTCGGCGCTAAGTCTTGCGCATGGCTGCCTGATCTTTCATCCGCACCTGGTAGTCGTCGCAGAGATGCTGCAAGGGGCAGATCTCACATTGCGGATTGCGGGCATGGCAGATCTCGCGGCCATGCCGGATCAGATTGATGTGCGCGTCGAGATAGGTCTCCGGCGCGAACATCTGCTCCAGCCATTCGTGACTCTGGTCTGCCGACATGGCGGCGGGCCTGAGGCCCAATCGCCCGGTCACACGATGGACGTGCGTGTCGACCGGAAAGGTCGGCACACCCAGCGAGAACAGAAGCACGATCGACGCCGTCTTTGGCCCGACGCCGTTGAACTGTGTCAACCACGCGCGCGCCTCTGCCGGCGGGAGCTTGCGCAAGAATTTAAGGTCCAACGTTCCCCGCGCTTCGGTGATGGCCCGCAGGACCGCCTGGATGCGCGGACCCTTTTGCTGGGCAAGCCCGGCCGGCCGAATCGTGTCGATCAGCTCGTCCAGGTTAGCGTCTCGCACGGCCTCCATCGAGCCATAGCGTTCGACCAGCAGGCCAAAGGCGCGTCCGCTGTTTATATCGCTGGTGTTCTGAGACAGAATCGTGGCCACCAGTTCATCAACGGCAGACAGGCTTTTGCCCCACTTCGGCCGTCCATAGGCCTTCAGCAGGTCGGCGCGCACCCGGGCTGCCTTGCGGCGCACGACGCCCGGCGCGGGAAATTCCTTCGTCATCATGGTATCTGTCAGACCTTTGCGTAAAAAAGGATGAAATCGTTGGCTTTCGGATGGACTATTTTACCGATCCTGTCAGTCTGTGGTGGCCCTGGATCGATCGTCAGTCTTGCAGAGAAAAAGCCGGCATTCCTCAGCGATCACATCCCTTAGCCCGAAACATTTCTGACGAGAGGGGGCCTGGGCCGTTAGGTTGTGGCGCCGCGATAGGCTCTCTTGAGGGGGAGAGACGCAAAAACGGAAGGCTGTGACACTAGATGGGTCACAGCCTTCCGTCTTTAAGGAAGTCGGTGGATCAGCGCTGAGAAGCGAGGTAGTTGGCCAGGGCGATGGTGGCTTCGTGAATATCGAAAGGCGCCCAGCCGCCGCCGCCGCTCGCGCCCATGGTGAAGATCGTCGCACCAAGGACGTAATCGTCATGACGCAACTCGCGATCGTACCAGGCCAGCTGATTAATGTAGGCCAGTTCGGCTGTCGATCCAACGCCGTTCTGCACCCACCACTCGCCGTGATGCTTCCAGGTCACACGGCTCGGGTCAAATGGGTAAGGATCGACGGCAATGCAGTCTCCAGTGGACGGGACTCGATCGATGCCGGTTTCGCTGATGACGAGAGGAACATTGGCCAGACCGCGCGGGCGCAGCCAGCCTTCGTACCAGAAACGGTAACGCAGAGTCAGCGGGCCGGCTGGCTGGTTGATGGCCGGCGCCCCAGGGATCAGGTCGGGCTTGTTCGAGGCCACGCCGCAATACATCAGCGGGCGGTTGTATTCGTGAAGGTGGAAGATGGCGCCGCAGCGACTGGCGGCTTCCATCAAAGGCAACACATGCTCGAACTCGGCATACGTGTTCGGCCAACCGACAGCGAAACCTCCGACGGCAGCCTTCAGCCCCTTGGCCTGCATCTGACAGGCGCGCGCCGACTCGAACTGAACGAACCACTGCAGCCGAGTGGCGTCGCCCGGAGTCCACACGAACTCGTTCCACCCTTCCCAGTAATCGATCGCGGGATTGCCCTGGTAGTGACCGAGGTTCTGGTTGATGTATTCGGTCGCTGCGACAGCCGGGTCGAGCTTCAGCACCCAACTCTCATCCTGACCATATACACGGCCCAGGATGATGACGTTCGGATCCGCCGCCTTGACTTCGGCCATCCATCCAAAATCGCCGACGGTCTTGAAGATGCGCGGCATGGCCGACCGCACGAACTGCATCATGTACGGATCGCCTCGCCCAATGGCGTGGATGCTGAGCTTGCTGGCGGACATCTGATTCGCAGTCGGCCAGGTGCTGCTCGAAAGGTTCTCGATCGAGAAGAATGGCTCCGGATCGCGGGCCGCCGGCATGATGTAAGTCGGCGGCGAGTATGCGCGGCTGATCAGCGGGACGAACAATGTCGTGGGCTGCGCCGATGTCGTATCTGCCAACGGAGTCGGTGTTGCGACAAGCAGTTGCACGAAGATGCGCAGTTGCTCGTCGGCCGGCAGTGGCATGTCGGTGAGTTCGATCTGAGGATAGAGTGGCGAGCCCGCCGCGTTGGGATCGCTCGTCGGCTGAGGAATGACAACAGACAACTCTGTTGGTGTCGGCGAAGGAACCTGAGCGAGCAAGGCAGCGGGTTGTTGGGACGATCCTTCCACCGCCCGAGAGGTCTCGGGTTGGATGGCTGCCGCGACCGTGGGCACATCGACAGAGCTCAACGCCACGGCCCGCTGATTCAAGAGCAGGCTCAAACCCGTCAGCAACACAGCCGTCAACGTCAGGGATGCCAGAAGCATTCTCAGCCGATGAGTGCGGTGTCGCTGACGCGGCGTCAACTCCCGAGAGTGTGACATAATTTCGGTGAGACCTGCTGCAATCGCAGCAAATTCTAATCCATCTCAGGTGAATCAGTCAGGAGTACATAATGCTCACGGCGTACTCCGGATCGGTTCGCTATACTCAACTCGAGCCCCTTGTGTTGCGCTGTTGTCCAGAGGCTACCCAGGCGTCTGTTGACTCAACGCAATATTACTGGCGAAACACGAGTCGTGAAGCAGTATTTATGCCTGTCTTACTTAGGAAATCGTTGGTAAGAGATGGCCCGCTCTTCCTGAGGATGGCAGGCAGGCCCAAACAAGGCATCAGATCAAGACAATTGACCCAAAAGCGCGCTCACCTGGAACGCGATCCGGCGGGTGAACGTTATGGGAGACATTGGAAAGGCAAGGAGGAGATATGAGGGTGAACGATGCAGGGCGTTTGGCCCTGATGGCGATGCTGTTGGCGGCCTGCCAGTCGACGGCGACAGAACCTGTGGCGACGGCACCGCTGCCGACGGACACCGTCGTGGCCGAGGCCACCGCCACAACACCGGCCGAGACGCCAACTGCTGAACCCAGCATAACGCCGGCCGCCACGGCCACAGCAACCGCCACATCCACGACCACCGCTGAGCCGACCGCCGCTGCGACCGAAACTCTGGTGGTACCGGCGACACCGGATCCGAATCAGGGCGTCGGAGATGTGGTGTACCAGGAGACCTTTGACGGCACGTCGCGCTGGGGCTGGGGCTTCACCGACGATGCGGTCTCTTTCTCCAACGAGGATGGGGCTGTCAAAGCGGTCACCACCCGTAGTGACGCCGGCTGGCGTGTGACCATTGGCCCCGGCGACTCGTGGCTCGATCAGCAGATCCTGCTGACGACTGACACCACGGCCTGCACCGAGAGCGACGAGATCGGCCTGCTCTTCCGGGGCGCGCTCGACGATCAGACGTCGGTGCTCAACGGCTACGTCTTCAAGATCACGTGCGGGGGGACGGCCAGCGTCGACGTGGTGCGCGACAACCAGCCTAGCGTCCTGGTCGATCCGGTCGAAGCCACCGTCAACCTGACGGGCAAGAACGAACTGCTGGTCTGGGCCGGCCGGAGCGAGATGCGCTTCTACGTCAACGGCGCCTTTGTAGCCAGCGCCGAGGACAGCACCTTCACCAGCGGCCGCCTGGGGCTCTACGTGCGAGACCGCAACGGCGGCGGCATGACCGTGGCGTTCCAGGATTTGACCGTTCGCGGTGTGACGCCCCCGTAAAGCGAGAGGCGAGGAGCGAAGAGCGCGGGGCGAAGAGCGAACGCTGCCGCGCTCTTCGCTCCTCGCTTTACGCTACTCGTATCGGAGCGCATCTACTGGCGCGAGGTTTGCGGCACGCATGGCGGGGTAGATCCCGAAGAAGAGACCGACCGCCAGCGAGAAGCCCACGGCGAGGATGACGGCATCCAGGTCGACAGTGGGCTTGATCGACGTCGAGCCGAACTGCACCTGACCCATCGCCAGCGATATCAACCAACCGACCAGGTTGCCGATGGCGCCACCCACCAGGCTGAGCACCGCCGATTCGACAAGAAACTGAAACAGGATGTCGCGCTTGCGGGCGCCGATCGCCTTGCGGATGCCGATCTCGCGCGTGCGCTCGGTGACCGAGACCAGCATGATGTTCATGATGCCGATGCCGCCCACCAGCAGCGAGATCGCGGCGATGCCGCCCAGGAAGAGCGTCAGCGTGTTGGTGACTTCCGTGATCGTCGAAAGCAGGTCTTGCTGGTTCGAGACCGTGAAATCGTCGGTGCCTTCGACGGTGTCATGGCGCTCGCGGAGCACGAGCGTGATCTGCTCGATGACTCCGTCCATCTGATCTGCGTCAACCGCCTCGACATTGATCGAACTGATCACGTTCGCGCCGCGATAGCGCCCGCCGCCGAGCAGCCGGGCCTGAGCCGTCGTGATCGGCACGAGCACCTGATCGTCGACGCTGCCGAAGCCGGTGCTGCCCTTGCTCTCGAGCACGCCGATGACGGTGTAGGGCTGGCTGTTGATGCGCACGCGTTGGCCGACCGCGCCCGGTGTGCCGCCGAACAGATCGTCGGCGACGCCGCTGCCCAACACGACCACGCTCGAGCGCGCGCTGACGTTTGACTCTGAGATGAACTCGCCGTCCGCCAGCGCCATGTTGCGGACCGATATGTAGTCTGGCGTGACGCCGATCGCGCGCGTGTTGACGTTCGAGCCGAGGTATGTGACCTGCCCGCGCCCTTCGAGTTCTGGCGCGACGGCGACCACGCCGTCGATGCCGATGAGCGCGTCAGCGTCGTCTTGCGTCAACGTGCCGGCACTGCCGGCCGCGGAGGCCACGCCGCCCTGTTGCGTGCTGCCCGGGCGCACGTAGATGAGATTCGTGCCGTTCTGCTCGATCTGCGCCGTGACGCTGGCCTGGGCGCCGCGCCCGATCGAGACCAGCGAGATGACGGCGGCTACACCGATGACGATGCCCAACATCGTCAGCGACGAGCGCAGTTTGTTGGCGGTGACGCCCTCGAGCGCCGAGAGGATGCCTTGCGTGAAGTTCATGCGATGCCTTCCTCGATCAGACCATCGCGCATATGGATCACACGTTGGGTGTGTGCCGCGATCTTGGAGTCGTGGGTGACGAAGACGAGCGTGATGCCGTGCTCGTGATTGAGGGTCAGCAGCAACTGCAGGATCTCCTCGCCCGACTTGCTATCGAGGTTACCGGTGGGCTCGTCGGCGAGCAGGATGGCGGGATCGTTGATCAGGGCACGCGCGATCGCCACGCGTTGCTGTTGACCACCTGAAAGCTCTGTAGGGCGATGATCCATCCGATCGCCCAGGCCGACGGCTTCGAGCGCCTTCACGGCTCGCTCGCGCCGGCCATTCTCGATCCCGGCGTAGAGCATGGGTAGCTCGACGTTGCGGCGCGCCGTCAGACGACGCAAGAGATTAAACGACTGAAAGACGAAGCCGATTTTGCGGTTGCGCACTTCAGCGAGTTGATCGTCGTTCATGCTGTTGACGGCCGTGCCGTCGAGCACGTAGCTTCCCGAGGTCGGTTGGTCGAGGCACCCCAGGATGTTCATGAGCGTGCTCTTGCCCGAGCCCGAGGGGCCCATGATGGAGACGACCTCGCCGCGCTCGATCTTGAGTGAAACCCCGGCCAGCGCATGGACCTCGACGTCGCCCATGCGATAAGTTTTGGTGATGTTCTCGATCTCGATCATGATGACAATGACCTGCGCGAGGTTGCGCGATCCGCAACGACACGCTCGCGAGACAACGTGGTGTTCATGGGTGTCGGAATCGGATAGCCACTACGGCCCCGCCGGCGGGCCACCGGCGCCTGGGCCACCATCGAGGAAACCGCCGCCGATAAACCCGCCGCCGTTGTTGCGCTCGCCCGTCGACGAGGTGCTCGAACTCGAAGACGAGGTCGTTGTGCTGATGAGGAGACGATCGCCCTGTTTGAGTGAGCCAGAGGTGATTTCCGAGTAAGTCTCGTTGGTCAGGCCGAGCGTGACCTCGACCTGTTGCATCTGGCCGCCGCCGGTCATGACCGTCACGGTGCGTTTGCCGTTGGAGACGCGGATGGCCTTGTTGGGCACCAGGATCGCTTCGGCGTGCTCGGCGACGACGATGTTGACGGCCGCCGACATGCCGGGCTTCAGCGCCGGATCGGGATCCGGGATGCTGACGATGACGGGGAAGGTCACCACGCCCGAACTCGACGAGCCCAGGCTGATCAGTTGATCGACCTGGCCGCTGTACTCGGCGTCCGGCGCGGCATCGACCGTGATCGACACAGACTGGCCGGGGGCGATCTGGTTGACGTCGACCTCCGAGACGCTGACCTGGATTTTGAGCGACGAGACGTCGGCGATCACGATCGCGTTTGTACCGTTCGAGACGCGGTCGCCAACGCGGTTGTAGATGCCGAGCACGGTGCCCGTGAACGGCGCGACGATCTGGTTGCGCGAGGCGTTTTCTTCGGCGTTCGCGACGGCCGCCCTTGCGTCGGCGATGGCCTGTTCGTCTGGCTGACTGAGCAGATCGTCGAGCGTGGTCTGCGCGGCGGCCAGGTCTGCCTGAGCCTGTTCGAGCTTGGCCGTGTAGAGCTGGACGTCAGCGGAGTCTGGTCCGCCCTGAGCCGCCGCCAGGTTCGCCTGAGCGGTCTGCAGAGCAGATTGAGCGTCGGTCAACGTATTGACGTTGGCGGTGCTGGATTGCTGCGCATTGGCGAGGGCGACGTTGTAATCCTCGACAGCGCGGGCGTAGCGGTTCTGAGCGTTGACGAAGCCATTGCCGTGTTGTTCGCCGTAGCCCGGATACATCGACTCCAGTCGTTGCCACTGCTCGAGGTTACTCTTGGCACTGGCCAGGGCATCCGAGGCAGTACGCAGGCTGATCTGATACTGGTCGGCGTCGACCGAAGCCTGAGCGGCCGAAACGTCTTCCTGAGCGCGCTGGTATTGCTGCTGATAGTAGGCGACGTTGGGCTTGAGCACGCTGTTGAGCGAGCGCTGGGTCGAAGTGACAGTCTCCTGCGCCTCCACGATGGCCAGTTTCGCGGCCGCGATCTCCTCAGCCGAGGCGCCGTCCATGACGTCGGCCAGGTTGGCCTGCGCCGTCAGAAGATCGGCCTGCGCCTGGACGATCTCGGCGCTCACGCTGTCGGGGTCGAGCACGGCCAGCACGTCACCGGCCCTGACGACGTCGCCGACCGCGACGTCGATGGATTTGATGTTGCCGGTGGTCTGCCAGGCGACGGTGCTGGATTGCGGCGCCGAGATCGTGCCCGAGGCACTGACCGAGGTCGAAATGGTGCCCACCGTCACTTCGGCGGTCTGCATCGGAGTCGTTGGCGCGTTGCTGCGTCGATACCACTGGTAGCCGAACCAGGCGCCGCCTGCCAGGACCACGGCTCCAGCCACGTAGAGAATGACACGACGTCTCATAAGGGCTCTCTTCGCTAGATAGGCCCGACCAGCGCCGATCACCGGCGCCGGTCGAGCCTCAAGGGGGTTCAAACGCGACGGTACCGCCCGCCGGTAAAGATCTGATTTAGGAGGCGAGCACCCTTACGGTTTCATCAGACAGGAGAGCGTCGCCCGATCTGGCCTATACTCGCGGGCGAGACCTGGAGGCTTCGGGCCGACGGGCAGGAGCGACCTGATGCAAAGCCTATCGAGACGGTCTGTATTGATCACCCTGGGCCTGGTTGTGGGAGCGCTCGGGCTGTGGGCAGGGTTGTCACCCCGATCGAACGTCCTATCGCAGTCAACAAACCGCGTCGCGTTGCCCTTGCTGGCCCGACACGCTGTGCCGTCCGGGGGCTTCGTGTTCGTGGCGTATGGAGACAGCCGGGCCGGGGGCGACTGCTCGGGAAACGCCGTGCACGCAGGCCTGGTAGCTCGCATGGCGGCTGAGCCCGCGCAACTGGGATTTCACCTGGGCGACATGATCACGGGGTACAACGCCAACTCAAACTGGGTGCTTCGTGGCGACTGCCCGGACCCCGCCAGTTCGGGCAGCTTCAAGGAGTTGATCGCGCCGCTGCAAAACAAGACGCCGGCGCCCGGTCTACCGATGTTCCTGTTCCCGGTCATTGGCAATCACGACGACAACTGGGGCGACAGCTGGTATCCGGATCCACAGGGTGACACGATCTGCGACGTGTTCGACATGAGTGCGCTGGTGCCGAACCACACGCAACAACCGTACTTTCGCGATACGACGAATCGAGTCGCACACTACACCGACACACAGTTCAAGTCGTTGACCTGCTCGACCACCGACTCGAGCGTTTACCCGACGTACATGTATTACTCGTTCGACTACCAGAACGCGCATTTCATCGTCATGCGCGTGGACAGCGAATACTACGACTTGCTCGAGTGCTACAGCGGCTGCGCAGACGAGTCGAACTACGACGCTTTCTACTATCGCCACCAATATGACTGGGTGCGCGCCGACCTGGCCGCGGCTGCCGCGCGTGCCGACATCGATCACGTCTTCGTTTTCATCCACGCGCCCCTGTTCGCATCAGCGGACGGCCATGTGGCCAACGCGTCATGGCAGGCGTTGGCGACCGAGTTCACGGCCAACGGCAAAGTGCGCTTCGTGTTCTCGGGGCACAATCACGTTTATGAGCGCAGCGTGCCGATCGTGGTGTCACCCGTGGCGCCGAACGGCGCGCGCGACGACGCGACAGGAACCGTGTATCTCACGACGGGTGGCGGTGGGTCGGACCTGCACGGCTTCAATGCCACCAATCCGTTAATCGCTGTGCGCGACAGTCTGTATCACTATGTGAGGGTCAACGTGAATGGCGACAGCGTCACCCTGACGGCCATCAATCAACTTGGCGTGCCGTTCGATACCGTCAGCCGCTAGAACGC
>CAYZRP010000117.1:0-22737 GCA_964480865.1 uncultured Anaerolineales bacterium | reverse complement strand
CTCATTCAGCGCGCCCGCGGTTGTGAGTTGGTTGGCCCTCAAGATGACATGGACGAGAGACCGCCCCGCAGCCGCCCTTCAGCAGAGCCAGGTCGATGCGGGTCAAGAGGCGGCAACGCGGCGGTTCTCCATCCCTTCACCAAAGGCAAAACGCTGGCCGGCTCGCGAGCCGAATACGGACGACAAAAAAACGAATGGCCACTCACCCTTCCTCATTCGTCATTCGTCGTTCGTCTTCCTTCGTCTGTCATTCGTCCGCGCCACAACCTTCCGCTATACTTTCGAACATGCCTTCCGCCAAGACACCCGCCGCACGCATCGAAGCCCTGCGCCGCGAGTTGCACGAGCACCTGTATCGCTACCATGTGCTCTCGGCGCCGACCGTTTCGGACCTGGAGTACGACGCGCTCTTCAAGGAATTGCAGGCGCTCGAAGAAGCCAACCCCGAGCTGCGTTCGCCCGACTCGCCGACGCAGCGAGTGGGCGGCTACGTCAGCGAACGCTTCGTCAAGGTCAAGCACCCGGCGCCGATCCTGAGCCTGAGCAACTGTTTCAATGCTGAGGATGTGCGCAGCTGGCACGAGCGCATCCGCCGCCTGAATGATCGTGTCGATCACGCCGCTTTCGTCGTCGAGCCCAAGATCGACGGCCTGACCGTCGTGCTGCACTACCGCGACGGCGTTTTCGTTCAGGGCGCGACCCGTGGCGACGGCGAGATCGGTGAGGACGTCACGCCCAACCTGCGCACAATCCGGGCGCTGCCCCTGCGCCTGCGCGAACCGGAGACCAGGGGCTCTCGAAAGAAGACGACGCAGCCGGCATTCCCGCCGCTCCTTGTCGTGCGCGGCGAAGCCGTCATCTTCACCGCCGACTTCGAGCGCTTCAATCAGGCGCAGATCGCCAAAGGTTCGCGGACGTTCGCGAACCCGCGCAACACGGCCTCCGGCGCGCTGCGCAACCTCGACACAACGGCCACCGCCGCTGTGCCGATCTCGCTGCTGTGCTATCAGATCGTGGCGGCTGAAGGCCTGACGCCCGGATCGCAATGGGAGACGCTCGAGTATCTGAGAGGCCTGGGCTTCCCGATCTCGGATGTCGCGCGGCGCTTCACGGACATCGAAGAGGTCATCGCCTACTGCCAGTCGTACGCCGAGAAGCGCGATACGCTGCCGTTCGAGATCGACGGCATGGTGATCAAGATCGACGATCTACGGCTGCAGGCGGAGCTCGGATTCGTCGGCAAGGATCCGCGCGGCGCCACGGCCTTCAAGTTCCCGGCGCGCGAGGTGACGACCACCGTCACCGGCCTGACAATCGACGTCGGGCGCACGGGCAAGATCACGCCGACGGCCGTCCTCGAGCCTGTGATGGTCGGCGGCGTCACGGTGCGCAACGCCACGCTTCACAATTTCGACTACATCCGCGATCACGACATCCGCATGGGCGATCGTGTCTTGCTCAAGCGTTCGGGTGACGTGATTCCGTACGTCATCGGCCCGATCATCGAGGCGCGCAAGGGCAGTGAGAAGAAGATCAAGCCGCCCAAGGCCTGCCCGTCGTGCGGCGAGCCGATCCAGCAGGTCGAGGGCGAGGTCGACATCTATTGCGTCAACAGCGCCTGCCCGGCGCAGCTCAACCGCGTTGTCGAGTACTTCGCGGCCGTGATGGACATCGAGGGCTTCGGCGAGAAGGTCGCGCTGGCCAGCGTCGCGCAGGGCCTCGTCCACGACGTCGCTGACGTCTTCACGCTGACCAGGGACCAGCTCCTCACGCTGCCGGGTTTCGCCGACAAACGCGCCGAGAAACTCCTGGCCGCCATCCAGGCCGGCAAGGATCGGCCGCTGGCGCGCCTGCTCGCCGCGCTCGGCATCCGCGGCGTCGGCTTCGTGGCCGCGCAGGATCTGGCCGCCCACTTCGGCTCGTTCGACGCGCTGGCCGCGGCCGATGCCGAAGCCCTGCAGGGAGTCGATGGCATCGGCCCGAGCGCTTCGAACGCCGTCGTCGAGTGGTTCGCCGAGAAGCGCAACCAGGCCGTCCTGGCCAAGCTGCGCGCGGCCGGCGTCTGGCCGACGTCGGCGCCGCGTGCGGCCCGAACCGAAGGCCCATTCACGGGCAAGACCTTCGTGATCACGGGCACGCTCCCAACCCTCGGGCGCGATGAAGCCCGCGAGTACATTGAGTCGCGCGGCGGCAAAGTCAGCGACAGCGTCAGCAAGAAGACCAGCTACCTGGTCCTCGGCGAATCGCCCGGCTCCAAGTTCGCGAAGGCCCAGTCGCTCAACATCCCGATCCTCGACGAGGCCGCTCTGCGTGCCCTCGGTGGCCAGTGAGGCCCTCGTCCTCGCCCGCGCCGCCGCAGGATGTTGAAATGGCCAGGGCGCGTGGGCGGCGCACCCTCCCCCAAAGGGGGAGGGTGACAGCACTGGTGGGCAAGCCGGCTAATCAATGGCGGTATCGTGTTTTCTGGTTTTGTTGGGCTGGGTGATGATCGGTCCGTTCATCGTTACCGATGTCGCTCCGCCGCCACGACTGAGCACACTGTCCTCTCTGCCGCCGCTAAGCTGCCACGCCCGACAGCGCACCGTCGCCTCCTCTGTCGATGAGCTGCCACACCCGAGAGCCCGCTGTCCTCTCACGCTGGTAGGAGACGCGTCGCTCCGCCGCCGCGACCGTAGGCCTACCGTTTTCTCCGCTTCCGATGAGCCGCCCCTCCTTCAGTCACCTTGTCCTCTCCCTCTGGGAGAGGACGCGCCGCCCTGACTCTTCATCGCGCTTCTCACCCCATGGCGGCGCAGGCGAGGGCCCCTCCAACCCGGTCTTTGATACCATTCGGCCATGGGTAATTCGCTTGATCCCGCCCTGGAGCGAGCCGACGCACACGGCGATCGCATTCAGGAGCGCATCGCGTACTGGCAGGCGCGCGTCGGCACGACCCGCGATCAGGGCCTGTATTTCTTCAACCAGCCCGTCGACGAGATCCTGTCGCCCACGCGGGTGCGCATCGGCGACCGTGAGCTGATCCAGTTCGCGTCCTATAGCTACCTCGGCCTGCTCGGCCATCCGGCGATCAACGCAGCGGCCGCGGCCGCGATCACGCGCTGGGGCACGGGCACCCACGGCGTACGGCTGCTGGCCGGGTCGCTCAGCCTGCATCGCGAGCTCGAGCAGCGGCTGGCGCGCTTCACGGGCCGTGAAGAGGCCGTGACGTTCTCGAGCGGCTACGTCACCAACCTGACGACGATCGCCACGCTGGTGGGCCGTCACGACGTGGTCTTCAGCGACAGGCTCAACCACGCCTCGATCGTCGACGGCTGCCAGATCTCGGGCGCGGCCTTTGTGCGCTACCGCCACAACGACATGGCCGACCTTGAGCGCCGCCTGGCTCAAGCGCCGACCACCGGCACGCGCCTGGTCGTCACCGACGCGGTCTTCAGCATGGACGGCGACATCGTCGACCTGCCGGCGCTGAGCGAACTCTGCCGGCGCTACGGCGCCTGGCTGATGGTCGACGAGGCGCACTCGCTCGGCGTTCTCGGCGCGACAGGTCACGGCATCGAGGAGCACTTTGGCCTGCCCGGCGTGATCGACATCAAGATGGGCACGCTCAGCAAGACGATCCCATCGGTCGGTGGTTACATCGCGGCCAGCGCCGACGTCGTGCGCGTCCTGCGCCACGCATCGCGCGGCTACATCTTCTCGGCCGCCTTACCGCCGGCGCAGGCCGCCGCGGCGCTGGCAGCTCTCGATGTGATCGAACGCGAGCCCGAACGCGTGAGAGCCGTACAGGCCAACGGCGCTCGTTTTCGGAAGGGCCTGCAAGCGGCGGGATTCGATACACTCGCCAGCGAGACCGCTGTCGTGCCGATCGTCTGTGGCAGCGACGAGAGCGCCTATGCGCTGACGCGCGCCTGCCAGGAGCGCGGCATCTTCGCGCTGCCGGTCGTCTCACCGGCGGTGGCCTCGAACCTGGCGCGGATCCGCGCGACCGTTACGGCCGCGCACACCATCGACGAGATCGATGCAGGCCTGAAGGTCTTTCGCGAGGCTGGTCGTAAACTCGGATTGTCAGGGGGTGCTGAATGAGCGGAGAACTCCATCTTAAACCCGGTCGTGAGAAGTCGATCCTGCGGCGACACCCGTGGATCTTCTCGGGCGCCGTGGCCCGCGTGACGGGCAGGCCAGAACTCGGCGACACCGTCTGGGTGCACGATGCCGAAGGCCGACGGCTGGCACAGGCCGCATACTCACCGACCTCGCAGATCACGGCCCGTGTCTGGCGCTTCGGCGATGGCCCCACGGTCGACGCGGCCTGGCTCACCGAGCGGTTGCGCGCGTCTTTGAAGCGCCGCGACGACGCCGCCCTGGGCCCGATCGGGGCGCCCGGAGCCGGCGTCCGCCTGGTCCATGCCGAGGCCGACGGCCTGCCGGGCCTTGTCGTCGATCGCTACGCGGATGTGCTCGTCATGCAACTCCTGTCAGCGGGCGCCGAACGCTGGCGCGACACCTGGGCCGAGGCCTTGCGCGACGTCGGCACGAGCCTCTTCGAACGCTCCGACGTCGATGTGCGCGCCAAGGAGGGCCTCGGCACGCGCACCGGGATCGTGTGGGGCCCTGAGCCTGCCGCCGGTGTGCAGATCGTCGAAGGCGCCGATCGGCCGATGCTGTTCCGTGTCGACGTGCGCGCCGGGCACAAGACCGGCTTCTATCTCGACCAGCGCGACAATCGCATACTCGCGCAGGAACTGTGCGTCGGTGATGTGTTGAATTGCTTCGCTTACACGGGCGGCTTCAGCGTGGCGGCGCTCACAGGCAGGGCCGCGCACGTCACCCAGGTTGAGTCCTCGGCCGCGGCGCTGGCGCAGGCCGATGCGCATCTCACGCTCAACGGCATCGAGCGCGATCGTTGGGAGTCCATCGAAGGCGATGTCTTCGCCGTGTTGCGCAAGATGCGCGACGCGCGCCGCACCTTCGACGCCATCGTCCTCGATCCACCGAAGTTCGCGGAGAGCCAGGCCCAGGTCGAGCGCGCGGCTCGCGGCTACAAAGATATCAACCTGCTGGCGTTCAAGTTGCTGCGGCCTGGCGGCCTGCTCCTGACCTTTTCGTGCTCGGGCGCGATCGATGCGCCGCTCTTTCAGAAGATCGTGGCGGATGCAGCCCTCGACGCCGGGCGCGAAGCTCACATCATTCGCCGGCTCGCTCAGGCGCCGGACCATGCCGTGTCTATGGCCTTTCCCGAGGGCTATTACCTCAAGGGGCTGGCGGTGCGTGTGGATTTATGAATGAGGGAGGAGTGACCCGCCCGGCAGTGTTTCCTCTCCTCATCCCAATCCACGCCTTACGTCGCGGGCGTGCAGCATCTCGTGACGGTACATGAGCTGGATCATGTCGTCGACGGTTGTTTCGCCCAGGAATGGATGGCGACCGCGTCGTTCGAGCGCAGACACATCAAGTGGTCGAAAGGCCTCGACAGTTGCGGCCCGTTCGCTGGCCCAGGCGGTGAGCAGATCCGGGATCGTCAGTTCGCGCATCTCCTCGAGCAGGCGCGCGTTGGCGGCGTCGATGTCGTAGCCGGGTGGCGCGCCCGGATCGCCGCGCGTGATGGCCAGGATCAGCGGACGGATGGCGCGCTCGGTGGTGATCAGGTGCGCCAACATGTCGCGCGCGGTCCACTCAGGCTCGTGGAAGATGGGCCGTTCGAGTTCGGCGACGCCGAGCGAGGCGAAGTAGTCATGCGTGGCCTGACCGGTCTCAGTGAGTCGTCGGAGAAGCAGTTCCAGGTTGGGCATGGCCGCATTGTACAGTGAGGGCAGCCGCCGCGCTCGGGTTCGGTCGAAGCAGTTGGTTTGTGCCAGGGCAAGCCAGGAGACAAGCATGGAGCGACGATTTCAACTTGTCGATGTCTTTCGCGAGAGTTCGTTCACGGGCAACCCGTTGGCCGTCGTGTTGAACGGCGACGGGCTAACGACTGACGAGATGCAACGCATCACACGTTGGCTCAATCTATCGGAGACGACGTTTCTGTTTCCGCCCACGACGCCCGAGGCCGACTACCGGGTACGCATCTTCACGCTTGATCGCGAAATGCCGTTCGCCGGTCATCCGACATTGGGGAGTTGCCATGCCTGGCTCAGGGCAGGCGGTCGTCCGCGTGGCGGGGATCGAGTCGTTCAGGAGTGCGGCGCTGGGCTGGTGCCTGTGAAACCCGTCGGCGATGCGCTTGCCTTCTCGGCGCCAGCCCTGATCCGTGGCGGGCCCGTCGCCGAGCCTGATCTTCGACGAGTGATCGAGTTCCTGCGCATTGATCCGGCCGTCATCGTCGACGCTCAGTGGGCCGACAACGGTCCGGGCTGGTTGGCCTTGTTGCTTCGAAGCGCCGACGACGTTCTGGCGATCGAGCCACACGGCTCGTGGCCGACGCAAATGGATGTTGGCGTCGTTGGCCCGCATGGGCCGGGCAGTGCCATGGCATTCGAGTTGCGCGCTTTCTTCACAGATCCCGCGGGTCGCGTCCTCGAAGATCCTGTCACGGGGAGTCTGAACGCGTCCGTGGCGCAATGGCTGCTCGCGACAGGTCGCGCCACGGCTCCTTACGTGGCCTCTCAGGGCACGCGCCTGGGCCGCAGCGGCCGGGTGACGATCACGCAGGATGCCGGGGGCCGCGTCTGGGTCGGCGGATCGTCCTCCACGCTCTTTGAGGGCAGTTGCGAGTTTTGAAGTCTCGACGGTGTTGAAGTCTCGACGAAGGACGAATGACGAAAGACGAAGGTTGAATGGCCACTCAACCTTCGTCATTCATCTTTTGTCATTCGTCGCGCAGCAGGCGCCGTCGTCTGCGATCCTCCCTTACGGCACCACAACCACACTCGTCCCAACATCGGCCCAATAGAAGGCCCACTGCGCTTCGGGCGTCGGTAGGTTGACGCAGCCATGGCTCATCGGCGTTCCGAAGTTGTTGTGCCAGTAGGTGCCGTGGATGCCGTAGCCCTGATAGAAGTACATGGTGTAGGGCACGTTCGGCAGATCGTAGCCCGGCCCGGTCATGCGCGTCGACTCGAGCTTGATCCAGATCTTGTACTCGCCAAGGACGGTCGGCGTTGGCCAGCGGCCAGTCGAGACTAGCGTCTGGCGCACGAGGGTCTGGCCCTCGAAGGCATACAGGCGCTGCTCGGAGACGTCGACAAGGAAGTACTTGTCAGTGCGGCCGCCGATCGGCTCCTTATTGACGCCGACGTTGTTGGCCGGCGCGACCACGTCTGCATATTGGCCGGGCGCGGGGATGATCAGGTTCTGGCCGGTGTAGATCAGGTCGCTGGGCAGATTGTTGGCGGCCATGATCGCGGGCCAGGTGACGCCGTACTGGCTGGCGATGCGCGCCAGGGTCTCGCCGCTCTGCACGACGTGATTCCGCTGGCCCTCGGTCGGCTGGGCCGGCACGGGTGTGGGATCGACGGGCGCGGGAACAGGAGTCGGATCGGCGGGCGCCGGGGTCGGGGCGGGCTCGGCTGGTGCGGAGGCGCCATTGATCGGGATCACCAGCCGCTGGCCAGCGTAAACCGTGTCACCGGCAATGCCGTTGGCGGCCGCGATCTTGGTCCAGACGATCCCGTACTGGAGGCCGATGGTGAACAGCGTCTCACCGGCCTGAACGACGTGAACGGGGTTCGTGCCGCTGGTGGCCGGCGCCGGGTCAGTGGTCGTCGAGCCATCCGGGATGACCAGCGTCTGGCCGGCCAGGATACGATCACCGACGATGCCATTGGCGGCCGCGATCGCTGTCCAGTTGACGCCGTAGATCTGAGAGATGGTGAACAGGGTTTCGCCGGCTTGCACCACATGCGTGGTCGTGCCATTCTGGGCCGCCGGGCTCAGGGCGGCCTCGGCGGAGGCCAGCGCCGGCGAGAGCAGGGCGATCACCAAACTGAACATCAAAGCATAAGGTCGAAGGCGCAATGTCATCTTCATCCTCACAATAAACCTGACCGAAGTGGATTGGTTTTACACCCGAACGTTAAAGCGTGCAACCAAAAAGCCGTTTGATTAACATAGGACGCTGTAGGCAATGGTTGGGTTCCGGTGCGCATAGCCATTCCCGGGCAGCAGCGGGCCTGCTCGAAGCTTACGGGCCGATCTGGTACTGCCAGAGAGGGCCTGTCGTCGAGCTGTCGAGGGCGATGACCCGGTTTCCGGATACTCCCAGGTAGCAGCTCTGACTGGAATCCGCTCGCACAGGCGAGCACTGCAGCGTTGTGTTTATAGCGTATTCCGGCTCCACAGCCCAACCGATCACGGCACGCATGGTCTGGCCGCCCAAAAGGGCAAAGTCTCCATAGACTTCGTCGCGCCAGATGTGACCAAAGCCCCGGATCGGCTGAGAGAGACCGGGCTGGGGCGTCTCGTCGATCCGGTTGTCGGCGTTGGCACCCGGCTTGAGGGGCAGGGTCTCCAGCCGGATGAACACCAGCCGCCCGTCGATCGGCGCTGCGCCAAGGTTGAACAGCACGAAGTAGGTGTCGGTCGAGGCCATCCACACCATTTGCCCGCGCTCAAAGCGTTCGGTAGCCCCGGACGATGACTGGGCCGCGGCGGCCGGACATTCCGACGGACTGGGGGTGAAGAACCAGTCGATTCCGCATGGCGTGGGCGTGGTTGACGCCGTCGGCGTGACTGTCGGAGTCAGGATGTCGGTGACGGTAGCCGACGGCGTGGCCGTGTCGGTGGCTGTCGGGCTGGGTGGTATCGGGTTGGGCGTGCGGACCGCGTTTGGGATGCACAGGCCCTGGCCCACGAAAATCAGGCCCTGGTTGGTCAGGCCATTGGCCGCCGCGATCTCGTGCCAATCGGCGCCATACGCCTGACCGATCGTCATCAGGGTGTCGCCCACGCGCACGGTGTGCCGTGCCGCGCAGGCCACGGGTGGCGGCGTGTCGCTGGCGGGTGAGGCGGTGTCCGGTAGCGCGACGGTGTCAGTCGGTGTGAACGCTGCGGCTGGCGCGGCGCTGGTCGATGTGAGCGTGATCCCGGCGGGTCGGGTGGCGACTGAGGCCGTTCGCGTCGACGACGACGCGGCAGCCGGCTCGCTCGTGGGCTCGAAGCCGATTTCGATCGCGCCGCAGCCGGCGAGAAAGAGAGACAGACTGGCCAGTGTGAGGCGTTTGAGGGTCATGGCGCTGAACACGGAACTGGATCAAAACGGTGGCCGGGTCATCATCCAAACGACCCGGCCACCTCAGTCAAACAGTCAATGATAGACGAGCGCTCAGAAGTGGTAGTTCCACCCGTTCTCGATCACGACGGTCCGACCATCCGGCAGGGTCATCGAAAGTGGGATGCCGCCGCGGCTGACGATCGTGACCTGATAGCTCTGCTCCTGCGCCGTGGGCCAGCCGACAATACGCCGGACGTAGGTGTCACTGCCCCAGATACGGCCAAAGCCGTTGATCGGGCAGATCATGCCGGGCGCCAGGTCGGTGCAGACGTTATCGGGCAGTGACTGATAACTGTACTGCGGATAGGTGCCCATCCCCTGACCGAAAACGTAGATCGTGCCATTGTCCTGGCGCCAGATCATGAAACCCGCGGCATAGGGCTGGTAGGCGGCCTGGGTCGTGACCGTGATCGCACGATCGAGCACCGGGATCGACAGGCTGGCCGACGCTTTGGTGTCCCATTGTGTGGTCGGCGTGGTGGATGTCAGGTTCGCGGCCTGCAGAACCAGGCGCATCTCGGACGTCAGCATGGTTGGCACCGTCATCGACACAGTGCCCTCGGCCGGCAGGCTGTCCCAACTGCGAATGGGCACATTGGTCTCGCCATCCCAGATGGTCAGGAGCGCGTACTGGGTGCCCTCGACCTTCCACGTGACCGTCAGCGTGTCGCCGACCTGCACCGGGCCGGGCGGCGCCGTGAAGGCCACGATGCGCGTGATGGGCTCGACCGGCGTCGGCGGGAATGGATCGCGCGGGCCGCTGCCCGTGACCATCCAACCGGTGCCTGTGTTATTGGCCACCAGCCCCGAGGGCAGTGTGAAGCTTACCGGCACACCGCCGACCGTGCGCACCCACGGCGTGTAGCTGAGTTCGGTGTTGATGGCCCAACCAAGCCGGCGCTTCAAATCACCGAGATTGCTCCAGACGCGGTTGAAGCCCATGATCGGCGCGATGAAGCCGGGCGGCGGCGTCAGCGCCAGCATCGGCAACTGCGCGTATTGCGAAGACGTGTACATCGAAAGCGTGCCAGTGCCGCCAGATTGGTAAACACCAACGTAGGCCCAGACGTCGCCCGTGTCGGCCCGCCACAGCAGAAAGCCGCTTTGATAGGCCTGATAGGTGGCCGGCACGATCTGGTCGCGCGTCGCTGGCCCGGGCACCGGCGCAGGGTCGCCGCCTGCGCCGCCCTTCGGGACTCGCAGCCGCTGCCCGACATAGATGTAGTTGGCGTTGGTCAGACAGTTGCCGCCGGTCAGCGCCGCCACCGTCGTGCCGAAGCGCCGCGCGATCCGCGACAGCGTGTCGCCACGAACCACGACGTACGTCGCCCACTCATTGCGGGGCCGACACTGTGCCTGGCTGACCGCGGCCGGCATCACGCCCATAGCCGTCAGCAACAAACCCAGGATCACGAGCCACCGGATCCCCAAAAACGTTCGCGTCAACATTGCTCCACCTCCTGAGGGTCAGGCGCGGGCGCGCGACCCGCGCACCGTCGATGCCTGACTCTGACAGGCCGGTGTGGCAACGCGATGACGACCGCGTAACCGATTGGTGACAGGAGGACGGCGGACGGCGGACCGCAGTGCTGGCGATGAAGCGAAGAACGAATGACGAAGGTGGGTCGGCCGTTTGCCTTTCTTCACCAATCCAATTGGCGTCTGCAACAACCCTGGATGGCGTAAACGTTCGGCATCTCGGAACGCGCTCGCCCATATGATGCCGCCGTATGGCGCTTGCCTATTGCGCGTTATGCCCAGCACCCGGCCCCGCGCTTTGCATTTCACCCGGCTGACCGATTCGTGCACGCAACGCGTCGAGCCAGGGGCCCAGCCCTGCGCTCTGCGTGTCATCCAGAGCGCCCGGACCCCATCGCCCGATACCAAGCTGAATGAGCGCGAAGGATCTCCAATCAGACTCGCCGGCTGTTGCCAGGGTCACGCGTGTCTTCGGAGGAGATCTTTCGGGCTCATTCAGCACGCCCGCGGGCAGCGTTGGTTGGCCCTCAAGATGACAGGAACAGAGGGTCGGGGCGCGGCTTGCTTCAGGCGCAAAGAGCGGGGGGATTGGTGTGGACCGACAGTTGAGGTTTGTGGCTGGCCGACCGATGTCCGCGGAAAGCAATGGCCGACTTTAAGGCCTGTCCGCATGGCATCGCGAACGACGGAAGTGGAAGGGCATCTTACCTTCGTCATTCGTCCGCGCCCTGGGCGCCGTCTACCCCGCGCGCGCCGGCAGCCGCAACGTGAACACGGTGCCCTTGCCGACCTGGCTGCGCACGGTGAGCGTCCCCGCGTGGCGGTCGATGATCGCACGGCAGAGCGCCAGGCCCAGGCCGCTGCCGGGAACGCTGCGAGCGCCGGCTCCGCGATAGAGCTCTTCGTAGACGTGCGGGAGCTCGTCGTCAGGGATGCCGGGGCCCGTGTCCGCGACGTCGACCACGACGAAGCCCGCGTCTTCGCGAGCCCTGAGTTCGATGCGCGCGCCGGCCGGCGTGAACTTCAGGGCATTGTCGACGAGGTTGAGCACCGCCAGCATGAGCAGGTCAAAGTCGCCCGAGACCGCGGGCACCGGCCAGGGCGCCTGCGGCACGCTGACGACGATCTCGCGCCGGGCGAACTCGGGACGCTCGCGGACCGCGCTCATCACCGCTTCGAGTAGCTCCCCGATCGACACGTCGGCGAGCTCGAGCGGGCGCCCCTCGAGCTCGGCCAGCTTGCGCAGATCCGTGGTCAGGCGGCTGATGCGACGCACCTGCGAGTCGACGCTGTCGAGGGCCGGGCCCTGCGAGCGCTCAGGTAAATTGGCGAGCCCGGCGCGGATCGCGGTCAGCGGATTCTTGAGTTCGTGGTCGAGCCGTTCGAGGAAGCGTCGCCGGTCGGCTGAAGCGGTTCTGTGTGCCGCCGCCGTCGCCTGCGCCTCTTGTGCCTTGCCGCGCCACCAGATGCCGATCACGGCGCTGCTCGCGATCAACCAGATGACGCCGGCCGTGAACGCGAAGGCGCTCGACTCACCGCGCATATACAGGCCCGGGTTGGGCGCCAGACCGGCGGCGGCCAGCGCGGCCCAGACCAGGGCGATGAGCCCGGGGCTGAGGGCGAGGACGCTGAAGATCACGGTCCGGCGGTTCATGGTCGATCAGCCCTGCCGTTAGCCCGAGCGCACCGCTGCAATAAAGCGATAACCCTCGCCCGGGACGGTCTCGATATAGGTCGGGCGAGCCGGGTCGTCGTGCAGAGCCCGGCGCAGTTCGGCCATACGCGTGTCGACCGTGCGCGTCCCTGTGGGATAGTCCCAGCCCCAGACGGCATCCAGCAGGCGATCGCGCGTGACGAGCTCGTCGGGGTGAGTCATCAGGTACTCGAGCAGGTTGACGGCCTTGGGTGTCAACTGAAGCTCGCTCTGGTCGAGCCGCACGCGTCGCGAGGCCCGCTCGAAGCTGAGGGCGCCGGCCACGAGGCGTTGGGCGGCGCTGAGCGGTGGCTGCCCGGGGCGCGCCCGGCGCAACACGGCGCGTACGCGCGCGACGAGTTCATGCGGATCGAACGGCTTGTTGAGGTAATCGTCGGCGCCCTCTTCGAGCGCCATCGCGCGTTCGGCCGACTCGCCGACGCGGGTGAGGAGCACGACGGGCGTCCAATCGCCGGCGCGGCGTAGCTGGCGCAGGGCCTCGCGGCCGTCGAGACGGGGCATGAGCACGTCCATGACGATC
The DNA here is from genome assembly GCA_964480865.1 of uncultured Anaerolineales bacterium. Taxonomy (GTDB): domain Bacteria; phylum Chloroflexota; class Anaerolineae; order Anaerolineales; family UBA6663; genus UBA6663. The sequence goes on along the minus strand of CAYZRP010000117.1, from coordinate 9,816 downwards.
ACGGCCGGTGGGTTTGCCGCGATCCTGTCGAGCGCGGCCTGGCCGTCGTGGGCGATGTCGACGTCGAAGCCTGAGCGGGTGAGCAACGGCGCGAGGTTGGCCGTGATGTCGGCCTCGTCGTCGACTAATAAGAGCCGCGGGCGCTCGACGCTCATCGCAACAGGTTGGAGGCGATGAACCAGACGTTGGCCGGTCGTTCGGCCAGCCGTCGCATGAAGTACGGGTACCAGTGTGTGCCGTAGGGCACGTACGCGCGCACCGCGTAGCCGTCGGCCGCCAGTTGTTCTTGAAGATCGCGGCGGATCCCGTACAGCATCTGGAACTCGAAACGATCGCGCGGGATGCCGAGGCGCTCGGCGTGGCGCTTTGCGGCGTGGATCATGGCGACGTCGTGCGTGGCGAGCGCGGCCAGGGCGGGGCGCCTGCCCGAGGGATCGGCCGGCGGCAACGCCGCAGACGCATCCATCAACTGGCGCGCGAGCCTGATGTAACTCAAGTCGACCTCGGCCTTTTCCGGGTGGGCGACTTCCGAGGGTTCCTGGTACGCGCCCTTGCACAGCCGGATCGGCACACCCGCGGCCGTCAATGCGGCCTGATCGGCTTCCGTGCGGTACAGGTATGACTGCAGCACCACGCCGACGTTGTCGAACTCCTTGCGGAGGGCGTACACGACCTCGAGCGTGATGTCGGTGTGCGCGCTGTCCTCCATGTCGATGCGGACGAAGTTGCCGAGTTCGGCGGCGCGCGCCACGAGCTGGCGGACGTTGTCGAGGCAGAAGTCCTTGTCGATGTCGAGCCCAAACTGGGTCAACTTGACCGAGACGTTGGCGCGCACGCCGGCCTGATCGATCTCGTCAATCGCGCGCAGGTACTCGTCGCGCGCGCCTTCCGCCGCCGTCCGCTCATGCACCGACTCGCCCAGACAATCCAGCGTGGCGTTGATGCCAGATGCGTTCAGCGAGCGGATGGCGTCGATCGCCTCCGGCAGCGTCTGCCCGGCGATGAAGCGACGCGCCACATTGCGCGCGAGCGGGGCGCTGGTCAGCGCTTCCTGCGCCCACTTGACGTGCGAAAGCGAGATGAACATCGAGCGGAGCATGGGTCGCCTCTGGCTATGACGGCGGACGGCGGACCGCAGACCGCCGTGGATGCACAAGCGTCTACTACGGTCCGCCGTCTGCTGTCCTCTGGTCAGTCCCCGAAGCTCATGCCCATGTCGCGGGCGGTGAGCATCGTGTCGGAGTCGATCGGCACGGTCTTCATGCGGCTGCAGGCGGCTTCGAGCGGCACGTAGCTGACGGTCGGCGGGGTCAGCGAGACCATGACGCCGCGCTGGCCTTCCTCGAGGGCGCGGATCGCGGCGGCGCCGAAGCGCAGGCCGACGAGCCTGTCGAACGCGGTCGGCGAGCCGCCGCGCAGCAGGTGGCCGAGGACCACGACGCGCGACTCTTTGCCCGTGATCTCCTCGAGTTCGCGTGCGACTTTCTCGCCGACGCCACCCAGTCGCTCGGCCTGGCCGACCGACTTGCCCTTAATGGTGACAACGCCATCGAGCGGCTTGGCGCCTTCGGCCACGACCACGATCGAGAACAGCCGGCCCGCGGCCTGGCGCTCGCGGATCTTGGCCGCGACCTTGTTGATGTCGTAAGGGATCTCGGGGATCAGCACCACGTCGGCGGCGCTGGCGACGCCGGCGTTGAGCGAGATCCAGCCGGCGTAGCGGCCCATCACTTCGACGACCATGATGCGGCCGTGCGAAGAAGCCGTGCTGTTGAGCCTATCGATACACTCGGTGGCGAAGGCCACGGCGGTGTCGAAACCAAATGTCGCTTCTGTCTTGTCGAGGTCGTTGTCGATCGTCTTCGGGACGCCGACGACCCACAGGCCTTTGCGATGCAGGTGGTCGGCCAGAGTCAGCGAGCCGTCGCCGCCGATGGTGACGAGCGCATCGATGTCGTGCATGCGGAAGCGCGCGATCAACTCGTCGGTGCGATCCTCTTCTTTGTAGGAGCCGTCAGCCTGGGGCACCGGGAAGCGCATCGGATTGCCCCGGTTGGTCGTGCCGATGATCGTGCCGCCCGTGTGCGTGATGCCGCGGACGGTGGTGCGATCGAGCCGGATCAGGCCGCCGTCGATGTAACGTTCGGGGAACATCAGCCCGTTGAAGCCGTCGCGAATGCCAACGACGTCCCAGCCGCGCGAGCGGGCCGCGATCGTAGCAGCGCGGATCACGGCGTTCAGGCCAGGAGCGTCGCCGCCGCCTGTGGACAGCGCAATGCGGCGAATGGTCGGAGTAGTCATGCGAGAAATCCTCATTCCTCTTGTGATAATCCTCTCGATTATAAGCGCTCTCCGAATCGCGACACGACCCGTCGGGGCCATTTCTGACGGCCCTCCTGGCGATTCGTATAATGATGATCGGTATGGCTTCTGTGACGATGTTGGACCGCTTTTTGACCCGTTATCCGCGCGTCGACGGGTACTGGTTGCTGGATGACCCGGCCGCCCGCGTCGAGTGGGAGGCCGAGCAGTTGCGCCGCCGCGCCAGGGAGTCGCGCCTGTACACCGATCCCGCCACGTTGCGCCTGCCCGAGATCGCGCCCGGTCACGTCCTCGAGCGGGAGTGGCGCGAGCATTCTGAAATGCTCATGCGCTTGAGCACGCATCTCTCGCGGCTGTGGCGGTCGCTTGTCATCCTCGATGTGGGCTGTGGGAATGGCTGGCTGAGCCACCGCCTGGCGACCGTGCGCAACAACTATCGGGTCTATGGGCTGGATCAGGATCGGCGAGAGTTGAAGGTGGCGGCCAGGGTATTCATCCACCAGACGCGGCTGCGGTTCCTGTGCGCCGACGCCCTGACGGCGCCGCTGCCCGAGGCCTGCGTCGACATCGTGGTCATGGCGGGGTCGCTGCACCACATGGCGGATCCGGCCGGGATGGTCGAGCGCGCCCTGAGCTGGCTCGCGCCGAACGGTGAACTGCACATCCTCGAGACGCCGTTCGCGCGGCGCGATCAACCCGCGCCCACGACGACGGCGGTGCCCTGGGAGGTGCTGGCGCCGCATCAACCCGAAGTGCTCTATGACCCGCAGTCGTGGGCCAATCGGTTCGCGGCCTGGTGGCGACCCGAAGCCGCCCACATGACGTGGCCGTGGGTCAAGATCGCGAGGGCCTGAACTACGGCGCCGCGAAGTGCTCGACCAGCAGGTCAGCGACTTCAGCCGGACGCTCTTCGGGCAGGAAGTGCGAGTTGTCCGGAAAGCGGACCAACCGGCCGTTTGGCACATCCTTCATGCCTTCTACTGCCACACGAACGTCGAGGGCGACGTCCTTCTCGCCAAAGAGGACGAGCGTCCGCGCGGCGATGGCCTGCATGTAAGGCTGAAGTTGATTGCGCGCTGCCTGCGCCGGGATCGCGCGATACCACCCGAGCATCGCGCGCAGGGCGCCGGGCTTGGCCCAGGCTGACACGTAACGCTGCAGGACTTCATCGGAGTACGTGCCCGGCAGCGCCGAGTCGGTCAGGGCCTTCTTCATGCCGAGAAAGCCGTTCGCTGAGAGGGCAGCCTCAGGCAGCCGCGGGATCTGGATAAGGCCGATGTAGTAGCTCTTGGCGAGCTGGGTGAGGTTACCGCGCAGGGCGGCCGTGAAGAACGATTTGAGGTGGGGCAAGTTGATCACGGCGAGGCGGTCGACGACCTCGGGCCGGGCTGAGCCCAGAGCCCAGGCGATCGCGCCACCCCAGTCGTGCCCGACGATGTGAGCACGTGGCTGTCCGAGCGCGTTGACCAGGTTGACGATGTCTTGCGTGAGCGCCGTGACGGTGAAGGGGCCGCGCTTCGACGAGAAGTTGTAACCGCGTTGATCGGGGGCGACCACGCGAAAACCCGCGTCCGCCAGCCGGGGTGCGATATCGCGCCATGAATACCAGAACTGCGGGAACCCATGCAGCATGACGACGAGTGGACCGTCGGCCGGGCCGATCTCGGCGCAATGGAGCCGGGCACCCGGCAGGTCGACGTAGTGGAAGCTAAAATCGTACATGGTGGACATGATACAACCGACCGCCCATCCGCGTGGTCACATATCCAACCGGCGGATACAATGGGGCGGCCAATCAACTTACTTACCGACCGGTCACTCACTGAGCATTAAGGTGCAGCTGCTACACTCGTGCCGCTAACTCCAAGGAGAGATTTCGATGCCTGAGATTGTCTACGACATTGTCCTGTTCATTCACTCCGTGCTCCGCTACGTCATCGTCGTGGCTGGGCTGATCGCGATTGTGCTGGCCTTCCGTGGCTGGCTCACGCGAAAGGCTTTCACGGCGCTCGACTCGCGCCTGGGCATGATCTACACCACCAGCCTGCACCTGCAACTGCTTGTGGGTCTGCTGCTGTACGGCGTGTTCAGCCCGTTGACGCAGGCCGCTTTCGCCAACATGGGCGCCGCCATGCAGTCAGCGCCTCTTCGTTTCTACGCCGTCGAGCACATCGCCGTGATGATCCTCGGCATCATCGTGGCCACGGTCGGCCGGTCGCTGTCGCGTCGCGCGAAGGATGATGCCGGCAAGCACCGCATGGCCGCGATCCTCTACACGATTTCGTTCATCCTGATCCTGGTGAGCATCCCGTGGCCGTGGGCGACTGCGGGGGCCGCTCGTCCGCTCAATCCCTTCCATATGTTCACCGGCGATTGAGCGATTGCAGAAGCCGATGAAACGGCTGCGTATCTTCGCGATTGGGGCGGGCCTGGTCATCATCGCGGGCCTCATGCTCGCGCATGTCCTGGCCCGCCCCGCGCCAACCACCGCCTACGTAACAGGCCTGCCGGACCGACGGCCGCTTGTCATCGGACACGCCGACGACAGCGGCCTCGGCCTTGTGCCGGGCAACACCCTCGCGCATCTCGAACGTATGGCCGATCTGGGCGTCGACGTCCTCGACGTTGACCTGCATCTCTCCAGTGACGGCCAGGTCGTGCTGATCCACGATGGGGCCGTCGACCGGACCACGAACGGCAGTGGCCAGGTCAGCGACATGACCCTGGCCGAGCTTCAAGCCCTGGATGCCGGCTATCGCTGGACGACTGACGGCGGCGCCACATTCCCTTTTCGCGGGCAGGGCTACCAGATCGCGACCCTGGCCGATGCGCTCGAACGCTTTCCTGACTGGCCGATGGTGATGGAGATCAAGCAGGAGACGCCGTCGATGGCGCAGGCTCTGTGTCAGGTGCTGCGCGACCACGGCGCGACTCAGCGCGTGATTGTGCCTTCCAGTCGCGAACAGGCGCTGGCCGACTTTCGAGCGGCATGCCCTGAGGTCGCCACGGCGGCCGACACCAACGAAGTCACCTGGAGCGTTGGCCTGAGCATGGTGGGCCTGGGCGGCGTGATCTCGCCGGCCTATGCCGCGGCTCAGGTGCCGCTGTCCAGTTCAGGCATTCCCGTCGTCACGCCGGGCTGGGTCTCGGCCATGCACTCGCGTGGCGTCAAAGTGGATGTCTGGACCATCGATGACCCCGCCGAGATGCAGCGCCTCATCGACCTCGGCGTCGATGCCATCTTCACGAATCGACCAGATGTGTTGTTGAAGTTGTTGGGGAGGTAAAGGGGACCGCGGACCGCGGACGGCGGACCGCAGTCGTGGCGCCTATGGCGTTGGTTCGGTGACGAAGGACGAATGACGAAGGACGAAGGTTGAACGGCCTTCTGATGGGCGCTCGTATTATTCTTGTCCTTGCCCGAGCATGCGGGAATCACCAATCAGCGCGATAACGATCTGCTACGTGCTCTGACGATCGTTCCATTCTTGTCAAGAAAGCGTGACACGACCGCCATCGGCCGCGCCGTCGACTCGCCGCCTCAATCGTGCAGGCCAGACCGACAGCTTTCGACTCCCCGTCGTTGTCATGAGCGATTGGCGCGACCGCCATCGGTCACATCGTCGACTCGCGGCTTCGATCGTGCAAGATTGATAACCGCTTTCGACTCCCCGTCGGTGTCGTGAACGATTGCCTGATCACCATCGACCGCCTCGTCGACTCACCGCCTCGATCGTGCCAGCTTGATCAGCCTCTGTTGACTCCCGGTCGACATCGTAAGCGATTGCCTTGATCACCATCGGCTGTCTCGTCGACTCACCGCCCATGTCATCTTGAGGGCCAACCAGGCCTGCCCGCAGGCGCGCTGAATGAGCCCGAAAGATCTCCTCCGAAGGCCTTTATGCGTTCGACAGGCAACACACATTGGGATGATGCCTTCCCAAAGCCAACGAGTCTTCGGAGGAGATCTTTCGGGCTCATTCAGCAAGTCAGATCGCCTCGTTGGTTGGCCCTCAAGATGACACTTGGAATGGGTGCGCGACAGCCTCGAGCTGTGAAGGCTGAGCGTTGAAGGGCTTCGCATCCTTTGTCATTCGGCATCCTGCCGTAGGGAGACCTTGCGCGACTCGGCGCGTCGAGCCATTCAGCGAACCAGATCGCATGGTTGGCCCTCAAGCTGACAGGTGGGCCGGATGCCTGTGGGTCCGGCCGACATCCGTTCGGACTGACGGGCCGCGCAACCTTCGTCGTTCGTCATTCGTCGCCCCGTCTGCGGTAAGACGCATCATCTGCGGTCAGCGGTCCGTGGTCTTTCTACGGCTGGATCCGCACGCCATGCGGTTCGAGCAGGGCTCGCGCGATGACGTAGCGCTGGATCTCGTCGGTGCCGCCGAGGAGGCGCAAGGCGCGGACGTCGCGGTAGATGCGCGCGATCGGGAGCGTTTCGCTGAAGCCGGCGCCGCCGTGGACCTGGAGCATGCGGTCGGCCACAGCATTGGCCACGCGCGCTCCAAACGCCTTCGCCTGAGCGGCAGCGGTGCCAAACGCTTCGCCACGGTCGGCCAGCCAGGCCGCGCGATACACAAGCCCACGCAATGCCTCGACTTCCATCTGGCTCTCAGCCAGATAGGTCTGCACAGCCTGTTTGTAAGCAATCTGCGCTCCGAACTGTCGACGGGTGCCGGCGTAATCGGCGCCGAGAGTCAGGGCTGCCGACGCCGCACCGAGGGCGGCCGCCGCCAGGATCACGCGGACGCGGTCGAATGCCCGGACGATGATCGGCCAGCCTTCGTTAATGCGCCCCAGGATTGATTCACTGCCGACCCGTACGCCCGCAAATGAAACGGTGCGGATGTCGACGGCGCGCAACCCCAACGTCGGTTCGCGCGCGCCGAGGCTCACGCCGGGCGTGCCCGCCTCGATCGCCAGGGCCGTGATTGACCGATGCCGTCGCGTGAGGTCGTGACTGGCGAACACTACGAAGACTTCCGCAAGGCCCGCGTTGCTGACCCAGGTTTTGGTGCCGTTGAGCAGATACCCGTTGTCATCGCGGGTCAATGTGGCGGATAGCCCACCCGGGTCCGAGCCCGCGTCGGGTTCCGTCAACGCGAAGGCGCCGAGCGCGCCGCCGCTGGCCAGCAGACGCATCCAGCGCAAGCGTTGAGAGCCATCGCCGGCTTCGAAGACCGACATCGAGGCCAGGCAGGTGTGGATGGCGAGGCTGATAACCGTGGAGAGGCAGGCGCCGGCCAGCTGTTCGACGATCAACGCCAGGTCGAGGTAACCGAGGCCGCTGCCGCCCAACGCTGCCGGCCAGAGCGCGCCCATCCAGCCCTGCTCGGCCAGGCGAACGTAGACGCCACGATCGGGTGCCTCGGCGCGGTCTCGTTCAGCGGCTCCTGGCGCGAGCTCGCGCGCAGCGACCTCGCGAGCGCGTTCTTGAAGGGTCTGCTGACGAGGTGTGAGAGCGAAGTCCATATCGTCGACGCGGTTATACCGCCGACGATGGGTTTCAGCCAGCGCTCTAGTCGGGATCGTTGGCCCCGGTCGACGACGTGCCGCTGGCGCGTTCCGACTCGCGCAGCCGCCGCAGCTCGGCTTCGAGTTTGGCTTTTTCGTCTTTGAGGTGATCGATCTCGACCTGCAAAGCGGCGCGCGGTCGGGGGGCAACATCCTGGCCCCAGACCTTGATGGTGCTGCTGTCGGCCGGGCGCAGCCGCCGCCCGATGACCAGATAGTACAGGCCGCCGAGCCCGAGCCCAATGCCGGTGCCGAGGAGCGCCTCAGGCCAGGAAGCCGAGATCGCGGCCCAGAAAACGGTCAGCAACAGGATCGGCAGCCAGAGGAAGAGGAGCCCAACGAACCAGCGGTTGCGTTCGATGCGCACCTGCAGCACAGTGCACAGCAGCCACACGAGCGCGAGGACGATGACATTGGAGACAACCATGTTCAGAGTCTATCAGCGTTTGTGGCGTGACCGAACAAGCGAAATGCTTTGGCCGCGGATGTCGCAGAGTGCGCGGAGGGATCGCGTCATCGGCAGGTCTGCAGCCAGACAGAACCTTCAATCTCAATGCGCCTAAGCAAAACGTGCCGGGCGCTTTTGCAGAAAGGCCTCGACGCCTTCGCGCAGGTCGGGGGTCTCGAACAACTGCTCGGCCTCGCTGACCTCGAGCGCAAGGCCGTCGTCGAGGCGCATGGTCTGACTCGCACGAACGGCTCGCAGAACGGCCTGGATTGCCACGGCACCTTTGGCCGCGATCTTCTCGCCGAGGGCCTGGGCCTCGGCGCGGACGTCGGCGGCGAGGCCGTTGACGAGCCCGAGGGCGAGGGCTTGTTCGGCCGTGATCGGGTCGCCGGTGAGGATCATGTGCAGGGCCATCGTTGAACCGACAAGACGCGGCAGGCGTTGCGTGCCGCCCCAGGCCGGGATCAGCCCCAGGTTGATCTCGGGCTGGCCCAGTCGGGCGTTCGGCGCCACGAGCCGAAGGTGGCAGGCAAGGGCGAGTTCCATGCCGCCGCCGAGGGCCACGCCGTTGATGGCCGCGATCACGGGCACGGGTGCCTGTTCGATTTTGGCGAACAGGCCCTGACCCTGAGCCAGATAGGCGCGCATCTCGTCCAGGCCGGGCTCGCCGCCGTTGATCTGCGCCTCGAAGGCCTTGATGTTCGCGCCGGCCACGAAGGCTCTGTCACCGGCGCCGGTGATGACGATGACCCTTACCGATGAATCCTTCAGGGCGCTATCGAACGCGGCATCGAGGGCGGCCAGGACCTCGCTCGCCAGGGCATTCACGGGCGGATGATCGATCGTCAGAGTCGCAACTCGATTGAGCACGTTGACGTGAATGAGTTCGGTCATGTTGAGCTCCCTTGTCAACTCGAACGCCTGCCGATCGCGGCGCCAATGACGCCTCCGAGGGCGCCGAGGACGCCGCCGAAGACGGCGCTCGCGCACACGCTGATCAGACTCCCGACACCGCTTGAGATCACGCTGACGCCGATGATGGCGGGGCTGAGCGGTTGGCCAAGTTGCGTGCCGGTTTGTTGCAGCGCGATCGGCAGGATGGTCAGGCTGAGTGCGCTCTGGATCAGACCGCCGAGCGTCTGCGCCGCCGCCGCGCTGGCAGCGCCGCCAATCACGCCCTCGTCGGGCCCGGCCCCCTGAGCGCGCGCGATCCACAGGCCATAGGTCGCGCCGACCGCAACGCTCAACAGGCTGCCGCATACGCAGGCCAGCGCACTCATGCCTGACGACAGGAGTGCCATGGACTCGGCGAGCCCGGGGTCTAGAGTCGACTGCTGACCCTGGGTGACGGCCCAGAACGTCAGCCCGACCTCGACCAGCGCGATCACTAACAGGAAGCCGAGACCGATCGCGGTCGAAGCCACAAAGGCCGTTGTGTTGAAGCGAGCCGTCATGGAGAAAAGGATACCAGAGGAGGGCGAAGGGCGAGGTGCGAAGGGCGAGGTGCGAAGGGCGAGGTGCGAAGG
>CAYZRP010000116.1:5997-22870 GCA_964480865.1 uncultured Anaerolineales bacterium | reverse complement strand
GCTTTGCCCCGGCCCATGCCACCCCCTCGTTTTCTCGGAAGAAGTAGATCAGGCATTTCTAATGCGATTGCCCTGCCCCAGCAATTGTGCGGATGCGCGGCCCGAACCCGGGCGCTAGAATGGAACCGGTTATTTTTAGCCGGTCCCATTCGGAGCGCCCCATGACCTTTCGCCAACTTTCGCGCGTGACCTTGATCCTCGGACTCCTCGCGGGATGCGCCGTGCCCGCCCCTCGCGCCCAGGCGGCCACCTCATTGGAGTTGTACGGCACCTTTCACGCGATGGGTGCCATCATCACGCTCAGCGGTGGCGAGGATGCGAACCAGAACGCGACAGCCAGTGTGTCGTATCGGCTGAGCGGCAGCGGCGCCTATCAACCGGGCTACCCGTTGACACGCGTCAACGCCACCCGGTTCGCGGGGAGCCTTTTCTGGATGACACCCGGGACAGCCTACGATGTTCGCATCACCTTTGCGGACTCCGATGGTGGCGCCCTGAACGGCCTGGTCGTCAACGGCACCGCCTCAACGCGCACGGAGATCACGTTGCCGACGCCGGCCAGCACTTACATCGTCAGTGCGTCGGGAAGCGGCTCGGCCTGCTCGCTCGCGGCGCCGTGCGCCCTTGGCACAGCGCTCAACGCCGCCCAACCCGGCGCATCGATCCAGCTACGTGCCGGAACTTATTACACAGGCGATCTGACGACGCCGCGTTCGGGTTCGGCCGGCGCCCCGATCGTGATCCGCAGCTATGCCGGCGAGCGTGCGATCTTCGACGGCGCCGACCCGGCAACCTTCACGTGGACGGCTCAAGGTGGCGGCGTCTATCGCACGACCGTCAACGTCGCTGACACGCACCTCGTCTCGGTGGACGACCAGCGCCTCTATCCATATGCCTCGCTGGCGGATCTGCAGGGCCTGAAATGGGGCATACCGGGCTTCTACGTCAGCGGCACGACGGTCTACGTGCGCCTGGCCGGAGACGCCAACCCCACCACCAAGACGATGCGGGTGTCGCGCTATAACACCGGCTTCACAATCAACGACCAGTACATCGCCTTTGTCGACCTGACGTTCCGCAACTACGGTCTGGGCGACTACGCCAAGGCCCTGTACTTCGACACGGCTTCCGATAACCTCGTGCAGGGAAGCACGTTCTTCAACAACGACCTGGGCATCGGCCTGAAGCGCGAGTCGGGCCGCAACGTCTTCCAGGACAACGAGTTCTCCGACACCGACTTCATGTGGCCGTGGGATTCAGTCAAGGATGGCAGCAACCTCGAGACGGGCGGCATTGGCTTCTACAGCCCGACGACGGGACGCGGCAATATCATCCGCCGCAACGTATTCCACGATTACTTCGACGGCGTGACCACCTGCCCCGAGGACAACGGCACGGCCACCAACGAGACCGACTTCTACGAGAACGAGATCTATAACACCGGTGACGATGCGCTTTCGTCAGACGGCGCTTGCAGCAACGTGCGCATCTGGGGCAACGTCATGCACAACGTCCTCGTCGGCATCTCGTTTGCGCCGATCTATGAGGGCCCCATCTACGCGATCCGCAACCTGATCTACAACATCGACGCCGGGAACAACAGCTATCCCGGGATCTCGTTCAAGTTCAACAGCGGCTACGACCAGTCGGGCCGGATGTACCTCTTCCACAACACCGTCGACGCGGTCCGGCCCGACAACTCGGGCTTTTCGATCAAGTCGCCGGGCACCTGGCAGATGATCATCTCGCGTAACAATATCTGGACGGGCACCAACTACGCGATCGACAACGCGAACACCAGCCAGCCGCTCGACTTCGACTACGACAACCTCTACACGACGGGTCCTGAACTGGCCTGGTGGGGCGGCACGCACTACGGCAATCTGGCGGCCTTCCGCGCCGGGACGGGGCTCGAGGCACATGGCATCAGCCTGCCGCCGGGCTTCTCCAATGCCAGCGGCGGCGACTACACGTTGGCCACGAACAGCCAGATGATCGACAAAGGTGTGCCGATCGCGGGGATCAACGATGGCTATGGCGGGCTTGCGCCGGACCTGGGCGCATTCGAGTTCACGCCGGCGTTGTCGGTCGGCGCCGTCGCGGGCGACCATACCATCGCCGTGAACTGGTCGCTCAACGCCTCGCTACCCGGAAACGCCACCTGGCGCGTGTCCTACACCGGCCCGACGGCGTCTCCAGCATCACCCGTCACCGGGCTGGCCAACGCGACGCGCAGCCAGATCTTCACGAACGCGACCAACTACTCGGCCTACACCTTCACGATCAACGCCCTGGTCGACGGCACGGCCATCTACACCGGCACTGTCTCCGCCATGGCAACCGATCGCGCCTTGCATCTGCCGCTTGTGAGGAAGTGAAGGCGAGTCAATCGACCAGGGCGTGGCAGGGCTGACGAAGGACGAACGACGAAAGGTGAACGGGCCATTGGACGTTGTTGTGGCGCCCCAATGATCGCCCCCCCGTTGGCCGTGGCCATAAACCGCCGCCCATTCACGCCACCGTAGGGGCGGCCCTTGTGGCCGCCCTCCCGGTCATGGCAATTGTCGGCCAGGCAACGTCCATGCCGCCCACCCGGCCATCGACGATGACGAAGGTGGAGACGGTTACCCCAAAGGACGACGGTTGAATGGTTATTAAACCGTCGTCCTTCGTCAATCTGCGGTCCGTCGTCCGCCGGCCGCGGTCATCCGTTCAATCGATACACCCTCGCCTCGTAAGGCTGCAGCATGAAGCGATGCACGTCGCCAGATTCGACAGGATAGTTACCGATGAGCAGGTCGGCACCGGAATACGCCAGCGAAGCCGGCGCTTCGAACTGCGGCGTGTTCTTCGAAACGTTCAGCACTACGAGCAGGCGGTCGTCGCCCAGGGTGCGCGTGAAGGCGTAGATCTCGGGATGGTCCTCGAGCACGATGTCGTACGTGCCGTAGACGAAGACGGGGTTGGCCTTGCGCAGCTGGATCAGCTTCTGGTAGTAGAAGAAGACCGAATCGGGGTCGGCCAGCGCCTGCTCGACGTTGACGTCGACGTAGTTCGGATTGACCTTGATCCACGGCGTGCCGGTGGTGAAGCCGGCCTGGGGCGCTGCACTCCACTGCATCGGCGTGCGGGCGTTGTCGCGGCTGCGCTTATGGATCCCGGCCAGCACCACGGCCGGATCCTGGCCGAGCTCCTCGGTCTGGACTTTGTACAGGTTGCGGGTGGCGATGTCGTTGTAGTCGTCGATCGAAGGGAAGGCGACGTTGGTCATCCCGATTTCTTCGCCCTGATAGACGTAGGGCGTGCCCTGCAGCAGGTGGTTGAGCGTGGCCAGCATCTTGGCCGACTGGACGCGAAAGGCGCCGTCGTCGCCGAAACGTGAGACCGGGCGCGGCTGGTCGTGGTTGCTCAGGTAATTGCTGTTCCAGGCCAGGCCCTCGAGCCCCTTCTGCCAACGGGTCATGACCGCCTTGAGGTCCTTGAGCTGCCAGGTCGTGACGGCCTGCTTGCCGAAGTTCCTGTCGATGTCCATGTGCTCGAACTGGAAGACCATGTTGAGCGCGCCGTGCTCTTCATGGGTCATCTCGACGGCGTCCTCGGGCGACACCATCGGCGTCTCGCCGACGGTGAGGATGTCGTACTTCGAGAGCACGTCGCGCTTCATCTCACCCAGGAACTCGTTGAGGCGCGGGCCGCAGATAAAGTGCTCGCTGCCCTGTACATGCATACCCGGGCCAAGCGGGGCTGCATCCGGCAGGCCGGGCGTCTTGGAGAGCATGTTGATCACGTCCATGCGGAAGCCGTCGACGCCACGTTGCAGCCACCAGTGCATCATGTCGAAGACCTCTTGCCGAACCTTGGGGTTCTCCCAGTTCAGGTCGGGCTGACGCTTCGAGAAGAGATGCAGGAAGTACTCGTCGGTCGCGGGGTCGAACTCCCAGGCCGAACCCGTGAAGAATGACTTCCAGTTGTTCGGAGGCTCGCCATTCTTGCCAGGTCGCCAGATGTAGTAGTCGCGGAACGGGTTGTCCTTCGACTTACGCGCCTCGACAAACCACGGATGTTCGTCTGAGGTGTGGTTGACGACCAGATCCATCACCAGCTTGATCCCGCGCGCGTGCATGCCGGCCACGAGCTCGTCCCAATCGGCCAGGGTGCCGAACTCAGTCATGATGTCCTGATAGTCACTGATGTCGTAACCGTTGTCGTCGTTCGGCGACTTATAGACCGGCGAGAGCCAGATCACGTCGACGCCCAGTGTCTTCAGGTAATCGAGCTTCGAGGTGATGCCGCGCAGGTCGCCGATGCCGTCGCCGTTGCTGTCGGCGAAGCTGCGCGGGTAGATCTGATACACCACGCATTCCTTCCACCAGGTCTTGTTCATGTTGTCGTGCTCCTTCCAAATAGGTCAGGGTCGAAGTGAGTTGAGGTATCAGGGATGCGGCTCGATCCTGTCGAGGTCCTGCACCTGCAGCTTGAGAGCGTCGATCGACACCCATAGCTCGCGCAGCGACAACCCCAGCGAAATCAACAGCAGCAGCAGTCCCGCGCCGAAGATCCATTGGCCGAGGATGATCTGTCCCGCGAACAACGTGCCCATGCACAACACGCAGCAGGCGAAGCTGGCCACGCCGCAGACCTGCATGTTGCGGATCAGGCCGATGCGGTAGATCAGGTTGTTGAGTTGGCCACGGATGTGCGGCTGTGGGTCCTGCCGATAGCGAGCATGCAGGTCGCGGATGAGGTTCGCCAATGTCAGGAAGCGATTCGTATAGGCCAGCAGCAGGAGCGAGATGGCCGGGAACAACAGAGCAGGCGTGGTGAGGGTCAGATCTGTCGACATCAATGTGGCCTATCAGAGTGGATGGCACTTCGGGATTCGCGCCGCCCTGGCGCGAGACACGCTCATTCTACTCTGCGAGGAAACGCCACAAAGGGATGAACGTCATCAATTGGCACCGGTACCAGCGTGGGCCAGAGGCAGCGTCTGGAGCCGAGCTGCCCGGCCCTTATCGGTGGGGTCAGTACGCGGATGGCGCGGATTAGGGATGGATGACGCGGAATCGCTTCGGTACCGATCAGCATCACCCATCCCTATCCGCGGCAATCGCGACCAAGTCAGGCGTGTTGGGTTGCGACGGCGCGCAACAGAGCCAACTCCTGTCGGTACGTGCGCTCCAAAAAAGCCACGGTCATGTACCGCTCCAAACCCGCCAGCAGGCCTGAGCCCAGTGGCCCGACCGTCGCGATCGTCACGTGCGAGCGATCGTGCGGCAGGGCCTCGACCGTGAACGTCGTCACCACGCCGGTCGCCAGATCGGTCTCAGTGAGGATGCGGCCGGGCGCGGGCTCCGCGATGCGTGCCCGCATCGTTCGCTCGCGGCCCATCACCTTCAAACTGAACGCCACCACAGTGCCGGCGCCCACCCCGCCCTGCTCGACGACGAGCGAGCCAAACGGAGGCCGTGGCAGGATCCGTGGGTGATCGTTCGTGTAGTCGGCGATGAGGCCGTACACACGCTCAGTTGGTGCATCGATGTCGGCCGACGCCGAAGCGTGATAGGTCGCCATGGTCGATCCTCAGGGCTGCCCGACCCGCAAGGATTGCACGAGATCGTCGAGCACGATCAGGCCCGGGTTCAGATCCGAGGCCTGCATCTGTTCGAACCGGGCCAGCGCCTCAGCATTGTACGCCTTGACGATGCCCATCTGCGCGTCAAAGTCGTCGGTTGGCCAGGCCGGCACCGGGATCGCGTTGGGGTTGAGGTTCGAACGCGGATCTGTCGAGTCGCCGAACTCCATCAGGAAGGGCGCGCTGACCGCGTATTGCAGGCGGACGAAGTGACGGCCGTTTTCGGTCAGGCCATTGAACTCGTAAAGCAGCCCGTTGTTCGAGAAGAAGTAGAAATCCTGCATGTATTGCACGAGCGCGCGCACGCCTTCGCCGTTCTCGAAGTCGACGTAGGCCCGGCGCGTGGTCAATGGCGCACGGTCGAGCCACGCGATTGGGTTCTGACGCTCATCAAGCACTCGGCGCAAGTCCGCGAGGCTGTTCAGGGGATAAACGAACGACGACAGATCGCCGCTGAGCGCGTAGACGCGCAACTCGGGCGTGACCTCGAGGTTGTCGCGGTTCAACGTCGGGAAGATGAAGGCCGTGTACGGCGGATGCGCGTCGCCGGGATACTGGTCGGGCGCCGGCAGAACGGCCGGGCATTCGACGACGGATACGGCGTACGCCAGTGACGGATGGAGATCGAACGCGATGTCGTTGTACTCGACGCGCTCATTGATGGCCGGCACGTCTACAGGCACCGTGCAGGCCGTCGAGCTCGATCCATCCGAGAAGCCGTCGCGAGCGAACAGCAGGCTGTGAAAGTAGAGCGACCCATCCGGCCGACGCGCGACGACGAGCAACGCCTCGCCGCGCCCGTCGACACCCCAGCCCGAGCTGAACGCGGCGTGCGCGAACTGATCATCGGAGTTGTAGATCAGGCTGGCGGGGTCGAAGCCGAACATGTCGGGCAGCGGCCCCAGCATGGGCGCGGCGGCCGGGTTGAGCTGATGGGCCAGGATCTGAGCAGCCGCCTCACCAGAGGGCACCATCGATCCCTCGGAGCGCCAGTAGCCCATCAGGAAGTTCGGGGCCATCAACGCCTGCAAGGCCGCAGGATCCCGGCTGCCGAGCGCGTTTTGCAGTTGAAGCTCGAAGACATCGGCGTCGGAGGTGGCCAGTTCGAAGGTGGTCATCACATCATCGGCCATGACCGTGTACGTGCCAGCCGGCAGGCCCTCCACGTCGAGGACGACTTCCTGGGTGAAGGGCGTCAACACGTAGGCGCAGCGCTTGAGCGGGTCGGTCTGTGCGATGACCGTGAGCCTGAAGGTGGTGCTCTCTCGCTCCTGCTTCACGGACTCGATCGTCGTGCAGCTTGCATCTGGCAACGTACCGCTCAGCACGGCGGTCACGACAGGCGGCGTGCCTGCGTTGGTCCGAACGTCCACACCTTCGATAGTGATGTCGAACGAATCGACGGGGCCGGGATCGCAGGCTGGCCCGGGCGTGCAGTCGGTCGGCGCCGGGGTGTCGATCGGGCTGGTGGCCGTCGGAGCCGGCGTGGGCGATGCCGGGGTGAGCGCCTGACATGCGGCCAGGACGCTCACCCCAAGCAAGTTGATCACAGTGAAGAGACGGGAACGCGAAGACATACTGACTCCAATGGGCCGTGTCGTCTGAGTGCGTTTGCTCGCACTCAGATCGAGAGGTGAATGATGATCTGATCAGGAGCGTGGGACGCCTCGCGTCGGCGATCGGTTCCCGCGGTCAAGTCGAAGATCCGTCGATCAGCGTTCACGACTCGATTTCGCGGCTGCATCCAGGACACGATCAACTGACCAATGAGATAGAGCACCATGTTCATGATCGTCCTCCTTTCGCGGGTGTGTGCCACGCGCACTTCAAACGCATGCTTGTTGTATGGCATCTGTGTCGTTGTCGCCTCTGGCACTCGTCGGATTGGGTCTGCGACTAACGGCTGAACAAATGAAAACGCGAGGCGAATGCTCCGGACACATTCGCCTCGCGGGATTGTCGGCATCCGCCGGTTACGTGGTGGGCCAACGAGTCTTCTCGTCGGCGTCGGCGCGACGCGCCGGGTCTTGCGGAAGCGCCTGAAGGGTCCAGGCCAGCAGAAGCGCAAGAGACAGCCAGAGCGCCAGGTCGGTCAGGTGGATCATGATCGCGGCTCCTTGTGGTGTGGGTCCGCGATCTGGCGTTTGATCTGAGCCGTTCGTCTCTCGGCGGGCCGTCAATCGACGGCCGGCCTGCTCAAGATCTCGTCCAGCACCGCGTCCCAGTCGGGCCCCATCGGGCGGAGGATTTCGGTGAAAATGCGCGCGCCTGTGATCGTCGTTCCGTTGCGCGAGACCTCGAAGACCACGACGCCGCCCGCGTGAAAGGGCTGGCCCAACACGTGGGTGCCCGACCAGCGGACCTCGGTCCAGACTTCGCGGCCGAGCTGCGCCCAGCCGACGATGTCAGCGCGAAGATCAGGCACCGCCACGAACTGGGCGCGCCAGCTCATGACAGAGGCGTCGCGCCCGACGCTGTTGCGCTCGGGATGAAGCGGGTGAACGCTCGCATAGTCCGGGTGCAGGGCGTCGGCGAGCCTGCCGGCATCGTGATCGTTCCAGGCTCGAAACACGCGGGCGACCGCGGCGGGAAGGAACGGCGTGTTCATGTCAGTCATGGCAACTCCCTCGACAGCAAGCCCATCGTTCGTTTGAAACGTTGGGCACTGCATCGATGTCGTCATCTTGCGCCCGCTTCGGCGGGCCGTCATGGATCCAGTGGCCGAAAGATCGGTTCGGCCTTAAGGCGGAGCGGTCACCCCGGCCGTAATTGCGTCACGAGCAAACACACGATCGTGACAGACAGCAACGCGAGGTCGGTGCGTTCGGCTCGATCGAGCCGCGTGGAAAGCCAGCGCAACTGGCGCGCCTGTTGAGGCGACGGGTCGTTCGAGCCGATCTGGTTGCCCAGGTCGCCGAGCTGCGATGCCGTTGGGCCGAGGACAGCCTCGCCGAACGCCAACGCGACGAGCGCTGTGATGCCGCCGATCGCGAAGCTGAGGCCGACGCCCGTCGAAAGATCCACTGGTCCTTGCGTGGTCGCCACCGCTGTATCGAGCCCGAAGCCGATGACGAGTGCGATCATGCTGGCCAGGGCCAGGGCCTGCGGGAAGTCGTGGCGGGCACGCACAAACGGCGCCACAGCGGTCGAGTGCCCGCGGGCGGCGAACGCGTAAGCGCCATACAGCGCGGCGCCGCTCAGTGCGACAACGAGAGCGACGATATGCAAGAGGCGAAACAGATCGAGAAACGCAGCCATCGCCTTCACTCCTCCCCGGCCCGGCGCCGATCAGCCTGTTCGGCAGCGGCCCGGATCGTCGCAATCAGGGCAACATCGCCGGCCTGCTTCGACACACAGGCAAAAGCCCCGGCGCGCTCGGCGCGCAGGAGCAGCTCGGGGCAATCGTCAAGGCTGTGGATCACGACCACGCAATCCGGAGCCTGGCGGGCCAGGGCGTCGGCGGCCTGGATGCCGTCGAGGACGGGCAATTGGACGTCCATGAGCACCACGTCCGGCTTCAGGCGCTCGACGAGTTCGAGCGCTTCGAGACCCGAGGCCGCCTGGCCCACCACGGTCAGGTCGCGCTCGAGCGACAGTCGCATCTCGAGGCCAACACGCACACACAGCTGATCGTCTACCAACAAAACTCTGATCATGACCTGCCCAATACCTCGGTTCTACAGTTGTTTCAGCCAATCGGGCCGGGGGCGGAGCGTCTCCGCCTAAAGTCGGAGGTCACACCGGGCCCCGAGTGCTAGACTTTTTTTCGGGCCGCTACGGACCCTGAGTCCGTTCCGTCATGAACGATCTTGACTCAGATCGGCCACGTGGACATCGGTCGACGCGCTGACCGACGGCTCCGACTTCAGTTGGAGAGTGGCGTTTCATCAAACCGCCGGGCAATGCCAGGCGAACCCGGCTCATTCAGGGGGAACCGATCGACATGACCATTCGCATCCTGCTGGTTGACGACCACGCCGTCGTGCGACAGGGCCTTCGCATGTTTCTGGGCCTTGATCCCGAACTCGACATCGTGGGCGAGGCTTCCGACGGCGCCGAAGCGTTGCGCCTGGCGCACTCGCTCAAACCGGATGTGGTGCTGATGGATCTCGTCATGCCCGTGATGGACGGGATCAGCGCGATCGGCGCGATCCGGCGCGAACTGCCCGACACGGAGGTCATCGCGCTCACCAGCGTCCTGGAGGATGAGAAGGTCATCGGCGCTGTGAAAGCCGGCGCGATCGGCTACCTGCTCAAAGACACCCAGGCCGAAGAACTCTGCCGCGCGATTAAAGCGGCTGCCGCGGGCCAGGTTCAGCTCTCTCCCCAGGCCGCGGCCCGTTTGATGCGCGAGGTCAAGGCGCCCGAAAGCCCCGAGACGCTGACCGAACGCGAGACCGAGGTGCTGCGCCTGCTGGCGCGCGGTCGCTCGAACAAAGAGATCGGCCAGGCGCTGGTCATCGGCGAGAAAACCGTCAAGACGCACGTCAGCAACATATTGGCCAAGCTCAGCGTCCCCAGCCGCACGCAGGCCGCGCTCTACGCCGTTCGCATCGGGCTGGTCTCGGTCAGCGATCCGCTCGGTTGAGACGAGGAGCGAAAGCGGAAGGGAGCCTGCGTGAACCATCGGATGTGGTCGTCAGCCGTCCGGGTCGGCCTGCTCCTGGCGGCGCTGGCCGCCTGTCAGCCCGCGCCCTCACCGACAGCCCCCAACCCGGTCACGCTGCGCTTCACGTACTGGGGCTCGCCGATCGAGAAGGCCGCCATCGAACGGATGGTGCAGGCGTTCGAGATCGCCAACCTCGATATCGACGTCGAGCCGATCCACATCCCGAACTCCGAGTACATCTCGCGCGTCTCTGCCATGCTCGCCACCGGCGAGGCACCCGACGTCGGCTATCTCTTCGAGACGCATGCTCCGCAATGGGCACAGGACGGCAAGGTGCTCGACCTGACTCCAATGATGGAAGGCGACCCGGAACTCAGTTCACGTTTGCCGGAGACGTACTACTACTTCGCGCCCGATCGCACCCTCGGCACCAGCACGTCGACCGAGATTATGGTGATGTTCTACAACCGCGCGGTGTTCGACGCCGCTGGTCTGCCCTACCCACCCGCTCGCGCTGAAGACGCCTGGACCTGGGACGAGTTCGTCGATGTGGCCCGGCGACTCACGGTGGATATCAACGGCCTGCACCCGGGCGACGCCGGGTTCGACTCCAACCACATCAGCACGTACGGCGTGTCGTTCGAGGAAGACGCCTGGTACGGCTATCTGCCCTTCATCTACAGCAACGGCGGCAACGTGGTCAACGACGACGGGACGGCGCTGCTGCTGAACACACCCGAGGCCGTCGAAGCCATCCAACGTCTGCACGACCTGATGTGGGTCCATCACGTCATGCCGACCCCGGCCCAGCAGCGCCAACTGCCGACGAGCGACGCCATGATGCAGACGCGCCAGCTGGCGATGGACATCCGCGGGCAGTGGAAGTTGCTGGACTACTCGAGCATGGACGGCCTCGACTTCGGCGTGGCGGTGCTGCCCAAGATGCGCGAGGCCAAGACCATCATCCTTGGCAGCCCGACGGTGATCTTCGCCGGAACGCAACACACCGAAGAGGCGATACAGTTCTACAAGTTCCATAATGATCCAAAGGCCGTCGACCTGTATGGGCGAGGCCTGTGGATGCCGCTGCAACAGTCCTACTACTTGCAACCCGATGCCATTTCGTCATGGATCGACACCCCGGCCCACCCGCCTGAGTCGCGCTCGGCCATCGTCGAGTACACGCTGTGCTGCGTCGTGCGGACGCCGCACTACTACGTGAAGAACTTCGGCCAGATCACGACCGACGTCATCCAGCCGGCCGTCGACAGGGTCTGGAACAACGAGGCCACGGCCGTCGAGGCAATGACCCAGGCCGTCGAAGACGCGGCTTCGCTGATGGCCGGCCGGTGGGATCGATAATCAGGGGAGCGCGCCTTGTTCCGCCATCTTGCCAAGCAACTGCGTTTCAGATTGTTGTTGCTCGTCATCCTGGCCGTCATTCCGGCCCTCGGCCTGATGCTCTACGCGGCGGCGGACGACAGAGCCGCTGCCGCTGAAGCCGCGCAGACCGAAGCCCTTCGGCTGGCGCGACAGGCCACGCGCGACCAGGCCCGGCTCGTCGAGCAGGCCCGGCAGGTGTTGATCGACCTCTCGCAGCAGCCCAGCTTTCGCCGGATCGGGGCGTTCAACTGCGGCACCGGCTATAGCGATCTACGCGCTCAATATCTCCAGGCCTTTCCGCGCTACGTGAACCTCGGCGCCATCGATGCTGAGGGCGACGTCGTCTGCAGCGTGCTCCCGGTGAGCGGCCCGGTCAACGTTGCTGACCAACCCTACTTCGATGACGCACTGCGGACGCTCGACTTCACGATCGGCCAGGCCACCGTCGATCCCGCGACAGGGCGGGCCTTCGCCAACTTCGTCTATCCTCTCCTCGACTTCGGTGGCCAGCCGCGCCTGCTGCTCTTCGCGTCACTCGACCTCGAGTGGCTCGACCAGTTCGTGTCGGAGGCCGAGTTGCCCGATGGATCGACGCTGACGGTCTTCGATCAAGACGGCCGCATCCTCGCCCGTCACCCCGAGCCGCAAGACTGGGTCGGCCAGACGGTGCCCGAGACCGCGCTCGTGGAGGCAGCCCGTCAAAGCCAGGACGAAGGCACCACCCAGCTCACCGACTCGACGGGCACTCCGCAGTTGTACGCGTATTCGCTGCTCCACAATGGGTCGGGCACGAACGGGCCAGCAGCCGTGTACGTCAGCGTAGGCCTGCCGACTCAGGGCGTCTACGCCCAGGCCGACCGCGTGCTGGCGCGCAATATGGCGGCCCTCGGACTGTTCGGCGTGCTCGCGCTCCTGGTGACCTGGGTTGGCGGCGATCTCTTCGTGTTGCGCCCGGTGCAGAGCCTGCTGCGCGCCACGCAGCGAGTGGCCGCGGGTGAGCTCCAGGCCCGCACCGGCCTGCCCGGCGGGCCGCACAACGGCGAGATCGGTTTATTGGCCTCGGCGTTCGACAGGATGGCGGAGACGCTCGAGCGGCGCGAGGACGAGCGCCGTCAGGCGGAGGTCAACCTACAGGCGAGCGAAGTTCGCAACCGCGCCCTCGTGAACGCCATCCCCGACCTGCTCCTGCGCATGAACCGCAACGGGGATTATCTCGACTACCACGCACCCAATCCGGCGGCCGTCCTCTTCCCGCCCGAGTCGCTGATCGGCAAGAATCTGCGCGACACCGGCATGGACCCGGAGCTCGCTGACACGATGATGAAGATCATCGCCGCGGCACTCGACACGAATGCGCCGCAGACGCTCGAGTTCCGGCTGCCGCTGCCCGAGGACCAGCGGTACTACGAGGCGCGCTGCGTGGCGAGCGGGCAAGATGAAGTCGTCGTCATCGTCCGCAACATCTCGGAGCGCAAAGTGGCGGAGCGCGCGCTGGCCCGCTGGGCCAACGTCTTCGAGCACGCCGAATGGGGTGTGGCGGTCGGAGCCGCGGACGGGCGCACGCTCGAGCTGGTCAACCCGGCTTTCGCGCGCATGCACGGCTACTCAACGGAGGAGATGATCGGGCTGCCTCTCAACCAGATCTTCGCCCCAGGCGCCGAGGTCGAGCTGCGCAAGCTGATCGATACGGCCAATGACACCGGCCACAGTGTGAAGGAGTCGGCCCACCGCCGCAAGGACGGCTCGGTGTTCCCGGTGCTCGTCGACCTCACGGCGGTGCGCGATGAAGACGGGCAGCTGCTCTACCGGGTCGCCAACGTGCAGGACATCACAGCCCGCAAGAGCGTCGAAGCTGAGTTGCAGGCCAGCGAGGGCCGCTTCCGCTCGCTGATCGAGATCAGCCCGATCGGGGTCATCATCATGACGCCGACGGGCAACTTCCGCTATGTCAGCCCAAGTTTCCTCGAAAGCACCGGTTACTCAGAAGAAGAGCTGCTTGGCAAGCCGATCCTACCTCTCGTGCATCGCGATGACTGGCAGGTGCTGGCCGGCAACTTCGAAAAGCTCGTGAGCCAGAGTGTGCACCATGCCACGATCGAATACCGGCAATCGCGTAAGGATGGCGATCTCCGGATCATGGAAGCCACCGCCACCGTGCTGCCCAACGGTGACCTCGTCGGGTACGTCCAGGACGTCACAGAACGTAAGCGCGTCGAGGCCGAGCTGCGCGAGCGCGAAGCGCAGTACCGCAGTGTGTTTGAAGCCACGAGCGACGGCCTGTTCATCAATGACCTTCAGGGACACCTGGTCGACTTCAATCCGGCCGCCGCGCACATGCATGGCTACACTGTCGACGAATTTCGTGCCCTTCAGCCCGCTGCCTTCATCCACCCCGACTCGCTGCACGTCTTCGGCGAATACATGGAGGCGATCAACGCGGGCCGGACCTTCATCGGGCGGGCGACGGATATTCGCAAAGACGGCGGCCTGATGCCGATCGAGGTGCTCGGCACGGCCTTCACCTACCGCGGCCAGCCGCACAGCCTCGGCGTGGTCCGCGACGTGACAGCTCAGGTGCGCGCGCTCGAGATGCTCGAGCAGCGCGTCGAGGAACGCACGCGCGAGCTGACCACCCTGCTCCACCTGTCGCGCCATCTGACGTCGACGCTGCAACTCGATTCGGTATTGGGCCAATTCCTCGAGCGCATCCGAGACGTCATCGTCTACGAAGGCGCATCGATCTTCAGCCTGGATGGCGACGTGCTGCATGGGCGAGCTTATCGCGGCCCGCTGCCCGAGAGCGGTTTCCTGAACCTCCAGTACTCGGCGCGCAACCCGATCGATCGACGGATCATGGCCACCGGTCGCCCGCTCCTCCTGCCCGACCTGCACGCCGACACACCCGTGGCGCGCGACTTCCGGGCCCTGTTGGCCTCCGAGTTTCCAGGCGAGTACGCGCACATTCGCTCCTGGATGCGCGTGCCGTTGTCTGTGAAAGAACGCGTGATCGGCATGCTGACGCTGCACCATCCGGAGGCGGGCTTCTACGCACCGCACCATGCCGAGCTGGCCATGGCCTTCGCCGATCAGGCCGCTGTCGCCATGGAGAACGCGCGTCTGTTCGAGGCCACGCAGCGCCGCGCCGAGCAGTTCCGCGTCATCGGCGAGATGGGCTATCGCATCACGTCGATCCTGGCGGTCGACGAATTGCTGCAGCAGACCGTGCGCCTGATCCGTGGCACCTTCGGCTACTACCACGTCCACATCGGCCTGATCGAGGGTGAGCGCGTGGTCTTCAAGCCCGAGGCGGGGCTCTGGCAGGATGAAGAGCGCTGCGAGGGCTGCCAGTTCATCGAGATCCCGGTCGGCGAGTACGGCATGTCGGGCCGCGTCGCCGCGAGCGGCACGCCGCTGCTGATCCCGGACATCCAGCGCGACTCGCGCTTCATCCCGCTCGTGGAAGGCCAGGCCGGATCGGCGCTGGTTCTGCCGCTCAAGGTCAAGGGCAAGGTGATCGGCGTGCTGGAGATGGAAAGCCACCAGATCAACGCCTTTGACGCGTCGGACGTGGCGGTGCTGCAGTCGTTCGCGAACCAAACCGCTATCGCCATCGAGAACGCCAGGCTGTACGAAGGTTCGCAGCACCTGGCCGCACTCGAGGAACGCCAGCGGCTGGCACGCGAGCTACACGACTCGGTTTCACAGGCGCTCTACGGCATCGCGCTCGGCGCTCGCACGGCCCGCGCGCAGCTCGATCGCGCACCAGACCGCGTGGCTGAGCCTCTCGACTACGTGTTATCGCTCTCCGATGCGGCTTTGTCAGAGATGCGCGCCCTGATCTTTGAACTGCGTCCCGAGTCGCTCGAGGCCGAAGGCCTCGCGGCGGCGCTTGAGAAACAGGCCGAAGCGTTGCGCGCCCGGCATCAGTTCGATGTGCACACTCGATTGAGCGCCGAACCACGGGTGCCGCTCGATATCAAACAGGCGTTGTATCGGATCGCCCAGGAGGCGCTGCACAATGTCGTCAAACACGCGCGCGCCAGTCACATCGACCTGATCCTCGAAAGGAGCGGCGAGTGCGTCGTCCTCGAAATCGTCGACGACGGCGTCGGGTTCGACATCACCCAGTCGTTCCCGGGCCACCTGGGCTTGCAGTCGATGCGCGAACGCGCCGAAAAACTCGGCGGATCGTACGACCTGCGCAGCTCGCCGGGCAAAGGCTCTCACCTGCGCGTCGAGATCCCGCTCCATGGTTAGTGGACCGGACGACGGAAACACAAAGAGGCCAGAGGTAAGCCCTGGCCTCTCTGTGTTTCCGTCGTCCCTTTACTGAGGGGTCTGCCAGTCGACGGTGGTCGTAACGCCGTTGATGGTCACCCGGGCGGGTCCATCGGGCAGGCCGACCACGTTGAGCGGGAACTCGAACTGGAACGGCATCGCGTCGGCGATGCAATTATCGCCCACGTACGTGTGGCTCACCAGGTCGAGATCAAAGCCCTGCCCGGTCGTGCCGATTCGGCGCAGCGCGACCTCACCGAGGCGAGCGCAGCTGTTCGGTAGTGTGCCGCTCACCACGAGGTGCACGGGCAGCGGCGATCCGAGGCCGACCACGACGTCGACGTTGTCGATGTGCGCCTCTTTCATGCCGGGCGCGCCTTCGGTGGCCATGACCACCGGCGCGGGGTCGCCATAGGTCCAGGCGAGCGGCGAGCGCATGCCGTTCACGTCCACGGTGTAGTCGCCGGGGCCGAAGCCGATCATGTTGAGCGGCACGCGCATCGTGAACGGGATCGGGTCCTGCAGGCAGGTTTCGTCAGTCGAGGTCGTCGTCAGGATCGTGATCGCGAGATCGGTGCCGGAGCGGCTCTGCAGCACCTGCGCGATCTGATCGCACGGGCTCGGCAGCGTGCCACCGATGACGGCATGCACCGGGATCGGGGAGCCGACGCCGATCTCGACGTCCACGTTTTCGATGTGCGCTGGCTGCGGCTCGCCGAGGACGCCGGTCGGCTCGGCCTGCGGCGCGTCGGCGGGCAGGTCAACGGGAGCGCAGGCCGCCAGCGCGAGCGTCAGGAGAAGCAAGGGAAGAAAGGGTTTCAGAGACATCGTGCATTTCCTTTTGTGGTCGCTCGCCCTGGAGGGGGTTCGTGCGCCCCCCCGAAAAGCGGGCGCACGAAAAAAAGCGGGGGAGGGACGCGGGGGGCTGGTTGGGGGGGGGTTACAAAAACACGTTTAGCGGTAGGATCCCC
>CAYZRP010000116.1:0-5987 GCA_964480865.1 uncultured Anaerolineales bacterium | reverse complement strand
CCCCCCCCCCCCAGACGTGCGGCCGCCCGCCGGACCGCCGGGGCCACGAACTTCTGCGGAGGAGGAGCGAGGGGGTCAGTTGGTGGTGGTGTTCCAGAACCAGTTGTAGCTGTAGTAGCCGCCGCGTTCGCTCTGCAGGCGGATGGCGATGCGCGCCGAGCCGCGCAGCGCCGCCGGGATCGTGTACGTTGCCGTGAACGAGCCACCGGCGCCGCTGTCGACCGTCGTCACGGCGTAGCCGCCGACGCCCATCGAGCCGTAGTCACCCATCAGCACCGTGAAGCGGTAGCCGGCGGGGAAGTTCGCGCCCCTGATGGTGACCGTCTGGTCGCGAGCCACGCCCGACACTTCGATCGCGGGCACCACAGGAGCGGGCTGCGGGTTGTTGCCCGTGCCGCCGTTCGGCTTCGTGTAGCTCTTGCCGGCCGTGATCCAGCAGTTGCCGGTCGAGCCGTCGGGGCAGATCACGCGCCACCAGTTGGCGTCGCTGCTGATGCCGGTCACGTTCACAGTCGTTCCGGCGGTGACTTTGCCCATGACGGCGAAGCTCATGCCAGGCCCCACCCGCAGGTTGACGTCGGTCAGCGCAGTGGCGGATTTGACGTCAGTGCCGAGGACGACGATCACGTCGGGGGCTGGTTTCGTCGGCCCACCGGCGCCCGTGAACGGGATGCACAACACCTGGCCCGCGTAGATCTTGTTCGGGTTGGCGATGTTGTTCGCCGCGGCGATGCCGTCCCACGTCCGGTTGTACAGCAGCCCGATCTGGAACAGCGTCTGACCGCGTTGAACCGTGTGCGAGAACTGGCAGCTCGCTGCAGCGGCCTGTTGGGTGGGCGCGAGTTGAGCGCCGAAGAGAGCGCCGGCCGCGACGGCCAGGCTCAGGGCGCCCCGGACGAACCGGGGCGTCCACGATGAAAAGAGAGGTTGAGCGAGAAAGAACATGATGAACTACTTTCTTGATACGAGTGATTGAGCGATGGATCTGTTCTAACAGAACGGCCGGGCGTTTCCGTCCGGCCGTCGTTGGATCTGGCATCAGACTTTCGCCCGAGCCCGGGGTAAGCCTGCCGTTACTCCTTGTTGAACACGAAATACTTGAACTGGCCCAGCGGCGAGATGGCGAGCCTCGGCGCGGTTGCCTGATCGTGAAGCTCCCAGACGAACTCGTACAACTTTGGGTCGACGTAGGGCTCGTCTTCCACGGTGGGTGTCGCGCAGAGGTGCTCGATCCGCGCGCGTCCGCTGACAGCCTGGTACGAGAGCTGTCCGCCAGACACTTTCATGGCGCCGGCCTGGTAGACCCAATAGATCGTGGGGCAGCCCTGGTCATCCTGTCCGTGGCCATATTCGCCATATTGATAGGTGCCGTCGGCTGCGAAACGGAACCAGGCGCCATCGTTCGCGGGAGTAGCCCAGGCCCCGGTCTGCGGGTTATAGAACCCCGAGGATGCCACCTCGTTCAGGCTCCAGCCGCCGACCAGGGAGGGCAGCATCCCCTGGCGGTAATACTCACTGGAGGCCGCGCCCTCTTGAACGAAGAGCTTCGGGCGTCCGATGGCATCTTCCGCGACGCGCCAACCAAGGGCGTAGGGTTCGAACGGACCCTCGGTGGTTGTGTCAGATTGCGATCCGCACACGATGACGGTTCGGGTTTTCGCGATGGTCGGCTTGAGTGTGAGCGTCGCGCCCGCGATGCTCGCCTGGCCCTGCCTGTACGTGGAGACCTCAGTGCGGCAGGCGCCGTTCTGGATGCGCAGGAAGCCAGCATAGACGAAGCTGGCGTCCGGGTTGAAGCGGTACATCTGGCCAAGGCCGTTCGTGGCGCGCCACTCGCCGGTCGTCGGGTTGTAGAAATCCGTCGGCGGGATCACGCCGCTGAACCATGTGGCGACCACTTCCGCCGGCAGGGAGCCACCCGGTGGTGGGGTCGGCGGAGGGGTTGGCTGAGTGGTTTGACCGCCCTTGGTCAATGAGGGCAGAAACACCTGGTTCGGGCCGCCTTGCGCGGATACATGGGGGGCCTGGACGAGGGCGACGACAAGCAGCGGCAGCGCGAGCGTGAGTTGCGCTACATGCACAAGGGCTGTGCGACGGTTGGCTTTGGGGTTCAAGGTGGGATCTCCTCTGAATGGGTCAGCGTCGTCGCCCCGCACAACGCGATCAGGACGACAGGTTGGTTGTAAACAAACGGCCGGACGTTTCCGTCCGGCCGCCGATGGATTCCGTTTCAGACTTTCGTCCGACCTCTACTGCACGCAGGCCTCGCCTTCACAGACGAGCGCTGAGACGATCGCCGAGGCGTATTGGCTTCCGGCTGTGGCGTGCAGATAGAAGCTGTAGGTCAGGTTCAATGGATCGTTGGGATCCATCACCATCGTTCCGCTTGCGGGAACGGGGATGCCATTCGGCTCCGCCAGACGACCGCGCGGGTCGAGCCTCCACACAGTCACCTGTTGGGCGCCGGACACTGCCCAACTCAACGTGACAGGTTCGCCGCTGCGCACCGACGTCGGCGCGACGGTGAAGGATTGGATAACGGGCGCGGCGACCACAGTCGAGCTGGGCGTCGCTGTTGCTGTCGGCGTCACTGTCGCGGTCGCTGTAGCCGTCGGCGTGACGCTCATCGTCGGTGTGGCGGTGGCTGTGACGGGCTCCCACTTGAGCTGCAGAGCCGCCAGGCCGGCCGCTTCGTAATACTCGACCCGCAAGACATGAGTGCCTTGCGACAGCGTCACAACGCCGGTGATGAACCCTGCCCCACCGTCGTGCCAGTCGTCGAGGACGGGCTGACCGTCGATCCACAGCCGCACACCATCATCGGCCAGCGCCGTGAAGGCGTAGCGTCCCGCGTTGAAACTCAGAGTCCGTGTCCAGCGCGCGCTGAAATCGTCGACCGGGAGCCCTGAGCCGGGCGCGCCGGTGCCCCAGTTGAAGTCAAGGCTGACGTCGTCGCGCACGAGCAGAGGCGCGCCGCTGAGGTTTCGGTTATTGAAGTACTCGCCGCGCCAGTTAGCGATGGCGGCCGTCGCGGTCGGCGTCGGCGTGGCCGTCGGCCCGACCACGATCTGCACCCAGAACGGCGACACGCCGCTCGGCCCGACGCCCAGCAACCGGCCGTCCCCGTTGCGCAGGATCCATTCGCCCCGGTACACACCGTTGCCGGTCGGCGCGACGAGTGTGATCGATACATCAACGGTCTGGCCCGGGCCGATGATCCCGGGGATCGATCCCGGCGTTCGGCCCTGCATGCCATCGCCGCCGTAGAAGATCAGGGCATAGTCGGCGTTCCAGGTGCAGGTGCCGTCGTTGCGCAGCCGCCAGGTCTTGACGAACGCCGCGCCGGGCGACACGTTCGTGCGATCCGGGAACGTGACATCTCCGATGAAGGCGAGACGATCGATGCAGGCCGGAGCCGGCGTGCGCGTCGGCGGCGTCGTGATCGTCGGCGTGGCGAGAGTCGGGGTGGGCGTGGCGGTCGGCTGGGCCATCCCCCAGGTCGCGTCGCGGCCAAAGCCGATGCCGCTCTTGATCTCACCGTCGGTCACCGACACGAGCAGGCTGGCCGACGCGCCGGCTGCATCGACCAGTGGCGACGTCCAGTGCCCGGCCGCGACCATCTCGTTTCCGGGCAAGCCGGGATCGATGGTCATGCAGTAGAGGCCGGCCGGCAAACCCTCGAACGTGAACGAGCCGTCCGCGGCTGTGACGGCCCGGATGATCGGCGCGGCCGGGCAGCTCGGGCCGAGCGCCACGGTGACGCCGCCGAGGCCGGGCTCATTGGATTGGATGACTCCGTCCGCGCGATAACGTCCGTCGCTCAGAGGAACGCAGTTCGGGCCGAGGGTGCCGTCGGCGAGGCCGCAGCGATCCTGCCAGACCCTGCCGTGGATGGTGGCGCGCGCAGGGGCGGGCGACGCGACGGCGGGCGACGGCGTTTCGGATTCTGAGCCCAGCGGCAGCAGGCTGCAGGCGCTGAGGAAGAGGCTGATCAGGAGGGCCAGGCCGGGCCCAAAGACGCGCTTGTTCATGATGAAATCTCCTTACAGGCCCAACGGGCCGTGGCCTGGCAGCGGTGTCAGAGTCGATTGGGGGCGCCAAGCCAGACGCCGATGAGGCGAGCCCCCAGGTTGATCCAGTCGACGACGTGTGCGCCGAACAGCACCAACGCCACATTCAGGCCAAGCAGAGCGACCACGCCGGAAAACGTGGCGAAGAGGAAGCGTTCAGAAGCGTTCATGTCTCCTCCAGTGCCGGATGCAGGCTTCTACTGTAGGGCCGGAGCGCCCGGCCGCAGATCAGGCGGGCGAACGAAACCGCCTCCGTCTTTCGGCGGAATGGCATCCGGCTGAAACTCGTCGAAAAGTCGTGTCGATTCCGGGTCTGACCATTCGACGTATTTGTAGAACGCAGGGAAAATAGCCCGGCACACAGGCCGGATCACACAAGGAGAATGACCATGAAATACCTGATGTCTTTCAACACACCACCCAGCGCGACACCGCCCAGCCCCGAACAACTCGAGGCGCTTGGCAAGTTCACGCAGGAGATGATCGCGTCGGGCGTCGTCAAACTGACGGGTGGCCTGGCGCCGGTGTCGATGGGCGGCGCGCGGGTCAGTTCCAAGGGCGGTCAGTTCTCGGTGCTCGATGGGCCGTTCGCCGAGGCCAAAGAGGTCGTGGTCGGATTCGCGATCATCGAAGCCGCCAATCTCGAGGAAGCCCTCGGCCACTGCCGACGCTTCATGGCCATCGCCGGCGATGGCGAAGGCGACATCCAGCCGATCTTCGAGAACGTCGGCGCCTGACGCCTCAGGTCGCGCGGCGGGCCTGTCTGACGCGACAGGCCCGCCGCTCCCCCAACCCATCAACGCAATCACAGTCATCCGGCCCTCGACGGCATCGGCCAGGGAGCCTCGCCATGCGATTCCTGTTGCTCACTTTTGCCGCGCGACCCGGCGCCTCAGCGCTCGACGACAACGCCTCGAGCGCCGTCGACCGATTCAATCGGTCGCTGCGCGAGGCCGGCATCTTGCTCGGCACAGATCGACTCCGGCCGGCGACGCGACGCGTTGACCTCGATGCAGGGACCGGCTCGCGCGAGGCCACCGGCTACTGGTTGATCCAGGTCCGTTCGATCGATGAAGCTCTAGCCTGGGCCAGCCGCTGCCCTCTCGTGCAGGGGGAAACAATTGAGGTGCGTCAGGCCGTTCCGCTCGAGACGCACCCACTGGACACCACACACACGGAGAACTCGTCATGAACTCGTCCCCTGCTGCTCCGCGCCCCGCATCGACCGGCCTGTGGGCCGGCCGCATCATCACAGCCCTGGTGGTCGCCTTCATGATCTTCGACCTCATCGGAAAGCTGCTGGTGATCCAGCCTGTCATCGACGCGCAGACTCACCTCGGCTTTCCCGTGGAGTTGTCGACGACTCTCGGCGTGATCGAGATCGTCTGCGTAGCCCTCTACGTGATCCCGCCGACGACCTGGATCGGCGCGCTGCTGCTCACGGCTTACCTCGGCGGGGCGACAGCCATCCAGGTGCGCGTGGGCGATCCGTTCTACTTTCCTGTGATGATGGGCCTGTTGCTCTGGCTGGGCCTTGTCTTGCGCGACTCCCGCCTCCGCGCCCTCCTTCCGTGGCCCAACCAACCGTGACTGACCCTGCCCGCGGATTTCGCGGCTGATACGGTCTATACGCGAAAACCGCGGCCGCAGAGCCCTTGATCCTTGCTACACTTCGAAGCCATGAAGGCATCGACGTGACAGAGAGCGAAAGCCACAAAGCGATCGACGCGATCTGGCGGATCGAGTCGGCACGGATCATCGGCGGCCTGACGCGTCTGACCGGCGACATCGACCTGGCGGAAGAACTGGCCGGCGACGCGCTCGTGGCGGCGCTGCAGCAGTGGCCGCGCACGGGCGTGCCCGACAACCCGGGCGCGTGGCTGATGGCGACGGCCAAGCGGCGAGCCATCGATCAGT
>CAYZRP010000115.1:0-22884 GCA_964480865.1 uncultured Anaerolineales bacterium | reverse complement strand
CCACGCTCCACGCCCCACGCCCCACGCCCCACGCTCCACGCCCCACGCTCCACGCTCTACGCTCTACGCCCCACGCCCCACGTCCTACTTGAGCCCGTTTACCCCTCGTTTAGCCCCAATTCAGCGGTCGTTTACTGACACTCCCGACGGTGGCGGCTACCATCGTTTGAAGGCGGTTGCGTACCGTCGGGAGAACCATGATCGCAGTGACGCGTCTCAACGGCTCGCGACTGTATGTCAACGCCGAGCAGATTGAATTCATCGAGGCCACACCCGACACCGTGTTGACGTTGCTCAACGGCACCAAGCTGTTGATCAAGGAGAAGCCGGAAGCAGTCGTGGAGGCCGTGCTCGATTTCAAACGTGCGGCCTACGGTGCGCCGCCTCAGGTCATCCGTCGCGGAGGGTAGTGATACATGGACCTGGCAACCATCATCGGCTTTGTGGCCGCTCTGGCCATCACGATGACCGCCAACGTATTGGCCGGCGGCAACCCCATGCAACTTGTATCGAGCCCTGTGCCGATCATGCTCTGCTTGATCGCGCCGTTCTTGATCTCAACGATGCAGTATCCGCTCAAAATCACGCTCGGCCTGCCCAAGCTCTTCGGCAAAGCCTTCATGGCCGACAAAGAAGATATGGGCCACGCGATCCAGGAACTCGTGACGATGTCGGATAAGGCGCGCCGTGAGGGCCTGCTGGCGCTCGAAGAGGACGCCAAGAAGGTCCACGATCCGTTCATGCGTCGCGGGCTGCAGCTCGTGGTCGACGGCGTCGATCCGGCCCAGGTGCGTCAGATCCTCGAGATCGACGTGCACGGCATGCATGAGCGCCACAACCATGGCATCGGCTACTTCGCTGCGGCCGGCGGCTACGCCCCGACGATGGGCATCATCGGCACCGTCATGGAGCTGATCGTGCTCATGCAGCACCTCGACGACCCGTCGCACCTTGGCCATGGCATCGCCGCGGCGTTCCTGGCGACGTGGTGGGGACTCGCGGCGTCGAACTTCATCTTCCTGCCGATCGGCAACAACCTGAAGACGAAAGATGAAGAAGAGCAGGCCTTCCGGCACATGTTGATCGAAGGCATTCTGGCTCTGCAGGCGGGCGAGAACCCGCGCGTGGTCAAGGAGAAGTTGGGCGGCTTCATGGCTCCGTCGGCGCGCGAGCCGAAGGGCGCCGGAGCCAAGGCGGGAGCTGAAGCATGAGCCACGGTGGCGGCGACAGCGGACGCTGGTTGGTCAGCTACGCTGACCTGATCACGCTGATGATGGCCCTATTCCTGGTGCTCTACACCATGGGCCAGGTGGACATCGCGCGTTATCGCGCGCTGGCCGAAGCCTTCCGTGACGCCCTTGACGGCAAGGGCGGCATCCCGGCCAACGTGGTCGACACCGGCATCAACCAGGACGGCGCCGGCACTGGCGAATCGCGCCCGAACCCGGTCAACCCCGACGAGGGCTTCCCCCCGCGTACGAGTGACTCGATGGACGTCGCCAGCGACCTGACGGGCCTGCTCGAGTCGTCGGGCTTCGGCAACAGTGTCAGCGTTCAGAACAACATCGAGGGCGTGATGCTCTCGCTCAGCGAGAACCTGCTCTTCGAGCCGAACAGCGCCGACCTGAGTTCGCGGGCCTTCGAGATCCTCGACAAGATCACGGTCATGCTTGCCCCGATCGACAATGCCGTGAACGTGACGGCTTACACCGACGACACCCCGCCGACGGACCCACGGTACCCGACCAACTGGGACCTCTCGTCGGCGCGAGCGACTGCGATCGTGCGCTATCTGGCGGCCAACGGCGTCAACCCGGAACGGCTTTCGGCGACCGGGCGGGGCGAGTACGACCCGATCTTCCCGAACACGACAGACCAGAACCGCGCCTATAACCGACGGGCGGAGATCGCCGTGATCTACACCATCGAAAGCAACAACGTCGTGCTGCAGCCCACGGGCGCTGATCTGGTCGAGATACCCGGCATCACAGACAGCACGACCACCGGAGGAACCACTCCATGAAGAAGATCATGCCAATCCTCAAGACTGTCGGCATGGTGTTGCAGAACATCATGCTCGTCACGGTGTTCGCCATGAATGGCCTGATGGGCTACATCATGTTCGCACCTGACGACATGCCAAAGCCGTTCTATCTCTCGTACGCCGGTCAGATCCCGACCGTGCCGAGCGATCTGGGCGGTGAGATGACGGTCGGTGAGACGGGCCATGAGACCACGGCCAGTTCCGGCCATGCCACGGGCGAAGAGGGCCCGACGATCATCAAGATCTACGAGCCCGGCCAGGGCCAGATGGTCGACACGGGCACCAAGGTCGTCAACCTGGCCGATCCGGGCGGCCGGCGCTTCCTCAAGGCCACGATCACGATCGAGGTCCCGCCGCTTGACTTCTTCTTCGAGGCCGAGGCCACAGCAACCGAAGCCCCGGCGGCCGAAGGTGAGGCCGCAGTCGCGACGGAGGACCCGCGCATCGCGGAGTTCAACACCCTGATCGAAAACAAGATGCCGATCATCAACGACATCCTGAACACGCTGCTGACCAGCAAGACATTCGATCAGATCTACACCGTCGAGGGCAAGGAAGCGCTGCGCGAGGAGATCAAGAAAGAGATCAACGCGCGCCTGCCCGAGCTGGGTGTGATCGCCGTCTACTTCACGGAATTCGTGGTGCAGTAATGCTTTCACAGGCCGAGATCGACGCTCTACTGAGCGGCTCGCTACAAGCCGAAGACGCCACAAGCGGCGAGAGCCTGAACCTCGCCGACTTGATGAGCGCGGGCGGGTCCGCCGGTGGCGCGGGAGCGTCAACGTCGGCGGCGGGCGAGGGCGGTGACGCCCCGGTCGACAAGCGCAACATCCGGCCGTACAACTTCTGGTCACCCGATCGCTTTTCCAAGGAACAGATGCGGGCGGTTGAGCTCGTCCACGAGAACCTGGCCGAGCGTCTGACGACGTCGATGCCGACCTACATCCGCACCGAGTTCCGGCCGCGGGTCGTCCACGTCGAGCAGGGCAGGTCGGACGACTTCCTGAAGGAGCTCCAGCCTGGCACGCTCTTCCATGTATTGGCGCTCGACCCGCTCCCCGGCCGCATGTTGATGGTCTTCAGCCAGGAGATCATCTGGGTCATGCTCGACCGGCTGCTGGGCGGCCCGGGCCAGAGCTCGGTGACCGGCAAGGCCCTGACCGACATCGGCCAGGCGCTGATGAACGGCACGATCGAGTACATGCTCAACGACATCAAGGCGTCGTGGGGCAAGATGATCCCGCTGATCGAGCCGCGGCTCGAGGACAGCACGAACAACCACCACTGGGTGCAGATGATGATGGGCAACGCCCGCGTGCTCAACATCGTCTTCGAGGTCACGATCCAGCAGACCACGATCGGCACGATGGGTATCTACGTGCCCTTCATGATGCTCAAGCCGGTGGCCAACCTGTTGAACCCGCACGTCTGGATCGCCGGCCAGGAAGAGCAGCAGCCGACCGACGAGTCGCGCGACATGGTCTTCCGCCGCCTCAGCAAAGTGCCGATGCATGTGCGCATCGAGCTGGGCGGCGCCGAGCTGACGATGGGCGAACTGCTCAACCTCACGCCCGGTGACGTCATCCGACTGGAGACCTCCGTCAACCAGGATCTGCGGATGTTCGTCAGCGATCGCCTGCGTTTCCTCACTCGGCCCGGAACGCTCAACGGCCGAATGTGCGTTCAGATCAAGTCGTCGGTCAGCGCGGAAGACGACCCGACGTTGTTCGAGGTGAACCCATGAGTGACTCGATGTCTGCACCCGAGGTCAGGATGGCCTCGTTCGCGCCGATTGCGCCGGATCTGCCGGCCGGCATGCCCAATGGCCTCGACCTGTTGATGGACGTGCCGTTGCGGATCTCGGTGGAGCTCGGCCGTACCAGGCTCTCGGTCCGCGAAGTGCTCGACCTGCAGAATGGAGCGGTTGTGGAGCTCGACCGAATGGCCGGCGACGCCGTCGACGTGCTCGTCAACGACAAGTTGATGGCGCGCGGCGAGGTCGTCGTCGTCGACGACAAGTTCGGCATCCGTATTACCGAGATCCTGACACCCAGCAAGAAGGCATAGGGGTGGCCCTTGTGGCCACCCGGGCCCTTGTGGCCACCCGGGCCCTTGTGGCAGCCGGGTCCATGTGACCAACCGATTCAAAATGACCATTCAATCTTTGATCGTTCGGTGGCGCGGCTTACGGCCGTGGCAACAATGGGGTACCGGCCTGGCTGTCGTGGCGACAGTCGGCCTGGCGGCGCTGATCCTCACCGGTGAGGCTTCAGGCGGGGTGGGTGACGAAGCCACGCTGGCGCTTCGTCTGCTGGTCAGTTTCGGTATCGTCATCGGCCTGATCTACTTGAGCCTGTATGGCCTCAAGCGCTTCACCAATCTGTCAACGCGCAAAGGCCGGATCCTGCGCAACGTCGAGAGCCTGCGGTTGGCCCCGCGCCAGGCCGTCCACCTGATCCAGGTCGGCGACCGGACGTTCCTGATCGGCGCCACCGATGGGGGGTTGCAGACCCTGGCCGAGGTCGAGCTCGAGGCATCCGCCGAGCCCGCACAGGCTGGTCTGCCAATGCCCGTCTCAGCGCAGGATCTGTTCGCGCGATTGCTCGGCACCGAGCCGACCAGTCACGAGGTGACGCGATGAGCGCGGCGCAGCGTCGACTCCTGGGAAGCCTGGCCTTCGCCGGGCTGGCTATGCTCCTGGCGGGCTGCGCGGCCTCACCGCAGGCACAGGCGCCCGGCGTCACGTTGAGCGTCGACCCGGCCGGCGGCCCGGCCGAGGTCACTTCAGGCGTGCAGCTCCTGGTGCTGATGACGGTCCTGTCGGTCGCGCCATCGATCCTGATCCTGGCCACGTCGTTCACGCGCATCGTGATCGTCCTCTCGATGTTGCGCACAGCTCTGGGCACGCCGACGGCTCCGCCCAACCAGGTGATCGTCGGGCTCGCGTTGCTGCTGACCCTGTTCATCATGGCGCCCGTCTATCAGAAGATCGACGAGCAGGCCATTCAGCCTTACCTGCACGAGGAGATCACGCAGCAACAGGCCTTCGACAAAGCCGTCGAGCCCGTGCGCGAGTTCATGTTCAAGCAGACCCGCGCCAAGGACATCGAGCTCTTCCTGAGCCTGAGCGGTGAGACCCAACGGCCGAATGCGCTCAGCGAGGTCCCGACCGTGGCGTTGCTGCCGGCCTTCGTCATCAGCGAGTTGCGGACCGCCTTCACCATGGCGTTCGTGATCTACGTGCCGTTCCTGGTGATCGAGATGGTGGTATCGAGCGTGTTGCTGGCCATGGGCATGATGATGCTGCCACCGTCGCTTGTGTCGCTTCCGTTCAAGATCCTGCTCTTCGTCATGGTCGACGGCTGGTATCTGCTGACGCGTTCGCTGGTCATGAGCTTTCAGTGACCGGCGGGAGAGGCTTCGAATGACCGAATCCTACGTCCTCACACTCGCGCAAAACGCGCTGCAACTGGTGCTGATGCTGGCCGGGCCGGCCCTTCTGGTCAGCCTGGTGGTCGGTAGTGCGATCAGCCTCGTGCAGGCAGCGACCTCGGTCAACGAGGCGACGCTGACCTTCGTGCCCAAGATCGTCGGGGTGGGGCTCGTGATCTTCTTCCTCGGCTCGTGGATGGCGCAGCAGATGCTGACCTTCATGAGCGGCCTGTTCACCAGCCTGCCCGATCTGGTGCACTGAGCAGGGAAGGGGTGGCACCATGACCATCAGACGACCCGACTTCCCGCACATCTCCCGCACCACGACCGACCAGGGCTCGCTATCGAGGCCGGCCGCGGTGCCGCAGCCCAGCCCGCGCAACCCGCCGACCGCGAACGCCGAGCAGGCGCCAAAGGCCCCGGTCGCCCTGGCGTTGGCCGACGGCCTCACACGTGACCTGATTCGCCTGCGTTTCGAACGTTTGGGTTGGCAGGTTTTGACGGTAGATGACGGGCGAAACGCGCTGCATCTGCTCCAGACGCGCAGTCTGGCACTGATCTTGCTGGATCTGTGGCTGCCTCAGATCAATGGGCTCGACGTCCTGCGTCAGGCGCGGAGGTCGACCCCGGCCATCATCCTGTCTGACGTGGCCTCGCCCGAGTTGGTGTTGGGCGCGGCGGCCGTCGGAGCGCTGGGTTTCGTGCTGAAGCCCATTGATCTGGATGCCCTGGTGGCCAGGGCCAGGCAGGCAATGGCCAGCATGCTTGAGGGTGAGTTGCTCGACGAGCCTGGGCTTGCGGCCCCGATCTCCGGGACGCCCCCGACGTGACCGTCGTTTGAACGAACCCCCGGCAGTCCGGTCCGAACGCGCTCCGCGGCGCCATGGACGGGTGGCGCGGAAGCGAAGGGAGTACGTATCATGCCCTCGACCGTAGCCGCTCACGTGCCCACGCTGGTCAAGCGCCGACCCACCGCCATCCCCGCGGCGTCAACGGCCCCTGACGTTGTCCGCCGTCACGCCCCCGATCGGTCGATCGCCGTCGCGATGGCCGACAGCCCCGAACGCGACGCGCTCATTGCGCGACTGCAGCCTCTTGGCCTTCCCGTGATCGTCGCTGAAGACGGTCCAGGCGCAATTCATCTCATCGACATGCGCCAACCGGCATTGATCTTGCTAGACCTGTGTCTACCACTGATCAACGGGTTGGATGTTCTGCGACAGGCGGAGAAGCATGTCCCCGCCATTCTGATTTCGGATTTCGTCTCGCCCGGTGTCCGGGCAGGGGCGGCCGCAGTCGGCGCGTTGAGTTTTCTCCTCCAGCCCGTGACGGTGGATGCCCTGGTCAACCAGGTGCAACAAATTCTGTCACGATTGCCGGGCAACACGCCGGGCGCCGAGGAGATCCATGACTGCAGCCGCGATGGCCTCAACGTTGAAATTGATACCGGCGACACCCGGTTGGGGTGGGCCGATCGAACAGGCGAATTCGGGAGCGTTGCGCGCCTTGGTGCGCATGCTTGATGCACGCGACACCGAGACCGAAGCGCACTCACGTCGTGTCGTCCATAT
This sequence comes from uncultured Anaerolineales bacterium, assembly GCA_964480865.1. GTDB lineage: Bacteria > Chloroflexota > Anaerolineae > Anaerolineales > UBA6663 > UBA6663. The sequence continues at coordinate 15,837 of CAYZRP010000115.1, read as the reverse complement.
CGCATTGACGATCGGGATGGCGCTTGGCCTACCACCGGCCGAGCTGCGTTCACTCGAGGTCGGCGCGATGCTCCACGACGTCGGCAAGATCGGGGTGCCTGATTCGATCCTGCGCAAGCCAGGGCCGCTCACCTCGGACGAGTGGCTGGTCATGCGTCAGCATCCCCAGATTGGCTGCACCATCCTCGCCGAGCTCGGCTTCCTGAAGACCGCTTTGCCGCTCGTCCTTCATCATCACGAGCGTTGGACAGGCGATGGCTATCCCGATCGGCTGAAGGGCAACGACATTCCCCTCGGCGCGCGCATCTTCGCCATCGCCGACGCCTACGATGTCATCCGGTCACGACGGGTGTACAAACCGCCATATTCGCACAGGACCGCCGTCGACATCATCCGCCGCGACACCGGCACGCACTTCGACCCGCGGGTCAGCCAGGCGTTTTTCGATTTGTACGAACTGCGGCCGCCGCGGTTGATTTAGACGATTGCGAAATCGGGCGGGCCCCGCTGTCCCCCGATGTTCGGCGCCAACGCGCCGAACATCGGGGGACATCGGGGCACTCCCGATTGCTTTCCGATACGCCTTCGAACGCGTAAGCATCTCGTAAACCCCTCAACTTTCACGCCCCGTTTGGGCGAATCGACCACGCCCGATCTCACTTGAGCGCTAAACCCCACAATTTACTTCGCCTTTAGCGCCGGTTCATCAGGCATTTACTGACCGCGTCGGCCCGCTCTCCTATGCTGTTTTGCAGGAGAAGCCACGTGATCATCGCACTGGCCCAGGTACAGGTTTTCATTCTCGCGTTCACGCGGATCATGGCTGCCGTCGTGCAGGTGCCCGTGTTGGGCGGCCGCGCCATCCCAACCCGTGTGCGCCTTCCGCTGGGCATCCTGTTGACCATGTTGCTCGTGCCATGGGCGCCGCTCTCGGCCGAGGCGCCCACGATGGATCTGTTCAGCTTCGGCGCGGCGCTGGCGCGCGAGTTCGTGGTGGGGTGGGCGATCGGCTTCGTCGCGACGCTGACGTTCGGCGCGATCCAGACGGCCGGCGAATATGTCAGCACCGGCGGCGGCTTCGCCTCCGGCCGCATTATGAACCCCGCTTTCGACAGCTCGAGCACCGCGATCGACCAGCTCTACCTCATCATCGCAAGCCTGATCTTCCTGACCCTCAACGGTCATCATCTCGTCTTGCTCGGCATCGGCGGAACCTTCAGGGCGCTGCCCGTGGCCGGGCCGCTGCCCGAGTTCTCGCTGGAACGCCTGCTCGGCCTGGCTCAGAGCCTGCTCACCGCCGGTCTGACTCTGGCGATGCCCGTCCTGGCGGCCAGCCTCCTGGCGGATCTCACGCTCGGGCTCCTGGCGCGCGTCGCGCCGCAGATCCAGGTCTTCTTTCTTGAGGGCCCGCTAAAGGTCGGCGTGGTCCTTGTCACTCTCATCGCTTCGCTAGGCGTGATCGTGCCCGGCATCGCGGCCCTCGTGCGCGACATCGGTCCGCGCATGCAGTGGCTGGTGGGGATGTGACATGTCTCAGGAACGCACCGAAGCCCCAAGCGCACGACGGCTCAATGAAGCCCGCACGAAGGGCCAGGTCCCGCGCTCGGTCGAGCTGCAGTCAGCGGCGGTACTGATGGCCTCAGCCGTGATCCTCAACGTGGCCGGCACGAGCTTCGCCCAACACACCGGCGAAACCATGCGCGACACGCTCGGCTCCTTCCAGCTCATCGCGCACATGGGCGATGGAGCGGCCGCCGACGTGATCAACCAGGCCGTCGGCCGACAGCTGCCGGCGCTCGGTGACCTGGGCCTGATCGTGGTCGTGATCGCGGCCGTTGCCGTCGCGGCCTCGCTCGGCCAGACCGGCCTGGTCTGGGCCAGCCAGCGCCCGTGGTTCGACACGGGTCGCATCGACCCGCTCCAGGGCCTCAAGCGGCTCGTCAACGTCAACGGCCTCGTCAACCTGCTCAAGGCCGCGCTGAAGCTGCTCGTCATCGGCTCGATCGCTTACTCGTTCTTGCAGGGGCAGGCCGAACAATTGCCGACGCTGGCGACGATGTCGCTGCGCGACGCTGTCGGTATCTGGATTGGCCTGGCGCTCAGCCTGATGTGGCGCGTCGCAGGCGCGTACCTGGTGCTGGCGGTGCTCGACTACGCCTACCAGCGCTGGGAGTGGTGGAAGTCCCTCAAGATGACCAAGCAAGAGGTCAAAGAGGAGATGAAGCAGAACGAGGGTAACCCGCAGATCAAGGGCTATATCCGCCAGCAGCAGCGCAAGATGGCCCGCCAGCGGATGATGGCCGCCGTCCCGAAGGCCGACGTCGTTATCACAAACCCGACTCACTACGCCGTCGCCCTGCAATACAAGCGCGACGACATGGACGCCCCGGCCGTTGTGGCCAAGGGCGTGTCCGGCGTCGCGCTGCGCATCCGCGCGGTGGCCGGCGAACACAACGTCCCGATCGTGGAGAACCCGCCGCTGGCGCGCGCTCTCTATCGCCTCGTCGAGATCGACGACCCGATCCCGCCGCAGCTCTATCTCGCTGTGGCAGAAGTCCTGGCGTACGTATATGGGCTCAAGCGCCCGAAGGCAGTCAGTGTGCCCGTGTAGTCATTGCCGATTGCTGATCTCTGATTGCTGATTGGCCTCCAATCAACAATCAGAAATCAGCAATCAGCAATCAACAACCATGACAACCGCCGTTCCGACTTTCCCGCGTTTCGATTGGCGCTCCCTTGTAGGGTCGCGCGACGCCGTGCTTGTGGTGTTGCTGATCCTCATCCTGGGGCTCATGATCGTGCCGCTGCCCCCGTTGCTGCTCGATCTGATGATCGCCGCCAATCTCGCGCTGTCGGTGGGCGTGATGCTGCTGGCGATGTACATCAAGCAGCCCATGGAGTTCAGCGCCTTCCCGTCCGTCCTGCTGCTGATCACGTTGTTGCGGATGGGAATCAATATCGCCGCCACGCGCCTGATCCTGCTGGGCGGGGACGCCGGGCGCGTGATCGCAACCTTCGGCGACTTTGTCGTCGGCGGCAACTACGTCGTCGGTGTCGTGGTGTTCGTCATCCTCATGATTATTCAGTTCGTGGTGATCACGAACGGCGCCGGCCGCGTCGCCGAGGTCTCGGCGCGCTTCACCCTTGACGCTATGCCCGGCAAGCAGCTCTCGATCGACGCCGACATGAACGCCGGCCTGATCGACGAGCAGCAGGCCAGGGCGCGCCGACACGCCATTCAGGCCGAGGCGGACTTCTACGGCGCCATGGACGGCTCGTCGAAGTTCACGCGCGGTGACGCCACTGCCGCGATCATCATCGTCGTCGTCAACATCATCGGCGGCTTCGCAGTTGGCATGCTCATGCGCGGCCTGGATCTGATGGAAGCGCTGCAGACGTACACGCTCCTCACGGTCGGCGCCGGCCTTGTCACCCAGATCCCGGCGCTCCTGGTCAGCACAGCGGCCGGCCTGATCGTCACCCGCTCGTCGGGCGAATCCTCGCTCGGCGCCAACGTCGTCGCGCAACTCAGCAATGTCACGGTGCTCGCGATCGTGGCCGTCATGATCGGCGGCCTGGCGATCGTGCCCGGCATGCCGTTCTTCCCGTTCATGATCGTTGGCGTGGGCCTCGGCGGTGCCGCGTACTGGATCTGGCGCAATCAGCAGCAGGCGCTGCTCGCTCCGCCTGACACAGCACCGCCGGCGCCGGCGCTCGAAGGCCCGGAGGAGATCGCGAATCTGCTGGTCGTCGACCCGCTCGAGCTCGAGATCGGCTATGCCTTGATCCCGTTGGTGGGCGAGGAGCGTGCCGAGAACCTGCTGAAGCGCGTCACCGGCATCCGAAAACAGATCGCGGCCGAGTACGGCCTGGTGCTGCCCAAGGTCCGCATCCGCGACAACCTCCGCCTCAGCCCGCAGTCGTACCGGATCAAGATCCGCGGCGAAGAAGTGGCCAAGGGCGAGTTGATGATCGATCGCCAGCTGGCCATCCTTGGGCCTGACGGCTCGCAGGATCTGCATGGCGTCTCCACCACCGACCCGGCCTTCGGGCTGCCGGCCATGTGGATCACGGATGCCGACAAGCCGCGCGCCGATCTTCTTGGCTGCATGGTTGTCGATGTGCTGACGGTGCTTGGCACACACCTGACCGAGGTTGTTCGGGCTCAGATGGGCTCGCTGCTCGGACGGCAAGAAGTGCAGGAGTTGATCAACCGGGTCAAGCGCGAAGCGCCGGCGGCTGTCGAGGGCCTGGTGCCCGATCAACTGTCGCTCGGCGAAGTGCAGGACGTGCTGCGCAACCTGTTGCGCGAACGTGTGCCGATCCGCGACCTGTCGACGATCTTCGAAGTGCTGGCCAACTCGGCCCGCGTCACGCGAGACCCCGACGTGCTGGCCGAGGCCTGCCGCCAGACCCTGGCGCGCACGCTCTCGAACCTGTACCGCGCGCAGGATGGGCGTGTGCATGTGATCACGCTCGCGCCGCACATCGAGGCGCACCTGCGAGCTTCGCTTGGCCCGGCCGACCGCGGCTTCGGCTTCCAGATCGACGCGGGCACGGCCCAGGGCGTGATCGCGGCCACCGGCACGGCAATGGAGTCGCTGGCCCAACAGGGTTTCACACCGGTATTGCTGGTCCCACGCGAGTTGCGGCTCGCCTTCCGCCGATTGATCGAGCGATCACTGCCGAACCTGGTGGTGCTCGCATTTTCCGAGATCAGCACCGGCACCCCGGTGCAGGCTCACGGCCTTGTTGAACCGGCCGCATGAGGTAGATGACGATGCAAGCTCACACTTACCAGGCTCCCAACATGCTCACCGCCCTGGAACGCATCCAGGAGGAGCTCGGCCCTGAAGCCCTGATCGTGTCGGTGCGCCAGATCCCGGGCGGAGCCGCCTGGGAGGTGTGGAAGAAGCCGGCCGTCGAGGTCGTCGCCATGCCGCCGGCGACGGCGGCGCTCGGCAAGGGCCCGCGCGCCATCGCCGCCCCGACACGTCCACCCGTGGCTCAGGCCACCTTCGACGATGCCGAAAAACGCGTGATGGATCGCCTGCGGTCGACGTCGGGTAAGGCTTCGCGCAACGCAGACCTGACTGAAGCCCCGACAACGACGGCGACGTCGCCCTCGAGCCTCAGCGCGCTGGCCGGCGCCGTTCGTGCCGCGTTGCACACTCGTCGCGCTACGACGATCGCGACGCCGCCGACTCCAGCGCTCGACATCGCCGAGCCAGAGGCGGGGCCTGAGATCACGGAGCCTACTGCGTCGACGACTGTAGGACTGCCCGAAGACACCTGGAGCCCGGCAGTCGCCGATCTCTACGCCACGTTGATCGAGCAGGGCGTCGACGTCGAACTGGTGCGCCCGCACTTCGAGGCCGCTCTCGAGTCGCTCACCGCCAAAGCCCTGCTCGAGCCTGAGCAGGTGCAGGCATTTGTTGGGCATCGCCTGGCGGCGCGACTGATCGCGCCGGCGCCGAGCTCGAACCTGGCCAGCGGCGTCGTCTGCCTGATCGGAACGCCGGGCGCCGGCAAGACCACGGCCGCCGCCAAGCTCGCGCACCTGGCCGCCCGACGACTGGGTCTGCGCGCGGCCTGGGTGTGCGCCGACACCTACCGCGCTGGCGCGATCATGCAGGCCCGCATGTACGCCGAGGCGCTGCGTCTGCCGCTCCGTGTCGCCTACACACCCGATGAACTGGCTCAGGCCGTCGCCGCTGAGCAGGACGCGGATCTCGTGATCGTCGACCTGCCGGGCGTCAACGTCCGCCGGACACCGCAGCTGCACGAGCTCAGCGATCTGCTCTCGGCGCTGCCAAACCGCCTGACCTACCTGACCACGCCGGCGACCGCCAAGGATGCCGATCTGCAGAGCGCGTTTTCGGCGCTGAGCGTCTTCGACCTGAAGGGGCTTGTGCTGACCAAACTCGATGAGACCGGCACGCTGGGCGGCGTCGTCAACCTGGCGCTGCGCAGTCAGCTGCCGCTTCTTTACTACAGCGCGGGTCCGCGGGTGCTCGACGAGTTCTATCCCGCGCAACCGGCCCGGCTGATCAACGCCCTGTTCGAGGGCGGCTGGTAGGCGACGTGAGGTGAGAGGAAACCAGGGACATGGCTGACGAGAAGGACGACGAGAAGGCCACGAAGGCCACCGAAGCACCGGCCCGCAAGCCACGTGGCCCGGTGCTGCTCGAGGCGATCTTCGCCGGCGCCCAGATCGCGACATCCGTCACCGGAGCGACTGTGTTCGGCGTATCGCTGGTGACGGGCACGCCGATCGTGATCGCCGTGATCCAGGCCGCTCTCGCCACGATCACGGTTGGGGCAGTGACCTGGACCCTGCATTGGATGGTGACGCACGGCCTGCTGACCGCGCGCAAAGCCGAACTCGAGGCGGCGGCGACGCAAGACGCCACCGTCGGGACGCAAATCGAGGTGGAAGCTTGAAACGAAGAGCCATGTGTCCCGCTGACCGGGACGCCGGGGCGATGAGCGCCGACGCCCGACCACGGGGGAACCGATCATGACGACTAACGACACCGAAAGCCGGCCGCAGGAGGAAGCGGCGCTCTGGAAGCGCTACTTCAAGCGGCGTGATGCGGAGAGCCGCGACGCCATCATCCTGCGTTACGTGCCGCTCGTGCATTACGTCCTCGGGCGCCTGGGATTTTCACCAGCGCTCGGGCCCGAGTACGAGGATCTGGCGGGGCAGGGCCTGCTGGGCCTGATCGATGCCGTCGATCGCTACGACCCGTCGCACGGCACGCAGTTCAGCACCTATGCCACACTGCGCATCCGCGGTCAGATGCTCGACGCCCTGCGCGCGCAGGACTGGTTGACGCGTGCCGCTCGCCGCCGCGCCCGCCAGGTTCAGGGCGCCTACGCGGAGCTGTGGTCGCATCTCCACCGCGCTCCGACCGACGACGAGCTGGCCCGCCACCTCAATCTGACCGACGACGACCTGCGCCAGGCCCTGATGGACGCCGGCCGCGTGATGGTGTCGCTCGACACCCTCAGCCACGGCGATGAGAGCGACGAGTCGCTTCACGAACTGCTCGCGGATGAAGCCCAGCCCGACCCGGCCGAGCAGCTCGACGAGCACGACCTGCGTCGGCAGCTCGGCGCGATGCTCCGCGACCTGCCTGAGCGCGAGCAGCAGGTGCTGGCCATGTACTACCACGAGCAGCTAACCATGAAGGAAATTGGGTCGGTGCTCGATCTGTCGGAGTCGCGGGTCTGCCAGTTGCATGCCCGAGCCGTGCTCAATCTGCGCGCCGCGATGGGCGCCAACGTGAAAGACCGCCGTGTGCCGCGCTCGCGCCACACCGCGCGTGACGTTCAAACAGCCGGCGATGAACCCGAGACCCGCGAGGTCAAGGTGGCGCGCACAGGAGGAATGATCCATGTCTAGGATCTCGTCATCGATGCTGAGCAACACGCTCAATCTGGTCGCCCTGGCGCGCGAGGCCGCGCTGGCCGGTGGCAAGCCGGTTCAGGCGCAGGACCTGGCTCCCGCCGAGGACGGTCTCCGCGCGGCGGCTGAGTCGGCCCGCAAGGTTGTTGCTCCGAGCGCTGTCGCGACGGGCTTCGACCCGGGCCTGCAGGCGCTTCTGGCGCTGCGCCCCAATACGACGTCGACGCCGACGACAGCGGCCGCGCAGGGCACAACTCAGGCCGCCGATCGGCTCGGCGCCGCGCAGGCCATGTCGGCCGGCGGGATGAGCGAGCTCGACATCGCCAGGCATCTCGGCGCGTCACGCGAAGAAGTGCAGCTCTGGCTCAGCGTCGGCAAGAAGCGCTGATCGTGGAAAGGACGTCGTCATGATCAAAGGCCTCTATGCCGCCGCGACAGCGATGATCACCAATATGTCGCGCCAGAACCTGATCTCGCACAACCTGGCGAACCTCGACACGCCCGGTTTTCGCTCGCTGCTGACGGTCAACGAGGACTGGCGCAACACTGACGTGCAGGACACGCCCCAGTATCCGAACACATTCAACAATCGTCTGATGGACTACGGCACGATCGGCCTCGGCGTCGATCTGATCCAACCTGTCACGGACTATTCGATGGGCGCGCTGCGCCAGACCGAGGAGCCGCTCGACGTGGCGATCGAAGGCAATGGCTTCTTCACGATCGAGACGCCCAACGGCGTTCGCTACACCAAGGATGGGCGCTTCCTGCGCGACTCGAACCAGAACCTCGTGACGACTGAGGGCTACTTCGTGCTCGACGCCAACGGCCAACGCATCACACTTCCGGAGACGGGCATGATCGTGATCGGCACCGATGGCTCGCTGCGGACCGACGACAACCCGCCGTTCGCGACGCTCGGCCTCGCGGCCTTCAACGATCCGCGCACCGAACTGGTCGGTGACCTGCCGAACACGTACAGCGCGGCGGCCGCGCCGACCAGTACCGACTACGGTCAGGTGGTGCAGGGCTATCTGGAAGAGTCGAACGTCAACCCGACCGTCATGATGACCCAGATGGTCGAGGTGAACCGCGCTTATGAAGCCGCGCAGAAACTCGTACAGACCCAGGACGATCTCCTGGGCCGCGTGATATCCACGCTTGGGAGACTTTGATGCCCACTCTTTCCACGTCCTCCCTGTTAGCTTCGTCACGCACCGCGTTGTTGGCGCGCATGCTGGGCGTCGATATGGTCAGCCACAACCTGGCCAACGTCAACACCTACGGCTATCGCGGCGAGCGCATGAACTTTCAGGAACTGCTCAATGGCCGCACCAATATCAACGGCGTGCAGCCGGTCGGCACTCAGATCCTGCTCGCGCATGGCCGGCTCGAGACCACCGGCCGCTCACTCGACCTGGCCATTGATGGCGACGGCTTCTTCCCGATCCAACTGCCTGATGGGCGCACGGCGTACACGCGTGATGGTCAGTTCACGCGTGACGCCGACAACAACCTGGTCTCCGGTGATGGCTACCGCCTGATCTGGCAGGGTCAGATCCCGGCCAACACGCCGGACGATCGCATCACGGTCAACCGCGATGGCAGCGTCGATGTCCTCCAAGACGATGGCACCCTGGCGCGCGTCGGCCAGATCGGCCTCGTACGCTTCGCCAACCCGACCGGCCTGATCGGCTACGGCCGCAATCTGTTTCTCGAAAGCGCGCCGAGCGGGACGCCGGTGGCTGGCAATCCCGGCGCGGCCGGCTTTGGCGCCATCAACGGCGGCGCGCTGGAAGGCTCCAACGTCAACATGGCCGCCGAGATGACCAACCTGATCGCGCTCGAGCGGGCCTACAGCCTCTCGACCAAGGCCTTTCAGCAGGTCGACTCGATGATCGGCCTGGCCGTGCAGATGCGCAGGGCGTAAGGGCGGGTGACCGCAGGAGCGCGTGGGCGGGACTGCCCGACCAGCCGACCAGCCGACTAACCGACTAACAATGATTGGAGTTCGGTTTGACTTTATCTCCGCTTTACGCCCCAGGCCTGAAGTTACGGGTGGTGCGGACGATAACTTGGTTGGGAACCGTGGGGATTGGGTTTAGCAAGGGTTGATGACTATGAAGATCGAGCCGAATGGGAACGAGATCCAGCGAATGCAGCAGGTGCGTGCGGTGCGCGCCACGCAGGCCACGTCGTCGACGCAGGCCAGCAGCAGCGTCGACCGGGCCGACCAGGCTCAGTTCTCGAACCGCGGCGTCGAGCTCGCCAAAGCCCGCGCTGCATTGTCGACGGTGCCAGAGGTCCGTGAGGATCGTGTGGCAGCGTTGAAGAGCCAGGTGCAGGCCGGGACGTACAAGGTGCCTGTCGAAGCCCTGGCCGCCAAGATGATGGGTGTGGTCACGAGTTGACCGTCCCACACGAGCAGAGACCATGACCACGCAGCAAGCCGCCGCCATCCTCGAACAGATCGAACGCCTCCTTGCGCGCGAGTTCCGCCTGTACCAGGGCCTCCTCGCCATCACGAAGGACGAGCGAAGGGCGCTGATCGCCGGCGCGCTCGAGGATGTGAACCGACTGGTGCGTCAGAAGGAAGACGCCCTCGAACAGCTCAATACGCTCGAGGCCGATCGCGTGTCGGCGTTGAGTGCCTGGGCGCGTGCCCGTGGCGGCGACGCGACGTTGTTGGCGTTGATGGCGGACATCGACGACGAGACGGCGGCCCGTTTCAGCCGGCTGCGCGAGGGCATCCTGGCGATCGCCAGCCAGTTGCGTGACTTCGGCCTGGCCAATCGGGCCCTGGCGCAAATCGCGCTCGATCGGCTCGAGGCGACGCGTGACTATCTGATCCAGGTGGCGACGCCGGCGCCAGCTTATGGACCGCAGCCGGTCGCGACGCCGCTGTTGAGTCTGTCGGTGGAGGTGTCGGCATGATGTTGCTGCCCGTGATGCTGCGCGGGCTGCCGCTTGGCAACTGGCTGAACAGCCTGGTGCGCACAGTGCGGCGGTGGCTTGCCTGACGAAAGGAGAGGTACGTCGTGAGTGCATTTTCCGGGATCCACATCGCCAGCTCGGCGCTTCGCGCGCACCAGCAGGCGCTGGATGTGATCAACCACAATGTCGCCAATGCCAATACGCCCGGCTATCGGCGGCAGCAGGTCGTGTACCAGAACGGTGTCGCTTATCCGACCCCGTCGCTCAACGGCGGTTGGGGGCCTGGCCAGTTCGGCATGGGCGTTCAGGTCGCGTCGATCAAGCGCTTCGGCACGGATTTCCTCGACGGCCGCTTTCGCCAGGAACTGGCTCAGAGCGGCAAGTACGACGTCCAGCGCAACATCCTCAACCAGGTCGAGTCGCTGCTCAACGAAACCGGCCAAGACAGCCTGGTGTCCAAGATGGACGCGTTCTTCACGGGCTGGCAGGCGCTCAGCGCCGACCCGGCCAACACAGCGTTGCGCGGCGACCTGCGCGGCAGGGCCGAAGATCTGGTGGCGGCCTTCAACAGCCGGGCGCAACAACTCAGGGCGACGCGCGCCGAACAAGACGTTTCGCTCAAGCAAAGTGTCGATGAGGTCAACGACACGGCCAGTCAGATTGCCCGATTGAATGGCGAGATCGCGCTGGTGGTGGGCCGAGACGAACAGCCCAACGACCTCCTCGATCAACGCGACCGGTTGGCGGACCGCCTGGCGGAACTGACCGGAGCCACGATCTCGAATCAGCCCGATGGCACGGTGATGGCCTCGATCAACGGCCACGCCCTGATCGTTGGCACTTCGACGTTCAAGCTCCAGACTGTGGTCGATGCGACCAACGACAACCTCCTGGCCGTTCAGTGGCAGACGCCGACCCCGGCCGCCTATAACGGCACAACCGGCGAGATCGCCGGCATCCTCGACGCCCGCGACCGGCTCATCAAGGGCCAGCTCGACGGCCTGAACACCCTGGCGCAGACGCTGATCACCTCGGTCAACACTCAGCACAACGCTGGTTATCGCCTCAACTCAGCGACAGCGGGCGGCAACTTCTTTGAGCCCGCGGCCGATCCGAGCGGGCAGTATGCACTCTCGATTCAGCTCAACGCCAACATCGTTGCCAATCTGGGCAACATCGCAGTCGCCTCAAACCCGAACGCTCCCGGTGATGGCAACAACGGCGTGCTGATGGCCAACCTCCAGCGCGCCCTGACCATGTCGGGCGGCACCGCCACTTTTGGCGATGCCTACGCCGCCCAGGTCGGCTCGCTCGCGCTCGAGACCCGGAACGCCGAGACGCGCTACTCCGACCGGATGGCAGTGGCTGCCGCGCTCGATGAGCAGCGTCAGGCTGTCGGCGGTGTGTCCCTCGACGAAGAGGCCGCGAACCTGATGCAGACGCAGAAGGCTTACGAAGCGGCGGCTCGCGTCCTCAACGCCGTCGACGAAATGCTCGATCGCCTGATCAACGGCACCGGCCTGGTAGGCCGCTAACGGAGAACGGCCATGCGTATCACGACCCAGATGACCTACCAGCACGCGATCGACAACATGCAGTCGTCGGCGAGCAAGGTTGAGCAGTACCGGCGCCAGTCGACAAGCGGCAAGAAGATCGACAAGCCCTCCGATGACCCGCAGGTGGCCGTACGCTCGCTCCAACTGCGTTCGGCCATGGATGTCCATCAGTCATATGTCGACGCTGCCCGCGTCAGCCAGGAGCGCCTCGGCGCGAACGACGCCGCGCTCGCAGACCTTGTGACGACCCTCAATCGCTCGATCCAGGTCGCGCTCGGCGGCCGCGGCGACACCGTCGGCCCGGCTGAGCGTCAGGGAATGGCCGACGAGATCAATGGCTTGATCGAGCATGCCGTTGGCATTGGCAACACGACTTACCGCGGTGCCTACATCTTCTCGGGCTTCGCGATCAACACCGAACCGTATGCCTTCAACGGCACGGCGATCACGTCCAACGTGGCCAGCACTGCCGGTCCGATCAACAACCTGATCGAGCCCGGGCACAGCATACAGGTCAACGTCGACGGCAATGCCGTGGTGCGGCCGACCCTCGACGCGCTGTTGCAACTGCGCGACGCGCTGAACGCCAACGACACGACGGCCGTCGGCACCGCCATGGCGAGCTTGCAGGGCGCTGTGACGACGGTCAGCGACGCACGCACGACGAACGGCGCGCGCTCGCGGGAACTCGGAACGGCGCTCGATCGCATGGACAAGCTCACACTTTCGCTCAAGTCGCTTTTGTCGTCGACCGAGGATGTCGACATGGCAGAAGCGTTGATGAACCTGCAACATGCCGAGACGGTCAACCAGGTCGTGCTGCAGACCGCCGCGAAGTCGGTCTCGCGATCGTTGTTCGACTTTCTCGGTTGATGGTTTGACGGCCATGGATGGCGTGCGGCCCTTCGTGGTCGAAGAGGACAGGATGTCATATGAACCCCCATACCCTTGCGCTTGACTTTCCTGCTGGCCTGATCGGCTGCCCGGAGTGGCGCCGATTCAGGCTCGTGCAGGATCTCGATTCGGCGCCGATCGCGTCGCTCGAGAGCCTCGACCAGCCCGGTCTCAGTTTCCTTGTCGTCGATCCGCGTCTGTGGGTGCCCGGTTACACGCTGCGCAGCGCCGCCGAGCCGCTCGCGGCCGCCGGGCTGCGCGATCCCGAGAAACTCCTCCCACTCGTGATCCTCAACATCCAGGCCGATCCGCTGCAGGTGACCGCCAACCTGCTCGGGCCGCTGGCCGTGGATCCCGAAAGCGGGCAGGGCGCTCAGGTCGTCGTGACCGATCAGCCATATTCGGCCGAACAGCCCGTGACCTTCCTCGAGCAGCGGATCCACCTGCCTGAGGGCCTCATCGGTTGCCCGGATTGGTGCAGCTTCCTTCTGAGGCGCACTGAAGAGATGCGGCCGATCAAGCTGCTCGTTTCACTCGACCAACCCGGTCTTTCGCTCCCGGTTGTCCACCCCGAGTTGATCGCGCCCGGCTATCGGCCGCGGATCTCGGACGACGATGCCGAGGCGCTGGGCCTGAATTCGATCACGGAGCTTGACTGGCTGGTCCTGCTGACGATCACGAAGAACCCGGCCAGGGTCACGGCCAACCTGCTTGGCCCGCTGGCTTACAACCGACGCACAGGCGTCGCCCGGCAGGTCGTCCAGTCTGGCGCTGGCTACCCGGTCGCGCAGCTCGTTGGGCTGCCCACCGAGTCGGCCACGCCGTCGGCAACGGTTGACGTCAAAACGGAGGTGGGCCATGCTCGTGCTCACGCGTAAGATCGGCGACGGCCTTCTGATCGGCGAAGGCATCACGGTCACCATCCTGTCGGTCGAAGGCGACCGGGTCAAGGTCGGTATCGACGCCCCGCGCGAGGTGCGCGTCCTGCGTCGTGAGCTCGCTGACGCGGTCAAAGCCCAGAACCTGGCCGCCGCTCGAAATACGACAAATAGTGATTTGAATTCTCTAACCTCACTAAAGAAACTGTTTGTTCCGGCCGTTAACGGGGATACGTTGGTTGAACATGTTTCGCCAACGGGTGAGCCCGACCCATGAGCTAGATCGAGTCGGTGGCTTGCCGGGCACCTGGCCCGGCAAGCCACCGTGAGACGAAAGACATGACCGGCCAGACTGTTCTCCTCCTTGCCCCGACCGACTCGCAAGACTTGCCGTTGACCCTGGCTGTGCGCAGGGAGGGATACCGGGTGGTGGCAGTCGCCAGCACCGAAGAGGCCTTTGCGGTGCTCGAGCGCGAGCGGATCGCCCTGGTGATCGTCGACATGCGCATCGGCGGGCCGCTCTCGGCCATCGACGTGCTCTCGACGGTGCGCGCGCGCTGGCCCGACGTCGTGCGCGTCCTCAAGTGCCCGGCCGACGACTCGGCCGACATGGCCGCCGCCGTCAACCAGGCCCACATCTACGCCTTCCTGATCGAGCCCATCGACAACAACCAGATCCGCGTCCTGGTCCGCGACAGCGTCCGCTTCCACGAACTGCTCTGCGATAACCGCCGGCTGTACGAGTCGACCATCAACCAGTCGCTGCAGACCCGCCAGATCAACGATGACCTCGAGCGCAAGGTGGCCGAGCGCATGGTCGAGATCGAGCGCAAGAACACCGAGCTCGAGGAGAACTTCCTCGACGTCATCCGGCTGTTGACGAACCTGCTTGAGGTGCGCAGCAGCACCATGGCCGGTCAATCGCAATACATGGCTGACGCCGCGCGCTGGCTTTCCCGCGCGCTCTTCCTGCCCCTTGATGAGCAACGCAACATCGAGATCGCGGCGCTGCTGCATAACCTTGGACAGCTCGGTCTCCCGGATAGCGTCATACAGAAGTCGACGCTGCAGCTCGAGAAGGGCGACAAGGAGATGCTGCGCCACAGCGCCCTGGTCGCCGAGAGCCTGCTGTCGACCGTGCCGCGCCTGCGCCGTGTCGCCACGATTGTGCGTCACCAGGGCGAGTGGTGGAACGGCCAGGGCTTCCCAGATGGGTTGTCCGGCGAGTCGATCCCGATCGGGTCACGCATCCTGTCGGTTGTGGCCGGCTATCTCAAGTATCAGGACCTTGCCACCCTGCAGCAGAGCGATGGCAAGCGTTATGACCCGGCGATCCTGCGCGAGTTCAGACGCTATCTTGACGAGCGCCCCCGCATTCGCCAGCAGCAGGCGCGGTCAGAGCTCAAGCTGCATCCCTCCGAACTCGATGAAGGCATGATCCTGGCTCGCGACCTTGTGACCGGCACCGGGCAACTCGTCGCGCCCAGCGGCCAGATCGTCGATCGCGTCATCCTTGACCGCCTCAACATGATTGCGCACAGCAATGGCAACGAGGCAAAGGTGTACGTGCAGGTCTAGCCGCCGCGCTCTTCATTGCATCGCCCTTCAGCAGGCCGGGTCACAAGCCCGGCCTGATTGTTTGGTCTGGCAGAGGGCTGAAGGCCGAACCCCCGGACATTATGGGTGGACGAAAAGTATCCGCGTGCCGGCTGGGTTATAAGAACATACGCATTGTGGTTGACGGTTCGCACCGGGCATGACAGTCTGGGTCGTCATCGACGACCTACCGCTGCTCGCACAAACCGCCACGCTGCTGAGTCACCTTATCCTGATCCGCGAGGTGCTTGTTCCTGGGTGCTGCTTATCCCCCAGAGCCTGATCCACGCAACGTGTACCACCCAAGGCGCACCCGCCCCTCGCGAGGCGTGTCCTCCAAGGCGCACCCGCCTCCTCGCGTGGCGTGCCCTCCAAAGCGCACCCCCTCCTCGCGTAGCGTGTCATCCAAAGCGCACCCGCCCCTCGCGAGGCGTGTCCTCCAAGGCGCACCCGCCTCCTCGCGTGGCGTGCCCTCCAAAGCGCACCCCCTCCTCGCGTAGCGTGTCATCCAAAGCGCACCCGCCCCTCGCGAGGCGTGTCCTCCAAGGCGCACCCGCCTCCTCGCGTG
>CAYZRP010000114.1:0-23690 GCA_964480865.1 uncultured Anaerolineales bacterium | reverse complement strand
ATCTACTCTCGCAGTTGAACAGCGCCGGCCTGATCCGCACCGGTTACATGATCGATTTGAGCGCATGAAGGAGTGTGCCTTCGGCGCGACGAATGACGAAGGACGAATGACGAACGACGAAGGGTGAATGGCCATTCACCCTTCGTCGTTCGTCATTCGTCCTTCGTCTACTCCGTATTGGGATCAAACGCATCGCGCAGGCCATCTCCGAGGAACGAGAACGCCAGGACGAGGGTGGTGATCACGGCGCCAGGCAACAGCGACTGCCACGGGAAACGCGCGATTGTGCTGGCCGCGCGGAAGATCATGAGACCCAGGCTCGCGCCAGGTTCTTCAATGCCGAGCCCGAGCAGGCTTAACGTCGCCTCGTTGACGATCACGGCAGCCACATCGAGCGTCGCCGCGACGATGATCAACCACGCGACGTTCGGGAGCAGATGCCGCCACAAGATGCCCAACGATGAGGCGCCAAGGCCTTGAGCCGCCACCACGAAGTCGCGCTCGCGCAGGACCAGCACCTGACCGCGCACGAGCCGTGCCATCAACGGCCACGACACAAGACTGAGTGCGCTGGCCACCAACAGTAGCCGGCCCAACCCGCCCGCGAGATCCCGGGCCTGTTCGCCCAGCACAGCCGAGACAAGGATCGCCAGCAGCAAGCCTGGGAAGGCAAAGAGCATGTCGGCCAGCCGCGAGATGACGAAGTCCGCGGCGCCGCCGAAGTAGCCGGCGATCAGGCCCAGCGCGCCCCCGAGCACCACGTTGATGGTCTCGACCAGCAGCGCCACAGCCAGCGACGCGCGCACCGCGAGACAAAGACGCGTGAGGTTGTCGCGGCCGAGATAGTCGGCGCCAAGCCAGTGCGTGGCCGACGGCCCGCTGTTGATCGCGGCGTAATCCTGGTAGATGCCGTCGCGCAGTCTCTGCTTATCAGGCGGCAGCAATCCTGCGTACAGAGTCGGCACCAGAAAGGCACCGACCACGGCGAGCACGATCAGCGCCAGGCCAACGATGGCCGAACGATTGCGGATAAAACGCCTGGGCGCCGACGGGGCCGACAACTCGGTCGGGAGGGAGATCGCCGTTTCCATGGCGCTACTCGATCCTCACGCGCGGATCCGCTGCGCCATACGCCAGATCCGCCAGCAGGTTCATGCCCACTACAGCGGCGCCGAGCATGAGCGTCGTCGCCTGGATCACGGGATAGTCGCGCTGGCCGATCGACTGCACCGTCAGGAAGCCGATCCCCGGGATCGCGAACAGGTTCTCGACCACGAAGGCGCCGGTCACCAGGAAGGCGCTGGCCGGCCCCAGCACCGTGATCAACGGCAGCAACGCGTTGCGCAGGATGTGCACCCACAGCACGCGCCTTTCCGGCACGCCCTTGGCGCGCGCCGTCCGCACGAAGTCCTGCCTCAGCACGTCGAGGACGCTGCTGCGCGTCAACCGCGCGATGTAGCCGATGTTGCCGGCCGCCAGCACGATCACGGGCAACAGCAGATGCTCCGGTCGCCCCCAGCCCGCAACCGGCGGCGTCGGCAGCCCGGCGTTGAAGAGCGCCAGCACCCCGATCCAGATCAAGGGGATCAACACAAAGGACGGCACCGAATAGAACGCCAACATCAGCGCCATCAGCAGCGCGTCCTGCCAACGATTGTGATGCATGGCCGCATAGACGCCTGTCGGCACCCCTACGACGACCGAGAGCACGAGCGCCAGCCCGCCCAGCACCAGCGACGCGCCAAGGCCGTTGCCGATCAGTTGAGTCACCGGCCGTTCAGCGTACTTGAATGACAGCCCGAGGTCGCCCTGCAGCAGGCCGGTCATGTAGCGGCCGTATTGCACGATCCAGGGCTGGTCGAGGCCGTACAGATGGCGCAGCAATGCGTAACGCGCGGGGTCCTGCCGGCCGCCCATGAGGTTCAACACCGGGTCGCCTGGCGCGAGGCTCGACACCGCGAACGTCACGAACGTCAGCGAGAACAGCACGAAAATCAGCGCGATCGCGCGACGGAACAGGTAGCGGGCCATCTCAGGCCATGATAGCAGGTGAAAAACGGAGCAGCGTTCTTAGCCGCGGATTTCGCGAATTCCGCGAATGGAATGCACCTCTGTTTTCAGGCGCCCAACAATTCGTGCAATTCGCGGCCAGATCCTGCGCAAAACAAAACGCCACGCGGACCAGATGATCCGCGCGGCGTTTCATCAACGAGAGCGATGCGGTGCCGTTACGGCGTGGTCACCGTCACCTTGGTCCAGTCGGTCTCGGGAAACAGGCCCTGCGGCGTGATCGAGATGCCCTTGACCGTGTCACGCACGAGCAGGTTGGTCTTGCCGTAGTAAAGCGGCAGCCAGCCCACCTCGGTCAGCGCGATCTGCTCGGCTTGCTGATAGAGCGGCAGGCGCCTGGCCAGGTCGGGCTCGACGTCGGCCTGATCGACGAGCGCATCGAACTCGGCGTTCGAGTAGTGGCCGTTGTTGTTGCCGACATCCGTGCGCAGTTGCTGCGAAACGAAGTTCTGCGGATCCGGATAGTCAGCGCCCCAGACGCTCAGATAGAAGTCGAGCGCGTCGGCGGCCGCGGGATCGTTGGCTGTGGCGGTCAGGGCCTCGTTGAAGGCCGAGAGCTCGAGCGTGTTGATCGTGACGTCGACGTTGAGGTTTTCCTTCCACTGCTGCTGCAGGAAGGCCGCGATCTTGGCGTAGTTCGGATCCTGGTTGTTGATCGAGAACGCGATCGCCGGGAAGTTCGCGCCGTTCTCGAAGCCGGCAGCGGCCAGAAGTTGCTTCGCCGAGTCGGCGTTGAAGGCCTGGATCTCGGCCTTCTCGTTGAAACCCGGCATGCCCGGCGGGATCAGGGTGTCACTGCGCACGACGGCGCCGCCGAGCACCTGATCCACCAGCACGTTCTTGTCGACGGCCTGGGCGAAGGCCTGGCGCACGCGCACGTCGTTGAACGGCGAACGCGCGTTGTTGAAGCCGATGTAGGTGACGAAGAACTGGTTCACCTGCTTGAAGTCAGCCTGTCCCTGGACCTCGGAGAGCAGGTCGGTCGGGAAGTTGAAGGCGCCGGTGATGTCGAGCTCGCCGGTCTGGTACAGGCGCAGCGCCGTCGATGCATCCTGAATGAACGGCATGCGGATCTCGGAGAGCGCCGCTGTGCCAAGATAGTAATTCGGGTTCGGCACCAGCGTCAGTTGCTGGTTGTGGTTCCACTCCTTCACCATGAAGGGCCCGGTGCCGAAGGCCTTGTCGGTCCAGTTCTGCGGATCCGACTCGACAAGCGCGCGGGGCACGACGTACGAGGAGGCGAAGGTCAGTTGATACAGGAAGTACGTCGCCGGCGTGTTGATGTCGATCTGCAGAGTCTGTGGATCGATGACCTTGACGCCGCTGATCGAGTCGGCCTTGCCCTCGGTGACGTCGGTGGCGCCGACGATGTTCGAGAGGTAGTAGCCCGTGGCGCCGTTGGCGAAGTCGGGGCCGAAGGCGCGGTTCAACGAGTAGGCGAAGTCCTCGGCCGTCACAGGCGTGCCATCCGCGAACTTCAGGCCCTGGCGGATGTGGAAGACGAAGCTCTTGCCGCCGTTCGTGATGTCCCACGACTCGGCGCCGGCCGGCACGACGTTAAGGTTGCCGTCGAGCTTGACGAGGCCTTCAAAGATCAGGTTGATCACGGCGACGGACTGCGAGGCGCCGGCATTCGGCGGGTCAATGGAAGGCAGTTCGTTGACGCCTTCGATCGACCAGCGCAATACAGGGCCGGCCTCGCCCGCGGCGGTGGTCGGGGCGCCGGCTGCCTCGGTCGGCGCGACGGTGGCTTCCGACGACGCCGGTGTGGCCGTTGGCGAAGCAGGCGTGGCGCAGGCCGCCAACAGCAGTCCAAGGGCGGCGAGCAGGGATGCCGCCTGTGTGGTTCGTGCGATTCGCATATTCTCCTCCTTGCAAACGCTCAACGAAACTCATCGCGGATGGATCAGGAGCGCAACGACGTCTCCGATCGACGAAACGAAAAGCCGGCCTCAGTGGGCCGGCCCGAAGGTGAGATTCTGAGGATGGAACTCCATCCTGATCATCCACGATCGACGTCAACCCTCCGGGGCGCAGCCGCCGTATGACACCGGCTATGACAGGCGCATGTGTGGCAGGGTGTTGATTGGGGCAGTCGCCGCATTCGGCAATGTTAGTCGACCCATGTCGTGCTGGCAATGGGCTTTTCGTGTACCCCTATACAGAGACCGGGTCAGGACTCGACGGATCGCCGCAGCGCCTGCAGGTTGGCGTCAGGCACATCCATCTTCACGCCGCAGCCGGGCGCGAGCAAGAGCCGGCGCCCGCCCGTCTCGCCGATCGCGCGACGCGCCTGGGCCTCGACTTCCTTGGGCGTGCCCGACTGGATCACGCCGTCTTCATCGACACCGCCGATCACGGCCCTGTCGGTGCGCTTCAAGGCTTCGCCGACGGTCGGGTTCTCCTGCCCGATCGACGCCCAGTTGATTGCGTGAACGGGGTAGTCGGCGACGGCATCGAAGTACACGGCCGGGCCGCAGACGTGGAGCAAGTTGAACGGGGCGGCCTGAACGGCCTCGAGCACAGCCAGATCGTAGGGCCGCCCAAATTCAGAGTACTCGGCCTCGGTCAGCATCCCGCGACGCGCAAGTTTGACGATCGCGAAGAACAGCCCGCTCGCTCCCGCCTCGACCGACTTCGCGGCGTAGACCGCCAGCGTCCGAGCGATGGCGTCGAGGGCCTTGTGCACGCCAGATGGATTTTCGGTCAGCGCGCGGCGCAGCGCGTCGGCGTGCGACTGCACGACTTCGGCGGCCGTGTGATGCGCGGGCCGACCAAGCAGGAAGCCGAGCACCGAGAGCGGCGAGAACACGGTCTGCACGAAGTGGGTATCCCCGATCCCGGCGCGCACCGTGCGGATGAGGTTGTACTGCTCGACGAAGGCGCGATGATCGGCCGGGGCAGGCAGGATCTTGTCGAGGTCAGCGGGCTTGTCGTACGGGCCTTCGACGAAGCGCGGATAGACACCGGCGTACGACCCGAAGTCATAGCGATTCCCCCAGGCCTCGGCGTAGTAGGTGGCGCGCGGGTTGAGCTTGAGCCAATCCCAGTCGAAGTCTTCGACGTGCTTGAGGCTGGCGGCTGCGAGCGCCTCGATGCTGCGCTCGGCCGGGATGAAGTGGCGCCAGGCGGCCACCGGCACGCGATCGACAGGCTCACCCTTGAGGGCTGCATCAACACGTTCGCGTTTCGACATCTCCGTCATGTTCGCCTCCTGACTTATCGGCTGCCAGAAACCAGCCAGGTGGATGGTAACGCAGGTCTGCTCCTTCGGCTTTGGCGAGAATGGCCGGGGCGGTCGCGCCAGACGATCTCGACACGGTTTTTGCCACGAATTTCACGAATTGAAACGATTGGGACACGAACATAGAGTATTCGTGCGCATTCGCTTCAATTCGCGAAATTCGTGGCAAGACTGCCCTTCGCAATTGCTCACGTTCTCCGACGATCGCGAAGAGAACGGCCGGGATCTACGCCGTGTTCAGCCCCAGGTCGAACGCCGCGGAATAGCCGTCGGCCGTCTGCGTGGCGTTGACCACGAGCTGCTCGTCGAAGATGCGATCATTGACGTTCAGCACATTGCGCTGGCCGCGCGCCGCATACGGCGCCAGGGCATGCACGGCATCGTTGACGGCCTCGTCGAAAAACAACTGCGACGTGAACTCATAAGCCTGCCCTGTGGCCCCGTTCAGCCGGACCTTGAAGTGGATGTGCACGGCCCGGCCCGAATACCAACCCGGATAGATCGTCGTGAACGTCGCCTGGCCGTTGGCGTCGGTCAGTTGATAGCCGCGCAGGAACTTCTGGCCCGTGCTCGTGAAGCCACGGTCCTGCACGTCTGAGTACACGCCGGCCGCGTCGCAGTGCCAGACGTCGACCTGCGCGCCTTCCAGGGGTGTGCAGCCGTCGCCGATCTCAGAGACGTTGAACGTCAAGGTCAGCGGCACGCCAGCGCTCACGTCACCCGTCGCCGGGTCGGAGCGGATGTCGGAGCGGTTGAGCATCTCGTCGACGAAGTACGGCCCTTCGGTCAGCTCGGGCCGCGCGACACACATCGCCCGCGGCGCGGTCGTGGCGGTCGGCGGCGCTTGAGTGACTGTGGCATCTGCTGTTGCGGGCCGAGTCGCCGCCGTCGTGACGGTTGGCAGGAGACCCTGTGTCGGCGACACGATCGACGTCGCGGGCGGGGTCGGTGTCGGCGTGATGCGCGGCGCGCAGGCCGCGAGCATCGTGGTCCCGAGCAGTGCCAGCGCCTCGCGCCGGGTCAACATGCGCCCGACTGGTTTGTCATCTTCATCCATGTGCGCTGTCTCCTGCGCGATTCGTCATCACTCGTTCGCGCGCTTCGAGGACTGGATGGCGATAAGTGGCCACGCCGGCCAGGGCGGCCGTGATGGCCAGGACACCGGGCGCCAGAGCAGGCGCCCCGCCACGCAGGGCCTGCCAGAAGATCGTCAGAGAGTCGGCGTCCGGCTGGGTCTCCAACGCAAACTCGAGATTGCCAGTGAGATGAAGAAACACGCCGGCAAGTGCGCCGAGGACCACGACGGCCATGGCCGCCCGCAAGGCCCACAGCGTGGCCGGCGATGGTCGAAGCCAGAAGGCCACGACAGCCGCCAGCCCGACAACGGACAGCCCGAAGGGCACCCACTGCAGCGGCTCCTGGGTGTGGTCAGCAAGCCAGAGCTCGACGAGGGTGCCCAGGCACATCGCGCCGGCCAATGCCAGCAGGAACTGACGCAGTTGGGCTTCGACGCTCGACCTCACGGCGTCACCAGATACGCCGACGCGGCCGCCAGTTGATCCGCCGACACGTGCGTCGACAGAGTCGTCAGGAACGCATCGTGATCGGCAAAGGGTCGCGCGGCGATCAGGGCATCGGCGATCGTCTCGTCGACGCCTGGCAGTTGCATCAGGGTCGCGGCATCCGCGGCGTTGACATCGACGGGCACGAAGACATATTGCTCGTACGCGGCGACCTGGGCCTCATCGACGTACTTGCCGATCTCACGTCGGAACTGCAGGATGGTGGTGTACGGCCTGTACTCTTTGAACTCGCGCAGCATGCGGTTGCCAACGCCGGGGACGGTCAGGAAGGCGTCGTCGCTGGCCGTGTTCAGATTGAGTTTCGTCGCGATCACCTCGGCCGTTGCCTCCGGCGTGGTCGAAACGGCCGTCGTCGCCACCGTGGCGGCGAGTGTGGGTTCAACCTGGGTCACCGACACCGTGGTCAGTGTGGGAGCCAGGGTGGATACCGCAGGCACCGTCGGTGCAACGGCCGACGGCGCGCAGGCTGCCATAGAGAGGGCCAGTGTCAGGCCGAGCGCGACAACTGAGCGGTACGGCGGGTTCTTCATCCTTCGATCCTCCTGATGGGCGCCAGGCCTATTTGCGAACGCGCTGTGGCCAGGAGCGCCCAATCGAGGGAGTTTGAACGCCTGGAGTTAAGAGCATGCTCAATTCCGCTGAATGCAGTCTGAGAAGCCGCCCCTGAGATACACTCGTGTAGCCATTGACAGGCGCCATGGGGTTGCCGCAGGATGGAACTCATCCAGGATCAGGGAGCACAGCATGCGCTATTTCGTGACAGGGGCGACCGGCTTCGTGGGCGGGCGCGTCGTTCGACAACTTCGCGCCGCCGGTCATGAGGTGGTGGCGATCGCGCGCCACCCTGAGCGCGCGCAAGATCTTACGGAGCTCGGCATCCGTGTCGTGCCCGGCGACGTCACCGAGCGCGAGACGCTCCGCGAGCCGATGCGCGGCGTCGACGGCGTGTATCACATCGCGGGCTGGTACAAAATCGGCGCGCGCGACAAGAGCCAGGGCGAACGGATCAACGTCCTCGGCACGCAAAACGTGCTCGAGGTGATGGCCGACCTCGGCATACAACGAGGCGTGTATACCAGCACCCTTGCGGTCAACTCCGATACTCGCGGTCGCGAGGTCGACGAGACCTATCGCTTCACGGGCACGCACCTGACCGTCTACGATCGCACGAAGGCCGAGGCGCACCACATCGCCGAGCGTTTCATCGCCAACGGTCTGCCGCTCATCATCGTTCAACCCGGCCTGGTCTATGGACCCGGCGACACGAGCAGCGTGCGCACGTCCCTGATCCAATATCTGCAGCGACGGCTGCCGCTGGTTCCGCTCGGCACGGCCTTCTCATGGGCTCACGTCGACGATGTCGCGGCCGGGCACATCGCGGCGTTCGAGCGCGGCAAGGAGGGCCAGAACTATTTCGTCTGCGGCCCGACCCACACGTTTCTGGCGGCGCTGGAGATCGCGCGCGACATCACAGGCATCCCGTTGCCGGCGTTGCGCGGCGCGCCCGGGCTGATGAAGGCCAACGCCGCGATCATGAGCGTTGTCGAACGATTCGTCGCCGTGCCCGAGTCGTTCACGCGCGAGGGATTGCGCTCGGTCGCGGGCGTCACCTACATCGGCAGCAACGCCAGGGCCCGCCGCGAGCTCGGCTTCGATCCGCGCCCGCTGCGCGTCGGCCTCGAGGAGACGCTGCGACACGAGATGCAGTTGCTTGGTATGCCGTTGCCGCGCGCCTGAGGGGCGCGATCAGCGAACAGCCTCGACCACCTGAGCCCATTCACCGTTTTTCGAGCGGACGAACAGGCCTTCGAAACCGGCGGCCACGATCACGCGGCCGGTCGTGTCGTCGACCCACACGCTGACGGTTTTGGCCAACGGCTGCTCGAGGGTGAGGGTCTGGCCCTCGTCGGTGCTGGTGTAGATGCCCTGGCCTGACACGAAGAACAATCGCGTCGTGTCATCGATGACGATCGGCCAGGCCGTCTGGCTGCAGGCGAGTTCGCGGGACCGGTCTGCCTCGGTCGGGGCCGATGCCGACCACGTCTCGCCGCCATCGGTGCTCGTGTACAGTTGAGACAGGATCTGCTGATTCCCCTGGAAGTACGCGCTCTTTTCTTCCTGGCTATAGGCGACGATCATGTCGTCGCGTTCCTCGAGGCAGACGACCCCGAGTTGCTGTGGTGCTGGTGAGTCGGCGATCAGGGCAGCGGCGGCCAGCACCACGCCGGAAGCTCGAAGCAGTCGGCTCGGCGGCCTGGTTGACGCGCGCCGACCAAGCCAGATCCATTCGGTCAGGAGGAGCGCCGGGAGCGCAAGCAGATCGGTCGGATCGAGCGCGAGCTTGGGCTCGATGCCGATCAGTCGGAACGCGTCGATGGCCCAGGCGTTCGCCAGGGGCACGGCTTTGATCAGTGCGAAGGCGAGGCCCGTCATCGCGATCACGACGGCGCCCAGACGCGAGGCGTCCCAACGCTTCGGCGCGATCAGGCCGACGACGAGCGTTGCCAGGAGCGGCGCCACGATCAGCCAGGCTCCATCACCGATCTTCCCCGTCCACCATGACGGCCAGAGCCGCTGGGCCAACAACGCGTTGAAGCCCAGCACAAGCGCGGCGACGGCCACGATCGGGTTCGCGAGGGCCTGCAGGCTGCGACGGACGAGGATCTGATGCATGGGCGTTTCCTCCGGGGCGGCTTCGCGCTGCTGCCGATTGTACCTACGGTGACGACTGAAGTCGTCAGGGCGCCGGCCATTGGCGCCCACGACGAGGACGATCGGGGTTACTATCCAGGGCACCGCAGCGTCTTGAGCCCGCGCACACAGTCGAAAGCAGATCATGACGGATACATCGGTCGACAACACCGCGATCCAGCGGCAGGTCGAGAAGGACTATCGCTGGAACTTCGTGGTCAACGCCATGGACGGCGGTTTCTTCTGGTTCGGCGCGAGTTTCATCTCGCAGGTGACCATCCTGCCGCTTTACATCAGCCACTTCACCAACAACCCGCTGTTGATCGGCCTGATCCCGTTCCTATCGACGGGCGGCTATCTGGTGCCGCAGCTCTTCGTCGCCAACGCCGTGCAGCGTGCGCCGCGCAAGAAGTACTTCCCCGTGAACCTGGGATTCTTCCTTCAACGCGTGCCGATCCTGCTGCTGCCGTTGACGGCGTACGGGTTGGCGGGCGATCAGCCGGCGGTTGCGCTGGCAGTCTTCTTTGCTCTATACACATGGTTCACTGTCGGGTCAGGCCTGCAGACGGTGGGCTGGCAGGACATGATCGCCAAGATCTTCCCGGTCGATAAACGCGGGAGGTTCTTTGGCATCACCAACTTCATCGGCAACGCGGCCGGCATCTTCGGCGCTCTGGCGGTGCCGTTCATCCTCGAGCGCTACGGATTCCCTCTGGGCTATGTCGTCGCGTTTTCGATCGCGGCGTTCCTGATCCTCCTGTCATGGGTCGCGCTGGCCATGGCGCGTGAGCCGGCCAGCCCGACCACCGGGCCGCGGATCTCGCAGTTGGACTACCTCCGATCGCTGCCGGCGATCCTGGGTCGTGACAGGAACTTTCGCATGTACCTGCTGGCCCAGATCGCGTTCTCGTTGAGCGGCATGGCCCCCGGCTTCCTGGCCGTCTACGCCGTTCAGCAATGGCGTCTCACGGATGCCTCGGCCAGTGGCTTCACCCTGGCGATGCAGATCGGGCTGGCGGCCGCGAACCTGTTCTTCGGCTTCCTGGCGGATCGCAGGGGGCACAAGTTGAGCCTTGAGATCAGTTTTGTGGCGAGCGCCCTGTCGCTGTTGCTGGCGATCGTGGCTCCAGACCCCTGGGTGTTCTTCGCCATCTTCTTCCTGCGCGGCGCCGTCAACGCCGGCACCTTCATCTCGGGCATTTCGATCGTGTACGAGTTCACGAGCGAGGAGAGCCGGGCGACCTATATCGGCCTGTCCAACACCCTCCCGGGCATCTCGGGCTCGATCGCGCCGTTGCTCGGCGGCTGGCTGGCGGTCGTCATCGGCTACCCGGCGATGTTCGTGCTCTCGACCCTTGTGGGTGTTATGGCCTGGGCCCTGATGCGCTACGCCGTTCGCGATCCACGCCTCAAGACAACGACCCAGCCTCAGGCTGCTGTCGACCGATAGCCGGCGCTCACGGCGCATCTCGACAACGCCGTTGGTCCTGTTATCGATCGTCCTCGTTCGATAAAAAAACGGGAGTTGACAAGCAGACCCGCAATGTACTAGTATCCAGAATATACTGGATATCAGTACATTCATATGCAACGTCGTCTTCCTCCCATCCTGCCTGCCACCGAGCCCGTCATCATGCCGGAGCTGCCGCCCTCGGTTGAGATCACGACCCTGGCGCAGCAGCGAGCCGCCGCCGACCCGATCCGTTCCCGGATCCTGGGCGTGCTGCAGAACGTGCCGGCCACGGCCAAACAGCTGGCCGAGCGCCTGAACAGCACGCCGGGCGCGATCGGTCATCACCTCAAACAACTCGAGCGCTATGGCCTTGTGCAGATCGTGGCGCGGCGGCAGGTGCGCGGGATCGTGGCCAATTACTACGCGCGCACGGGGCGGATCCTGAACTTCAACGCCCCGATGCTCGCCGAGAATCTCGACAGGGCCAACATCCTGACCACGGCCCGCAACGAACTCGCCGAGATGATGGACGAAGATCGCGAGTGGGAAGAAGACGAGATGTGCGTGCTCGGCTACCCGCACATTCAGCTCTCGGCGAAGAAAGCCCGCGCTCTGGCCATGCGCCTCAACCGACTGATCAACGAGCTGGTTGCCACGCCCAATGAACCCGGCCAACCGCTGTACGGCGTCGCGATTGGCATGTTCAGGGCGCCGGAATACTTGCAGGCGTCAGGCGTCAGCCGTCAGGCCTCAGAGGGAGCCGTCAAGCCAGCGCCCAAAAAGCTATCGGCGCGCCGCGCCAAACGCACACACACCGAGCCTTCCACTGACGCCTGACGCCTTTCAGGAGTACCTATGCCCGTCATTACCGTCGACCACCTCAGCAAGAGCTATTTCGTGCCGGAACGCGAGGCGGGGCTCGGCGCCGCGCTCAAGAGCCTTGTGAAGCGCAAGACCCGCGAGGTCAAGGCCGTGGACGCGATTTCGTTCGCGATCGACCAGGGCGAGATCGTGGGCTTCCTCGGACCCAACGGCGCCGGGAAGACGACCACGCTCAAAATGCTCTCGGGCCTGCTCTACCCGACCGGCGGCGCCGCTCACGTCCTCGGACACGTGCCCGAAAAGCGCGAGCGCGGCTTCCTGACCCAGGTGACGCTCGTGATGGGCAACCGCAACCAGCTGCAGTGGGACATCCCGGCGCTCGACTCGTACGACCTGCAGCGCGCGATCTACGGACTTGAGCCGACCGAGTATCGCAGAACGCGCGACGAGTTGATCGAGTTGATGCAGGTCGGCGACCTGATCCGCAAGCCGGTGCGCAACCTGTCGCTCGGCGAACGCATGAAGGTCGAGTTCATCGGCGCGCTGTTGCACAAGCCAAAGGTGATCTTCCTCGATGAGCCGACGCTTGGCCTCGATGTGACCATGCAGCGCCGGCTGCGCGAGTTCATCGCGGGCTACAACGCCCGCACCGGCGCGACAGTGCTGCTCACCAGCCATTACATGGCGGACGTCGAGGCGCTCTGCAAACGCGTCATCGTCATCCATCACGGCACGCTGCTCTTCGACGGGGATCTCTCAGGGCTGAGCGAGCGCTTCGCCTCCTACAAGACCATCAGCGTCTCGCTCGACCAGACGCCGCCCGGGCTCGAGAGCTATGGCGAAGTCGTCGCGACCGACGGCGCGCGTGTCACCCTGCGCGTCCCCAAAGCCGAGACCTCGCGCGCCACGGCCCGCCTGCTCACCGACCTCTCCGTCGTCGATCTCACCGTGGAAGATCCGCCGATCGATGACGTCATCGAAAAGGTCTTTAACAGTCAGATAGTCCAGTAGTCTTGTAGTCAAGTAGTCCGCGGTAGGCAAGCCGGTCCTGCAAGGACCACTCGACTACGAGACGATTTGACTGGGAAGTGACTATGAAGAACTTGCTCGACTTCTACTTGGGCCAGATGCGCATCGCGGCGGTGTCGCAGTTGCAGTATCGGGCCGCGAATTACTTCTACATGATTGGCATGGTGGCCGAGCCTGTCGTGTACCTTGTGGTGTGGAGCACGATCGCCGAGGCACAGGGCGGCGTCGTTGGCGGATATACGGCCGGTGGGTTCGCCGCGTACTACATCGTGTGGACGCTTGTGCGCAACATGAACATCGTCTTCACGCCCTACGGCTGGGAGTGGCGCATCCGCGATGGACAGCTCAGCGGCATGCTGTTGCGGCCGATCCATCCGCTGCATGGCGACATCGCCTACTTCGCCGGCTGGAAGATCGCCGTGATCCTGATGTGGCTGCCGATCGCGGCGGTGCTGGCGCTGGCCTTCAAGCCCGAGATAAGCCCGACGCTGCAGGAGGTCGTGGTCTTCGCGATCGCGATCTGGGGCGCGTATCTGGTCCGAACGATGCTGCTCTGGCTGCTGGGCATGATCACGTTCTGGACGACGCGGGTCGGTGCGCTGTTCGAGCTGTACTTCGCGGCCGAGCTGCTGCTCTCAGGTCGGCTGGTGCCGCTCAGCGTCATGCCGCCCTGGGTTCAGAATCTCGCGGCCTGGATGCCCTTCCGCTGGGCCTTCCAGTATCCGATCGAGGCCCTGGTCGGCAACCTGACGACCGAGCAACTCTGGCTCGGCCTCGGCATGCAGGCGCTCTGGATCGTCCTCGCCGGCGGCGCCGCGCTCCTCGCCTGGCGCTGGGCGGTGAAGCAGTACTCGGCGGTGGGAGGGTAACCAATAGCCAATGACACGGAGGGTGACATGTCGGTAATTCGACTCTGGTGGAACTTCGTCCGCGTGGGCGTGATGGGTGAGATGCAGTACCGGGTGAACTTCTTGGTGCAACTGCTGCAGTCAGCGATCGCGCTGGCGACGGGCCTGATCGTGCTGGCCCTGATCTTCAGCTACACGCAGACGCTCGGCGGTTGGACGGGTCCCGAACTTCTGGCGCTGATGGGCGTGCACACGCTGGTCGGCGGCCTGATCCACATGACCATCCAGCCCAACATGGAACGCCTGATGCAGGACGTGCAGCAGGGCACGCTCGACTACGCCCTGATCAAGCCCGCCGACAGCCAGGCGCTGGTCAGCGTGCGCGAGTTTCGGCTGTGGCAAGGCGTCGACGTGATCATCGGCGCGCTCGTCATCGGCTATGCCGTCTACCAGCTGCGTGAGGTCTTCGGCTGGGAGCAGGCGCTGTCGTTTGGGTTGGCGCTGCTGTGCGGCGCTGCCATGATCTATGCCTTCTGGCTGATCCTGACCACCGGCGCGTTCTGGTTCGTGCGCATGGAGAACCTGCTCGAGCTGTGGCAGGGGCTTTACTCGGCCGGCCGCGCGCCCGTCGGCATCTATCCGGATTGGCTGCGCTACGGCCTGACGTTCCTCGTGCCCGTCGCCTTCGCCGTCACCGTGCCGGCTGAGGCCGTCACCGGGCGACTGACCCTGACCACCCTCGCCGGCGCCGCAGCCCTGGCGGCTGCCTTGCTCCTCGGCGCGCGCTGGTTCTGGTTCTTCGGCCTGAAAAACTACTCAGGCGCCTCGGCGTAATCGTGGAGCGTAGAGTGTGGAGCGTGGAGCGATCACGCGACGCGATCTGGCGCGGTAGCGTTCGCTCCACGCTCCACGCTCTACGCTCTACGCTCCACGCTCTACGCTCCACGCTCCACGCTCTACGCTCTACGCCTCACGCTCCTCACCCTCCGCCGCCCGACCAGCGGACATCGTCGAACCAGGTGAAGAAGCGCTGCGGCGTCGACGTGTCGCCAAGAGCGGTGAGTTGATCGCGCACGGCGGAAAGCTGCTCATCCAGGCTGTCGGCCGGCTCATCAAAGACCGAGACGGCGATCTGGCGGAGCTCGATGGCCAGCGCCAGGCAGCCATAAGTTCGAGTCGTGAGGATCGGGTCGGCGTTCTTGAGCAGCCGATCCGCTTCGGCGGCCCGGCCACGCAACAGGGCCAGGTCTACAAGCAACAGCACCGTTTCGCGTTCAACCCAGCGGAACGCCGGGCCAGAGCAGATCGCGAACACCTCGCCCGCGATCCGTTCAGCGTCTTCCCAGCGGCTCTGGTTCCAGGCTAATCGGGCGCGCGTCAAATGCGCGGCCGCCCGGCCGATCTGATCACCCAGTCGCTTGAAGCCATCATCCACGGCGTCGATGTCGTCGACGGGCTGGACGAGGGAGTCGATCTGCGCCCAGATCCGATGCAGGCCGGCCCAGGCAGCGTAGTCGGCCTGACCGATGGCGGACAGGCGTCTGGCGGCGTCAGCGAAGGACGCGGCGGCGGCCGTGTACTCCGCTGCGAAATGCTGAACTTCGCCGCGACCGACGAGCGCGTACCCCAGCATGTGCTCGGCCGCGGTCTGGTAGGCGGTGCAGGCGCGCTCCAGATATCCTCCCGCCTCGGCCGGGCGGCCCGCATCGAGCAAGAGGCGTCCAAGGTTGTTCTCGAGGTTGGCGATCCAGACGCGATCGTCTTCGGCGCGAGCCAACTCGAGGCAACGGTTGAAGAGGCCGAAGGCGCGATCGAAGTCGTAGAGGCGTTGCGCGCAGATCGCGGTGTTGTTCCTGAGCCTCAGCTCGGTCGCCACAGGCCAGGGCTCGGCCGATGGCATGTCGAGCACACGCCCCACCCAGTACAGGGCCTCGTTGAAATAGCCCCGAACGATCCACAGGCTGAACAGGCCAAGCCCGAGCTCGGCCGCGGTCTGGCGCTCGCCGATGGCGATGGCCGTGTCAAGCGCGGCGTAGAGGTTGGCGCGCTCGTTCTGCAGCAGCCGGATCCAGAGCGCCTGGTCGATGCGTTGCAGCCCGGCGGGGTCGGAAACCCAGCGATGGAAGAACGTCAGATGCGCGCGCCGCGCCGACGCGAGTTCGTCGGCCGCGATCTGCTGCCGGGCGAACTCACGCACGGTCTCGAGCATGCGGAACCGGCTCTCCTGAAGGTCGACGGTGACCTCGAGGAGATGCGAGTCGGCCAGGATGGTGAGCGTGTTCCAGACATCTTCGATCAAGCCCTGTCCGTCGGGATCACAGACGGCCTCGGCGGCTTCCAGGACGAAGTCGCTGTTGAACACCGATAGCCGGCGGAACACAGCCTGTGCCATCGGCGGCAGGAGCCTGTAGCTCCAGTGGATCAGTTGCGTCAGGCTGTGCTGACGCTCGGGCAGCGCGCCCAGACCGTCGGCCACGAGGCCGAGCTGCAGCCGGCCATCCACGATCAGGCGATCGAAGAGGCGTTGTGGAGACATGAGTCTGACGCGCGCGGCAACCAGCTCGATGGCCAACGGCAATCCGTCCAGACGCTGGCAGAGCTCGGTCGTGACGGCCAGGCTTCTCGTGTCGAATGCGAAGGCGGGATCCGCCCGTCGCGCGCGATGCGCAAACAACTCGACGGCGGGTGGGAGTGCGTCGGCATCGTCCCCGTTTGCGACGGCGCTGAGGGGATGCAGTTCGAGGACGCGTTCCGTGTCGAGCGCCAGGCGCGTTCGGCTTGTCGTGACGACGGCGAGCGTCGGCGCGGCCTCGAGAAGTCGCTGAACGTCGGGCGCGAGACCGGGCAGGTGTTCGAGGTTATCGAGGACGAGCAGGCTCAAGTCAGCCACTCGCTCGGCGATGCGCTGCGGCACGTCCACGTCACCCGGCAGCGTCAGGGCCTCCGCCAGCGTCTCGAAGAAGAGCTCGGGCTCGGTGAGCGCGCTCAGGTCGACGAACCAGGCGGCGTGAAGCTGTGGCCGCAGCCGTTCCAGGGCGACGCGCGCCAGCGATGTCTTGCCGACGCCGCCAGGCCCCGTGATCGTCAGGGGCCGCGCCAGGCCGGCTCTGGCGGCCTCGATCACGGCCTCGATCTCGGCCTCGCGCCCAAACAGGCGCTGAACCGCCCGATCCATTTCGGGTCGGGTCGACCGCCTGCGGTCGCGCGCACCAGCGGCCGCGAGGAACGCCGGCCGCTCGAGGTCCGAGACGCTCAGGTGGACGGCCAGGGCGGCGGCCAGAGCGCGCGAAGGCATTCGCTCGCCGGTCTCGATTTTGCGGAGCGAGATCTCGGCATAGTGGACACGCTCGGCCAGTTCGCGCCGGCTCAGGCCGGCGTCTTCCCGAAGCTTGCGAACGAGGCTGCCAAACGGCATCGGCGACGACATGGCTAGTGGGCCATCCAGATCCAACCTGGCGCAGAGGGCTGTCGTCCTCCGCAACTTGCCTCAATTGGACGGTTCAGACACACACCTTAACGTGTCAAGACCAAACCTGTATCACTTGAGTATCGCCGCGCAAGTCTAGTCTGAGGTCCAACCCTGCCACCGACCCGGGAGAGACGCGCATGGACCTCGTCCTGCTATCCGTTCGCCTAGGCCTTGCCATCGTTTTTGTGATCGCCGGCGTCGCCAAGCTGGTCGACCGGCCCGGCTCGCGCCAATCGCTGCAGGCGTTCGGCGTGCCCGCGCGTCTGATCCCGGCCGGCGCGCTCGCGCTTCCGGTCCTGGAGATCGCGTTCGCGCTCGGGCTGTTGCCGGCGAGCACCGCCTGGTTCGCCTCGCTCGGCATGCTGGCGCTGCTCGTCGGGTTCATCGGCGGGATCGCCTACAACCTGGCTCGCGGCCGGCGGCCCGACTGCCACTGCTTTGGCCAATTGTATTCAAAGCCGATCGGAAATGACACGCTTGTGCGCAATGGCCTTCTGGCGGCCCTGGCGGCTGTGGTCGCGCTGGCGGGCCCGGCTGGAAGCGGACCCAGCGCCGTGGCCTGGTTGCTCGACCTGCGCGTCGACACGCTGCTCCTCGGCGCAGCCGTGGCGGTTCTGACGGTCGTTTGCGCCGTCGAAGCCTGGTTCCTGCTCCAGCTCTTTCAGCAACACGGCCGGCTGCTGAAGCGCCTTGAGACGGCCGGGTTGTCTGAGCCTGGCGCAGCTCCGCTGCCGGCCGCCGTCGAGGCCGGGTTGCCGATCAATGCTCCGGCGCCCACGCTGGCGTTGAAGGCCCTCGACGGCGAAGTGACCGGGCTCACGGAACTGTTGACCGATCACCGGCCGGCGGTGTTGCTCTTCGTCGACCCGGGCTGCAGGCCCTGCCTGGAGCTCCTGCCCGAGGCCGCCGACTGGCGTCAGCGCTACGCGGATCGGTTCCACCTGGTGGCGGTCAGCCGCGGCTCGGTCGAGGCCAACCGCGAGAAGGCGCGCGGCCTGGCACACGTCTGGCTGCAGCGCGACCGCGAGGCGATCGACGCCTATCGCGTCTCAGGCACGCCGTCGGCGGTGCTGATTGCGCCGGACGGGCGCATCGCCAGCCAGGTGGCCGGCGGCGTGGACCAGATCCGCACGCTGGTCGACACCGTCGCGCGGCACGACTGGCGCGCTGTGGCCGGCGATCGAAATCGGGATGGGGCGGATGCCGCTGGTTGTGAGTCGCTATCGGGCGATAGGCGGCAAGACCCGAAGTCGGAGCAGCCCCACGGCCTGATCGGCGCCGCAGCACCAGCGATCTCGGCTCGCTCACTCGATGGAGAACCCATCACACTGACGACGCCGGGCGGCCGGCCGACGCTGGTCCTGTTCTGGAACCCCAACTGCGGCTTCTGCCGCCGCATGGCGAACGACCTCAAGGCCTGGGAGGATGAGGCCGACCCGCGTGACCCGCGCCTCGTCGTGATCTCGACGGGCACACCCGACGCTAACCGCGCCCTCGGCCTGCGATCACCCATTGTGCTCGATGAGGGCTTCACGCTCGGGAGCGCTTACGGCGCCACCGGCACGCCCTCCGCAGTGCTTGTCGACGCTGAAGGACGCATCGCCTCAGCCGTGATCGTCGGCGGACCGGATGTGCTCGCCCTGGCGCGCAGCCAGCGCGAAGTCGCGCTCGCGCCCACCGGGGATTGAGCCAGATGGCAGGCCGCGATCACTCCCTTTCGACAATCGCGGTCCACACACGCTTCTGCGGCGATGATCTGCGGTCTGCTGCCTGTTACAGGAGTCGGCCATGAGCCAGATGGATCTCGATAGCCTGGCGCGTCGGCTCGCCGATGGCGGCGTCACCCGTCGCGGCGCGCTCAAGGCCGTGGCATTGGCGGCGCTCACGGCCGGGCTGCGGGCCCTGGGCGTGCGCGCGCCCAACGTCTACGCCGACGACGGCCCGCCCGAAGCGCCAGCCGCCACAATCAAGATCCTGCTGCCGACCATTCAACGCGCCTGCACCGAGGCCAGTCGCTGCGGCTCACGCAAGTACTGCGATGAGAAACAAGGGTGTCTCTGTGTCCAGACCACTGAAGGCGACATCCGCTGCGGGCTGCTGCCATCGTGCAACGTCAAGCTATGCTCGTCAAGCGCCGATTGCGCGGATCAAGGGGTCGGGGCGTTCTGCGACACGCCGCTCTCGGGCTGCTGCACCAGCCCGCCCAACACGCTTTCGCGTTGCCTGTTGCCGTGCCCAACGTGCCCGAGCGGGCCACGGTGCGGCGGTGCCTGCTGCGGAGACAAGCAGATCTGTCGCAACAATCAATGCGTGGCGGATTGCGCGGTCGATCTGCCCACGTCAGAGTCGTTGACGGCAGCCTGGGCGGCCCTGGCTGGCGGCGCGACAAAGGTATCGCTGTCACCCGGCGGTTGCGTCGCCTATGAGCGGACCTTCTCACAAGGTACCCTGACGCGCGAGTATGTCTATCGCGACAGCAGGCTCTGGACGAGCGTCATCCACACCCCGACAACGACCAACATCGACTACTACAACGAAACAGGAACGGCGCGGGTCCAATGGATACAGATCACACGGGACGCTGTCGTCAACAATCAGCGGATGGTGTATCAGCTCTATGACTCCAATCAGGTTCTGGAGGAACGCATCACCTACACGCGCGAGGCGAACGTCCTGCACGTGAAGCGTGAGCGCCGTGACACGAACGGTCAGATGGTCGTCTGGGTCCTGTTCGATATCCCGTTGCCGGATGGCCAGGCGACCCAGGCCGTGAGCCCCCTGGAATTGCGGGCGTTGGAGGGCCTTGGCTATGAGAACTGTTCGACCGACGATCGGAACCTGATCGATCCAGAGGTTCTCCCAACGCTCATCCAGGGACTGCTATGCCTGAACAGCAAGGGCCTGTACGATGCGCTCGGGCCTCTGCAGTACTACTTGGGCGGCGGGCTGACCATCGTGTGTGATCCTGCCATGCCCTTGATCGGCAAGGCGGATTGGTGGATGCCAGGCAAGTTCCCGGGGCCCACAACCGGCATGACGATCAGGATCAACCCGGCGAAGTTCGCCAATGCAGCCAAACGGCAGTTGCTCTTTCACGAGATGCTGCACTTCGCGTTCGGAGAGCATGATGGGCACCTGCAGGACACCCTTCCGCCCGACGACTTCAGCCGGCGCGATCGCGGCGAGTCATGCGCCAATCTCTGCTTCAACCCCCTCGCAGACAAATGCCATTGCGCAACCTGTCTCGCAAAAGACATCTGCGATTCGGCTTGTGCCGGCTTGAGGGAATGCACGTCTCCCGATGACAGCACCTGCTGCAATCAAACTGGCGTCACTCGATGCAAAGGCACAAATGCTGCGGCCAAGACGATCTGTTGCCCCAATCCTGGGGTATGCGCCCAGGACCCCGCCGGCGATCCCCTCTGCAAGAAACCCCAAATCGTTTGTCCGGAGTGCGTGGCCCGAGGACGCCCCTTGCAGTGCTTCGATTTCGACAAGGCATCGGATTGCCAGCAGGCCTGCTCAAACGGGGGTCTCGCCTGCATTAACAGCTGTAGTTCGGCATTGCCCGGCATGTGCCCATAGAGGAGGCCTCTCATCATGATCGATCGTCGTCTGTGGCATTTCTCATTCCTGATCGCGGCCGGCTCGCTGGCCTGCAGCCTGACAGGCACCGGCTCAGTGGAGCCTACCGCAGCACCGACAGAGCCGGTCGCCACGGAGTCCGTTCAACCGGATCCCGCGACCGAGGCGCCAACATCGGCTCCGCCGACAGAAGCGCCCACCGAAGCGGCCGCCTTCGTCGGCGCCACGGCCTGCGACCATCTTTACCTCCCGTTGAAGGTCGGCGCCACCTGGGAGTACGCCGGCTCCTTCAGGCTGGTCCAGACCGTCACGGCCGTGGAAGGCGACGCAGCCCTGGCCACCGCCACGCTCTCGTCTAAGGCCGGCGACAGTCTGGCCGACACGCTGACCTATGTCTGCACGCCAGAAGGCATTCGCCGGGGAGACAGCGTGTATGGGGGATCGGACACCTATACCAACGTGTTCAAGGAGGGCGTGGAGGTTCCGTCGGCCGCTCTGCTCACGCCGGGCTACCGCTGGTCATACACGCTTGAAGAGGAAGCCTTCGGGGCGGTGACCGAGATCTCACGCTCGAGCGAGGTCAGCGGCGCTCAAACGGTCGAGATCGGCGGGAAGTCGTTCGATGCACTGCTGATCGACTATGACCAGGGTGGCCGCACCGGCCAGCAGATCTGGGCGAAGGGGGTCGGCGTATACTCGTACGGCGCCAACTCGGGGCTCACGCTTGAGAGTTTTTCGCCTGGCACCCCATGACACAACGGAGCGGGGCATCGACATAGAGAATGGCCGGAGATGCATCTCCGGCCATTCTCTATGTCGATGTCACTTCTAGCCTTCAGCCGTCATGCGGTCGTAAAGCGCCAGGGCGTTGGCCGTGTGCAGCTGCACGACGAGGCCGTTGAGCGCGATCCGGTTCTTGCCGCAGCTCTCGATCTCGATCGCGCGCACTTCGTCTCGCGGGCGCTTCTTCTTCACCAGCGCGTCGACCTTCTTCTTGAGCGTGTCGAGGTACTTAAGGTTGGCGCGCACCGCGTCGTCGATCTCACCGCGCAGCACGATTTCGCCGTGGCCCTGCACCACGTTCTCGAGGTTCAGCGGCGGAATCAGGTTGAGCGACCGGATCTCGTCGTCGATGTCGCCGTCGACGATCTGCGGCAGTGGCATCATCATATCGCCCGAGAACAGGATCTTGTCCTCGCGCAGCAATACAGAGAGCGAGTCGGACGAGTGCCCGGGTGTGTGAAAGAGCTGCAGGGTCTTGCGGCCCAGTTGCAGGTAGAGCGGCCCTTGATCGACCAGGATCGTCGGCAGGCGCACGTCGACCTCGGCCAACTCTGGCATCTGAGGCTTCGCCTTCGCCAGCGCCTGGGTGCCAATCGTGGCCAGCTTCTCGCGCGTCTGCCAGTGCCCGATCACCTCGGCCTCCGGGAAGAGGTAGTTGCCGTTGGTGTGGTCGGAATGGTAGTGGGTATTGATGACGTAACGCACCCGGCTTCCCAGGCGCTTCTCGACAAAATCTCTGATCTGTCGCGTCTCGGAAGGGAAAGGCAGCGTATCGATCAGGGCCGTCCCATCCGCCCCAACCACGGCGCCAGCGGTCACCTGAGCGTAGAGCTCGCTGGTGAACACGTAGATGTCGTCTGAAATCCGTTCTTTTTGCATCGTTCTTCTCAGCCGGTGTGCGGCCTATATAGCATCGGGGGGCATGAATGTCAAGAAATGGCAGTTATTGTCAATCTCAGAGCCTTCTGGAGGACGCAAATCGGCCCGAATTGTCATAACAATCCGGGCCGATCATCTCAAACAGGGCTGACGAGTCGGGTCAGGGGCGCGCTGCGACCGTCACGCCGATCTCCTGCACCTGACCGCCGCGTACAAGTTTGGCCACCACGGTCTGGCCGACCGTATCCGGCCCCAGCGCGCCCTGCAGGCCATCGATGTCCTTCACCGACTGGCCGCCCAGGCCAACCAGGACGTCGCCCTGGAGGATGCCGGACGACGCAGCCGGGCCATCAGCCTCGACTGTGATGATCATCAGGCCGCTGCTCTGCCCGACCTGGCCGGCCACGGCCTCCGCCAGCGCGACAGGCTGCGTGCTGATGCCGAGATAACCGCGCTGCACCCGTCCGTACTTCCTCAACGCTGCCACAACCCTGTCGGCTGCTGCCACGGGCACCGCCAGGCTCGCCCCGCGCGCCAGAGCGCTGCTGTTCACGCCGACGACACGACCCGCGGCATCCACCAGCGGTCCGCCCGAGAAGCCCGGGAACATGGTGACGTCGGTCTGGATGTAGGCCTCGAGGTAACGATGGCCGCCGCGCACCGGCCCGCCGATCGACACGATGTGGCTGACGCTGGCCTGCAGATCATCGGGCCGGCCCAGGGCAATGGCCACATGCCCGACCCTGTACTCAGCCGAGAACTCGGGAGCCGTCAGACCGGCGCCCTCGACCTTGAGCAGGGCCAGATCGCTGTGCGGGTCACGGCCGACCAGTTTGGCCGACACGCGTTGCCCATCCGGCAGCACCACGCCAAGGTCCTCGTCGCGCTGGACCACGTGGTCGGCGGTCAGGATCTCGCCTGCCGCGCTCCAGACCACGCCGGTGGCCGGCACCCGCCCGCGCGCATCGACACTGACGGTGGATTTGCCAGCGCGCTCGACGGCTGCGGCCAACGCTTCGGAGTATTCAGTCAGGTTCATGGGTTCACCTTTCCTTGATCTCACTTTATCTGCCGGTCAGCATACGGCACCCCGACCGTCCGGCCCTCACCCGATCAGCCTCACCCGACCTCGCCATTCGGGCAGGGGGAGGAGCGTAGAGCGTGGAGCGTGGAGCGTAGAGCGAACGCTACCGCGCTCCACGCTCTACGCTCCACGCTCTACGCTCCACGCTCC
>CAYZRP010000113.1:19337-23912 GCA_964480865.1 uncultured Anaerolineales bacterium | reverse complement strand
CGTGGAGCGTGGAGCGTGGAGCGTGGAGCGTGGAGCGTGGAGCGTGGAGCGTGGTTAAGGCTCGATCGAGACCTCGCCCCTGTCAACCCTCTCTTCAGAAGCGCCCTGGCGTTTGTCGCAGGGGCGACACAGGCAGCGCCCAGCCGCTTTCGGTACGGTCACGCCGCCGGGGTGATCCAGACCAGGGCTGTCGTGCCGCGGGCCGCATCGACATCGGCGTACAGCGCATTCAACAATTCGGCCGGCACATGCCGGGTGGGGGCATCGACGATCAACAACGCTGGCGCCAGCGTCAACGAACGCGCGATGAGCGCCCGCCAGCGCAACGACGTCGACAGCTCCCCGACGCTGCGCTTGAATAACGCCGCTGGCAGACGCAAGGCTTCGGCCGCCCGTTCCACTCGCTCCCGTTGGTCGTCGGGCCCGACCAGGCGGTGGATCCGCAGTGGTTCAATCAGCACCTGCTCGAGCGTTTGATCGGGCAACAACGCGCGCCGCGGATCGCCACCGACGTATTGGAGCCGCCGCCGAACCGCTCGCAGCGCGCCTTCGTTCAACTGCGTCAGATCTCGATTCTCGAAGAGCACGCGACCGGCATGCGGCCGACGGAGCAGCGATAGCGCACGGCCCAATTCGGGATGCGCATCGATGAGCACCAGCACCTCGCCGGCCTCGAGCGACACATCCACGGGTTTTGCGCCGGCGACAGGGATGAATGAAGTGGCGGAGAACATGAGGTGGTCGCGATCAGGTGAAGGGAAACGGGTCGATGATGCGATGACGTCGAGTCGGACCGGCACTCAATCGCCCAGGAGCTTTCGATCGGCATCGCTGAGAGTGGCGTTATCGAGCAGGTCGGGGCGGCGGCGACGCGTGCGCACCAAGGCCTGCTGGCGTCGCCAGCGCGCCACCTTCGCATGATCGCCGCTGACGAGGATGTCTGGCACTCGCCAACCCCGATACTCGGCCGGCCTTGTGTAGTGCGGATACTCGAGCAGGCCCATCGCAAACGAGTCATCTTCGGCGCCGGTCGGGTCGCCCAGCACGCCCGGCAGCAGCCGCGCCACGGCGTCGACCACGATCAGGGCCGCCAGCTCGCCGCCGGTCAGCACGTAGTCGCCGATCGAAAGCTCGTCGGTGGCCAGGTGCTCGCGGATGCGTTCATCGAAGCCTTCGTAGCGCCCGCACACCAGCGCGATGCGCTCGTGTTTCGCGAGCTCGTACGCAATGGTCTGGTTGAAGGTACGGCCTTGCGGGGTCAACAAGATGATCGGCGTCGGCGCTGCCGCTGTGCCCTCAGCCGGTTCGGCAGCCTGTGCCCCGATCCCGAGGACGCTTTCAACGGCGTTGAAAACCGGTTCTGGCTTCATCACCATGCCGCCCCCGCCGCCATAGGGCTCGTCGTCGGTCACCTGATGCTTGCCCGGCGCATAGTCGCGGATGTTGTGCAGGCGCACGTCCACAAGGCCGGCGGCCTGGGCACGCTTCAGGATGCTCTCCTGCACGTACGGCGCGCACACTTCGGGAAAGAGGGTGAAGATGTCGAAACGCATAAGCATTGGGTCATTGGCCATTGGTTATTGGCTATTGCAGATTCAGTAGCCAATAACCTATGGCCAATGACGAATGCCTAATTGTACAATTTCGTCCTATGCGCCCTCTTATCCTCGCATCGGCGTCGCCGCGGCGCCGACAATTGCTGGCTCTGGCCGGCTGGCCCTTCGACGTGTCAACCGCGGACATCGACGAGACACCTCTCAATAATGAAGCGCCAAGAGAGTTTGTGAGCCGGTTAAGCCAGGCAAAGGCCAGGGCGGTGGCATCACGTCTGGCGTCCGACAGTAGTGAACCGCCGGTGATTGTGGCCTGTGACACCACGGTCGTCCTCGACGATCGGCTGCTGAACAAACCCGCCGACGCAGCTGAAGCTCGCGCCATGCTCACAGCCCTGCGCGCTCGCACGCATGAAGTGCTGACCGGGCTCGCCATCCTCGACACGGCCACCGACGCCCTGCATGCCGAGGTCGTCGTCTCGCGCGTCCCGATGCGCGCGTTCACGGATCCCGAGATGGAGGCCTATATCGCCAGCGGGGATCCACTCGACAAGGCCGGCGGTTACGCGATCCAGCATCCGGGCTTCCAGCCCGTCGATCGCGCCGCCTTTGTGGATTGCTTCGCCAACGTCATGGGTCTGCCGCTCTGCCATCTGCTGCGCCGACTGCGCGCCCTCGGCCTCGATGCGCCCACTCTGCCTCAAGCCTGCCAGGCCTTCATCCCGTACGAGTGCCCCATCTTCAGGGAATTGCTGATTGTTGATCGCTGATTGGGAGCCAATCAACAATCAACAATCAACAATTCCCCGGCTTGCCGCCCCGGGGGTTTCGGTCGACAATAGTCGGCCATGGTGAGTCAACGCTTGTTGCGCGCGGTGTCGCTCGTGTTGTGCGTGGCGCTGGTCGCCTGTACGGCGGACGTCGCGCCGACGGGCACACCGCCTGCGCCAACGCCCTACCCGACGGCCGGCACTCCCGACGCCCGCGGCACCGTCCAGGCCTACCTCGACGCCTGGAGCACGCTCAACTACGTCGGCATGTTCTCGTTGCTCTCGCCGCTCAGCCAGGACGCGACTTCGGCCGGCACCTTCGAACAGCGCCATACCCAGGCCATGCGCACCGCCACCGTCCGCAGCGTCAAGGGACTTGTGCTCTCCGAACTGCGCACCGGCAACAACGCCACGGTTCTGGTCGACCTCACCTGGGACACGATTGTGTTCGGCACGATCAGCCGACGCGTCGAGATGCCCCTGATCTACGCCAACGGGTTGTGGCGCATCGCCTGGACCGACGGCCTGATCCTGCCTGAGTTGGCCGGCGGCGGCACGCTGCTCTTCGACGGAGCCTTTCCCTCGCGCGGCAACATCTACGACCGCAACGGGCGCGGCATCGCCGTGCGCGGCGACGCCATCGCCGTCGGCGTGCAGCCCGGCCTGATCACCGATCGGCCGACGGTCGTCGCGAAGCTGTCCGCAGCGCTGGCGATCCGACCAGCCGAGATCGAGGCCCGGCTCGATGCAGCCCGCCCCGATTGGTATGTGCCGATCGGTGAGGCCGCCGCGGCCGACCTGCAGGCCGATCTGCAGACGTTGCAGAGCCTGCCGGGCGTCATCCTCAGCCCGTACAACACGCGCTTCTACCCCGATGGCGGCATCGCGCCGCAGGTCATCGGCTACCTGGGCCCGATCACGCCCGAGACACTGGTCGACTACCAGGCGCGCGGCTATACCGGCGACGAGCGTGTCGGTCAGGCCGGCCTCGAGGCCTGGGGCGAGCAGATGCTCGCCGGCCAGCGCGGCGGGCGCCTCGTGGCCGTGCGCGCCGACGGCTCGCAGGTCGTCATCGCCGAGAGCCAGCGCCGCCCGGCTCAGTCGATCACGACCACGCTCGATCGCGATCTGCAACTCGCCGCGCAAGAAGCGCTCACCGGCTTCCGCGGCGCGATCGTGGTGCTCGATCCGAAAACTGGCGCCGTCCTGGCCATGGCCTCTAGCCCGGCCTACGACCCCAACGTCTTCGACCCGATCAACCGCAACAGCGTCGATCAGGCGGCCGTGCTGACCGATGACGCCAACCCGCTGCTGCTCCGCGCCACTCAGGGCGCTTACCCCCCGGGCTCGGTCTTCAAGATCGCTGTCGCCGGCGCCGGTCTGGCCTCGGGCACGATCGACGAAGACACGATCATCAACTGCGGCAACACCTGGAG
Organism: uncultured Anaerolineales bacterium; assembly: GCA_964480865.1. Lineage (GTDB taxonomy): Bacteria > Chloroflexota > Anaerolineae > Anaerolineales > UBA6663 > UBA6663. Next base: position 20,153 of record CAYZRP010000113.1, on the reverse strand, counting down.
CGGCCTCGGCCCGAACGCCGTCAAGTACAACTGGACCTACGATCGCGGCCTCGCCGCCCCCGGACCGATCAACGTGGTTCAGGCTCTGGCCTTCTCATGCAATCCCTTCTTTTATCAACTTGGCTTCGACATGGATGCGGCCAACCCTGACACGCTGCCAGAGCTTGTGGCGAAGTTCGGTTTCGGCGAGGTGACGGGCATCGGACAGGTGCCCGAGGCCGCCGGCCTGATCCCGACACCGGATTGGAAGCTGGCGACCTACAACGACCCGTGGCGTCCCGGCGACAGCGTCAATATGGGCATCGGCCAGGGATTCGTCCTGGTCACGCCGCTGCAGATCGCGCGCATGATCGCGGCAGTCGCCAACGGCGGCACGCTCTACAAACCGCAGCTCGTCTTGCGCGTCGCGCCGCCCGATGGGCCGGCCTCGCTCGAGTTGAAGCCCGAGGCGCAGGGCAGGCTGCCGCTCACGGCTGAGCAACTCGCCCTCATCAAATCTGGCCTCGACTGGGTGACACGTGAGAAGGGCGGCACGGCTCGCCATCACTTCCTCAACCTCAACATCCCCGTCTCGGGAAAAACCGGAACTGCGCAGGCCCCCAACAACGACGCCCCCCACGCCTGGTTCGCGGGTTATACCGAGGCCGCGCGCATCGATAAACCCGACTTCGCCGCCGTGGTCATGATCGAAAACATCGGAGACGGCTCTGAGTTCGCGGCCCCGATCTTCCGCCGCCTGGTCGAGATCTACTTCAACGGCGAGGCGACCACGCTCCTGCCGTGGGAAACCGAGCTCGAGGCGCCAACGGTCGAGCC
>CAYZRP010000113.1:0-19237 GCA_964480865.1 uncultured Anaerolineales bacterium | reverse complement strand
GATCTGGCCACCATCGGCGACAACGTGTTGATCTCGGTGCAGGCCGACGGCACGGGCATGATCGAGCACGTCGCGCCACGCGCGCGCGCGTTGACCCGCAAAGCGCCGGGCGGCGGCGGGCGGCGCGGCCGGCGCGCCGACACCGCCGATCGCGAGCAGGTCATCATCGCCAATCCGGATCTGGCCGTGTTCGTGTTCGCGTGCGCACAGCCTGACCCCCATCCGCGCGCGCTCGATCGTTACCTCGTGATGGCCGAGCGCCAGACCCTGCCCTCCGTGATCGTCGCCAACAAGGCCGATCTGGTCGGCGAGGAGCGAGCGCGCGAGTTGTTTGCGATGTATCCGCCGCTCGGCTATCCGGTGCACATCGTGTCGACGCGCACGGGTCTTGGGCTGGCCGGGCTGCGCGCGACGTTGCAGGGCAAGATCACGGTGCTGGCCGGGCCGTCGGGTGTGGGCAAGTCGAGCCTGGTCAACGCGCTCGAGCCGGGGCTGCAACTGGTCGCCGGCGCGGTCAGCGATCAGACGACGAAGGGCCGACACACCACGGTGTATCGTGAGCTTCATGCGCTCAGCGGCGGCGGCTATCTGGCGGACACGCCCGGCATGCGCGCGCTCGAGTTGTTCGACATCGAGCCCGAGGAGCTTGACGCTTACTTCGTCGAGATCCGGCCGCTGGTGGCCGATTGCGCCTTCAGCGACTGCACCCACGAGCGTGAGCCGGGTTGCGCCGTCATGGCCGCCGTGGACGACGGCCGTGTGGCGCGCTCGCGCTACGACAGCTATCTGCGCCTGCGCCGCGGCGACGACCGCACGACCCCGATCGGCTAATATCTCCTTCTCCGGGAATTAACCCCGAATTCACGCCCAAACCGCCCTTCAGGCTCGTTTGAAACTTGCCCGCCCGGGGCCGTGCCGTATAATGGTTTTTACGTTTACTTTCGGACGACACGAACGTGAATAGCATTCACAGGCATTTGCGAACGGCCCTTGCGGCCTGCAGCGGCCTTGCTCTGGTGGCCACCCTGGTGGCTCCCCTGGCAGGCCCGACGCGTTCAGCCGTTGCTCAACCGGCGACACCTACCGCCGAGCGTCTCTACTTCAGTGAGACCGGGCATACGGTCGACTCGCCGTTCCTGGCGTACTTCGAGCGGTACGGCGGCACCACACGCTTCGGTTTCCCGATCACGGATCAGTACGTCGACACCGCCACAAGCCTGACGATCCAGTACTTCCAGAAGGCCAGGCTCGAATATCATCCGGCCAATCCGCCGGCCTATCAGATTCAGCTGGGCCTGTTGGGCGACGAGCTCGGCAAGCGCCAGCCGCCGCTCGCCGTCCGCGACATCCCATCTGCAAACGACCCGAACTGCGCCTACTTCGACGCGACGGGCCACGCGGTCTGCTACGAGTTCCGCCGCTTCTTCGAGAAGACCGGCAGCATCGATCTGTACGGCTATCCGATCACGCCTCAGAGAGTGGAAGGCACGCGCATCGTCCAGTACTTCCAGCGCGCGCGCTTCGAGTGGCACCCCGAGCAGGCCGAAGGCCAGCGGGTGCAGACGGCCGCGCTGGGCACAGTCTTTTACGACTGGGCACGGCTCGATCCATCCCGGCTGCGCCCGACCCTCGTCAGCGCCCAGGTCGGCGCGATGGTCACTGCGCTGCGCATGAGCGCCTCGGTCGACGATCCGTTTGCGCCGGCCGGCGGCACCCAGCGCGTCTTCGTCCAGGTGACTGATCAACTCGGCCAGCCGGCCGCGAACGTGGCCGTGCAGATGATCGTGCACGCGCCCGACGGCGATACCGCCTACACGCTGCCGACGACAAACGAGCGCGGCGTGACGGCCCTGACTTTCCTGACGGGCCAGTATGCGGTGGGCGCCTCGGTCAACCTCGAGTTGATCGCCTCAGCCAACGGCCTCACCGCGACAACCCGCACCAGCTACATGATCTGGTATTACTGATCCTCCGAGCGAAGGAGATCAACAAAAAGCGGCCTCCCTCGAGGCCGCTTTTTGATTCTTCAGTTCTGGCCGGGACCAGATCTTCACAATCGGCTGAGCAGATCTTTCTTCTTGGCGTCGTATTCCTCGGCCGTGATCAGGCCGCCCTCGAGCATCCGCTTGAGCTGGCCGAGCTTCTCGACCGGATCGTCTTTCGGGGGCTGCGGCGTGTGAGCCACGGCGCCCGGCAGGCCGCCACTGATGTTGATGCCGCCGGCCGCGGCGCGCTTCTCTTCCATCTCACGCAGCCGTCGCTCTTCGCGCACGCGCTCTTCCATATCCTGCGAGATGCTGTAAACCTTACGAGCCGCGCCTTTATGGAGGTGGTCCATGCTGAGCATCTTGCCGTTGATCGACTTGAGCGAGATCGTCGACGACATCAGACCCTCTTCGAGCCGGGCCTCGCCCAGATCGCGCCAGATGTAGTCCTCGAACTGTGCGCCGCCCAGGAACTTCGGGCGATAGATGATGAAGCGTTTGTTGGTCAGCACCACCGAGTCGGGCGCGACGGTCATCGCCGTGATCGGATTCTGCATCGCCACATGCAGGATCTCCTCGCCCGAGGTCAGGATCTGGCTGATGCGATCCTCGACGGCGCGCGCAGCCGCTTCGTCCTGATCTTCAAAGGGTTTGCCGGGTTGAGGTTGATCAGTCATCAGAACTCCTTTGTTAGCTGATAGCTGTCAGCTATCAGCTGTCAGCTCGTCTGCGCCGCCGATGAGCCACACACAGGCGCCGGCCACCAGCGTGGTTGCGACGATCAGGGCCAGCCATTGCAGCGGCTCAAGCCCGACGTTATTGGCCGTGAAGGCCAGGATGAGGTTCATGAGGAGCGCGAGCACGACCCAGGCGGTCAGGCGCGGATGCGTGGTGACGAGTTCCCGTAGACGTGACATGGACATACTGGTCTGGCTCTTGAACGCTCACACCGGGCGCAACACCCGATCCTCGCGCAGTTTCTTGAACAGCAAGGTGGCCCCGGCCGGCATCGACTCACGCGCGGCCTCGCGCCAGGCATCGACCCGCAGGTTGTCGATCGTGGTCGGCGCATACCCGCTCGGGGCGAGCGCCGCGATAGCCGGCTCAGATTGCGCCGGCGTGACAAACACGAGCGCGGCCTCGCACTGAAGCTCGCGTGCCGACTGCTCGACTGACTCGAGCAACGGCCGGGCCGCGACCGACAGCGGCGCCATCGCCAGGAAGTACAACTCATCGACCCGGGCGACGAGGTTCTCGACCTTGAAGCCGGCCAGCGCCGCCGGCCGGCCCGCAATCTCACCGAGCATGAAGGCCTTGTCGCCGAACGCCGCGATCACGTCCGCGCGGCCGAGCGCCTTGCCGTTCTGGCTCGCCTGGCCGATCAGCGTCGCGATGGCGGCGGCGTCGCCGGGGCGCGCGCGCCGGACGGTCAGGGCGCCGTTGGCCGTCGCGGTCGCCGTCGGCGCCGCGGGGGTGGCCGGCGCCAGCCCGAGTTTGTTGACCGCGGCCTGGACCTGGGCCCAGGTCTCCTCGAAGCCGTTGCTGTTGTCGATGACGACGTCAGCGGCCTTGATCTTGTCGGCCTGCGGGTTCTGCGCCGCGATGCGTTGTTGGGCATCGGCCGGCGAGATCTTGCGCTTCTCGATCAGGCGTTTCGCCTGCACCGACGGCGGCGCGTGCACGACCCAGAGCGCGTCACACTCTTTGGCCAGCCCGGTCTCGATGATCTTGATTGCTTCGATCACGGCCAGCCGTGCCGGTGAGCGGTTGATCAGCAGGTCGACGGCCTGGCGGACGTACGGATGGATGATGCCTTCGAGGCGCGCCAGGGCTTCGGGGTCGTTGAAGACGATCCGGCCGAGGCGCGCACGATTGATCTGACCGTCGGGGTTCACCACCCATTCGCCGAAGACGCGCTGCACGGCAGCGTAGCCCGGCCCGCCCGGGGCGATGACCCGGTGGGTGAGCGCGTCGGCGTCGAGCGTGAAGGCGCCCAGATGCTCGAGCATCTTGCGCACCACACTCTTCCCGGTGCCGATATTGCCCGTCAGGGCGATGACGTAACGGTCTGGCCAGCGAGCCATCGTGTCGAGGATTGTACTTCGATTGGTATTGGGCGAGAAACAGGGTGCCCTGAGGTCAAGGTGGGGCCTCGGCCTCAAGGCACTTTGTTTCTCGCCTCTGTCGCTTTCAGGGCCGTTCGGCGCGATAGACGTTGTCGCCGGCGGTGATGAAGAGCCGCTCGGCGGCGTCGACCACGACCGACGTGATCGGCCCGTCGAGCGTCGTGCTCGGCTTGTACTTGCCGTACAGGTTCAGCTTCATGCTGAGCTTGAAGATGGCGTCCGATCCGGTGTCGACCATCAGCACGGACGGTTCAGGGGCGGTGTCGTAGATCAGGCGCATCGGTGACACAGCATCGTCGAGGCGCGTGCCGGAGGTCCGGCCGACGCGCGGGTCGGTGAAGGCCGACGCCACGGTGCAGGTCGGCGGCGCAGTCTGGAGGTCACGCACGCAGGTCATGACCCGGCCGTCGGAGCGCAGCAAGAAGAGATGGTCGTTGGCGATTGTGAAGTGGATGACGTCCTTCAGATCGTAAATGGTCTCGCTGAAGTAGCCGACCGGGCGCTGCGGATACGCGCCGCCGGTGGAGTCGTACTGCCAGATCTGATTGCGGCCGGTGTCGAGCACATAAAGGCGCGAGCCGAACAGGTCGGCGGCCACGGCCTGGCCGAAGCCCGTATCGGGCGTCGCCAGAGGGCTCGCGATCGGGTTGCGGCCCGGGAAGCAATACATCAAGGTGCCGGTCTGGTCGAGGCCCACGATCGCATCGGGGGCGGCGCCCTCGCCGGCCTGGGCGCCCAGCTCGATCGGGCCCGCCAGAATGAAGAAGTCGATCAGCTTGCCGACTTCGGTCGAGCCGATGACGCCGGCCGAGCACTTGAAGCTGGGATCGAGCACGTAGCCGCTGGCGGTGGTGTACATGATGCGCACCAACCGGTTGCCGGTCGTGTCGAGCGCGTAGACGTCATTGCCGAGCACAGCAGCCTTGGCGAGTTGACCGCCAGCACCGCCGGCCAGCAACGGCTGGAAGGCCAGGCGTTGCACCTGATCGATCTGATCGAGCTGGCCCTCGGCCTGACGCCGCAACTCGGCCACCTCGGGCTGCCCGGGGCGCATGCTCTCAGCGATCTCGACGAAGCGCACCGCTGTGTCCCAATGCGGGCGCGCGGCGACCGGATCGGTCTCGGCGGTCGCGCGCGAGATCTCGAGCTGGGCCTCCTGCATGGCGTTCGAGTACTGCTCTTGCTGGCCGAGCTGGATGTAGATCAGGGCTGCCAGGCCGACGATGATCAGCGGGATCGCCACCGCCGCGATCAACATCGCGGCGCCCGGGATGGCGAGCATGCCGTCTTGCTGAAGCATGCCCTCTGGCAATGAACGCGCCGTCAGCCGGTTGAGGCTGCGGAAGAACTCGGTCAGGGTGACGCCGGTCGCACGCCCGAAGGAACGCAGGCCAAAGACTGCGCCGGACTTGACAGGTTCGAGCCGCGCGCGCAGCCGCGCCCCGGCCGGTGAGGCGGGCTCGGTCTCTTCGACGTCGTCCTCAAACTCTTCATCTTCTTCATCTTCATCGTAAGATGCCGCGTGAGCATCGGTGTCGCGTTCCACAGCCGACGCGGTGACGACGACGTGCTCGTCTTCAGGCTCCTCATCGTCGAAGTCGTCTTCGACAGGGGCCTGAGTCGGGGCGGGGCGCTGCGCGGGTTGGGCGCTCGCGGCCGGTGTTCGGAGAGTTGCGGGGCTTGCCTGATGCGTCGGCGCTCCGGCGCCCTCGACCTCCAGGCGCATGACGATCGCGCTGAAGTCGCCGCCGGCCGTGGCCTTGAGCCGCTCGACCACGCCCGAGAGGGTGTTCAGCCCGCCCAGGCCGGCCAGCCCGGCTTCGGGCCAGGCGGCGTTGGGGCTGAGGCCGATGTAATCACCGGGCTCGACGGCCGTGTGGAAGTACTGAACCTCGCAGTTGTCGCTGACGCCCAGCGGGCGGCCAACCAGCGCCGGGAAGCGTTGCAGGCCGATGCCACGCGCGACCACGACGGCGCCCGGCCCGACCTGAGTGGCATAGAAATCCCCACCACGCAGGACGCCGAGCGTGACCCCGCCCTGGAGCGGCGTGCCTTCGCGCAGGTTGCCCTCGAGCACGGCCTTGTTGACGGCCATCACCGCCAGCCGGGCCGCTGCCGTCACCGAGCCGGTCTGACTGAAGAACGTCGACGCAGCTAACTCGAGCAATTGCTCAAAACGCGCATCCGCCAGCGGGGAACGGCTCCGCAAGCTCAGACACAGGAACAGGATGTCCTTTTCGCGCCCGCGAGCCGCCCGACGCGGCGCAGCCGTCACTGCCAGGCCCGGCGCGGCCTCGTCGAGGACGACGCCGTCGGCCACATTCAGCAGCATGTAATCTGGTTCAAGGCGGGCGGGCATAGCGGTGATTATAGGTGAAGCAGCGACCATGGCAACAAGCCTCGCAATTTCTATGCCAGCGAGGAGCGTAGAGCGTAGAGCGTGGAGCGTGGAGCGTAGAGCGTAGAGCGAACGCTACCGCGCTCCACGCTCTTGCGCTTCCGCGCCGCCCTGCGTTACCCTCAACAAGGGCGACAGGCGCCCGTCACGGAGGAAAGATGCCGACCGAAACAGTAGGCTATGTCGAAATGGAGTGGACCTGCGGCAAGTGTGGCACACGCAACAAGGGCACGGACCGGACCTGCGTGAGTTGCGGCGCCCCGATGCCAACCGACCAGAAGTTCGAACGCCCGGTCGAAAGCACCTTGCTCACCGATCAGGCCAAGATCGACGCGGCCAGGAAGGGCGCTGACATCCACTGCCCGTACTGTGGCGCGCGCAACCCCGGCGATGCCAAAATCTGTCACCAATGCCAGGGCGATCTGACGAAGGGGCAGCGACGGGAATCCGGCACGGTCATCGGCGCGCATGTCGAGGCCAAAGTCGAGCCGACGCCCTGCCCGAGCTGCGGCACGCCCAATGCGCCGAGCGCGGCGCGCTGCGTCAACTGTGGCCGACCGCTCGGCGCGACGGCCGAAGCCCCCGCCACGCTGGCCACGGCGGCTGCCACGCCGGCAGGCGCGGCTCAACCGTCATCCGTGGGGCGCTCGGCGTTGCCGTGGATCGGCCTGGCCATCGGCGCCGTGTTCCTCATGTTGTGCGTCATGGTCGGCCTCTGGTACTACAACACCACGACGAGCACCACTGACGTCAATGCCACAGTGGCCAACGTCCACTGGGAGCGCATCATCGCCATCGAAGAACGCGTGCGCGTCACACACTCGAACTGGCGCGATCGAATCCCCAATGAGGGCGAGGTCAAGCAGTGCGAGCTCAAACCGCGCGAGGTGCTCTCAGCCCCCGATCCAGATCGACGTTCGGACAAGATCTGTGGGACGCCCTACGAGGTCGATCTTGGCAATGGGGTCAGCGAGGTGCGCCAGGATTGTAACTATCAGGTCTTTGACGACTGGTGCGATTACACCCAGCTCGAGTGGCAGGTGGCAGATCGCATCACGGCGTCGGGTGCTGATCTCGATCCCGAGTGGCCGGCGCTCAACCTGGCGAGCGGCCAGCGCGAGGGCGCACACAGCGAGAGCTTCGTCATCACCTTCGCGGCCGACGGCCGCCAGTTCGATTACTCCGTCGCCGACTCGACGGCCTTCGCCGAGTTCGAGCCGGGCAGCGACTGGGTCCTGGCCATCGATGGCTTCGGCAACATCGACGACCTCAAGCCAACTCGGTGAGGCGTGGAGCGTGGAGCGTGGAGCGAAGGGTGAGGAGCGACGACGCAAACTTCCACGCTCTACGCTCTACGCTCTACGCTCTACGCTCCACGCTCCTCTCCCTCAGCGTCGCGTTACGATCACTTCGAGGTATTCCGACCGCAGGGCCGTAGTGCCGTTTGCAGAAGCGTTGTGGGCCGCGAAGACCTGTTCGAGATCTTGGCGCAGAGCCTGCTGGCCGTCGGATTCCAGCGCGGCAAACGCCTTCTGCATAGGGCCGTAGTACTTGCGGAAGAACTCGACGACCTCGGGCACCGCGAACGGGTAGTTGAATGATGGATAGATCTTGCGTGTCATCTCCACCGAACGGATGCCGTTGCCGAAGCGCTCGCGCACGGTGGCCTCATCGCCCCAGAGCGCAGCCGGCGCCACACCGGCAGGCGGCGGCACGTGCTTGCCGATCGCCTTGAACATCTGCCCGACCATGCCGGTGGGTGTCCAGTTGACCATCAGGACGCGCCCGCCAGGCTTGCACACACGCAGCAGCTCCGACGCAACTCGCTCAGCCTGCGGCGCGAACATGGCGCCGACCATGCTGATCACGACGTCGAACGAGGCGTCAGGATACGGCAGTTGTTCGGCGTCGCCGACGTCGAACGTCGCGTTCAGGCCTTCGGCCGCCGCCCGGGCGCGCGCGACGTCGATCCAGTTCGAGGCGATGTCGATGCCGGTGACATCGACGCCGGCGCGGGCCGCCGGGATGGCTGTCTGACCCGTGCCGCAGCCCACGTCGAGCAGGCGGCTGCCGGGTGCGATCTCCCAGCCTGCCAGGATCTCCATGGCGCCCTGTTCCATGTAGCGCGCGAAGGTGGCGTAGTCGCCGGCCATCCAGTTGGCCTTCATGCGCGCCTTGATCGTCACGTAATCGATTGTGTTAATCATCATGTGCTCCTATGTGCCTTTCGCCGCTCACTTCTATGGAGTCCGTCGCTCCGCTCCAGGCGCTGCGCAGTCTCAAATGCAGCCGTATCCATGGGCCGCCATATGTCGATCGGCGTTGATGGAGACACCTTAGCAACCACCTGCGAGAGAAGCGCGAGAGGCCAACAGTCGTGCTGGGAAAGCAGGAGTCTGGCCGCGGGTTTCGCTGATGAATGGGGATTCTCCTTACCCATATCTCGCACCTTCCGCGAAATCAGCGGAATCCGCGGCCAGACTCCGGATCCTTTAGGCAGCACAGCCGCGTGCGCGCAAGCAGCGCCGATCGGCTCATCCGTGCTAAGATTCGGCGCGGAAGCGACCGCGTCGATGCGCGCACGCTTCCGCTTTTGTGTCCGGCGTCGGCCGGCCAGGCCTGCCGCATCGCGACAGATGATCCTCATGCAATTCGAAAGCACCGAAGACCCTGCCTGTTTCGACACCCTGGCCGCCGAGTGGAACGCTCTGCTGGCCGGCTCCGTCGCGCGCGTCCCGTTTCTGACACCCGAATATCTGCGCAGCTGGTGGGCCCACCGCGGTGGCGCAGAATGGCCCGACGCTCGACTGGCCCTGATCACGGCCCGCGATGACCAGGGCCAACTGATCGGCGTCGCGCCGTTGTTCAGCGCCGTGAACCGCGATGAAAAGCCCGCGTTGCTGCTCCTGGGCAGCATCGAGATCTCGGATTATCTGGACCTGGTGGTGAGGCCCGAGCACGCCGCGGACTTTATCGCCGGGTTGCTCGACTTTGTGGCCGGCCTGCCCGATTGGGAAGTGCTCGACCTTTACAACACTCAGGCGAGCTCGCCCACACGCGCCGCGATCGCCAACGCCGCTTCAGCCCATGGTTGGGCCGCGACCGAGCAGGCGCTCGAGCCAACGCCGGCCATCCCACTGCCGACGGACTTCGAACAGTATCTGGCCGAGCAGGTGGAGAAGAAGGAACGCCAGGAGATCCGACGCAAGTTGCGTCGTGCCGAGAACGGCGAGCAGGCCGTCACCTGGCGTCTGGTCGGCGCCCACGACGACGTCAATCTCGAGACCGACACCTTCCTCGAGATGATGGCGCTCAACCCAGACAAGGCCCGGTTTCTGACCCCGCCCATGCGCGCGCAGTTCCGCGACACGGTCCGCGCCATGGCGGCGCGCGGCCTTCTGCACCTGGCCTTCCTTGAAGTGGACGGCTCACCGGCCGCCGGCTATTTGAGCTTCGACGATGGACGCCGGCTCTTCGTCTACAACTCGGCCATCGACCCGCGCTTCAACGCGCTGTCTGCCGGCTGGGTGCTGTTGGCTTATCTGATCAAGTGGTCGATCGCGAACGGCCGGCGCGTCTTCGACTTTCTACGCGGCCATGAGGACTACAAGTTCCGATTCGGCGGCATCCCCGGTCGCATCTTGCGACTCCAGGTCGCCCGAGTGGGCACCCCAGCGGGCGACCCCATCCCGGTTGCGAACCCCGACGAGGCGCCGTTCTTCCCGCCGGAAGCCGCGTAGTAGGGGCGGCGCTTGTCGCCGTCCTCACCGGCCAACGGGCGCGCCGGCCGACGCCGTGACGAATGCGCGCGTGATTCAATCCGGTGAGGACGGCGACTCGCGCCGCCCCTACGCGGCCCACAAACGCCGTGCGGGTTGCTGCAACGCGGCCGTGATCTGGCTGGCGAAATCGTGATGGGAAATCGGCTTGGCGAGAAAGCCGTCGGCGGACATCTGTGAGGCCCGTCGGCGGTTTTCGCTTGTACGGAAGGCCGTGATAAAGATGATCGGCGCCTGGGTGACCGGGGTCAACTCACGGTAAACGGCCCAGCCGTCGGTGTCTTCGAGCATGACGTCGAGCACGATCACGTCAGGCGGATTGCGCTCGATAGCCTCAAAGGCCTGGTCGCTGTTGGGGACGTATTCGTGCTCATGACCAAGCACATCGGCCATGTGACCCAACAACTCGGCCATATCCGGGTCGTCGTCAATAATCAGGAGTCGTGGCACCCGATTAAGATAGCACGGTTCTAACCAGATGCAAACGAGGTGGGAATAAGAAACAGCCGGGGGCAGAAACAAAAAGGGCGGGTCTTGCGACCCGCCCGGCAACTCAATCGTACGCGAAACGCTCCTCTTTCCAGACGTCGGCCTCGTTGTGGTAGCCGGCCTGTTCCCAGAAGCCGAGCCGATCCTGCGCCATGAACTCGAGACCGCGCAGCCACTTGCCGCCCTTCCACAGATATGGCGTCTTGTGGCTGTCGCCGACGATCTGGCCGATCACGCCGCGCAGCGGGTAGCCGTGATCGGGCGTGATCGGCTGGCCGTCGTAGTGCGTGGCCAACAGAAAATTCGGCGCCAACGCGACGTCGAGCGGGACGTTGACGGTGAAGTCGTTCTCACAATGCTGCATCAGGTAGCGCGCCGTCGGTTTGAGCTTGATCAAGCCCTCGTTGACGAGTGTCGCCACAGAGACGCCCTCCCAGGCCGTATCGAACTTGCTCCAACGAGTCACGCAATGCAGGTCCATCGTGATCGTGGTGCGCGGCAGTTTTTGGAACTCCTCCCACGTCCAGGTCACCTCCTCCTCCACCTCGCCGAAGACGCGTAAGGTCCATTTGGCGGGGTTGAAAGGCGGCACAGGGCCGTAGTGAAGCACTGGGAAGCGCTGCGTCAGGCTTTGGCCCGGCGGCAGGCGTCCTTCTTTGCGCTTTTCGTCTTCATCGTCGCGACGTCCGAACAATCGATCCAGCATAGGTAACCTTGTGTGAATTGAACCGTTCAGTCAGTGAAGAGCGGCAGATGCCCGAGCGCCACAATGTTCTCCCACTGAGAACGCTCGCCCTCGGTCAGGATGGCGGCTTCAGCCACCACGACAGCCTCGGCCTTGCCCAGGATGAGTCGCATGCCTTGAAGTGTCGAGCCGGTCGAGATCACGTCATCGACCAGAACGACCTTGCGGCCCTTCACCAGCGCGACGTCCTTCTCATCGAGATACAGGGTCTGCGGCTTGCCGGTCGTGATCGACAGGGTCTCGGCCTCGACCGCCTTGCCCATATAAGGCTTGTAGGACTTTCTTAGCACAATGTACCGCTTCGCGGCATGAACGGCCAATGAGTGAATCAGCGGGATGCTCTTGGCCTCGGCCGTCACCAGCAGATCGTAGTCCAATGTGCTGAGCCGCTCAGCCAGGGCCTTGCCGGCCGCCTCCACGAGTTCGGTGTCGCCGAGGATGTTCAGCACCGCGATGCGAAGCCCCGGTTTGACCTGAAACAGGCGCAGATCGCGTTTGATTCCGGCGATATCGACGGTGTAAGTGTCACGCGCAGTAGACATGATCGCTCCTTCAAAATAGCTACGGCGAATTGTACTGGATGGATGTTGCGCAAGTATTACATCTACAGCCCCAACGACAGCCGTGCGTCTGCAGCGCATGAATAACCGTGCACGAACGCGAACAATGCATACGCTGCTCGATGGTTCAGCCTCCCCAATTGGGCCGCGCGTTGCATCTCATCTGGAACGCCCTGTCTCCTCGCGTCGCATGTCATCCTGGTCCTGCCGTCTCACATGTCATCCTGGTCCTGACATCTGGGTTGTCATCCAGGCTCGGTCATCTGTCGTGCCAGCTGTCCATCATCCAGGCGCCTCGTCCCTCCGCGTCGCGTGTCATCCAGAGCGCCTGACCACGTGTGCCATCGGCCAAGCATATTGAGCGCGAAGGATCTGCTATCAGACTCGGCGGCTGTGGAGAACATCTTTCGCGCTCAATAATGGATCCACAGCGAATGGCGGGTTAAGCACCCTGGACGACACGCGACGCGAGGGAAAAAGCAGCGGTCCGCCGTCTCTGGTCTTGCTTGACCGATCCGCCGTCCGCGCTTACCATAAACGCTCGTGCCTGGGCGTTAATCGAACACTTGAGCAGGGGGTACTCAGCGGAGCGCGTTTCCAGACGCATGAAACATCCAACATTCTTTATGGCTGCACTCGCCGTGTTGGCATCGCTGGGCGGCTGGATCACGGCGCCAGCGGCGGCGCTGCAACCCTCGACGGCCACGTCGACACTCACAGCCACGGCGCCTGCCACAACGACGGCGACGTCTACCCCGACGAGCACCGCCACCCCAACGTCGCCGGGCACCCGCATCCAACTGCCCAATCTCTCGCGCTTCTATCCCGAGACCCGCTTGCGTAGCGGCCTGCACCTCGGCAACCGCCTGCTCGACTGGGATTCGCCCATCGACTTCCTGCAGCGGGTCGACCTGAGCGTTCAGGCCAGCACGCCGCGCATGGTCGTGGCGCTTAGCAACCAGATTTTCGCCGTCCAGCGTTCAACCACAACGCCCTGCAACATCACAGGCGCCACGGTCGGCAATGCCTATCTGTTCGACTTCCTCGACCGGATCATCCACAAGGGCGCCTATGTGGTGGTGCGGATCTATCCCTCGCCTGGCAATTTCACAGACTATGCGAACCCGGGGCCCAATCACACGCTGCTCAGCGGCGCCGCGCCGGCCGGCCCCGATTACTGCAACGGGCGCGACAAACTCTTCCGCGCCACGACGGATGTGGCGGCCGAGATGGCCGCGATCACGTCGCTGGTGGTCGACACCTACGGCTGGCCGGCCGGGTCACTGTACTTCGAGCCAGCCAACGAGCCGAATCTCGAGTGGTATGAAGCCCTGCGCAAGACGCATCCCAGTCTTTCGCCAGCAGTCGAGGATCATCGCGCCTGGAAGGCCATGGATGCCTACTTCGCCGCGGTCTACGACCGCGCCCGCGAACTCAATCCGCAGGTTCACATTTTGACCCCGCCCATGGCCCAGCACCTTTATGCCGACACGTTCGAGTTCGGCACCTGCACACCCACCATCCTGGTCGTCAACGGCGCGCCGGCTTACTCGGCTGGCTACGACTGGATGCCGCTGACCTTTGGCACCAAGAACGACGGCTGGAGCTGGCACAACTACTGGCGCAGCGGCTACGAGACCTGGCGTGGCGATTTCTGCCAGACCGCAGGCGCCGTCGACGATCACGCCTTTCGCTACTTTCCAACCTGGCTACAGACCGCAATCTCGACAAGCCCTAAACCGGGCGTGATCACCGAGGCCGATCTGCTCTCGCCATGCGTGTTCCCCGTGAACGCGCTGACCGATAAAGACGCGGCAACACAGACGGCCGCCTCGCTGACGACCTTCATGCGCGAGGAACGCGCCGCCGATGCGATCGCGGTCTGGATCCTCACAAACCAGTTCGCAGATCCGCCCACGGCTCCGTTCAACTGCAACGATACCAACGCCGAGATGGCCTGGCATGAAGCCTATCGCGACCTATCGGTGAACGACTCGCACGAGCGCGAATGGTTCCCGCTGTGGTGGGGGAGCGAGCCATGAACCGACCCCGCCTCCTCTCGACCCTTTCGCTCCTCATCGCTGTCGTCGCCTGCTCGCCGCAAGCGCTCCCGACTCAACAGCAGCCGGCCGCGACGACAGTCCCATTGCCTCAACAGGTTCTCGTGCAGGCGCTGGCCGATCTGCCCGAGCCACCCGCCGCCGTCGCCGCGTCCGTCAGCGCGACCGGCACGATCGAGGTGTTGCTTCCGAGTGGGGGCACGCGAATATTGGGGGCAGGCGGCGCGACCCTGTTGACCCGGGACGCCGACCATGTGGTGTGGGTCGAGCCGTGTTCGTCCTGCTCGTCAACCGTCGCCGCCGAACAGCGCGGCCTGCATGTCTACGCCGTCTCGGCGGATCGAGATGTGCTGCTGCTCGCCGATCGGCTCCCACGTTTCAACGAAGTGTTACTGGGCGACGGTTGGCTGGCCGTGCTGTTGCCGTCGACCGAACACGCCAACGCCGCCGAGTTGCGCGTCCTAGATCTGCGGTCCGGCGAGTCACGCACGCTCTCGGATCGTGCGCTTGCGATCGCGGGCGCGATGCAGCCGATGCTGGCGCTTCAAGATGACCGGGCGGCCTGGGTGGACGCACTCAACACGACAGGCGACCTGACCCTGCGCGTCGTCGCCCTCGACACCGGCGTTGAGGTCGTCGCGTCGACGCCGCTCGATCTGCCGCAGGCATTGGCCGTCTCGCGCGAGCTGGTGGCCTGGCGCGACGCCTCGGCCTGGCGCGGCCTGGATCTCGCTAACGGCGCAACCTGGACCGCTCCGTTCGCCCCGGCCGACATATCGGCCGAGTCGATCCGCGCGATCGGCGCGCCACAACTTACCGACCGCCAACTGGTCTGGACCCTCGACACAGCTGCCGGCACCCGGGCCTTCGTGGCCGACGTGCCCTAAGCGGACGAAGGACGAACGACGAAGGACGAAGGTCGTGTGAGACGACCTTCGTCCTTCGTCGTTCGTCCTTCGTCCGCTTGCCCTACCAGACGCCTCAACGCTTCGACAACGTCATCGGCAGATCGCCCTTGGGCCGCAGGGTGCCGGCCCAGTCGTACTCGAGTTCCTGCTTCGGGTTCGCCAGGCCGATGCGATAGCGCTGCGCCACGTCGGCCAGGATCAGCACCGCCTCGAGCAGGGCGAAGTGCATGCCCAGGCATGTGCGCGGGCCAGCGCCGAACGGCAGGTACGCGTAGCGCGGCCGGGCCTTGACCCGCTCCGGCGTGAAGTGCTCGGGATCGAACGCGTCGGGCTGCTCCCAGAACTCAGGATGGCGGTGGGTCATGAACGGCAGCACCAGGATCAGGTTGCTCGGCCCCACCGCATACTCACCAAGCGCATCGGCCGCAACAGTGTCGCGCGCCATCACGGCCACCGGCGAGTACAGCCGCAGCGTCTCGTCGATGACCTGGCGTGTGTAGGTCAACGAGGCGATGTCGTCGATGGTCGGCGAACGCCCGCCGAGGACGCGATCGAGTTCTTCCCACAGCCGCCGCTCGATTTCGGGATGCTGGGCCAGCATGGCCAGCGTCCAGGTCAGGGTCTGAGCCGTGGTCTCGTGCCCGGCGAAGAACGTGATCAGCACCTCATCGCGCAACTGCTTCTCGCTCATCTCGGCGCCAGTGTCGGCGTCCTTGGCCGTCATGAGCAGCGAGAGCAGATCCTGCCCGAGCCCATTGCGACGCCGCTCGCGGATCACGCCGTAGAGGAAGTCGTCGACCTGGCGCGTCGCGGCCTGCAGCTTGCGATGCGAGTCGGTCGGCACCCACATCGGCAGATCGATGCTGCTCAGGCCACGCTCCGAAACATACTGGAGCAGATAGCGCAGGCCATCACCGGTCTCCTTGAAGTCTTCGCCGACATCGAGCCCGAACATCGAGAGCGAGATGACACTCATCGTCACGCGCATCATCTCCTGGTTGATCATCACGGGCCCGTCAGACTTGCGCTCATCCCAGCGCTTGAGCATGCCGCGCGTCGCGTCGCCCATGATCTGGGCGAAGTCGGTGACGGCCTTGGGCGTGTAGGTCGGCTGCATCAGCCGGCGCTGGCGTTGCCAGGCGTCGCCCTCGGCGGTGAGGATGCCGTCGCCGATGATCTTGCGCAGGTTCTCGTGGCTCAGGCCCTTGACGTAGTTTTTGGCGTTGCTGACCATCACCTGCTGCACATGCTCGGGTCGCACGATCTGCAGCATGGTGAGCGGACCCATCTGAAACTTCACGACGTCGCCGTAGTCTTTCCAGGCCTGGACGTGATAGGCGAGCAGCCCACTGTCGCGGGCATCGAACAGATTGCCGACCAGGAACTTGCCGCGCGGCCCTGGGGCGACGCGTAACGGTACGGGAGCGACGGTCATGGACACACCTCTATGCGAAAATATGAGCAAACACTCACATCATCCTAGCGACAGGCCCAAAGGCTGTCAACCATCCTGAGCAAATGCTCATCTTGACCGAACTCGGATGCCTGGTGTTCCAACCATTGTGTTGGTAGCGTAGAATCTCGCCATGGCCCCCACGCCTCGAACCAAAATGCGTCGTCAGCCCCAGCTGCAGCGCGGCCAGCGCCGCGTGGACGCCATCCTGCGCGCGGCTGTCGCTGTGTTCGACGCGCAGGGCTACGAGGCCGCCACGACAAACGCCATCGCCCGCCGAGCGCGGGCCTCGATCGGATCGCTTTATCAGTTTTTCCCAAACAAGGAAGCGATCCTGCAGGCCGTCGTCACCCGGCACCGCGCCGAGATGGCCGAGCTGTTCGGCCGCCTGATCACGGCCGAGACGCTGCGGCTGCCCACGCGCGTGATCGTCGACAACGTCATCGACGGCTCGGCCGACTTTATCGACGCACACGTCGGTTTCGGCCGCATCTTCTGGCACTCGCCGGCGTCGCCCCGGCTTGCCGCGATCGCGGCCCAACTCGATGACGAGATCATCGACCGCGTCGACGCCGGCCTGGCTCTGCGCTACCCTCACCTTTCAGCCCGTCGCCGCCGCCTCCACGCCGCCATCACCGTCACCATGCTCAAGGCCCTGCTGGCCCTGGCTGACTCTTCGCCGGCCCGCGAACGCAGCCTGGTCCTGGCTGAAGTCAAGTCCGTTCTCGCCCACTACCTCGACCAGATCGACGCGTCATAACGCTCCTGACGCTGACCGTCCAGCGGTTTGGTGACATTGTTCCCTTTGAATTTCATATTGGACATGTACTATATAGGCCATGTCCAATAATGAACCCCGCCAGCTGATTGCGCCGGATCGGGTCGCTGTGGCGGCACTCGGGCTCAGCGCCCTGGCCCTGGCACTCGCCCCACTGGGAATGCCTGATACGTACTCCTGGCTCCGACACACGACGAGCGAGTCCGCCGCCCAGGGCGTGCCGGGCGCGTGGGTGGCTCGCCTGGGATTTCTGCTGTTCGGCCTCGCCGTCAGTTGGATCGCCCTCAATCGCCCACGCTCCGATTCGGTCCTCTCACGCTTCGCACTTGGCGCCTTCGGCATCTTCATGGTCGCCACGGCTGCGTTTTCGACCCGACCGTGGTGGCCGGATGCGGCCTTTGATCCGACAGAGGATCTTCTGCACTCGATCACGGCCACAACCATGGGCTTCGCGTTTGCGATCGGCCTGGCCGCCCGTGCCTTCACACGGCGTGGCGATCGCCTCGGCCTCGCCCTCGATGTACTCGGGATCGCGGCCTCGGTCGTTCTGCCGCTCGGGATGTCACTGCTGCCCGACTGGGCCGGCCTGCTGCAACGCCTGATGTTCGCCGTCGCCTATGGCTGGTTCATCATCGACGTCCTTCGCCGGCCCGCGCTTCTGAAAGGTCATCATGTCGCTTGAACACGCCATCCTCGGTTTCCTCAACTCGCGCCCGATGACGGGCTACGAGTTGAAGAAGATCTTCGACACCTCGGTCCGCCACTTCTGGCCCGCCGATCAGAGCCAGATCTATCGCACCCTCAGCCGTCTCGCCGAACGCGGCTGGGCCGAGATGGAGATCGTGCCTCAGTCCGAACGGCCCGACCGCAAGGTCTATCGCCTGACACCTCAAGGTCAGGAGGAGCTCCAGCGCTGGCTCGTCTCCGAACTCCCGATGGAAGCCACCCGCAGCCCCGAGATGATCCAGGTGTTCTTCTCGGCCCAGCTCTCCAACGACCAGGTGCTGGCGATGTTTGAACGCGCTGCCGCGCAGATGCGCGCCGGTCTGGCAGTTTTCGACGCGATCCCGCAACAGATCGAGGCTTACAGCGACTACACGCGGTCGCCGCGCGAGTTCTTCTTCTGGATGTTGACCCTCGAGGTCGGACAGATGTCATCGCGCGCCAATCTGGCCTGGATCGAGGGCGTCATCGAGCGCATCAAGAACGGCGAGGTCCCGCAAGCATGAGCAAACCCTTCCGCCAGGCTCCAACCCGCCAACGCATCCGTAAAGCGCTGGTGCTCGCCTCGTTCCTGCTGTTCCCGATCACGCTGAACTTCCTCTCGCCGTACCTGATCGTCGCCGGCGCGATGGAAGGCGTGGTCAACGGCAGCCTGATCCTGTTCGCGTTGCTCTTCGTCGGCTCGTTGGTCTTTGGCCGGCTGTGGTGCGGGTGGATCTGCCCGGGCGCGGGCATGGCCGAGCTCGGCGCCATGGTCAACAACGCGCCCTTCGCTGCGGGCCGCGCCGGTTGGATCAAGTGGCTCATCTGGGCGCCGTGGATCATCCTGATCGGCACGTTCGCGGTTCTGGCCGGCGGCTATCACACCGTCAACCCGCTCTACTTCACCGAGAGCGGCGTCTCGGTCGACGAGCCGGCCAAGTTCATCGTCTACTTCGCCGTGGTGATCCTGTTCGTCGGCCTGGCGATCGCGTTCGGTCGGCGCGCCGGCTGCCACACGGTCTGCTGGATGGCGCCTTTCATGATCCTGGGCCGCGGCCTGCGCAATCGACTGAACACGCCGGCCCTGCAGCTGGTCACCGATCCCGCAGCCTGCGTGAAGTGCACGAGCTGCACGTCAACGTGCCCGATGAGCCTGCCGGTCAGCGCGCTGGTGCAGACCGGGCAGATCGAGCATCCCGAGTGCATCCTCTGCGGCACCTGCGCGGACGGCTGCACGAAGAAGGCCATTCG
>CAYZRP010000112.1:0-24025 GCA_964480865.1 uncultured Anaerolineales bacterium | reverse complement strand
CCTCGCTTCAACGACCGGCTGCGCACGATCAACCACAGACTTCCGACAGCAAGCCCGATGACGGCGACGTATCCGAGCCAGTCGGCTCCGGGCAGGATGATCGGCTGCGCAAAGGCGATCAGATCGACAACGATGTGGATCGCGATGGCCAGCGGGTACGCCCAGGCTTCGCCACGGCTGACCGCCCGCCAGACCAAGAACGTGAAGCCGACATGGCCGATCATGATCAGCAGCCGCGACGCGGCGCCAATCAGGAAGTAATCGGGCTGCGGGTCGATCGCGGCCATCTCGGGCGGCAGCAGATCACGCATGAAGAAGAACGCGATCACGCCAAAGAGGGTCTGGATCCCCAGCACGATGGCTTCCACGCCGCCGTGTCCAACACCCGCCACGAGCGCCTCAAGCCAACGGCCCGCGTCGCGCATCGTCGCACTGCGTTTGTAGTACAGGAACCGCGAGGTCTCTTCGACGATCCCGGCCGTCAACGACAGCGCCACGGGCCAAACCAGCGGCCCCGATCCGAAGATCGCCGTGGCCGCCATGGGCACGCCGATGATGAACGGCAGCGCCGTCAGCCAGCTCAGGCAGCCGAGCCCGACCATGCGCCACGACACGCGCAACCTGCGCGTGAGCACGATCCACAGGATCGGCGGAACCAGGAACATGACTGCCAGTTGAATGACTGCTGCGGTGAGTGCCATCACGACCTCCTCGTAAGTTCAGCCCCTGCGGCTGTTCAGAAAAGATTGAATGACTGAGATCTCAAGGCCTACGGCGATGCCGATCGGGAATCCAGAGGGACCCAGGCCGGCCGCCATGAGTGCCACGCCGATCCCAACGCCGATGGCCATCCAGAGGGCGGCACGTTTGACGCTTGCCGGGCCGCGAGGCATCGACGCCTCCACGCTCTACGACTTGCGCCGCGTCACGAACGCGCCGATACCCAGGCCGATGGCGATCCCGACCGGGATCCCGGCCGCGCCGAGCCCAGAAACAGAGAGGGCCGCGCCGATGCCGGCGCCGATGGCCAGCCAGGCGCCGATGGATTGTGGGGTGCGGGGTTGAGTGTTCATCATCGTGTCTCCGTGGGTGATGGGGACACGATAGGGCCGTCTTGAAGCCCTGTCTTCGATCGGTGGTTCAGTTTTCGACAGGCCAATGGGGGTACGGCCGACTAAATCGTTCGATCTAGGCGTCGTCTCAATCCAGGTGGACGATCCCGCGGCGTAGCGCTTCGGTGACGGCCTGCGTCCGGTCTTCGACGCCGAGCTTGCTGAGCAGGCTGTTGACGTGCACCTTGACGGTGCCCTCGGCGATCCCGAGAGCGGCGCCGATCTCCTTATTGCTTTGCCCGGCCACGATCTGCTTCAGCACGGCCAGCTCGCGTTCGGTCAGCGGCTCGGCCGTGAGTCGATCTGCCAGCTTGGACGCGATCTCGGATGGGATGCGCTTGTACCCGGCGTAGACGGAACGGATGGCGTCGACGATCTCTTCGCGCGGCGTGTCCTTGAGCAGGTAGGCGCGTGCGCCGGCCTGCAATGCGCGGTAGATGTCCTCATCACCGTCGAAGGTCGTCATGACCACGATCCGGGCCTCGGGCCACTCAGCCCGGATCCTGCCGATCGCGTCGACGCCCCCGAGGACCGGCATCCGCAGATCCATGAGCGCGACATCGGGACGGTGTTCCAGGACCAGCGCAACCGCCTGTTCGCCGTTCTCGGCCTCGGCCACGACGGTCAGGTCGGGCCGGCGGTTGCACATCGCCGCGAGGCCTTCGCGCACCACGGGATGATCGTCGGCGATCACGAGTCGGATCGTGTCTGGCATGGTCAATCCTTCTGCGCAACGGGCACCGAGGCGACCACGATAGTGCCGGCCGACCCGCTCTCGAATTCGACAGTGCCGTCGTGTCGACTGGCGCGCTCGCGCATCCCGATCAGGCCGAAGCCGCCGGCATCCTGGCGGGCGCCCGGCATGAAGCCGCGGCCGTCATCGGCGACGCGCAACACGACCTTGCCGTCTGCTGCGCGGAGCGCGATCGAGATCGTGTGAGCCCTGGCGTGTTTGAGCGTGTTGGTCACGGCCTCGAGCGCGATGCGCAGCAGATCGTTCTCGAGATCGGCGTCGAGAGCCGGAAGATCAGGATCGATCTCGAAGCGCGAGGCGAGGCCGGCCGGCTGCGTCAGTGCCGCCACACCCTCGCGCAGCGCGTCAGTCAGCGAGCGCTGGGCCAGCGCCTGAGGGCGCAACGCCCAGACCGAACGGCGCGCTTCACCCAGGCTCTCGCGGGCCAGTTCGCGTGCCCGGCGAATATGTCGGGCGGCCTCGGCCGGCTCCCTGGCAACATCCTCCGCTGCTTCAAGCTGTACAACGATACCCGTGAAGCCCTGAGCGAGCGTGTCGTGGATCTCGCGCGCCATCCGGTTGCGTTCTTCGAGGATGGCGCCCTCGCGGCTGGCTCTGGCCAGCGCCGTGATCTGCATGGCGAGAGTCAGTTGCTGCATGAGCGCCTGAGCGAGATCGATCTCGTCGGCACCGAAGCCCTGGCGATCGGTGCGGTTGATCGCTAGCAGACCGATCAGGCGAACACCCGGTCGGGCCGGACCATTCAGCAAGGGTACGTAGAGCACCGAGCGGATGCCCTCGGCGACCATGCGCTCGCGATTCCTGAGCCTGACGTCACGGCGCACGTCGCCGATCACGAAGGGCTGCAGGCGGGTCGACATCTCCTGCCAGACCGGCAGCTGGCCCACGGGCGTGGGCGTCATAGGCGGGCCGGGCACCTCCGAGGGCATCACCACCCTGCCCTCCAGGACGGCGCGATGCAGGTGCATGGTCACGCCGGTTTCATCGAGCATGAACAACGAGGCAAACCGGACCTTGAGTTGCTCCGCCAGCGCATGAAGGACATATTCGAGCAACGACTCCACCGCAGGGTCTTCCGCCAGGGCCGCGACGGTGCGCGTCAACGCCAGGGTCTGGCCGCGCGCCGCCACGACGGCTCGCTCGAGCGAGTTGGCAAAGAGCCAGACCGCGCCGCCGGTCACGGCCAGCAACGACCACCAGACGGCCACGTGCGGCCAGAGATTCACCCACGCGCTCCTGTCCGCGCTGAGAGCGACGATCAGGATCCAGAACCCGTAGAACGCCGTCCACGCCGCGACGAACCAGCCGCCGATCAGGAGGCCGCACAGCACCACGCCAACGAGGAAGAGGCCGTTGATCGGGTGGTCGAGGCCGAACGTCTGTGAGGCGTAGATGATGGGCTGGCTGATGCCGGCCAACAGCAGCGCGGCCGCCAGCGCCACGCGCGTGGAGCCGCCGCGGACAAGCCAGGCGCACAAGGCACACAGCGCAAGCAGGCCGAGGCCATCCCAGGGGAAGAGCCCGGTGGTGCTCACCCCCGCCGAGCCCGCGATCAGGTAGAGCAGGCTGAGGGCAGCTGTCGCGATGAGGAGCGGACGGAGCAGGCGCGCGCGCAGCTCAAGGAGCGGCACCCCAGGGGGATTCGGCGTCGACATGGCAGAGCGCCATTGTACGCGGCCGGAGCCCAGCTGGACCGGGTTAGAATTTAGGCCCGATTTTGTTGAATGCGTTTTTTGAATGCCCTTTGATTCCCGAGAACCGCGGGTGGACCTGACAGGTCCAAGGTTAGAATCCCGCCGTCAGCGCGAAGCCCACAAACGCCGCGCGCACGCCGACCGCCTTCAGGCAGAGATGCGTCGGCCGTTCGGCCAGGGGCATGGGCACCCGGGTCACAGGCGGGTCAACCTGGAGCGTGGCTCGGTCGCCGTCCACGTCGAGCTGCAGCCGATGCAAGACGCCCAGGTCGAAGCCCACCGGCAACGCCCGTGCATCATCGCCAGCGAGCTTCACTGCCGCCGACCCATCGATCGATGTCAGGCTCACGTCCGCCAGGACCTCCGCCCCTCGGCACAGCTGCAGGCCCAACTGGCCGACCGGGTTCGCGCCGAGCGCCTGCACGCTGACCTCTACCAGGAAGCGACCCGCCGGCACGGCCAGACGCGCCACGCCTTCACCGAGATGAGGCGAGAGCACCAGTCGGTCGGCGTCGGCCTCAACGCCCTCGGCACGCTCGAAAGCCGCAAACCCGACGATCTGCGGCGCAGCCGGATCGGGCTGCGGCGCGCTCGTCGGACCGCGCACCACCGGCGCCCCGTCGACCCAATCGAGACGATCGATCGCCAGGATGCGTTGCTGAGTGTCGAGGTCCCAACGGTGGTAGACGACAAACTGCTCGCGGTTGTCTGGCCCGCGCACGATCGAGTTGTGGCCCGGACCGTACACGCCAGCCTCCGGGCGCGAGCGCAGGAGCGGCAGGAACGCGTCGCCGTCGCAGGGCTGATCCCACTCGCGCGGAGCCTCAAGGTCGGTTGTCACGCCGTAGCCAACGCCGTAGGTGTCGTTCTGCCAGTTGCCACCGCTGAAGAATTGATAATAGCGGCCGTCATGCTTGATCACGCTCGGGCCTTCGATGGTGTGCCAGCAGGCCCCGCCCTTCGCCTCGCGCTTCGGGTCGTAGATCTGCCAGTCGAACTTTGCGCGCGTCACCGGCCGTGGCTCGCCGGCCAACGTGAACCAATCGACCAGGCGATCCATGGCCGTGCCCGTTCCGACGCGATCACGCGTGAGGTCGTCGGTGGCGTAGAACAGGTAGCGCGCGCCGTCATCGTCGGTGAAGACGTGGGCGTCGATAGCGAACGGCTCAGGAGTCAGGCGCAGACCGCGATCGACGAACGGGCCGGCCGGGTGTGTGGCCACCGCGACCCGGATCTGCATGTGCTCTTCGTTGCCGACGCTGTAATACATGTAGAACCGGCCGTTGTCGTACGAGACCTCGGGCGCCCAGTAGCACGTGTCGGGCACATCGAGCGCGCCGGCCGGCAGCCGGTCGAGCGCACCACCGACGTCGGTCCAGTGGACGAGATCGCGCGAGTGGCGTACGCCGAAGGCGCGCCCATCCGTCTGAAAGCCGGTCACGTAGCACCAGTAGACGCCGGCGTGTTTGAGCACAAAGGGATCGGGACAGGGACTGCGGTGGATGGGGTTGGTGTAGGTCATAGGGCAGCCCCCCATGCTACCCGGTTTCGCCGACGTCGGGCATGGGAGTCGCCATGTGCCGTCGAAAGCGCTCGACGAGTTCTGTCGCATGCCGCACCAGCAGGCCCTTGGTGTCATACGCTGAGTCGTACAGACCGAGATGCAGCAGGTAATCGCGCAGCGGCCGTCGCCCGCGCCGGTAGGCCCAGTCGATCATGGTGAAGGCCGGGAACCAGGTATAGCCCACGACCGGCAGGCCCTCGCGCCGCAGCCGTCGCACCACGTCGATGGTCTCATCCATCCACGTCGCCCGGCCCGAGACTGGCGCCCTGGCTGACGTCTCAGTGATCATCACCGGCAGACCGGATCGCTGATGCGCTTCGCGCAGCACATGTTCGATGCGACCGCCAGTGGTCGGGTGTGGGGCTCGGCGCGCTTTGCCCTTTCCATCGATGACAAGCCTGTTGTACGACCAGGGATAGAAGTTCGCGCCAAAGACGTCGAAGGCCACTGCCTGATCCTTGAACCAGGTCAGATCGTGATCGTCCACACCATGCCGGCGCAGATAGGGGAGCAGCGGATGCGTGTCGCCCAGGCGACCCGTGGTCAGGTCGAAACACAGGTACTGGCGTTCGTTTGATGCCGCCACCTCGTCCTTGAGCGCCTCGTCGTCGGTCTCGGTGCGCCACAGCGCCTCGACCTGCACGAGGACGGCGTCGGGCTGCTCGGCCCGGATCGCCTGGCTGGTGAGCACGATGCCGCGCGCCAAAGCCAGCGTCAGCTTCACGTCGCCGTCGTCGCCGCTGAGATACGGCGGCCACTCCGCCCGCTTGCCGCTGAACTCGGCGTTGACCATCGGCTCGTTCAGCGGCGTGTAGTAGCGCACCAGTGACCTGTAGCGCGCCGTCACGGCCTGCGCGTACTCGGCCACGCGCAACGGATAGTCGGCGTTGATGAAGCTGTTGTCGAGCCACAGCGGCGTGCCGTAGTGCATCAGATCCAGGATCGGCGTGATACCCCTGACGTTCACCAGGTACTCGAGCGCCCGGTCCGCCCAGGCCCAGTCCCACTGATCCGGCGCCGGCTGGATGCGATACCACGGCAGGCCCCAGCGCAGCGCCTGCACACCCGTCTCAGCGATCAGGTCGAAGTCCGACCGCCACAACCTGTCATGCTGGGTCAACACATACTCGTCGAGCGCCCTCAGGCCAGGCCTGGCCTGAGGCACAAACGTGTCTTCGATGCCGGTGGCCCACAGGAAGGAGTGATCTTGCATAAGAAGCACGTCGTGAAAGACCGCAGACGGCAGACCGCGGACCGCAGACCATCGGGCTGAGGCGCACTCAGATTCAAGAAACGACGGCGGTCCGCGGTCTGCCGTCTGCGGTCCACGAAGTCACGGCACCGCCTGCGGATCGGTCGTGGGTCCGCGGACGACGGGCTTGCCGTCGACCCAGTCCAGTCTGTCGAGGTAGAGAAAACGACGATCGCCACGCCGGCTCTCGCCGATGACCTCCCAGGCGTGGTACAGCAGCCAGGTCTGACCGTCGAGATCGAGCACGGTCTGGTGGCCGGGGCCGATGATCATCGGCGGTGGCTTGAGCCGGCTCGCCAGGATCGGGTTCTCAGGCGCATCCTCGCACGGGCCCAGGGCCGACACACAGGTCGCGTATCCAACCGCATATTCGTGCCCGGCGTAGTTGTTGGCCGAGAAGAACAGGTAGTAGCCGCCGTCGTGGAGGACCATCGTCGGCGCTTCGACCACCCCGCCCTCCCACTGAACATCGTTGCGCACCAACCGTGTCGCTTCGCCTTCGAGGGTCAGGCCATCGGCCGACAGCTTCTGCACATACAGGTAGGTTGGGATGCCACAGCAGTTGCCGTCGTTTTTGTAGTACAGGTAGAGTGTGCCGTCCGCGTCGCGGAACGGACTGGCGTCGATCGTGCCGCCCTCCTGCGCCTGGCAGACCAGCGCCTCATCGCCGGCCGACCGGAACTTGCCCTCAGGCCTGTCGCTCGTCGCCACCCCGACGCACTGCTTGTTCGACTCTTTGTCGCGCGTGGTGAAATACAGCACAAAGGTGCCGTCGATCTCGATCACCTCGGGCGCCCAGGTCAGGCCGCCGGTGAGCTTGGCCCACTTCGGCAGCGCCGGCATGGCGTCGGGCAGCAACTCCCAGTTGACGAGATCCGTCGAGCGGGCCGCCGTGATGTTGCGGCCTGACGCGTTCGTGGCGTAGGCGTAATAGGTGTCGCCGACCCGCAAGATGGCAGGGTCGGCGAAGTCCTGTCGGAACACCGGATTTTGGAAGGTCCCATCCGGCGGTGGCAGCGTCGACGTGGGCGCTGACGAGGTTGGCGCATCCGTCGCGACGGCCGTGACCGTTGGCGTCGGGTCAGCCGCAGCCGGCGCGCAGCCCGTCAGCACCAGCGCCGCGATCGACAGAAGGACTCGAGAGCGCATGCGTTATCCCTTCAGGCCGGTCGTGGCCACGCTCTGGACGATGTAGCGCTGCAGGAAGGCATAGATGATCAGCACCGGGATCGCGACGACCACGGCCCCGGCCATCATCAACGCATACTCCGATGTGTAGGCGCCCTGCAGGGTGCGCAGGCCGGGCTGCAGGGTCATCAGGTCGCGATCCTTGAGAATCAGGAGTGCCCAGAGGAAGTCGTTCCAGCTCGCCAGGAACGAGATCACGGCCAGGGTCGCCAGCGCCGGTCGAGCGAGGGGCAGCACGACCTGAAAGAACGTCTGGAACGTCGTGGCTCCGTCGATCTGCGCGGCCTCCTCGAGCTCACTGGGGATGCTGGCGAAGAACTGGCGCATGAAGAACACGCCGAAGACCCCGGCCAACCCCGGGATGATCACACCCGCGTAGTTATTGAGCAGACCCAGGCGGTACGTCGTCACGAAGTTCGGCACCAGGAACATGACGCCCGGCAGAAACAGCGTGGCGATCAGCAGCGCGAAGATCTGGTTGCGCCCCGGGAAGTTGAGGCGCGCGTAGGCATAGCCGGCCAGCGAGTCGACGAACAGCACAAGGATCGTCGAGACCGTCGCGACCCCGACCGTGTTGATGAACCAGCGCACGATCGGCGTGGCCGGGTTGCCGAGCAGGCGCGTGTAGTTCTCGAGCGTGATCGTCCTCGGGATCCAGTAGATCTCGGTCAGGAAGAGCTGCGACTTCAACTTGAACGACGTCGACAACATCCACAACAGCGGCACGATCACGATCAAGGCCGCCAGCCCGAGCACCGCATAGACCGCGGCACGCTCGATCCATTGCTGTTGCCGGTAGCTCAGCCCGGCCGGACGTTCGGAGGGTTGCGTGGTGGTCATGGGTGGCTCCTCCCGAAAACTGTTGACGAAAGACGAAGGACGAATGACGAAGGTTGAGCGGCCCATCGAGGCGCCTTTCGTCCTTCGTCGTTGGTCATTCGTCGCGCCGCAGGCGCTTGCGTCATTCTTGCCGCCTCAACACCCGGAAGTTCACGTACGAGAAGGCCATCATCAGGATGGCCGTGATCAGCGACATGGCCGCGGCGCTGCCCTGGAACGGCCTGACGAAGCCCTCGTTGAAGATCCGCAACATCACAGGCTCTGTCGCGCCGCCGCCGCCGGGCTGGGCCGGCGCGCCGCGGGTCATCATCATCGGCTGGCCGAGCAGATTGAACGAAGCGATGATCGTGGTCGTGACGATGAACAACAGCACTGGCTGCAACAGCGGCAGTGTGATGTTCCAGAACATCTGCCGGCCGTTGGCGCCGTCGATCGACGCAGCCTCATAGAGATACTCGGGGATGTCCTGCAGCGCGGCCAGCAGGATGATCATGTTGTAGCCCATCGTCCACCAGATGGTGGCGACCACGATGCTCACCATCGCGTATGGCATCGTCGACAACCAGCGTGGCGTCGGCAGACCGAGCTGGTCGAGATAGCTGTTGAGCAACCCACCCTGGCTCTGGAAGATCCACCACCAGATCAGCGAGATCACGGCGCACGAGAGCACCCACGGCGCGAAGAGCACGCTGCGGAAGAACTCGCGGCCCGGTACTTTCGCGTTGAGCAATACCGCCAGAAAGAGCGGGATCAGCACAAGCGGCGGGACGCTGTACACCACGAACTCCACGGTCACGCGCATGGAATTCCAGAACTCCTGGAACTTGACCGATCCCGGCGTGAAGAGATCGATGTAGTTCTGAAACGCCACGAAACGCGTCGCGTCGGGCCGCAGGTAGTCGAAGTTGAGGAAGCTGATGTAGATGCCGTTGAAGAACGGATAGCCGATGAAGATCGCGAAGAAGATCAGGTGCGGCAGGATGAACAGGTACGGCACAAGGCTCGTCCTGCGGCCCGGCTTTCCGGTTCGGGGCACTGCGTTCACTTGAGTGGCCGTCGTGGCCATAGGCACCTGCCTTTCCAGAGGAGCGCCTTCGGCGCGACGAAGGACGAATGACGAACGACGAAGGGTGGATGGCCCATCCAGGCGCCCTTCGTCATTCGTCTTTCGTCATTCGTCACCCGGCGCCGTCTGCGGTCCGTTACGGCGTGTCGCCGTACGTGTCGCGGTTCTGCGTCAGGATCTCGTTGGCGCGCGACACCGAGTCATCGAGGGTGGCCTGGATGTCGGTGGCCGTGCCGTTCATGAGCGAACCGACCGCCTCGCCGAGGGGTCCGAAGGCATCGGTGATTCCCGGGACCGACGGTGGGAAGATCGCGTTCTCGATCGACGGCGCGATCGAGGCCTGCGGTTCGACGGCCATGAACGCCTCGCTTGCGCGGACCGACTGGCTGGCCGGGATCTGGCCGGCCTTGGCCCACGTGACCGAGTTGTCGAGCATGTACTTGATGAAGATGCCGGCCGCCGCGTCCTTGCACGGGTCGATCGTGCCGTGAGTCGGCAGCGTGAACTGGTGCGAGCCGGCCCAGGTGGCCGGGTTCGGCCCGATCTGCGGCACGGCCGTGGCCATGCCGCGGAACTCGACGCCTTCGCCCGTGACGTTCGTCGTCTGCCAGATGCCGTTCCAGATCATGCCGACCGTGCCGGTCTTGAAGGCATTCAACTCGGCGTCGACCTCGAGGTTGGGCTCCGACCAGTTTTGTTGAGCATCGAGCATCCACTGCATCGCCTGCACGCCGGCTTCGCTGTTCCAGGTCGCCTCGGTGCCGTCGGCGTTGAACTCACTGCCGCCGAACTGGTGCAGCAATTGCTGAAAGATCTGTTGCACCGGGAAGCCGCCGGTGATGTCGAAGCCCTTGTTGTCGCCCGACGTCATGGCCGTGGCCGCCGCTGCAAACTCCTCGCCGTTT
This sequence comes from uncultured Anaerolineales bacterium, assembly GCA_964480865.1. Taxonomy (GTDB): domain Bacteria; phylum Chloroflexota; class Anaerolineae; order Anaerolineales; family UBA6663; genus UBA6663. Next base: position 13,650 of record CAYZRP010000112.1, on the reverse strand, counting down.
GTCGGCGGCGTCGTGATGCCGGCCGCCTCGAGCAAATCGGCGTTGTAGAACATCGTCATCGGGTGGATGTCGAGCGGGATCGCGTAGCGTTGCCCGGCGACTTCGCCGGCCGCCCAGACGGCTTCGGGGAAGTCACTGCCGTCGATCTGGGCCGACGCCACGAGCTCGTCGATCGGCCGCAGGACGTTGCGGAAGGCCTGGGTCGCCACCTGGTCGGCGTGAACGATGGCCACGTCGGGCAGCGTGTCGGCGGCCGCGGCCGTCGTGAGCTGCGTGTAGTACTCGCCCTGGCTGGTCATCGTCACCTGGATCTCGGGATGCTCGGCGTTGAAGGCGTCGACCATCTGGCCCATGAACGGGCCGTCCGGGCCGGTGAAGGGATTCCAATACTGAAGTTGAACGGTGCCGCACTCGCTGGGCACTGCCGTCGCGATCGGGCCGGCGGTCGCCGCCGGGGGCAATGTGGCGGTCGGTTCCGCCGCGGCTGGCGCGCAGGCCGCTGCCATCAGTGCGGCCGTGAGAAGGATCGGGAAAGAGCGCTGCATGGGTCGTTTCATCGCGGTCTCCTCCAGAAGGGGTCTTTGTCAGGTTGTGAAGTCAGACGAACGACTGGGTCCGGCAGGATGCGTGTCACCTCCTTTCACGGTTTGAGCGGCTACGACGCGTGACGTCACAGCGGGTTTCGGATTCGCCGAACCCGTCTCGAGCCGGGCCGACGTTCCATCGCGGTGATAGCGTTGCTTGAGGATGATGTCCTGCGGGTAGTTTCCGAACTTGCTGCCAAACAGATTCAGGCCGCCGATGTTATGGGCGTCAGACTTGATGCCGATGCGGACCGTGATCGTGCCGCCCACATCAATGCCCAGGTCCGCCAGGCGCACATTCGACACGCGCAGGCCGTCGATATAGCTGCCGTTCGCGGCAACCTTCCACACCTTGAGCAGCCCGAACTGCGTGTTGTTGTCATCCCACCACTGCGGGGTCAGCGCGCCACGCTCCCCGCCGAAGTCGGCCGGGCTCGTCCAGGTGCCGACCTCACAGCCATTGATCCAGACCGTGATATCCGAAGGCCAGTTGGCGTGATGGAGCGGCGCTTCAGAACAGGCTTCAAAGCTCACCTCAATGGCGTCGAGCGAAAGACCCGGCGGCAATCGATTCGGAAAGCGGTACTCGACGAAGCCGCGGCGGAACCAGAGAAGCTGCGCATGCACGCGCTCGGGCTCGAAGAACGTGGTCGGCTCGTCGAGATGACCGATCAGACCCCACTCACCGGCCAGGCCGCAGGTCGGCACGACTTCGGCGTTAGTGTAGGCCCCGATCGGCATCGCCACATCGACCATGGCCTCCTCCGGAAGCATTTGCGCCGGCAACTGAATGACGATCTGGTCGTAGACACGCGCGCACATCTTCTGAAGGCCGCGACTGGCAGGCTGCAGATCGGTCTGGATCAGGCCAGCGTTCTCAAGCACATTGATGTGCTGCGTGGCGGTCGATGCCGGGATGTCGAGCGCCTCGGCGATTTCGAGGACGCTGGCGGTGTGCGTTCCCAGGTACTTCAGAATGCTCAACCGCTTGTCCGATCCCAGCGCCTTGGTCACCGCCTCCAGGCGGTCCACCTCAGAGTCGGAAGCCGTCAAGGCCAGGATGCGATGTGAGGGGATACGCGGATTGTGTGACATAATGTCATATCGAAGCGTATTTTTGTGTTTCCAATCGTAATTATATTTAATAAACGGCGAGCGTCCAAAATCGAGGGACTGGGGCGAATCCAGGAACTGGTACGCGGATGACGCCGTTCTGAGCGGATCGCACGGAATTCATCGACAATCGCTCCGCGTCATCCGTTCCGATCCGCGCCATCCGCGTACAAGGCTTACTGGCCTGAAGCGGTCTGACAACTCGCCCGGGCACGCGTACGTCTTCATGCGCGGGTGGCTGTAGACAACTCGCGTATAATCGACCTATGTTCAACTGGCGGCACGCTCATCATCACCCTCTGCACGAGTAGCGAACGGGCCGCCCAGGCATCGAGATCTCTCCACGCGGGCCCGAAGCCCGCGTTTTTGTTTGAGGAAGCACCATGAAGAACAAGGTCCCTACCGTCAAAGGCACGCGCGAGTTCTATCCGGAGCAGTTGGCGCTGCGCAACTGGCTGTATGCCAACATGCGCGCCGCGGCCCAGGCCTTCGGCTATCAGGAGTGGGACGGGCCCTTCCTCGAAACGCTCGACCTGTACGCGGCGAAGTCCGGCGAGGAACTGGTCAAGGAACAGGCCTTCGTCTTCAACGACCGCGGCGGCGACCAGATCACGCTGCGGCCTGAACTGACGCCGTCGCTGGCGCGCATGGTCGCGGCCCGGCAGGGCCTGCTGCCCCGCCCCATCCGCTGGTGGAGCTTCGGGCCCTTCTGGCGCTACGAACGCCCACAGAAGGGCCGCTCGCGCGAGTTCTTCCAGTGGAACGTCGACCTGCTGGGCGTCGATAGCCCGGCCGCCGACGCCGAGCTCGCCGCCGTGCCCGCGACCTTCTTCGCCAACATCGGCCTCGGCCCGAACGATGTGCGCATCCAGTTCAACAACCGCCGCCTGATGGACGCCGAGATCGCGGCGCTGGGCCTGACCGAGCGCAAGCGCGACGTCTTCCGTCTGATCGATCGCCGCGACAAGATGTCGGCCGAGGCGTGGGATCGCTATGCTGCTGAACTGGGCGTGACCGACGAACAACTCACTGGTCTGAAGAGCCTGCTGGCGGATACAGAGCTCTGGCGCAAGTCAGAGGAGTGCCAGGCCTTCGTGAACGCCGCGACGGCTTTGGGCATCGCGCCGTATCTCGAATACGACCCGACCGTCATCCGCGGCCTCGACTACTACACCGGCACGGTCTTCGAGGCCCGCGACCGCGAGGGTGAGTTCCGGGCCATCCTCGGCGGTGGCCGCTACGACAACCTCGTCGGCGACGTCGGCGGCGATCGCCTGCCAGGCGTCGGCTTCGCGATGGGCGACGTCGTGATCGGCCTCGTCGCGCAGAAGTACGGCAAGGCCGCCGGGCTGCGCGCCGCGCCGACCCAGGCGCTCGTCACGGTCTTCAAGCCCGAGATGCAGGACGAGGCCTTGAAGCTCGCCGCCGAACTGCGCGCGGCCGGCGTCAAGACCGAGTGGTACCCTGAAGCGATCAAGCTCGACAAGCAACTCAAGTACGCCGACGCCGTGGGCGCGCGCTATGCCCTGATCGTCGGGCCCGATGAGGTCGCCAACGGCGTGGTCATGCTCAAGGATCTGTCCACCCGTGAGCAGCGCGCGGTCCCACGCGGTGAGGTGGCAGCCACGATCCTGGCGGCGGCCTGATCTGCGCGGCGAATGGCCGCCATGAACGGCAGGCTGATCCTGCCCGCTGTCAGGCGAAACCCATGTGCGTCAGCCTGCGACCAGGATCTCTGACGCGTTGTCCCGCAAGGCCATCCCATCTTCAACGCCTGGCTGGCTTTCTCGAGCGAAGGGGACGTGTGTGTCGGTCGGGTGAAGCCCCGACCGACCCACACGGCCCCTTCGCGCGACACGTTATTCAACCATGCGGGATGGCGCCATTACGTTTGCAATGGCCCGGGTCGCCCTGACGCGCAGGCGGGGCCTGGTCGTTTCATGGCAGAATCAGCGTATGCGGATCGGGATGCCTGCCCTCAAGTCGAACGGGGCCCTGGCAGTCTGGCTGATCGGACTTCCGGCGACGCTGACCCTGGCCTGGTGGACGGATCAGGCCTGGGCCTGGGGCGGCGCCGTGGCCATGAGCCTGCTCGGCGGCTACCTGCAGATCTCCAACGCCCGCGAACTCCACAGACAGCGGCTCGAGGCCGATCGGCTCAAACAACTGGCCGAGCTACGTGCCGATCGCGTGTCGATGCTCTCGCATGAGATCCGCACGCCGTTGGCCATGGTCAAAGGCGCGGCCGACCTTCTCCTTGACGGCACACCCGGGCCTTTGACCACGCCACAACAGACCTTCCTCGAAACGATCAGCCAGAACTGCGAGCGGACGATCTCGCTGGCCGAGGATCTGCTCACCCAGGCCCGGATCGAGGCCGGCCTGTTTCGGCTCCGGATCCAGCCTACCGACCTGAAGGTGCTGACCCGCCAGGTCGCACGTGGCATGCGCCCGATCGTCACGATGAAGGAACAGACGATCCACGTCCATGCCCCGCAGATCCTGCCACCCGCACGCGCCGACGGCGCCGCGTATCAGCAGGTGCTCACGAATCTGCTCCACAACGCCAGCCGGCATACGACCCGCGGCGGCCAGATCTACGTGGTGCTATCGCAGGCCGACGCCGTGTTGACCGTCTCGGTCACCGATGATGGCTTCGGCATGGCCATCGAGGATCGTCGCCGTCTGTTCCACAAGTTCGCGAGCGGCCGGCCGCTGGGCGATGGGACTGGCCTTGGCCTCGTGATCAGCCAGCAGCTCATCGAACAGCACGGCGGCCGCATCCTTGTCGACACCCAGCTCGGCCAGGGCACGACCTTCATGTTCACGCTGCCGATCTGGACGGATACACTGCGGAGCACGCTGGATGACTGACGCCCCCCTGATCCTGGTCGTCGACGATGAGCCACAGATGGCCGGGATCATCGCCTTCGCCCTCGAGACCGCCGGCTATCGCACGCTCAAAGCGTACGACGGCGAACAGGCCCTCGAGCGTTTTCACGCCGGAGCGCCGGCCCTTGTCGTCATGGACGTCATGCTTCCCAAGATCGACGGGCTGACCGTCTGCCGCCAGATCCGCGAGACGTCGACGACGCCCGTGATCCTGCTCACGGCGCGCAAAGAGGACGAGGACATCGTGCGCGGCTTCGAGCTGGGCGCCGATGACTACGTGACCAAGCCTTTCAGTCCGCGCCAGCTCGTCCTGCGCGCCCAGGCTGTCCTGCGCCGCACACAGAGCGGGCCACGCCCTGTCGGGCTTGGGCCGATCCAGATCGACCCGGTAGCCCGCCAGGCGACGTACGACGGCGCGCGCCTCGACCTGACGCCGGTCGAGTTCCAGCTGTTGCTCAGCCTGGCGACGCATGCCGGGCGCGTCCTCACCTGGCAGGCGCTGTTGAAGCAGGCCTGGCAGACCGATCAACTCGGCGGCGGCAAGGAGATGGTCAAGACCGCGGTCTACAGGCTTCGTCAAAAGATCGAGCCGGACCCGGAGCATCCGCGCTACCTCCACACGGTTCGCGGCGTCGGCTACACCCTGTCATCGCCCGACGATCCCGCACCCGTGTGAGAGCCAGGGCCGAAGCGGCTGACCTGCCATGATCCGTCTGAGTTTCTGGGTGAGGAGACTGTCGGGTTCAGCCGACGTGATCTTACGGAAATCGGCGTGCTCGGCGGCTTCCGCGCAGCACCCGGCTGGCTGAGCCGTGCCAGCAGATTACGGAATTCGTAGAGAACCCGGGTCGAAAGGCGCAAGGTAACGGCGCCGTGACCGAAATGTACCGGAGCGTTACAGCCCCGTCGTGTGGGTCATGCCATACTCCCTTCAGGTCATGTCCGCATCGAGGAGGATGTATGTCAGCACGAATGAACCGCACGATCACGCTTGCCATCAGTATCAGCGCCCTGGTTCTGTCGGCCTGTGCGCCGGCCACGCCGGCCGCGCCCGAGGCCGAGGCGACGGCTCCAGCTGCCGCTGCCCCAACCACGCTGACCGTGTTGTGCACCCCGCAGGAAGATTGGTGCCAGGCCATGGTCCAGGCTTTCGAGGCCAAGACCGGCATCAAGACCGCCTACGTGCGCATGTCGTCAGGTGAGTCGCTCGCCCGGCTGCGCGCAAGCGCCGCAGCGCCCGAGTTCAGCGTCTGGTTCGGCGGCCCGGCTGATGGTTACATCGCCGCAAACGCCGAAGGCCTTCTGGAGGCCTACGTCTCGCCCAATGCCGCTGCCGTCCCGGCCAAGTACAAGGACGCCGCCGGCAGCTGGACCGGGACCTACGTCGGCGCGCTCGGCTTCTGCTCGAACACTGACGTGCTCGCCAGCCTGGGCGTAGAGATGCCCGACGCGTGGAGCGACCTGACCGACCCGGCGCTCAAGGGCCAGGTGGTCATGGCGCACCCCGCGACCTCGGGCACGGCGTTCACGGCGTTCTGGACGCAGGTGACCCTTGACGGCGGCGACATCGATCAGGCGTTCACCTACTTCACCGATCTGCACAAGAACATCCTGCAGTACACCAAGTCGGGTTCGGCGCCGGGCCAGATGGTCGGGCGCGGCGAGGCGGCGGTGGCCGTGATCTTCTCGCACGACTGCGTGAAGTTCATCGACGAAGGCATGACGTCGCTGGCCCTCAGCTTCCCGGCCGAAGGCACCGGCTACGAGATCGGCGGCGTGGGCATCATCAAGAACGCGCCCGAGCCCGAGGCCGCGCGCATGTGGGTCGACTGGACACTGACGACCGAAGCCCAGGAGATCGGCGCCACCGTCAAGTCGTACCAGTTGCCGACCCTGCCCGACGCCAAGGTCTCGGAGCGATCGGTGGTCCTGAGCGAGGTCAACATCGTCGACTACGACTTCGTCTCGGCCGGCGAGAACCGCCAGGCCGTGACCGAGCGCTTCGACGCCGAGATCGCGCCGGCGCCGAAGGACTGAACCGCCGCGGGAGCCTCCCGCCTTCTCACGGGGCCCGGCCTGCATTGAGCGGGCCGGGCCCCGCCGATTGACGCTTCTATGCGCATGTCTTCTCCCCTGCAGGCCGTGCGGCAATGGTTGGGCGATTGGACGCTCTCGGGCGGCCTGGTGTTGGCCGTGGTCTTCCTGGCGTTGGGCATCGTCTGGCCCCTGCTGCGGATGCTGGCGCTCACCCTGTCGCCCGAGGGCCTGGCCGAGTTCGCTGTGGTGCTCGGCCGCGAGACCTTCCAACGCATCGCGATCAACACGCTTGTGATGGGCGCCGCCGTCGCGACGTTCGGCACCGCGCTGGCGTTCCTCTTCGCCTTCGTCCAGGTCTGGGTCGACGTGCCGTTCAAGCGGCTGCTGCACTGGCTCGCGCTGCTTCCAATCATCTCGCCGCCGTTCGCGGTGGCCCTGGCCGTCATCAGCCTGTTCGGGCGGAGCGGCCTGATCACGTACCGCCTGTTCGGCCTGCGCTACGACATCTACGGCCTCGACGGCCTGACGCTGGTGCTCAGCCTGTCGTTCTTCCCGGCCGCCTATATTGGCCTGCTCGGGATGATGCGCGCCCTCAACCCCGCGCTCGACGAGGCCGCCATCAACCTGGGCGCGAGCCGCTGGCACGTCTTCCGGACCGTGACCGTGCCGATCCTGGTCCCCGGGATCCTGGGCTCGTTCCTCCTGCTCTTCGTCGAGGCCATGGCCGACCTCGGCAACCCGCTCGCGCTGGGCGGCGACTTCACGGTGCTGGCGTCCAGGATCTACATCGCCATCATCGGCGAGTACGACATGATCGCCGGGGCCGTGCTCTCGGTGAACCTGCTGGTGCCGACGCTGGCGCTGTTCCTGGCCCAGAACTACATCGTCAACCGCAAGTCGTATGTCACCGTCACCGGCAAGCCGGCCGGCACGCCGCGCCTGATCTCGTCGCCGCTGGCGCGCTGGACGTTGTTCGCCGCCGTGGCGTCGGTGGCCGCGCTCATCGTTCTGATCTACGGCACCGTGCTCGTCGGGGCCTTCACCCGGCTGTTCGGCATCGACTACACGTTCACGCTCGACAACTTCAAGTTCGTGCTCTTCGGCTACGGCTCACAGGCAATGGTGACCACCGTCATCCTGGCCGGGATCTCGATGCCCATCGCCGCCCTGATCGGCACCCTTGTCGCGTATCTCGTCACGCGCCGGAAGTTCCCGGGCCGCGGCGCTCTGGATTTCGCTTCGATGCTCGGCCTGGCCGTCCCCGGGACGGTGTTGGGCATCGGGTACGTCCTGGCCTACAACCAGCCCATCGAGATCGCCGGGTTCACGCTGGTGCCGAAGCTCGCCGGCGGCGCCGGTCTGCTCGGCGGTGCGGCCGTGATCGTCCTGGCGTTCGCGGCGCGGTCGATGCCCGCCAGCGTCCGCAACGGCACCGCCACGCTTCAGCAGATCGACCCGGTGCTCGAGGAGGCCTCGCTCAACCTGGGCGCCGACTCTGCCGCGACGTTCCAGCGGATCACGCTGCCGTTGATCCGCCCGGCCGTGCTCTCGGGCATGGTCTACGCCTTCGCGCGTTCGATGACGTCGCTCTCGGCCATCATCTTCCTGACGACGCCGTACACCAAGATCATGGTGGCCCAGATCTTCACCGAGGCCGACGCCGGGCGCTTCGGCAACGCCTTCGCGTACTGCGTCATCCTGATCGTCATCGTGCTCGTCGCGATCGCCCTGCTCTATCGCGTCATCGGCTCCACCACGGGCGCCGAACGCCAGGCCAGCCTCGGGGGTTAACCGATGTCCACCGCACCACGTCCGGGTTCGCTCGAACTGCGCAACGTCGTCAAGGAGTTCACGTCGCCGGGCCATCAAAGCCCGGTGCGCGCTGTCGACGGTGTCACCCTGACCATCGCTCCCGGCGAGTTCATCACGTTGCTCGGCCCGTCGGGCTGCGGCAAGACGACGACCCTGCGCATGCTCGCGGGCTTCGAGTTCCCGACCAGCGGCCAGATCCTGCTCGATGGTCAGGACATCACCGTCGTGCCGCCGAACCAGCGTCAGATGACGATGGTGTTCCAGTCGTACGCGCTCTTCCCGCATCTGAGCGTCTACGAGAACATCGCCTACGGCCTGCGGCTCAAGCGTCTGCGCGAGAGCGAGATCCGCGAACAGGTCGACATCGTCCTGCATCTGATCAACCTGACAGGCATGGACGCGCGCAGCCCGCACCAGCTCTCCGGTGGACAGCAACAGCGCGTGGCGTTGGCCCGCGCCCTGGTCATGAAGCCCAAGGTCCTGCTGTTCGATGAACCGCTGTCGAACCTCGACGCCAAGCTGCGCCTGCAGATGCGCATGGAACTGCGCCGGCTGCAGCAACGCCTCGGCGTAACCGCCGTCTACGTCACACACGATCAGGCCGAGGCCATGAGCCTCTCGGATCGGATCGTCGTCATGCGCGCCGGGCAGGTCGAGCAGGTCGGGTTGCCGCGCGAGATCTACGCCGAGCCGCAGACCGCGTTTGTGGCGGACTTCATCGGGAGGGCGAACTTCGTACCGACGGTGGTAACGGATATCGAAGGGGATTGCGCGCACGTCAACGCGCTGGGCCAGTCCTTCGCGGTCCCTGCGCGCGCCGACCTCGCCCCGGGCTCCGAGGCTTACCTGGTCATCCGCCCCGACGCGATCCAGATCGTGGCGTCCACCGAAGACGGGGCCGTGCAGGGTGAGATCATGGGCGCCGCCTATCTCGGGCAGACGGCCGAATACGACGTGGAGGTCGGCAATCAGGCCCTGTTCGTGGTCGACTATACCCCGTCACAGATCCACGCCGAGGGCGCGACGGTGGGTCTGCGGATCAACTCCGCACATCTGCGCCTGCTCCCGCGCCAGGACCTGACAACGGGCTAGTCGCCGACCAGCGCCTGAGTCTCGCTCGACGCCGGAGCCGTCGCGCGCCTGTCGAGCGGGTAGCGCAGCAGGAGCGGCAGGGTGAGCAGCAGCAGGAGCGCGGGCGCCAGGGCGAAGAGCCCGCGGATCGCCGTGAGGACGTCTGGGCTCTGCGCCACGTTGGGCACGTAGCCGACGGCCTGCAACACGTAGCCCGGCAGCGTGACGCCGAGCGTGCGCATGATCTTGTCGGTCAGCCCGTAGACGCCGTAGTACACGCCGGCCTCGCGCGCGCCAGCCGGGCCGGCGTCGACCACGTCGGGCAGCAGCGCCCACGGCAGCACCCAATGCGCGGACATGCCCATGCCGGTGACGCCGATCAGGACATAGATCAGCCACGGCGACCCGGCGTCGGCGACGTACAGGCCGCCGATCCCCACCGCCGACAGCCCAATCCCCAGGCCGTAGCCAAACGCCTTGCCCCAGCGATCGGCCACGCGCTTCCAGACGGGGACCCCGATGCCGATGATGACGAACAGGATCACCAGCACGGTCTCAACCGGCAGCAACCCGCCGAGCACATAGGTGACGTGGTAGATCAGCATCGTCTGAAGCAGCGTGAACCCCAGCCGCACGAGGCTGAACGCGATCAGCAGAACGCGGAACGGCCCGTTGCGCAGCGTCGCCCAGATCGCGCCGACGAACGGCTGCGGCGCCGGTAGGATGGCGCGACGCGGCTCACGGACGCGCCACGCGACAAGCGCCAACCCAAGCCCGGCCAGCGCGCCAAAGATCGCGCCAACCGCCAGATAGCCGACGCCAGGATCGGTGAAGCGGCTGACGAGCGTGCGTGTCGCGACACCACCGAGCATATAACCGAGCACCGTGCCAACGGCGCCGACCGCCATCAGGCTGGTGCGCTCGTCGTAGTCGTCGGTCATCTCGGAGCCGAGTGCGTTGTACGGCACGCTGACCAGGGTGAAGAGCGTGTCGAAGATCGAGTAGGTCAGCGCGATCCAGACGAAGGCCCAGAACGAGTCGAGGCCGCGCGGCACAGCAAAGAGCAGGAGCGTGGTCAGCGCCAGCGGCAGCGCGCCATAGACGAGATACACGCGCCGTCGGCCGTGGCGCGAACGCGTGCGATCGCTCAACCAGCCCATCAATGGATCATTGATCGTGTCCCAGGTCTTGCCGATCAGCAACGCCGAGCTCGCGATCGCCGGCGGGACGAGCGCCACGTCGGTGTAGAAGTTGAGCAAGAAGAGCGCCGTCGACGAGATCAGGAGCGTGATCGCGAAGCCCCCGGCCGAATAGACCAGCTTCTGAGTCAACGGGATCCGACCTGGGCCGAGTGTCGTCATGCAGGCTCCCCTACACGCTCCGTCAACGCCGCGCGGATGTCGCGGCGCAGCACCTTGTTGAGATAGCTGCGTGGCAGTTCGGTGAAGACGATCAGGCGCTCGGGCCGACGATCCGCCTGGAGACGCACACGCAAGAAGTCCTCGAGATCCGACAGGATCTCGCTTTCGGGACGCCCGCGCCACGACCGGCGCAGCGACAACGCCAGCGCGAGGTGACCATCAGCGTCGGCAATCAGGCAGGCCTCCTTGACCGCCGGATGTTCGTGCACGACCTCCTCGACCTCGCGCGGGAAGATCACGCGGCCGGCGCGCGTGATCACGTCGACGTCGCGATCGAGGATCACGAGCCGCCCTGCGGTGTCGAGATAGCCGTAGTCGCGCGTGCGCAGATAGCCGTCGCGGAAGGCCCGGTCCGTCAGCTCGGGCTGGCGCCAGTAACCGCCGAAGACCGTCGGGCTCTTGACCTCGACCTGCCCCGGGCGATTCGGGCTGAAGGGTCGGCCATCGTCCGACACGATCCGCACCCGGGCCTGCGGCACCGGCCGCCCGACCGAGCGCAGCACCTCGCGCGGCGCGGGTTCGTGTCCGCTGCCGTGCTCCTCCATCTGCAGCAGACTGACCGGCGGCAGGACCTCGGCCATGCCGTAGCCCTGCTGCAGGATCGCGCCGAAGCGCCGCACGGCCTCCTCGATCTTGGGCGTCGGCGTCGGCGCCGTGCCGTAGATGATGTTGCGCAGCGACGAGAGGTCGCGCCGCTCGAGGTCCGGCCAATCGATCAGGTCGATCAGGGTGCTTGGGGTGACGAAGAGGCGCGTCACACGGTGCGCCTCGATCGCGTCGAGCAGGCTCTCGGTGTCATAGGCGCGTGGCAGCACGAGAGTCGCGCCGCCCGCCAGGCTCGGCAGGATCAGGCCGCCGCCCGCGCCCGAGATCGGCATGCCCGGCAGGGCCACGTCGTGGCCGCCGAGCCTGACGCGCACGTTGAGCACCGAGAGCCGCAGGCTCGTCAGCCAGATGCCCTGCGTCACGGTCAGCGCCTTGGGGCGGCCGGTGGTGCCCGACGTGAACCCGAGCCCGGCGAGGTCATCGGGCGAGACCGGCCAGCGCACCGGCACGGGCCGCCCCTGCGCGATCAGGCGCTCGTGCTCGTCAGTGCAGCGGATCCGACGCGCCTCCGGAAAGGATCTCGCGAGCAAGGCATCCACGTCCGGGCGTGCAGCGGCGTCATTGAAGAAGAGTTTCGGTGGTTCGCTCGCCAGCGCCGCCTTGATCACATCGAGAGCGTGGACCGGCGTGAACCCGATCAGGACGGCGCCGAGTTCGTACGCGGCCAGCAGGATCTCGATCTGGTCCTGGCCACCCGAGGCCACGTAGCCGATGCGATCGCCGTGGCCGATGCCTTCAGCCGCCAGAGCGTCGGCGAGTCGCCAGATGCGCTCGGCCAGTTGCGCGAAGGTCAGGGTGCCGCGCTCAGACACGAGCGCGGTGCGCGCGGCGTAGCGACGCGCCGCGACACGCAGCAGATCGCGGGGCACGCGAAACTGGCGCAGGTAAAGGCCGACGAGGATGCGCTCAATCGAGAAGCTCATGTGGCGGGAACGGCCCGGGCCGCCGCACGTTCACGCTTGCCGCGTTGCAGCAGCCGGCGCACGTACCAGATCTTGAAGCGCTGCACGGGGTTGGCGTTGCCCCACCAGAGATAGCCGTGGCGGAACTGATGGGTGAGGATGTCGAACTGGAAGAAGTGCGGCACCGCGCGCACCGGCCGGATGCCGAGCAGAAGGTTGACGACCTCGGATGCCACAACGCCATGCAGCATGGCCGCCACGGGCCCAAGCGACGGCGCCTCATGGTTCGCGAAGTCGATGCTGGCCGGTCGCATGTACGCCAGGTGAGTGCCGCCCGGCGTGGTCGCGACGATGTAGCGAATCAGCACCTCTTCTTCGGGCATGTCGGGCGTGAAGCCGCAGAACTCCTCGAGGCTGGGGCCATCGGGCGTCCAGATCTGCCAGGCCGCGCTCCAGCCGATCGGGCCGCCGACGACAACCGGGATGCCACGCGCGCGCGCCTCGCGGTACAGCAGACGCCGGGCCGTCGGGGCAAAGAAGTCGATGCCATCGAGAACGACGTCGACGCCGTCGAGGAAGCCGGCGATGGTCGCCTCGCTGAGTGCGGTCGGGAGGACCCGCAGATCCGCCTCGGGGTGGATGCCGCGCACGATCTCGCCCATCACCTCGGCCTTGTTGCGTCCGACGGTCGCGCGACTGGCCCCGTACTGGCGGTTGAAGTTGACCCAGTCGAACGTGTCGGGGTCGGCCAGGCTGAACCGACCGATGCCGGCGCGGGCCAGGGCCGCGATGTAGCCCCCCCCGCCGCCGCCACAGCCGGCAAAGGCGACCCGGGCGTTCCGCAGTCGATGCTGCTGCTCGGGGGTCACAAGGCCGATATTGCGCGCGAAGGCTTCATCGTAGCGGGACATGGGCCCAGAATACGGGCCGACTCCGGCGCCGCCAACCCAGAAATGGTTGATTGAGCCCTGGGGAATCCCGGATTTCCGCCGCGGATGGCGCGGATTGCGCGGAGGTGTTCCGCGAACCAAAGAAGGACGGTTGAACCACTCTTGCCATCCGCGCCATCTGCGGCGAATACACTGCCCGCCTGAACGGCCAACCCGGACCAATCTCTGTCCAGGGTAAGCGCGTTAGGAATGCCTGATCTGATTCCGCCGAGAAAACGAGGGGGTGGCATGGGCCGGGGCGTTGCCCCGGCCCATGCCACCC
>CAYZRP010000111.1:0-24148 GCA_964480865.1 uncultured Anaerolineales bacterium | reverse complement strand
GAACGTCACGCCCAGCGCCAGAATGCCGTTGACGGCGGTCGCCAGCAGGATACCGACGATGTTGCTGAACTGGAAGAAGTTCGGCGACGCCACCGAGAACACCACGAACAGCGCGATCAGGGCGCCGAACGCCAGGAACCGTTGCGATGCGTCGGAGCGCAACAGGCGGTAGACCGAGGCGGAGGTTGCGAACGTGTCACTCTTCATGGCTGGCATTTCCGTTCTCTGGATGGACGAAGGCGCGTTCGCCGCGCTGCGTGGCGAAGGTCATGATCGCTTCCTGGTTGGCTTCGGCTGCTGTCAACGTGCCGGTGATGCGACCTTCGCACATCACGATGATTCGGTGGCTCATTCGCAGGATCTCGGGCAACTCCGACGAGATCATGATGATCGACTTGCCCTGCCGCGCGAGCTCGTTGAGCAGCTTGTAGATCTCGCTCTTTGCGCCGACGTCGATCCCGCGGGTCGGTTCGTCGAAGATCAGGATGTCGCTGTTGGCGGTCAGCCACTTGCCGATGACGACCTTCTGCTGGTTGCCGCCCGACAGGTTGACGACCTTCTGGCGCACACTCGGCGTCTTGATCGCCAGCGTGCCGACGTGCTGTTGAGCGACCTGGCGCGTCTGCTGCTCGAGCACCCAACCCAGCAGGCCCGTGAACCTGTTGAAGGCGGCCAGCACGACATTGGTCTCGACATCCATCTTGGTCGAGAGCCCGAAGCGCTTCCGGTCCTCCGAGAGGTAGCCGATGCCGTGTGCCACGGCGTCCTTCGGGCTGTGGATGTGGACGCGCTGACCGCGCACGTAGATTTCGCCGCTGTCGATCGGGTCGGCGCCGAAAATGGCGCGCGCCACTTCGGTGCGCCCGGCGCCCATCAGGCCGGCGAAGCCCAGGATCTCGCCGCGCTTGAGTGTGAAGTTGATGTCTTTGAGCTCGCTGCCGCGGTTGAGTCCGCGCACCTCGAGCACGTTTTCGTCGCTCGGGTGCTCGGGCAGCTCCGGCGCCGACTCGAAGATCGTGCGCCCGACCATCAAGCTGATCACACGCTCGACCGGGATCTCGGTCGTCAGCGCGGTGTCCACGTAGCTGCCGTCGCGCATCACGGTGATGCGATCCGAGACCTGCTTGAGCTCCTCGAGCCGGTGCGAGATGTAGACCAGCCCGACGCCCTTGGCCTTCAGATCGCGGATCACGCGGAACAGCTCGTGGATCTCGCTCTCGGTGAGCGCCGCTGTCGGCTCATCCATGATCAGCACTTCGGAGTTGAACGACAGCGCTTTTGCGATCTCGACCATCTGCTGCTTGGCGACGGTCAGATCCGACACCCTGGCTTTCGGGTCGAGCTCGAGGTGCATGCGCTTGAAGAGCGCCTCGGTCTGTTCATTGATCAGGCGATCGTCGAGGACCACGCCGGCCCGGCGCGGCTCGCGGCCGATGAAGATGTTCTGCGCCGCCGTCAGGTGCGGCATCAGGTTCAGTTCCTGGTGGATCATGCAGATCCCCAGGTGCTGAGCCGCGCCCGGGCTACCGATGTGCACCGGGTGCCCGCGGTACGTGATCGTCCCGGCATCCGGGTGATAGATGCCCGCCAGGACCTTCATGAGCGTCGACTTGCCGGCGCCGTTCTCGCCGACGAGCGCGTGGACCTCGCCGCGGTGCAGTTCAAACCGGCACTGGTTCAGCGCCTGCACGCCCGGAAAGGCTTTGCTCACTCCCTCCATGCTCACCAGAACATCAGCCATGGCGTTGCCTCGTTAGTCGGCCGCGACCGGCGCATGCGCCGTGCGTGGCGCCGGCCCGACCGATCCGCGGATGATCAGCTCGGTTGGAAGGATGACTTCGCGAAACGGCGGCTGTTCCTCGCTTCGCAAACGCTCGAGGAGGAGGGCGACCGCCTTTTGGCCCATTTGATACGCCGGCTGAGATACCACCGTCAGGAACGCGTACTTCGCCAGCATCGGGATGACGTCGTCGAAGGCGACCAGTGAGATGTCTTTCGGCACGGCGCGACCACTGGCCTCGATGGCGCGCAACGCGCCGAGCGCCAGGAAGTTGTTGGTGGCGAAGAACCCGGTGGGGTGGGGCGAGACCTTGAGGGCTGTAGTCGCCATCTCAAACCCGCTGGCCTCGGTGAACTGGCCGCGGAAGATCAGATCACGGGTCGACAGGCCGGCCGCTTTCATGGCGAGCTCGTAACCCTGGATCCGGTCCTCGGCCGTGGAGATCCCGGTCGGCCCGCCCAGCGCGACGATTCGGCGATGGCCGCGCTCGGTCAGCACCCGCACAAGGTCCGTCGCGGCGCGGATCGAGTCGCAGCGGACGACGTCGGCTCGCAAGGGGCCGATGCCGCGGTCGAGCACCACCACGGGCGTGTCCTGCTCGCTGATGAGTTGCACAGAGCGGGGCGAGCTGCCGGCAGGCACGAGCAGGATGCCGTCCGTTTGCTTCTGCAGGAGCAGTTGGACGTAGCGATCTTCCTTCTCGACGCTCTCGTCAGTGTTGCAGAAGAGCACGGTGTAGCCGGCCTCGCTGGCGGCGTCTTCGATGCCGCGCGCCATGCTGGTGAAGAACGGGTTGGTGATGTCGGTTGTGACGAACGCCAGGGTGTGCGAGCGCTTCGAGCGCAGACTGCGCGCGAGGACGTTCGGCACATAGCCGAGCTCCGCGATCGCGGCCTCGACTTTGGCCCGGGTGGCGCTGCTGATGTACCCGCTGTTGTTGATCACGCGTGAGACCGTGATCGGCGAGACACCTGCGCGTTCGGCTACATCGCGTACGGTTGCCATAAGCGTGTAATCGATTTCATGATACACCCTTTTTACCAGTTGTGCAATGATAACGATGTCAGGGTATCGTTATCATATACCCGTTAGGGCCGTAGAGTCAAGCTGATGGCCTGAAAGCGCCATGGCCCTGTTCGGTGGGCGATTTTGAGGCTCAGACGCTCAGAGCGCGCACCGTCGTGCGGGTGTGGAGGTCGTGGAATGCGTCGAGCGTGAAGACGGCCGCGCCCAGCGAGAGCGCATTCGCGGCCCCGGCCGCCACGCCACGCGCCACAGCGGTCGGCAACGCCTCCCCGCGCGTCAGCCCGAGAATGGATCCGGCTACCAGGCTGTCACCCGACCCGACCGCGCTGACCAGCTCGATCGCCGGCGGCGTGACCAGCCAGGCCCCACCCTCCGCCACGGCCACCGCGCCCTCGGAACCCATCGACACAATCATCCGGCAGCCCATCAACGCCGACCATTCGCGGGCGGCGACGGCGACGGCTTCGGGCGTGCTCAGGGTCAGGCCCGTCAGTTCTTCGAACTCGTGCACGTTCGGCTTGACAACGTCAGGTCGGGCCGGCAGGCCTTGCGCGAGGCCGACCCCGCTGCTGTCGAGGAGCACCTGCACGCCGGCAGTATGCGCGGATCGAATCAACGTGGCATACAGATCGGGCGGGGCGCCCGGCGGCAGGCTGCCCGAGAGGGTCACGGCTTCGAAGCGGCCAACGATCTGGCCAAACGCATCCACCAGCTTCGCAACGTCCGCCGCCGACACGGCCTCGCCGCGCTCGTACAGTTCAGTCAGGCTCGGCCCCTGCGGATCGATGATCGACAGACACGTGCGCGACTCGAACGGCACCTTCACGAACGCTGTGCCGATGCCCTCAGCCTGCAGGCCTTCTTCAATGAAGGCGCCAGCGTGGCCGCCGACCCAGCCCGTCACCACCGGTTCGCCGCCGAGCCGCTTCAGGGCGCGCGCGACGTTGCAGCCCTTGCCGCCCGGGCTCGAGCGCACGAGTTCTGGCCGCTGAATGCCGTTCAGATGGAAGCCCGGCACCACCACGGTCTTGTCGATCGCGGCGTTGGCATTGACGCACAGGATCATGCGTTTACGCCTTCCCGGCTGCCCCAACCATGCGGATGCGTTCGCGCACACGCTCAGTCATGGCCGCACGTGCCGGCGCGAGGTAGCGCCGCGGATCGATCTCATTGGGCTCCGCCAGCACACCGCGCACCGCGCCCGTGAAGGCCTGCACGAGCTGCGTCGCAACGTTGACCTTGCATAATCCCAGCGCGATACCCTGACGGATGTGTTCGTCGGTGACGCCCGAGGAGCCGTGCAGCACCAGCGGCACATCGACCGCCGCGCGGATCTCGCGCAGACGATCGAGATCGAGGCTGACGGACTTGCTGCGCACGGCGTGCACCGAGCCGAGCGCGATGGCCAGGGTGTCGACGCCGGTCGCTGCGACAAAGGCCGTCGCCTCGTTGACGTCGGTCAGCGCCACCGCCTCATCGAGCCTGCCGGAGGCATCCACCCGTGGCACGGCGCCGATCTCGGCCTCCAGACAGATGTCGAGGCCGCGCGAGATCGCGCGCAGCCGCTGCGTCTCGGCCACGTTGGCCTCAAAGGGCAGTTCACCGCCGTCGAACATCACGGACGTGAAGCCCAGGCCCATCGCCACGAGCACTTCGTCGGCGTCGGCGTGGTCGAGGTGCAGGCCGATCGGCGCGCGCACCGACTGCGCCGCGACCTTGCCGATCTCGCTCATGTAGCGCAGGCCCAGCAGGGCGTTCCCGCCGCCGACGTGGAGCAGGGCGCGATGACTGATCTGGATCAGGGCGGGCGCGCGTTCGGCCTCGGCGCCGGCGACGATGGCCTGCACCTGCTCGAGCGTGTTGGCGTTGAAGGCCCCGACGGCCCAACCTTCTTCTTGGGCACGGCGGATCCAAGGCAGGATGTTGACGAGGCTCATGCGCCCTCCGGCGTGATCATGATCTTGCGATACGCGATGCGGCGCTCGGCCAGATCCGCGAACATGGCCGGCACCTCGCTCAGGCCGATGCGATGCGAGATCATGCCCGGCATGTCGAGGTCACCGCGCGCCAGCGCCTCGAGCGTGTCGGTCCACTCGTGCCCGGGGAAGGGCGCCGAGTAGCTCATGAAGCAACCGTGCAGGTCGATCTCTTTGCGCATCAAGTTCTCGATGAACGACATTGGCAGTGTCGCATCGAGTGGCTGATTGCCACCACAGACCACGCTGCCGCGCGCGCGTGTCACAGCGATCGTCTGCGCCAACGCCTGCGGCGACCCGGCTGCCTCGATCGCCACGTCGACACCGCCATCGACGAGGGCCTGGACCTCGGCTGCCACATCGACCTGACGCGGATTGAGCGCTGCATGCGCGCCGAGCGCTCGGGCCGCCTCGAGATTGGCCTCGACAACGTCGGTCGCTACGATCAGATGCGCCCCCAGAATGCGCAGCCACTGCACCACCATCAGCCCGATCGATCCAGCCCCCAGCACGACTGCGGTCTGCCCGGCTTCAAAGTTCGCCAGATCGAGGATGTGTCGCGCCACCGTCGAGGGCTCGACGAGCGCGAGCTGCTCGAAGCTCAGGCCCGACGGCGCGGGTAACACGTTGCCGACTGGCACGCGCACAAACTCGGCGAAGCCACCGCTCTCGCGCGAGCCGATGAACGAGTAACTCGAGCAGGCCGAGTAGCGGCCGGCCTTGCACTCACGACACTGGCGACACGGCACCAGTGGAATGATCGACACGGCTTTGCCGAGCAGGCCCTGATCGACGCCAGGGCCTGCTTCAACAACGACGCCCGACGTCTCATGCCCGAGGACGATCGGATACATCCGATGGCCCTTCGCGAACCGACTGATATCCGACCCGCAAATCGATGACGCCCTCACCTGCACCAAGACGTCGCCGGCGCCAACCTTGGGACGCGCAACGTCGACGTAGGTCATCAGCCCCTTACCCTCAAGAACTACGGCTTTCATACCCACATTCTCCCATCCTCGAAGTGAGCACCTGCTTCAGGTGCAAGACAATGCAAGTCGCTGAGACGTGGCCGCGCTGTCTGCGGCCAGGTACCTGTGTCTAGTCCAGCGCCGCCAGCGCCGCGGTCTCCGTCAGCAGACTGCGTGACACGCGCCGATAGATAGCGAAGAGCTCAGAGTACCGCTCGACGTGCTCGGGGTTCGGCTCGAAGACGCGCCGGTTCGGTAGTAGCGTCTCGACCAGTGCGCCGGCGTCGCTGACCAGGCCCACGCCCTGAGCCGTCAGGGCCAGCAGACCGAGCGCGTGGCCACCCTCGCCACCATCCGGCCGGCGGGCCAGCACGAAGGGTCTACCATAGACATCGGCCTTGATCTGACACCACACCGGGCTGCGCGTGGCTCCGCCCGAGCCGAGGTATTCATCGATGACGACGCCGCTCTCGGCGGCGACTTCAATATTGTCGCGTACAGCGAAGGCGCAACCTTCCATGATCGCGCGCACAAGATCCTGGCGCGTGCTGCTGTAGGTCAGGCCCACGTACGCGCCGCGCGCCTGGGTGTTCCAGAGCGGGGTGCGCTCGCCGGCCATGTAGGGCAGGAAGAGCAGGCCATGACTGCCGGCCGGAGCGCGGTCTGCCTCTGCGCTGAGCAACTCGAACGCGTCGGCGCCGGTCAGGTTCGCGGCTGTGGCCTCGACCTGGCCCAGGACGTCGCGGAACCAGCCGAGCGAGCCGCCGCCGACGGTGCCGCCCTGCAGCAGGTACTGCCCGGCCAGGACGTGGTGCGAGAAGATCAGACGCGGCTCGACGATGACGCGGTCGACGCTGACGGCCATGCCGCCAGCCTGGCCGCCCTGTTCGTTGGTCTGGCCGAGGCGCGTCACGCCGCTGCCGAGCGCGCCCACTGCGGCGTCCAGACAGCCGACGATGACCGGCGTGCCAACCTGCAGCCCGGTCGCCGCGGCGGCCGCCGCCGTGACCCCGCCGGCCACATCCGTGCAGGCCTGCAGCGGCGGCATCTTCTCGAGCGCGATGCCGATGCGGTCGGCAGCTTCCGCCGACCAACGCTCCTGACGCATATCAAAGAAGTGATAACCATAGGCCTGCGTGTAGTCACAGGTCAACGTGCCTGTCAGTCGCGAGACAAGAAAGCCGGTGCTGCCCAGATACGTGCGGGCCTTCTGCGCCACCTCTGGTTCGTGGCCGAGCATCCAGAGGAGCTTCGGCGTGATGTAGGCGGGATCGAGGGGATTGGCATCCAGATCCACGAGATCGGCCGACCCAGGCTGGGCACGCAGGCGCTCGGTCTCGACCCCGGCGCGCCGGTCGAGCCAGATGATCGCGGGTCGGAGCGGATCTCCCGCCGCGTCCACGGGCACCAGCGTCCAGCCCACAGCATCGACGCCGACGCCGATGATCGCGGCCGGGTCGACGCCGCTCTCGGCGATCACGTGCCGCACGGTGTTGCAGGTCGCGCGCCACCACAACTCGGCATCGATCTCGGCCCACACCGGGTGGGGGCGCTGGAGCGGATACGCTTCGCTGGCCTGAGCGAGCGCGACCCCCTCCAGTGACCAGAGCACGGTCTTGGCGCTGGATGTGCCGATGTCGACGGTGACGATGTACGGTGCTGTCATCGGGTTGCCCTTTGGTGCGAGACGAAGGACGAATGACGAAGGACGGATGACGAAGGTCGAATGGCCACTCAACCTTCGTCCTTTGTCATCCGTCCTTCGTCATCCAGCGATCTCTCCCGTCGGATCCCACAGATCCTGCCAGTCGTTCGCGCCCTGCCAGAGAAAGACCTGGCCCTTGATCAGGCGACAGCCGCGGTCGATGCGGGCGAGGGCGGCCATGTCGGCGGCGGAGAGGGGGGCGCCGCTGACCGCCTGCAGGTTCGCGAGATACTGAGGCCGCTTGACCGAGAATGGGATCGGCACCTGGCCGCGTTGCACGGCCCACTTCAGGCTGACCGCGGCCGGATGCAGGTTCAGGCGCTGGGCGATCTCGACCAGCACCGGATCTTCCAGGTCGACGCTGTCATCGGGGGTTCGATCGCGCTCAGGGCGGGCCGGCGAGCCGAGCGGGCTGTAGCCGATCGGCACCAGGCCGTTGGAGACAACGAACTCAAACAGCTCGGGCTGCTGGAAGTGCGGATGCAGTTCCATCTCGTTCACGGCCGGCTTGATCTCGGCATCCCGCAGCACGAGCTTGAGCTTCGGGATCGTCATGTTAGAGGTGCCGATGCGCCGCACCCAACCGCGCCTGACGAGTTCCTCCATCTGGCGCCAGGTGCGCATGTAGCGTTCGTGGATGTACGGCACCGCATGTGGGTCGCGCGACGAGACATCGACGCCCGGGGCGTGATGATTGGGAAAGGGCCAGTGCACGAGATAGAGGTCGAGATAGTCCGTCCCGAGGTCTTCGAGGGTCTTCGCGCACGACTCAAGCACGCGCTCATGGCTGTCGTTCCAGACCTTCGACGTGATCCACAGCTCTTCACGCTTCAGGCCGCGACCGTTCAGCGTGCGCAACGATTGGCCGATCTGGGCTTCGTTGCGATAGACCGCGGCGCAATCGAAGTGGCGGTAGCCGACCTCGGCTGCGCCGATCACGGCCTCAGCAACGCGTTCTGGGCCGTACTGATCAGACCCAAACGTGCCCAGCCCGATCGCGGGCAGGCGGGCTCCATCCGCGAGCGTGAAGTGCGGGACACGCTGCGGGTCGACGGTGTCGGCGGCGGGTTGGAAGACGGTCATGCCAGGCTCCATCTCTGAGCGCCCTCACGCGGCGCAAGGGGGATTCTCTGGTCCTATCGGGTTATGGTATCGATGTCACGGTATCGTTATCATATGGCGAACGGGTGATGTTGTCAAGACCAGGGAGGTGGTAAACTCACGCCGCCATGACCGGGACCGGTACCAACCCAGTCAGCCGGCACAACTCGATACATTTTGGGGACCGTCCACATATGTCTGACACCAATCCGACGCCTCCAACCGCGATTCGTATCCTCGTGGTCGACGACGATGGTTTCATGCGCGACGGCCTCTGCACCAATTTGTTGGGCAAAGGCTACGATGTGATCCAGGCTGGCGATGAGGCCACAGGTTGGGCGCTCGCCCTGGGTGACCCGGCTCCTGATGTCGCCATCATCGACATCTCGATCCCGCCTGAGCCTCAGGTGGTGCGCTGGACGGCGAACAACCGCGGCATCGAACTCGCGCAACGGATTCGCGCGGAGCGACCGTCGATGGGCGTCGTCTTCCTTTCGGCGTACGAGTACCACCTCGATGGAGTCTGGGACATGATCCGCGTAGGCCAGCGCGGCCTGGCCTATAAGTTGAAGGGCCGCCGCTCGAGCGCCTTGATCGACGCGATCGAGAAAGTGCTCGAAGGCAAGGTCGAGATCGATCCTGAAGTGCGCGCCAAACGCCCGGCCCTGACCGATGAGCTCTATCGGCTGCTCGATCCCGAAGAACGCCCGTGGGTCGAGCGAGTCTTGAGCCGCTTCTCGACTCTGACGCCCCAGGAACTTCGCACGGCCAATCTGCTGGCCGCCTCTCACAACACGCAGGGCATCGCCAACAAGCTCGGCGTGCAGCGTGCTGATTCGTTGATTGGCCGTGTCTATGCCAAGCTCGGTCTCAATGAGCTTTCGACGGCTGCGCCCCATTTGCGCCAAAGCACGGTGCTGGTCAAGGCCTGCATGATCCGCGACTTCGAGACAGGGACGGGGCAGTGAACCTGCGGGCCCACTGGCGTGATCCCCTCGCGCTGGCCCTGCTCGCCATCCTGGTTTTGGGCCTGATCGCGACTCTGCGCCTGGCCTTCGATATCGGCCGCCCCTACGGTGGCTTTCTCGAGGAATACGCACCCTCGGTCGGCGATTTCGTGCGCGTCGACACGAACACGCCGCTGTCCTGGCCCAACGCAAGCAGCGACCTTCTCAACCAGGCCTTGATCGACATCGATGGCCAGCCCTACGCCGAGCAGCAGGCGACGGCCTACGCGGCCGCCGCGAGCCGCGGCGCGCCGACCGTGTCGTTAACCCTTGAGAATGGCGGACAGCGCAACGTCAAACAGGTGCCAGTGCGCATCTTCTCCCTGGCCGACTATCTCGACATCAAACTTCCGTTGATCGTAACCAACGTCACGCTCTGGGTGCTGGCCTGGATCGTGTTCTCAAGCCAGCCCACGGATCCGCTCAATCGCGCGGCGAGTTGGGTGTTCGGGGTCCTGGCGCTCGCGCTCTGGTCGCCGTTCGTCAGCCTGTTCTGGGAACGGGAGCCGCTGGTCTGGACCCTCAACGCGATCTCCAACCTGGCCTGGGCACTGCTCGGCGCCGCCGTCCTGGCGTTCGCCTGGCGTTATCCACGTCCGCTGCGCCGCGTGCCCGCATGGGCTCCGAACGCGGCGCATGCGGTTGGCTCGCTCTTCGGATTGGCGTGGGCGGCATGCCGGCTGTGGATCTACTTCTTCGGCTGGTCGCCGCTGGTGGCTGCGCTCGATGGCCTGGCTTTCACGCTTTCGCTGCCGGTCATGCTGAGCGCCGCCGTCCTGTCATTTGCCGCGCGGCTGGTCTGGGGATGGTTCGTCGAGCGCGATCGCGCTGTGCGTCGTGGGCTGCTCATCGCGACGGTCGGTCTGGCGATCGCCAGCCCGCCGATCGTGCTATTCCTCGCCGACATGGCCGGCCTGCGCGCCTCGCTCATCCTCTCGGGGCTGGATCTGCGCTATCTGGTGCTCGCGATCCCGGCCTCATACGCGTTCGTCATCCTGCGTTATCGCACGTTTCGAACCGCTCACCCCGTGTTTCTCGGCGTCGTGATCTTCGGTCTGAGCGCGCTGTTGTCGAGTGTTGGGAGCTGGGCTCTGCGCCACGCGCTGGATCTGCCCGATCGATCGCTCAGCGAGTCCTTTATCCCGGTGTTTGTGGTCAGCCTGATCGCCAGCTTCTTCTGGGCGACTCAGACCGGCTGGCAGGGCATCTTCAGCCGACTGCTGCAGTGGGAGCGCAGCAGCTATGTCGCGGCCCGTAATTTCGGTGAGCGGCTGATGCGCCCGGCGGATCTGACCTCGCTGCCGGGGCTGCTCAGCGAAGCGTTACGCAGCGAACTCCGCCTTGAACGGGTCGCTGTGTGGCGCTGGTCGGGCGACCATGGGTTGTTGCTCGCAGGGCAGGCGGGCACGTGGGCCGTGCTCCCACCCCAACTGACGTTGCCGCCGTTTACCGAGCCCACCCATCTGGCCGAGGTCGGGCTGCCGCCACAGCGGCCGATGCGTTTGGGCGGTGTGAGCCGTGCGCTTCCAGCCTGGCTCAAGCCCGTCGCTGCTGCCGAGGCCGAGGTGGCCGTGCTCCTGGCGGGCCCATCCGGGCCGCTCGGCCTGCTGGCTCTTGGCAAGCGCTGGGACGAGGAAGTTTTCGACGAGCGCGATCTCGAGATCGTGACCCTGATCGCTCAGCAAGCGACCCTTGTGTGGATGGCCAGCGCGACCATGGCCGAACTGCGCGAAGTGCCGACGTTGCTCACGCGTGCCCAGAAGCATGAACGCTTTCGGATCGCGCAAGACCTGCATGACACTGTGCAGCAGCGATTGGGCGGGATCCAGCTCCTGCTCGACACCTGCCTGGATCAACTCAGAACCAACCCGCAGAATGCCGCGCCTCTCCTCGAACGTTGCGCATTGGAGACGGAACGCACGGCTCAGATCGTCAGCCGCATCCGCGACAATCTGGCGCCGCCCGAAGTTGCCCGCGGGATCGCCGTCTCGATCGCGGGGACGGCGGCAGAGTTCGAACGGCGTAGCGGCGTACCCATCAGTGTACGGGTTGCGTCGACCCTGGCGGCTCGATTGCCGATCGAGGCCCAGGGCGAGCTGGTGCTCGTTGTGCAACAGGCCCTCGACAACATCGCCGAACACGCCGGTGCCAGGCATGTGACCGTGGCCATGGACGACGAGGGTCGTCGCGCGACGTTGTTGATCGAGGATGACGGCTGCGGGTTCACGGACGCTCGTCGGGTGACAGCGCGCGCGGCGGGGTCCTTCGGCCTCGTTTCGATGCACGCCCGCATGCTCGGTCTTGGCGGCGACCTGCGTGTCGATTCGACGGCTGGCTCGGGCACACGTGTCACCGGCTGGGTGCCGCTCCGGCCCGCCTCGTCAGTCTAGCCCTCGTAGGCTTCGTCGCCTTCGTCGGCGGCCGCGATCGCGCGCTGCAGCTTGGCCCGCGGCGTCTTGGGCGCGTAGATCTTGCGCGTGATCAGGATGCTCTCGTGGCCGAGAATGGCCTGTAGATCCTCAATCGGCACTTTCCCCGAATCCAACAGCTTCTGAGCGCGCAGATGGCGAAAAGCGTGGGGTCCGAACTGGCGGCCGCGCTCCTCCCCCAACGCCTCGCGCGCGGCCCGTTGCACGATCGCCCACATGGTCTCAGTGGCCAGCGGTGCGCGGCTCGATCGGCCGTTGGGATGGTGGCCGATGAAGAGGGCGTCGTTGCCGTCGTGGCCCCGCGCCGCCAGATAGGCCTTGAGCGCGTGCCGTGCCTCAGGGGTCAGGAACAGGTCGCGCGACTTCGAGCGCTTGCCGATCACGGTAACCCATTCGCGGTCGGCATCGCGCCGCTTGAGCTGCTGCACCTCGGCGGCTCGACCGGCGGTGGCGTACAGGGTGAGCAGCAGCGCTCGATCGCGCAACACACGCAGGCGCGCCCGGCGTTGGACCGGTGTCGTCCCGCCCGGGATGGCACGACCGCGCCAGTACTCGAGCACCTCGAGCAAGTCGCTGTCTGAGCCGCGCACGACGGGCTTGAGCCGTTGGTGGCCGCGGCCGGTGACGAGATGGAATTGGGCCAGGATCTTCTGCAGCAACTCGGGCTCGATCAGGTTCTTGCCGGCCATCCAACTCAGGAAGCGCTTCGTCGCGGCCAGGTAGAGGCGCAGTGCGCTGTTCGAAAGCGCCGGCTGCCGCTGCATCCAGTCGAAGAAATCGCCGAGCAGTGAGGGCTTGATCGCGCGCGCGGGCAGGGGGATGCCCTTTCCGGTCAGACGCGTCGCCTCGGCGAAGGCCTGCAGTTTGCGCAGGCTCGTGGCATAGCTGGCGAAGGTCTTCGAGCGTCCGTTCGGGCCGCGTCCCAGGTAGCCGTCGAGCCAGGCTTCGGCGTGCTCGGGCAGGGGTGGGGGCTCGTGGTTGACAGGTCGTGCCATGCGATCCTCTCAGCTTTCAGTATCGCTGATCTGGGCCGATTGTGCGAGCCGGCCGGTGCCCGCCTGGCCAGGGGCATCGTGAGCGAGCCCATCGCCAGCGCTGAAGTCGAACGGCATGCTCTTCCCCGTCCTCCTCAGTCGCGACGGTCATGGCAGCGCACGCGTTGGCCGCTTTCGTAGAGCGGGTCAGCGGCGCCTGGCACGGCGAGCATGAGGCAACGGTAAGCGAGGTGCTACAACCCCTCGAATCACCTCGGCACGGCTTACAATCGCGCCGTTGCGCCGATTCCACTGGAGCCCTTCATGCTGCCCTATCACTGCGTCTCGAGCAAAGAGATCACCATCGCTGAACTCGCAAAGGGTGTCACGCTCGACATCCTGCGTCGCGAAACCACCTGGATGAACGACCGCGTCCTCGGTTTGATCGCCGAATGCACAGATGCGGACGTCGTCTTCAGTCCGGTCGATCCGCAGGCACACGATCAATACGCCCAGAACCCCACCGCCGCGAACGAGGCCTGGACACTCGGACACGTGATCGTTCATACGACCGCCTCGTCTGAAGAGGCTGCGTTCCTGGCTTCGGAACTCGCTCGCGGTATCCCGCATCACGGGCGCTCGCGCTACGAGACTGAATGGACGACGGTGACAACGATCGCGCAGTGTCGCCAGCGTTTGCGTGAAAGCCGACGGATCCGCCTGGCATCGCTCGAACTCTGGCCCGACCAGCCCAATCTGGAACTGACCTACGCGATCTGGGAGGGTGGGCCCGTTGTTAATGCTGTCAGCCGCTTCCTGTACGGCCTGGTCCACGAGGCCAGCCATCTCGACCAGATCGCCGAGATCGTGCGGCAGGCACGGGCCATTCGAGTCCCCTGAGACTGTTGGGCCGCTGCGGCGAATCCCCACAATCGGGATCGAGCAGCGCGAACATCGGTCTTTCGCAGCCAGGCCGCGACGCCCGTCGCGGCCTGGCTCGTCTACGGGCTACCAACCCGGCCCTGGCGGTCGGTCGTTTTCTCCCAGGCTTCGCCAGAGTCGGGCGCCTGCGACAGGTTGGATGTTGGCTTCAGGCGAAACCCTCGACCGTTGACCGGCTCGTTCGTCTGGCGGTCACCCCACGTCAGAAAGCGCTTCCTGTCCGACTTTGGGCTGATCTTTCCCGCAAACCGTTGCCTGTCTCCACTTTTAGTGATAAATTTCACAAACATAGTCGTGTTAGAGGTGATCGATGGACAAGCAAGGCGAATCATTGGACGTGATCGTGGTGGGTGGCGGGCCGGCTGGAACGACAGCGGCCTTGCGGGCGGCCGAGTTGGGAGCTCGCGTGACGCTGGTCGAGCGCAGTCGGTTGGGTGGCACCTGCACCAACGATGGCTGCGCCCCGACGCGGGTCCTGGCACGCGCTGCGCGATTGGTGCGCGACACGGAGTTGTTCGAGGCCTACGGGCTGAGGCCGGCCGCGCGTGGCATTGACCTGGGGCAGTTGCTGCGGCGCACGCAGCAAACGGTTGACGACCTGCAGGAGAAGAAACAGCTGATCAGCCACCTTGAGCGGGCCGGAGTGAGGGTGATCGTCGGGGCAGGTGAGGCCGCCTTCCTTGATCCGCACACGCTGGCGGTGGGCGATCTACGATTGCGTGCCGATCGTTTCATCCTGTGTGCGGGTGGCCGTGCCCGAGCGTTACCCATACCGGGCGGCGACCTGGCGTTGTCGCACCACGACGTCTGGACGCTCGACAGTATCCCGCGTCGTCTGGCGATCATTGGGGCAGCCGCAACTGGCAGCCAGCTGGCATCGATCTTCAACGCGTTTGGCGCTCAGGTACACCTGCTGGAACTCGCGCCGCGCATCCTGCCCGGCGAGGATGAGGCCGTCTCGGCGGCGCTGCGCGACTCGTTCGTCGCGGACGGCATCGACGTCCGCTGCGGTGTGCGGCGCGTCACCGGCCTGACCCAACTCGAGGGCGGCATCGAAATCGCGTTCGAAGACGCTGACGGCGCTCAGGCGCTTGGTGTGGATGCCGTGATCGCCTCGGTCGGGTGGGTCGGCAATGCGTCGACGCTCAACCTCGAGGCGGCGGGCGTGGCGCAGGCGCGTGGCTCGATCACGGTCAACGACCAGCTGCAGACCAGCCAACCCCACATCTTCGCGGCGGGCGATCTGACCGGACGCGTCATGCTGGTGCAGACGGCCCAGACCGATGCGCGTGTGGCGGCCGAGAACGCTGTGCGCGGCGTCGGCGCCGCTGCCTCGACCGAGATTGTGCCGCATGGCGGATTCACCGATCCCGAATATGGCAGCGTCGGCCTGACGGAAGCGGATGCGCGGCAGCGCTACGGCGATGCCGTCGACGTGGTGACGGTCCCCTACGCCTGGGTTGACCGCGCCGTCATCGACGGGCGTGCCGAGGGCTTCTGCAAGCTCATCGCAACGCGTCAAGACGGGCGCTTGCTGGGCGCTCACGTCGTCGGCGAGCAGGCCGTCGAGATCGTGCATGTGGCCGCCACCGCCATGGCGTCCGCCATGCCCGTCGACCGCCTCGCCGATCTCGCGCTGGCCTACCCGACCTATACCGCAGTCGTCGGCCAGGCGGCCCGCCGACTCGTCGAAGCGCGTTCCATCGATTGGCGCGAACTGGCCCCGGTGGGGTAGGAGGGGCGAACGACGAAGGACAAATGACGAATGACGAATGACGAAGGTTGAATAGGCATCCGACCTTTGTCATTCGTCCTTCGTCCTTGAGTGGGCTCTTTCTGGGCAATGCTCAGGCGGCGCATCGCCTCGGGCGTGCGCGCCGCCGCGAACAGCGCAACGCGGTGGGTAGACTGACCTCGTCGTAGGTGCGGATCGAGAATCAAGCAGGCGACGAGCTGCTCGAAGAGGGAGTCGTAGCCCTGCCCAGCCAGATCGAATAGGGCGGCTTTTGAAAACGGAGCTGTGGCAACCCTGAGTCGATCGGGCGCCACGGCTATATCGAACGGCTGTTTGTCACCCGTTTGCTATATCATCGATACACTGTCGTCCTCGGCAGGTCACGAATGGAACTACATCGTCGTGTCAGGCGGATCATCCCTGGCGCAGCACAAGGATTTCTGAGTCTTGCCACGTCGTCCACGCAATCCCGCGGTTACATTCTGGCGCCATCCGTGCCTGCCGGGCCTTGAACTGCGCGCTTCCAGCTTCGGCGCCAGGGCTTTTCGCGAGCACTTTCATACCGTCTACTCGATCGGCCTGATTGACGAGGGCTCGACGGCCTCGACCGTTTCGGGCCGGTCGTACCGCGCAACCCGCGGGCAACTTGTGGTCCTCGAACCCTATGCGGTCCATGCCTGTCATCCGGTTGTGGGCTCGGTGTTCTCGTATCGCATGTTCTTCGTCGAACACGACTGGCTCGCTAGTCCGGGCGAAGCGGAGCTTTCCTTTCCGACGCCTGCGCTGGATGATCCGGGCCTGTTCGCAACCTTAAGCGGTCTGTATAACGCGCTGCTGACTGCCAGCGATCTGGCCGGCCTCGAACAGCGGCTCCGTCAGGCGTTCTCAGCTCTCGCGCTGACCCACGGACGAGCCAGAGGTGCAGAGCAGCGCACGCCCGTTGATGAACTGGGCCTCGGCGGCTCCGCTGTTGCCGGCGCGCTCGATCGGCGCGACGTCGCGTCTTTGGCCCGGACGGCGGGCATGAGCCGCGCACACTTCTCGCGTCGATTCAAATCAACCACCGGGCTTTCTCCGCATGCCTACCTGATCCTCCTGCGTGTCGAAGCTGCGAAGCGTCTGCTGGCCAACGGGGCGTCGATTGCGGCGACGGCGAGCGAGGTGGGTTTCTCGGATCAGAGCCACTTCGCGCGGACCTTCAGGCGTTTTTCCGGGGCCACGCCGGCGCAGTATCAGGCGGCGTCGCTGCGCGATTGAGCACGATCGTCCAATACCTGATGCGAACGCTCACCTATGCTGCGGTTAACATTCCGCGCGGGAGGTGAAGACGTTCATGGCTATCACTCGATCTTCATCCGGTTGGGCCATCCTGGCCCTGGTCGGAGCCGTCGTGCTGTGGGGCGCGAGTTTCGTCGCGACCAAGTCGGCGTTTGACACCTTTCGACCGATGACCGTGATCTGGCTTCGAATGGTCGTGGCTTCGGCGGCCGTCGGCACCCTGTGGCGCTGGTTGCCGAAGCCGCGGCGTCAGCCTGGCGATAGGCGTCTCCTGGCGATCGCCATCCTGTGCATCCCATGCCTGTACTATCTGTTTGAAGGCTATGCGGTGGTGTACACGACATCCGGTCAGGCCGGCATGATCTCGGCCATCCTGCCGCTCATGGTCGGAGGCGGCGCCTGGCTCTGGTGGCGGGAGCCGCTTGGGTGGCCGTGGATCGCCGCGATCGCAGGGTCGCTGGCCGGCGTGGCGCTGCTCTCGTGGGGGAGCGTGGCCAGCGCCGATGCCCCGAACGCGATCCTGGGCAACGTGCTCGAGGTCGGCGCGATGGTCAGCGCGGCGGGCTCGATGTTGATCGTCAAGCGCCTCAGCGATCGCTACTCGCCGTGGCTGCTGACGGCTCTGCAAACCCTGGGCGGCCTGATCTTCTTTGCGCCGTGGGCGTTGCCGGATCTGATCGCGAACGGCGTTTCGGCGTCGTTCACGGCCTGGGCGCAGGTGGCGTTCCTCGGGCTGGGCGCCAGCCTCGGCGCCTTCGGCCTTTACAACTATGCGTTGAGCCAGCTGCCGGCCGGGCGCGCAGCGCTGGCCATCAACTTCGTCCCGGTGGTGGCGCTCGTAGCAGGCTGGATCGTCCGGGGCGAGACGCTGACGCTCCTCCAGTTGGTCGGTGCGGCCTTCATCGGTCTGGCGGTCGTCGCCGTCGACGCGGCGAACCCACGAGCGTCGACCACGCCCTCGTCCACCCGCTAGCGAGGCCGATGAGTGTGCGTTGCCCTGGCCCTGACGTGTGCAGTTGTGTAAGCACGATTTGTCAGGCGCCTGAAGATCGGTGCCGGATCCTGTCCACGGATGGCGCGGATCGGCACGGATCACGCGGTATCCATCGACAATCGCTCCGCGTCATCCGCGTGCAAGGCTTACTGGCCTGAAACGGCCTGACCACTCGCCCGTGCACACTGTGTAGCGTGTAGCTGGTATCAGGCACGACGGCTCCGATCGTGGCACAATAGACGAGGCATCGGTCCCAACTGACTCCCGATAGTGGGGAGATCGACGCTGCCAGGTCCGCGATAACTTCGGAGGTTCTGATGCACCGCTTACTGCTCGCAGGTGTATTGTGTGTGGCGGGGCTGGTCTTCTTCAGCCCGCTTGGGTCGGTCGCCTCCACCCATGTGGTCCCCGCGCAACCGGTGATTGACCTCGATCCCGCTTTTGGTGTTGACGGGCTCGCCTACTCGTTCGCGTCGGGCTATGGATCGGAAGTGGCGGTGCAGCCAGATGGAAAAATCCTGGTGGCCGGCTCCTCAAACGAAAACCTCGCCGTGGCCCGCTACCTGCCCTCAGGCGAACTCGATACGACGTTCGGGCAGACCGGGATGGTCGAGCGTGATCTGGGTGGCAGGGACTTCGTGACGGGACTCATCCTCGACCCCTCTGGATCCATTCTCGTGTCTGGCAACTCAGACGGTTCGGTCGCCCTTGTGCGGATCCTGCCCAATGGCGTCCTTGATTCATCGTTCGCCAACTTTGGATCGCTGACCGGGCCACTCACGTCAACGGTGGGCTGGAACGGCGACATCATTCGCATGCCCGATGGTAGCTATCTGGTGGGCGGTGCGCTCTCGAGTACCAACACCGGTTTCATCGCGCGGTTTGGACCGTCAGGGCTTCCCGACTTCGGTTTCGGCGACGGCGGCTACCTCAAATTGAGCCCGGACGACGGAGGTTCGAGCGTCTACACCCTGGACTTGATGTCGGACGGTCATCTCCTCGTGGGCGCCATCACGGGTGGAGGCGGCTACGGAACCGGCGCGCACTGGTCATCCTCCTTGTATCGGATGAACCTGGCGGGGCAGCCTGATCTGTGGTTTGGCAACCAGGGCGTCGTAACCGTGACCGGCGCTGATCTCGGCTTGCCGTGGCCGGGCACCGTGGTTCTGAATGAATTGCAGATCCTGCCGGACGACGACTTGCTGCTCGCCACAAGCGCAGGCATCATGCGCCTGGATGCTTCCGGTCAGCGGGTCCCGGAGTGGGGCGATCACGGTATCGCCTGGGCGCCGACGGCCTATTTCCAGTACACGGACGTGGCGGTGCGACCGAACGGCCAGGTGGTGGCTTCGAGTGCCGACTATCAATCGCCACAAGGGTCCGTCGCGGCGTTGAGTTTCTTTGATCCTGCCGGCCGGGCCATCGGCGGGCTCTGGTTGGAGCCCGCCGACCGGTCGGGGCGCGCCTACGGTTTGCTTGTGACAGACGATGGCCGTGTCCTCACGGCCGGGGGATCGAACACCGGGATGTTCGTGGCACAGGTCCAGGGCGACACCTTCCTGCGAGCGTTCCTGCCCTGGGTCTTGCAGTCTGCGCCTTAAGGTCGACCAACCCTCACCGCGACACGCCGGAATGGGACGCCGATCGGCCTGGCGCACTGACCCAACCTGCGCTATCGTCGATGCGCATAGCCATCAAGGCAACGGGTGCGCGAGCGAACATGCGACAGGGTCATCAATATTCAGGCAGTGTCCGTACCCGGGGTTGGCTGACTCCGCTGGCTCTCGTGAGCCTGTGTCTGAATGCCTGCGGCGCGCCGCAGCCGCGAGCCACGCCGGAGCGGGGCGCTACGACCGGCGCGCTACCGTACGTGGCGACGGCTCTGGCGCTGCCGACGCCGGATCCCGCAGCACATGACGCCAGGCCGTTGTTCATGGCCCACTACATGCCGTGGTACCAGACGCCGAAAGTGACAGGCGCGTGGGGCTGGCACTGGACCATGAACCACTTCAATCCCAATGAGGTCGATGCCTCAGGCCGCGCCGACATCGCCTCGCACCTCTATCCGCTCACCGGCCCCTACGATTCGCGTGACCCCTGGGTCCTCGAATACCAGCTTGCCCTGATGAAACTCAGCGGCATCGATGGCGTGATCGTCGACTGGTACGGCCAGGAGCCCCTGTACGATTACGGCATCCTCAACGCCAGCACGCACAAGCTTTTCGAGGCCATCCAACGGACCGGGCTTCTCTTTGCGATCTGCTATGAGGATCGCGCGATCGGGCAACGAGTCGCGGCGGGTGACATCACCCCGAGCCGCGGGCGCGAACTAGGGCGCGACACACTCGCCTACCTCGCGGACAACTGGTTTTCGTCGCCGAACTACCTGCGCCACGAGGGCCGCCCGGTGCTGTTCGTCTTCGGTAACCCACCCCATTTTGACACCGACGCTGACTGGGACGCGGTGTTTGCCGATCTCGCCGTGCGCCCGTGGCTGGTCACCGAGGACGTGCCACGCAGCAACTCGGAGCCGTCCAGCTACCCATGGCCTCCGATGGGCCGTTCGATCGACGGTATCCTTTCGCGCGAGTCGCTGGATGACTACCTCGTGCAGTCCTATGCGAACGCCGAGGCCTATTCCTACCGCGTGGCCGGGGCCTTCGCGGGCTTCCACGACATCTACAAGGAGGCGGGCGTGAGCGCCAGTTACGGTCGGCTCGATGCCGCCGACGGCGATACCTTGCGTCACACGCTGGAGCTTGCGTTACAGAGTGACCCGGATGTGGTGCAATTGATCACATGGAATGACTATGGTGAAGGCACGGCGATCGAGCCGACCCGCGAGACCGGCTATACGTATCTGGAGATCATTCAGGCGGCTCGCCGCGCATCGATCGAACCGGGTTTTGCTTTCACCGCCGACGATCTGCGCCTGCCCGAACGCCTCCTGGCCCTTCGACGAGATCGCTCGGCGTTGCGCTATGCCCGCGACCTGGATGCTGTCTTCTCCGCGATCCAGGCCGCTGACGCACCCCTGGCTCGCGCGATCCTCGATGCGATCGAGAAGACCGTCGTGCCCTGAGCCTCGCGCACTCAGGGTAGGGCGGGGCCACCGCGTGAGTACACTGTCGTGCGGAGGAAAGCGAGCCAATCGAAGTCCGTGATGCTGTCTGCGTTGAGCGGCATGTAGGTGCTGTTTCGCGTGCTTCCGCTGCGAGTGGGCAATGCCTGGATCACGGCTTGAGGCAATTCTCGGCCGCCCTGGGTGGCGAGGAGAAAGGCGGCCTCGGGCCTCTGCCCGAACCAGGCCTCGAGCGACCCCGGCTCCGGCTCGCCGATGCCGTTCTCGGGCGAGTCGAACAGCGCTGATCCCACAACGCTGTAGGTGGAACCGAATTCCTCGCGGAGATGCGCGCCGGCTGGCCACCACTTCAAGAGCGTCGGGCCAAGCTGCCAGGTGGCCGGACCCAGCTGCAGATGTCGGTTGTGCGCAAAGACGAGCACGCGCCCGGGTTCCCGGCGGGCGATGTCGACCAGGATGTCGGCCATCAATGCATCGCGCTGGCCGAGCAGCCGCTGTGTGCGATCGGGTGCGTCGTGGGCGAGCGTGGCATGATAGCCCAGCAGGGCGCGCGCAACACGCGCGTGTTGCCAGGCTTCCTCAAATGCCTCGCGTCCGCTGTGTCGGCTCCACTCGGGTCGCTGTGATCCAAACTCGAGCAGTAGATCTTCGACTTCAAGCCGCAGCGCACTTGCGGCCGGCGAACCGCCATACGCCTGAGCCGGGTCCATCATGGCAGCCGGGTTCTCCCACGGCGCATCCGGCCCGAGCAGCGCTTCGATGCGTGATCGTCGCTCGCTCGAGCCCACCTCGATCCGATCCAGGTAATCGAGCGCCACCTGCAGGCAGCGACGCGGGCTGTCGGTGCTCCACATCTCCATCGGACCGTCGAAGCCATACACCTGGAGCCCGCGAGGCTTTGCTTTCGCCAGGTTGTGACCGCGCATCCAGCCGATTAACTCGCGATTGGCCTCGAGCGATCCGAAGCCATGGCTGGCGCCGGCGGCACAGGCCGCGGCGACCTGGGTTACGGTCTGTCCGCGGGTTTCGTCGCCGTTCACGAAGGCGTTGAGGGTGAGCCCCTTTGGGTAGCTGCTCTCGAGCGCGATGGCGGTGAACCCGTGGTGGGTCGCCAGTCGCTGAAAGAGTCGATTGCGCAGTTGTAGGAAGTCCTCGCCACCGTGCAGCGGTTCCCCAAATCCGAGGAGCTGAACCTCAGGGCTCAGCGCGCTCATGAACGCATCGATGTCGTGATCGAGTTGATCGGGATCGATCAGGGCCAGCGGCCTGGCGTCCTGTGCGATCCATTCGCCCACCGTCGTGGGCGCGGTGCTTGAGAGGCGGTTCATGCGGGTATCTCCCACGGCATTGTAGCGTGCAGTGCTGTGAGCGTCGATGACGTGATGCGGCCAGGTGCCCATCGAGCCGGATGCACCGATGGCGTGAAAAGTCAAGATTGACGCACTGACCTCAACGGGCGTATTAAGCCTGTAGCCACTTTGTCGAAGAAGGAGTTTCCATGGCAGTCCCGCGTCCTCTGATTGCTGATCTGTTTGCGGCGTTCGAGAAGTGTCTCAGCACGCCCGGTGATGACGTGACCCGCTTCTACGCCGATGCCTTCGTGTTCGCCGGACCAGACGGCGCGCGAGCGTTGAACCGCGACGCATTCGCCAGGGCCCTGCCTGGCCGCGACGCATTCTTTCGGTCGCTCGGTCTGGTGGGCTCGCGGATCACGGGCGTCGATGAGATGATCCTGGATGAGCGCTATAGCCTTGTGAGAACCACCTGGGCGATGACGTTCCGGCGGGACGACGATCGAATGGAGGAGATCCCTCTGGCCGCGAGCTATCTGGTCGACACCGGATCGGCTACACCGCGGTTCATCGCACAACTCGACCATCAAGACTTCGTCGAGCGGGTACGGCACCCCTGAGACGCCGGCTCTGCCGTCTCAACGCCGCTGCGTTCATTCAATACGGGATCGCATCGCTGCAACACAAACGCCTCGCCGACAACGGGACCTTCTGCCATGCGTGTCCTGGGGCCAGTTGGGCTACACTTGCGCGCGGGGGATCTATACATATGACCGATGACCTTTCGCCCTCTTCTATGTCCGCTTCAGAACCATCAATGCTTGGTGCGTTGCCCTCGACGGCCGCCCCGACAGCGCCGACGCCACAAAAGCCCTCCCGCGCGAAGTGGTGGATCCCGGCCCTGGCTGGCCTGGGTGTCGTGTCGCTTGTTTGCGTTTGCCTGAGCGTGGTCGTGCTTACGGTCGGCGGCACCGGGCTCAAGATCGTGACAGACAGGCCCAAGATCGAGGCCGTGTTGGACGGCTTCATGTCCGCCATGGTCGACGGTGACACCCAAACCGCTTTCGACCTGTTCTCGCAGCGCGCCCAGGGTCAGATCACAATGGGAGATCTTGAGACCATGCTGGAGGGCAATAATGCCGTGCTCTTCAGCGGCTATCGCTCTGTCACTATCGATACCTT
Organism: uncultured Anaerolineales bacterium; assembly: GCA_964480865.1. Classification (GTDB taxonomy): domain Bacteria; phylum Chloroflexota; class Anaerolineae; order Anaerolineales; family UBA6663; genus UBA6663. The sequence goes on along the minus strand of CAYZRP010000111.1, from coordinate 674 downwards.
CAACCTGACGGCCGCGGCCAACACCGATCCGAAGGCACCGCAGGGGACCGTGGCGAAGGTGGTCGGCACCATCACATACGCGGGAGGTATCACGGGTCAGATTGAAGCAACCCTCGAAGAGGACGGTGGTCAGTGGGGCCTGTTCTACGTCTACATCACGGTCCCGCCGGACAAGTTTCAATGAACGATTGACACGGGAAACTCATCAACCAAGGGAGAATGACGTGCAGATCCTGCGGGGAACCAACGCCGGTATGTCGTTTGCGCTTGAGCTGGCGATGCTGGCTGCCTTCGGCTATTGGGGCTTCACGGTCGGCGGTGGGTTAGTGGCCTGGGCCCTGGCTATCGCGCTGCCGCTGCTCGGCGTGCTCGTCTGGGGAGCGTTCTTAGCGCCGCGTTCGAACCGGCGCCTCACGCTGGTGCCTGGCGCCCTCCTGTCGTGGGCGTTATTCCTGTTGGCTGCCGCGGCCCTGTGGGTGACAGGCCAGACGGCTCTGGCCATCGCGCTCGCACTGATCGCCAGCGTCAATCGCATGTTGATCCTGACCTGGAAGCAATGGTGAAACTAGGCCCAGCGTCTCAGGCGTAAGGCGACGCTGGCCACGGCCCTTAACCTTGACCATGGTTATGGCCCTGGTGATGAACGTCGGGCGCAACGACTTGTCCTGAAGTCA
>CAYZRP010000110.1:0-24229 GCA_964480865.1 uncultured Anaerolineales bacterium | reverse complement strand
CACGACCCGACAAGCGGCGAGGTGATCTTCCGTCTGGCGGATGAGAAATCCGTCGACCTGGCCAAGCTCACCAAAGAAGAGCTGCGCGCGTTCCGACGCCATGCGCAGATGATCTTTCAGGATCCCTACTCGTCGCTGAACCCGCGCATGACCGTGCGCGACATCATCGCCGAGCCCCTGGTGGCCAGCGGGATCGCTCAGGGCGACGAGGTCGATGAGCGTGTGCGCGAGACCGCCCGGCGTTGCCAGCTCAGCCTCGAACATCTCCGACGCTATCCGCACGCCTTCAGCGGCGGCCAGCGCCAGCGCATCGGCATCGCCCGCGCCCTGGTCGTGCAGCCGGAGTTCGTCGTGTGCGACGAGCCTGTCTCCGCGCTCGATGTGTCGATCCAGGCCCAGATCCTCAACCTGTTGATGGACATGCAGCAGGAGCTCGGCCTGACGTACCTGTTCGTCGCGCACGACCTGAGCGTGGTCGAGCACGTCAGCGATCGCGTGGCCGTCATGTACCTCGGGCGGATCGTCGAGCTGGCGCCGACGGCCGATCTGTTCTACCAGCCACTGCATCCGTACACCGAGGCGCTGATGTCGGCCATCCCGGCGCTCGATCCTGACGAGGTGATGAAGCCCAAGAGCCTCGAGGGCGAGATCCCCAGCCCGGCCAATCCGCCGTCGGGCTGCCACTTCCATCCGCGCTGCCAGTATGCCAAGGACGTCTGCAAGGCGCAGACGCCGGAATGGCGCGAGGTTCACCCCGGCCGTTTCGCGGCCTGCCACTTCGCCGAAACGCTCACCCTCAGCGGCGCGACCAGGTCGTGACCGCTCACGAAAGGACTCTTCTCGACCATGGCACAGAACCCCTGGATCCGCAGCAATCGCCCGCTCTCCGTCGCGCATCGCGGCCACTCGATCGCCTATCCCGAGAACACGGTCGTCGCGTACCGCAAGGCGATCGAGATGGGTGTAGAGATGATCGAGTGCGACGTCAACCTCACGTCTGACGGGCATCTTGTCATGATCCACGACGCCACGCTCGACCGCACAACCGATGGGCGGGGGCGCGTCAACGCCGCCACGTTGGACGAGGTTCAGCGGCTCGACGCGGGCAGCAAGTTCAGCGCCGAGTTCGCCGGCGAGCGTATCCCGTTGACCGAGGACACTCTGCTGCTCTTCAAGGAGGCCGGGATCTACTCGTGCTTCGAGGTCAAGGGCGGCGACCCTGACGTGTCGAAGCGCATCGCGACGACGCTGCTTGGCCTGTTCATCAAACACGACATGCTCGAGAAGGCGTTCATGAGCGCCTACAACCACGACGCCCTGAAGCTGGCCAGGGCGCAGTGCCCGGATCTCTTGCTCGCGCCCGAGCGCCTGCCCGACGACGCGCCGGCGGATCCGCCTGAGGCCGTTCGCCAGGTCATGGCGTTCCCGGCGCCTGTGCTCCAGCACCAGTACACGGTGCTGACGCCCGAGGTCATCAATGCGCTGCACGACGTCGACGTGGCCGTGTGGTCTTGGTCGACCACCGATGAGGCCAGCCTGGTGCTCAGCATCGAGCTCGGCGCCGACGCCGTGATGGGCGACGACGTTCGGTTGATGCTCGACGTGCTCAATCGGATGCGCCCGGCCTAGGTGCATCGCTGCCATGCGGATCACGCGCCTCGCGGTCCATCGTGTCAACGTCCCGCTCGTGGCCGGCTATCGCTGGGCTTCGGGCGTGTACTTCGGCGCGACCAAAGGCATCGTCGAGATCCACACCGATGAGGGCCTGATCGGGTTGGGCGAAGTCGCCACCGTCGAGAACGTCGACGTCGTCGAGCATGAGCTTGCGCCCCGGCTCATCGGCGTCGATCCGCTGTGCATCGACGATTGCGAGCGCCGCTGCCTGCCCGAGATCCGCACCCTGCACAACACCCACGATGCCGGCCTTGTGCGAGCCTTCGGCGGCATCGAGATGGCGCTGTGGGATCTGAAAGGCAAGGCGCTCGGTGTGCCGGTCTATGCGCTGTGGGGCGGACCTGTGCGCCGCGAGATCGGCTTCTCGGAGTATTTCGCCCTGCGTGTGCCCGGCGGCGAGGAACCCGGCGAGGCCACGCCGCTCGAGGTGGCACGCTACTGCGCCCGGATGCGCGAGACGCACGGCTCGATGCTGTTCGAGGGCAAGGTCGGCGTGCTCGACCTGGACGTCGAGATCGCCATGGTCCGTGAAGTGCGCGCGGCCATCGGCCCCGACGCGACGCTGCGCCTCGACGCCAACTATGCCTGGCCGTTGAACACGGCGCGCAAGGCGCTGGCCCGACTCGAGCCGTACGACATCGCCAACATCGAGGATCCGGCCGCGACCTTCTTCGACATGGCCAAACTCCGCCAGCACAGCCCGATCCCGTTCTCGAGCCATCGGCCCGATCTGCGGCTGGCTGTCGAGTTGGGCGTGCCCGACACCTTCGTGTTGAACGTGACGGCGCTCGGTGGCCTGCGTGAGACGATGAAGTTCATCGCGGCCTGCGAGGCCATGGGCGTGGGATTCTGGTTCTACAGCGGCGAGACAGCGGTGGGGACGGCCGCCTACATGCAGCTGGCAGCGTCGATGCCGTATCTCTCGCAGCCCGGCCAATCGTTGTTGCGGTGGTACGCCGACGACGTGGCGGCAACGTTGATCCAGCCGCGCGCCAACGTCGTGCCGATCGCCGCTGGACCGGGGCTGGGTGTGATCCTGGATGACGCGGCGCTGGAGCGATGCAAGCAGAGGTTCGTGAAGGAAGGCGTCATCTCGCAGCTCGGCGAGCCGGCCGTCGCCCACTATCAGCGCTTTCAGGCGCAGTAACGAGTAGTTATGCGCGGAAGGGGCGGTCCTGGCAGCGGGGCGTCGCCCCGCTGCCAATACCGCCCCTTCCGCGCACATTTCTTTCTATGGACTACGTCATTGGCTGTGACGTCGGATCGCAGAGCACCAAGGCTGTCCTGCTGTCGATCGAGGGCGAGGTCAGGGGCGAAGCCTCGGCCGATTACGCCATCGACTATCCCCGGCCGGCCTGGGCCGAGCAGCCGGCCGACCGCTGGACCGGCGCGCTGGCCGCTTCGGTCCAGAAGCTCATGGCCACGACTCACGTCAGACCGGAGCAGGTGCGCGGCCTTGGCCTGGCGAGTCAGGTCGAGAGCGTCGTGCCGCTCGACGAGTCGGGCAGGCCGCTGCGGTCGGCCATCTTGTGGATGGATCGCCGCTCGACGGCCCAGTGCGAGCGCGTGCGCGAGTCGCTCGGGGCGCAGGCCGTGCTCGAGCTGACCGGCCTCAACCTCGACCCGAGCCATGTGGCCCCCAAGATCCGTTGGATCTCGGACCATCAACCCGAGATCTACGAGCGTGCCGCAAGCTTCATGCAGCCCGGCAGCTACATGGCCTATCACCTCACCGGCGAGAAGGCCATCGACTACTCGAACGCCTCGGCCGCGTTGCTGCTCGACATCCAGGCGAAGGACTGGTCGCCGGCGATGTGCGAAGGGTTCGGCATCGACCGGGGCCTGCTTCCGCCGGTCCACCCGGCGACGACGCCGTTGGGCCGGATCCTGCCGGGCGTGGCGATGGCCCTTGGGCTCACGTCAGCGACGCAGGTGGTCGTTGGCAGCGGCGATGAGCATGCGGCCTGCCTCGGCGCCGGCGTGATCGGCCCGGGGCTGGTCGGCGACATCGTCGGCACTGCCGAGCCCGTTTGCGCGGCGAGCGCGTTCCCGGCCATCGATGCCACGGGCCTGATCGAGACGCATTGTCATGCCGATCCCGATCTGTGGCTGCTCGAGAACCCGGGTTTTGTTTCGGGCGTCAACTACCGCTGGTTCCGTGATCACTTTGGCCAGGCCGAGATCGATGCCGCGGCGCGCACCGGCGAGAGCGTCTACGCTTTGCTCGACGCCGTGGCGGGTCGGGCCCCGGCGGGCTCGCAGGGCCTGATCTTCCTGCCGTGCCTGATGGGCGCCACGACGCCGACCTGGAACGAGTCGGCGCGCGGCGTCTACTTCGGCTTCACGCTCGCCCATACCCGCGAGCACTTCGCGCGCGCCATCCTCGAGGGCTCGGCCTACGCCGTTCGCGATCTGACCGATCGCATGGCCGCGATCGGCGCCGCGCCGCGCGAACTGCGCGTGATGGGCGGCGGCGCGAAGAGCCGTCTGTGGAACCAGATCAAGGCCGACGTGACGGGCCTGCCGGTGGCCGTGCCACGGACGTCCGAGGCGACCGCGCTCGGCGCGGGCCTGCTGGCCCTGATCGGCGTCGGCGCGTTCGCCACAGTGTCTGAGGCTTGCGGCGCGGCCGTGCACATCGGCGAGCGTTTCGAGCCGCGCCGCCGCGAAAGCGCGATCTATCAGGAAACCTATGCGCTCTATCGCGAGGTCTATCACGCGCTGCTCCCGGCGTTTGAGTCAGGTGTCAGGCGACAGGCAACAGACGTCAGTGGTGAGCCAGCAGCGGTCAGCGGTTAGCTTACGCTGCCGCACCAAAGCCCCTGGCCTGGCGTTTTGCGCGAACTGACGCCTGACGCCTGATACCTGACGCCTCTTCAAAAGGGTTCTTGTCTTCATGAATGCTCTTGATCGACTCGCTGCTGTGCGTTGCTTCCTGCTTGACATGGACGGCACGTTCTATCTGGGCGATCAGCTGATCGACGGCGTCCATCGAATGATGGATGTGTTGCGATCGCGCGGACAGAACTTCGTCTTCCTGACCAACAACTCGTCGAAGGACGCGCGCCAGTACTCCGACAAGCTCACGCGGCTGGGCCTGCCGACGGGCGTCGAGCGCGTGCTGACTTCCGGAGCGGCGACGGCCGCTCACCTGCAGCGCGACTTCGAAGGCGCGCGCGTCTATGTGGTCGGCACCCCGGCGCTCGAGGGCGAGTTCACATCACGCGGCTTCACGCTCGACGACGAAGCGCCTGACCTTGTCGTGCTCGGCTTCGACACCGGGTTGACGTACGCCAAGCTGTGGACGCTGTGCAATCACGTGCGGGCCGGCCGGCCGTACTTCGCCACCCATCCCGACTTCACCTGCGTGACCGACACTGGCTACATGCCCGACATCGGCGCGACAATCGCGTTCGTGCGTGGCGGCGCCGGCGGGCGTGACCCCGACCTGGTCATCGGCAAGCCCAACCGGATCATCGCCGAGCAGGCCGCCGCGCGTGCCGGCGTGCCGGTGTCAGCGCTGTGCATGATCGGCGACCAGCTCGACACCGACATCGCACTGGGCGCCTCGGCCGACATCCCGACGATGTTGGTGCTCACGGGTGAAGCCAGCGTCGAGCGCATCCCTGAGGCGCCACACGCGCCGGATCTCGTGTTCGCGAGCATCGGTGCTGTGGCGGAGTATCTCGAGGCGCATCTGCCGGGCTGACCCGATCAGCCCTGAATGATGGCGCGCCACCCAATAAGGCGGCTGCGCCCTGGAGGCATTGGCTCTTATGGAACCCGTATTCGATATCGCCATCATCGGCGCGGGAGTGGTGGGCTCGGCCATCGCGCGCGAGCTCTCACGCTATGACGTCTCGTGCGCGCTGGTCGAGGCTTCGTCCGATGTGGGGACGGGCACCTCGCAGGCCAACACCGCGATCTGGCACACCGGCTACGACGCCAAGCCGGGCAGCCTCGAGGCCAGGCTCGTGCGACGCAGCGATGCGCTGCTCAGGCAGTATGTGCCGGAGGCCGGCGTCCCGTTCGAGGCCCTGGGCGGCCTGCTGGTCGCCTGGAACGACGACCAGCGCAAGGCGCTTCCGAGGTTGTTGGAACAGGCCCATAAGAACGACGACATGGATGTTGTCATCGTGTCGGCGGAAGAGGTGTATCGACGCGAGCCCCATCTGGCGCCCGGCGCGCTGGGCGGCTTGTGGGTGCCCGGCGAAGGGATCTTCTGCCCGTACACCCTGACGCTCGCCCTCGCGACCCAGGCTGTCCTCAACCAGACGCAGCTCTTGTTGGATCACCCGATCCGCGAGATCGCCTCGGAGCGAGACGGCACGTACACGCTCCTGGGACCCGGCGGCACCGTGCGCTGTCGCACCCTCATCAACGCCGCGGGCCTGTACTCGGACGAGATCAACCGCCTGCTTGGTCATCGCGACTTCACGGTCACGCCGCGCCGTGGCGAACTGATCGTCTTCGACAAGTTCGCGCGCAGCCTCGTCAACCACATCCTGCTGCCGGTCCCAACCGCGATCACCAAGGGCGTGTTGATCAGCCCGACCGTGTACGGCAACGTGATGCTGGGCCCGACTGCCGAGGACCTGCTCGACAAGACCGACACCGGCACGAGCGCGACCGGGTTGAAGGCGCTGTGGGAGAAGGGCGAAGCCATCCTGCCTGAACTCATGCGTGAAGAGGTCACGGCCACATACGCGGGGCTGCGAGCCGCCACCGAGCATAGCGACTATCAGATCGGCCTGTACGCCGATCAGCACTATGTCTGCGTCGGCGGCATTCGCTCGACCGGCGTCTCGGGGTGCATGGGCATCGCCGAGCATGTCACGGAGTTGCTGCACGACGCCGGGCTGACGCTCACGGCCAAACCGGAATTCGTCCCGGTGCACATGCCTTACATCGGCGAGGCCGGTGTTCGCCCGTACCAATCCGCCGAGCGAATCGCGGCCGACCCGGCGTTCGGAAAGATCGTGTGCCACTGCGAGCGAGTCACGGAGGGCGAGTTGTGCGACGCGACCAGGGCTGTCATCCCGGCGCGCACGCTCGATGGATTGCGTCGGCGCACCCGGGCCCTGCAGGGACGCTGTCAGGGATTCAACTGCCACGCCGCGCTCGTCGCGCATCTGGCCGCCGAGGCGAGCCAGTCGCCGGAGCGGTTGCTCCAGCTGGAGGCGAACCATGTCGGATGAGCGAACGGACGTCCTGATTGTCGGCGCCGGCCCGGCCGGCTTATCAGCCGGGATCGCGTTGAAGCGCCTGGGTGTCAAAGACGTGATCGTTGTGGATCGCGAGGGGGAGGCCGGCGGAACCCCGCGCCTGTGTCATCACACCGGCTTCGGCCTGCGCGATCTGCGTTGGGCGTATTCGGGCCCGGACTACGCCCGGCGCTATGTGCGCGCGGCTGAGTCGGCGGGGCTCGAGATCCGCACCTCGACGACGGTCACGGGCTGGCAGGATGAGTGCACGGTGTCGACCACGAGCCCGCGCGGGTTGGGGCAGATCCAGGCCGGCGCGATCCTGCTGGCGACGGGTTGTCGCGAGCGCCCGCGCGCGGCGCGCCTCATCCCCGGGCGACGGCCGCAGGGCGTCTTCACCACGGGGTCGCTGCAGCGCTTCGTCTACCAGCAGCATTTGCCCGTGGGCCGGCGTGCCGTGATCGTCGGCGCAGAGCTCGTGAGCCTGTCGGCGTTGATGACGCTGGCGCACGCGCATGCTTCAGTCGTCGCCATGGTCACGGAGCATCCCAGCCATCAGATCTACTTCCCGTACGTGGCGGCCAAATGGCTGTACGCTGATCTGACCGCGAGGGTGCCGGTGCGTTGTGGCGTTCGGGTCAGCGGCATCGTCGGCGGGAAGCGCGTAGAGGGTGTTGAGATCACACACATCGCCACGGGCCAGCGAGAGGTGCTGGCCTGCGACACCGTCGTGTTCACGGGCGACTGGATCCCGGAGCACGAACTCGCGCGATCCGGAGGCGTTGTGCTCGATGCGCGGACCCGTGGGCCACAGGTCGACGCCGGGTTCCACACGCTCACGCGCGGCGTGTTCGCCGCAGGCAATCTCCTGCGCGGTGCCGAGACGGCAGATGCCTGCGCGCTTGAGGGCGCCAGGGTCGCGCAATCTATCCACGCGTTCCTGGCGAACGGCCGTTGGCCGGCCCAGGGATTGCCGCTGACGGTCGACCCGCCGATTGATTGGATCTATCCGAACGCGGTGAGCGCTCCAGGAGCCGCCGCGGAGCCGGGCGAATTCTCTTTCCGCGTGCTTGAATTCTGCAACCGCGTTCGTCTCACGGTGAAGCAGGGCAACAAGGCGATCTTCACACGCGAATATCAGAGCCTCGCGCCCAATCAGACGGCGCACCTCGAGGGCGGCTGGCTCGGGGCCATCGATCCAGCGGGTGGAGCGCTACGGGTGGGGCTCGAAACGAATCGGTGATGGGCCGGCGGCCACAAGGGCCGCCCCAACAGGCCGCCCCAACAGGCCGACCCTTCGGTAGGCCACGCAAGGTCGCGAGATCATCGAGGGGGCGTTGCCCTTTCGACGACCTTCGTCAGTCGTCCTTCGTCATTGGTCGGGCCGCGGTCTGCGGTCCGCCGTCCGCCGTCACCGCTACATCTGCTTGACCACAATGTCGCCGATGAGGTTGGCCGCCTCGTCGCCGCGGTCGGCGGCGTTGGAGAGGTGCCTGTAGATCTCGCGCAGCTTGAGCATCTCCATGATGTGCTCGACGTCGCGCGGGCCGCGGAAGAGCTCGCCGATCGCCTCGCGATAGACGGACTCGACCCGGTTTTCGAGCGCCTTCGCGCGGACGGCGTGATCGTTGGCCACGGTCGGCCGGTCTTCGAGGCGCTGCACGCCGCGGTTGATTTCTTCGCTCGCGTCGCGCAGGAGCGACACCATGCGCACGAGGTAGGTGTTGGGCGTGATTCCGAGCAGACTCATCTCATCGATGGTCGTGTCGGCGTAGTCGAGCACGTCGTCGATGGCGCGCGACAGGGAAAAGAGGTCCTCGCGGTCGATCGGCGTCACGAATGAATGGTTGAGTTCGTCGATCAGGATGCGCCGGACCTCGTCGGCGTCCTTTTCGATTGCGTGCAGCGCGAGGGCCTTGACCTCGCTGGGCTCGCGGATGTATTCGAGCAACATGTCCATGCCGCGTTGGGTGTGATGCGCCTGCTCGCAGATGAGTTTCATGAACTGATCGGGCTTCGCGCGCCGCTTGAACCATCGTTTCCACGCCATCATCCGATTCCTTTCCACAACCAGATGCCCAACCCCGCCAGGCCGGCGGTGAGCGGCAGCGTCAAGGCCCAGGCCGTCAGCATCTCGCGCGCGATCTGCCAGCGGACCTTCGAGAGCCGTTCTGCGCTGCCCACACCGAACACGGCGGTGCTGATCACCTGTGTGCTGCTCACCGGGAGTCCGATCAAGCTCGCGACCAGCACGACAAGCCCTGAGGCTGTCTGCGCGCTCAGGCTGTGCACGGGCCGGATCTTGATGATGCGCGCGCCCAATGTGCGGATCAGGCGATAGCCGCCCGACAGCATCCCGAGCGCGAAGGCGGTGCCACTCGCGGCGATCACCCAGGTCGGGATCTGATAGCTCGGCAGTTGACCCCCGAGGAACAACGCCAGGGCGATCAGGCCCATGAACTTCTGCGCGTCGTTGGAGCCGACCGCCAGCGCCAGCCCGAGTGTCGTGGCGAGTTGCGTTCGCCTGAAGATCACGTTGACTCGTGGCGTCGCGTTTCGAAACAGCGAGAGCATGGCGCGCATCATCCACAACCCGCCCAGCAGGCCGAGCGGCGGCGAGACGAACAAGCCCAACAGGGTTTTGATCAGGCCCAACGATTGGATGGACCCAAAACCGTCAGCCGTGATGGCGGCGCCCAGCAAACCGCCGATCGTCGCCTGCGACGCCGAGCACGGGATGCCGAGCAACCAGGTCAGGGCGATCCAGAAGGCCGCCGAGGCCAGTCCGCAGATCAGCACATCTTGCGTGAACGCGGCAGGCGCGATCAACTGTCGGCTGATCGTGTCCGCGACAGCCGTGCCCAGGACGAACGGACCGGCCCAGGCCACGGCCGCGGCGAACAACAGGGCCACCCGGGGGGTCAACGCGCGCGAGGAGATGACGGTGGCGACGACGGCAGCCGAGCCGTGAAAGCCAGCCAGGAAGGCGTTCGTCAGGGCGAGGGCCAGGGTCAGGATGAGCAACTTGGGGTCACGCTCAAGCACTCGTGTAAAGCGGGCTCGTGGGGCGCAGGCCGACCGAAATGCAGAAAGGCCGCCATCGCCAGATATCGGCAGCGCCTACGCGTGGCATCGATCTGGCGAGCGAAGACCCTGAGATTGGTATACTGCGGCCAGAAATCCGCCCACCGTTTGATTCTTGACTCCTCCAATGCAGTCACGTATAGTTGTCATGACATCAGACGACATTATAATCTAGATTGACGAAAGATGATACGTTCCGCCAGAATCGAAAGCAAAACGTTAACCGAGGCCGCGCAACAAACCCTGCGGCAGGCGATCGCGCAGGGCGTCTATCGACCGGGCAGTCAGCTGCCGACGGAGGCCGAACTCGGCGAACAACTCGGCGTATCGCGCACAGTCGTTCGCGAGGCACTACGTGTCCTTCAGGATGAAGGCCTGATCATGCGCCGCCACGGCGTGGGCACGTTCGTTCGCGACCAGGCGATCCTCAAGAACCTCAATTTCAATTACGGCATCACCGAGATGATCGAGTCGGCCGGGCTCAAACCCGGCACGCTCCACCTGGCCGTGCTGCACACGCTCGCCGACGCCGATAGCGCCGCACAGTTGCGGCTCCAGGAGGGCGCGCCGCTCGTCACCGTCGAGCGCGTTCGCACCGCAGACGGCCGCCCCGTCGTGTTCTCGCAAGACACGGTGTCTGAAGAGTTGCTCCAACGCCATCAGGTCGATCTCAACCGATTGCACACCGAGTCGATCTACGACGTGCTCCAGGCCGACCTCGGGCAACTGGTCGAGTACGGCGTCGCGCGCATCTCGCCCGCCGCTGCCCCGGCGCACGTGGCCGAAGAACTCGGCCTGGCGCCCGGCGCGATGGTGCTCTTTATCGTCCAGACCGATTACTCGGCCGGCGACGAGCCGCTGTTGTATTCGCGCGAGTACCACCTGCCCGACGCCTTCGACTTCGTCGTCTGGCGGCGCGGTCCGGCCAAGGTGCGCACGGTTCGCACGAGCACCGACCAGGGGTCATGATGGATCCCCTGGTCGCCTTCAGCACGTTGGCCTGCCCCGGGTGGGACATCGCCACGGTGCTGACGCAGGCGGCGAGGCACGGCTACGACGGCCTCGAGTGGCGCGGCGGCAATCGCGGCCATGTTCGGCCCGACATGCCAGCGTCTGACAAAACGCTGCTGGTCAAGATGTCCAGCGACGTGGGCCTGGCGGCGGTGGCCATCACGGCGTACTCGAGTCTGATCTCGGACGATCGCGAGGTCCGCCAGGCAAACGTGGCGGACCTCTGCCGCTACGCCGATCTCGCCGCCGAGATCGGGGCGCCGCGCGTCCGCGCGTTTATTGGCGAACTGCCTGCTGGAGTGGATCCGGCCACGCGGCAGGCGCGCAACGTCGAGTGCCTGATCGCGGCAGCCGACCACGCTCAAAGGCTCGGTGTGTGCATCGCGGTGGAACCCCACGACGACTTCGTTCGGTCGAGCGTGATCGCCGAGATCCTGAGGGCCGCGCCTCATCCAGCCCTGGGTGTGATCTGGGACATCGGCAATGCCTATGCCGCAGGCGAGGAGCCCATCGATAGCTATCCGTTGTTGAAGGACCGTCTCAGCTACGTCCAGGTCAAAGATGGATCAGGCCGCGGAGATCAATGGCGGTTGACGCGATTGGGCGAAGGCCAGACGCCCTTGAGGCAGGCTTTCGATCTGCTCATCGAGGGTGGCTTTAGCGGGCCCCTGAGCGTGGAGTGGGAATACGCCTGGCATCCCGAGCTCGATCCGCCGGAGATCGCTTTGCCGCATGCGGTGGCTTACGTGAGGAGACTCTGGGCGGACGCGCGTGATCCATCGAAGCGTTGAGACGACGTGCAAGATATTCAGTACGCGGATGTCGCGGATGGCGACGGATCACGCGGAATCATCGCAGCAACGCTCCACGGAAGAGATCTGCGGATCCATCCGCGACATCCGTGTCTGTCCGCGTGATCCGTGTACAGAATCGGGCATCGGTCCAGCCATCCATCTGGGCCCTGCGCTTGTTCCTCTAACCCTGCCAGTGAGGCAACATGAAATTCGGATTCATCCCGACCGAGGGTGGTGCGTTCTTTCAAGAGGCGCTTGCAGAAGCCGTTCATGGAGAAGAACTGGGTTTCGATTCGGTCTGGCTTGAGGAACATCACGGCATCCGCAACCACTACTGGCCGTCGCCGCTGTTGGCGCTGGCCGGCATCGCGACCCGCACGTCGCGGCTGCTCCTCGGCACCGACATCGTCGTGCTGCCGTTCTATCACCCGGTGCGCGCCGCCGAAGATGCCGCGATGCTTGACGTGATGTCGAACGGGCGGGCGATCTTCGGGGCCGCCATCGGCTATCGGCCGCCCGAGTTCGAGCTCTACGGCGTATCGCTCGAGGATCGCGGCGCGCGCTACGCCGAGATGCTCAAGCTCATCCGGGCGCTGTGGACGCAGGACACTGTCGATTTCACCGGCCGCTTCTACACGATCAAGGGCACGATCGAGCCGAAGCCCTCGCGCCCCATCCCGATCTGGCTCGGCGGTTGGGGCGATCTTTCGCTCAAACGTGCGGCTCAGCTCGGCGACGCCTGGGTGCCCGGGCCGACCGCCAATCTCGAAAAGCTTCTCGCTGCGCAGACGAAGTACCGGGCCTGCCTCGTCGACGCCGGCAAGGATCCGTCGGCGGCGCCCACGCCGTTGACCCGCGAGGTCGTCGTCGCCGACACACGCGAGCGGGCCTGGGAGTTGGCCGAGAAATACGTGATGGTCAACTACCGTGATGAATACGGCGGCGGGTGGAAGCACCCGCTGATCGGCTCGCAGGATCAGACGCCTGTGGATCAACTCGCGGCGTTGACGACCGACCGCTTCGTCATCGGCAACCCAGACGATTGTGTCAAAGCGATCCGCCGCTTCGGCGAAACCTTCGGCGTCGATCACCTGATCTGTCGTCTGTACTTCCCCGGGATGCCGCACGATCACATCATGCGCGAGCTGGAGCTTCTATCGCGCGAGGTCTTTCCGGCATTTCGTTGAGGCGACCATCATGGAGCAGCCTCCGCCGGTCGATCACGCGCTCGCGCCCTACACGGGTTGGACTCGCGCCCACTGGGAACGCATCCTGGCGCGCCTGACCTGCGGTTTCGCCCTGGCGGCCGAGATCACCGGCTCCCCGGCGCGCGCGCTCTACCCCGATGACCGGCGTGGCCTTCCGGATTCGGTAGATGGCCTCGAGTCCTTCGCCCGCATCGCCTCCGCCTGGGGCGCCTGGCTGCGCAACCCGGCCAACCCGGCTGCGTTGCGCTTCAACGGGCGCGAGATGGACATCGAGCAGTTGTTGCGCCAGGGCTTGCTCGACGGCACGGACCCCGCAAACCCCCGCACGTATTGGGGCGACATGGGTCACATGGATCAGCGCATCGTCGAGAGCGCGGACATCGCCGTCGCGATCTGGATGAGCCGCGAACGACTCTTCAATCGGCTGAACTCAGCCGAGCAGCACCAGATCCTGGCCTGGCTGGCCCAGGTCGATCACCAGGGCACTTACCCCGACAACTGGATCCTGTTCACGGCCGTCACGCAGGCCGTGCGCCTCCGATTGGGCCAACCGGTGCCCGTGGCCGACCTGGACTTCCGGCTGCAGCAGGCGTGCGAGTTCTATCGCGGCGACGGCTGGTACGTCGACGGCCCCGCCAGCGAGTTCGAGCTCTACAACGCCTGGATGTTCAACTGGCATTTCCTGCTGTGGGCCTGGATCGATGGCGATCGGCAGCCCGAGATCCAGGCGCGCGTGCTCGACCGGGCGCGTTCGTTCATCGCCGGATTCGCTCACTTCTTTGGGTCGAATGGTTCGTACCCGGCCTGGGGCCGATCGTTGGTCTATCGGTTCTCTGCCCTGGCGGCCTTTGCGACGGGCCGATTCCTCGCCAACGCGCCCGACGACCCCGGCATGCTGCGGCGGCTCTCGAGCGGCTGTCTCAAGTACTTCGACGAGCACGGCCTGTTCGATCCGGATGATCACTTCGTGCGCCAGGGTTATCACGGCGACTTCCCTGCGGCCGGCGAGCCGTATCTCTCGCCGGGCTCGCCGTACTGGTGCTGCCACGGCCTGTTCGCCCTCACGTTCGATGCTGACGACGCGTTCTGGACTTCGGTCGAGGCGCCGCTGCCCGTGGAGCGCGACGACTTCGAACTCATCCTGCCCGCGCCGGGCTTCATCGTAGCGGGCTGCAGGGCCACCGGCCAGGTGTTGCTGCTCAACAGCCGCAGTGGCCAGGAGCACGACGCCCCGCGCTACCACTACGCAGCCAAGTACGGGAAGTTCGCGTATAGCACGCACTTCCCGTTCAACGTTATCGCCGCCGGTGGTTCTCAGGCGCCGGACGCGATGATCGCGCTCACGCGGGATGGCAGGTCCTTTGGCCACCGCATCCGGACTCGCGATGGCGCGGCCGCGCCCGGTCTGATCTGGTGCAAGTTCGAAGAAATGATCGACGGCGAACCTCAGCCGATGTGGGTCGCCGTTCTGCTCTGGCAAGACCTCCAGGTGCGCGTGGCTCACCTCCGGCCGACGTACCCGGTGCGCGCATTCGAAGCGCCCGGCGCGTTGGGCACGGAACACCCGTCGAAGATCGTGCGCCGATCCGATGCAGCCATGGGTTGGGAGTACGCCGAGGTCGAGGGCCGCGCCCTCGGGATCCGGCGCCTGCTCGGCTATGACCAGCAACACGCCAGCGCGCCGTTCCTGGATCAGTCGAATCTGAATCTCGCTTACCGCCACGCCGAGCAGCCCCTGGTGTCCGAGGCGCAGGCGAGCGTCGCCGCCCGAAATCTCGCGGCCGTGAGCCTGGTCCGTCCGGCGCCGTTTGACCCTGAGGCAGAGTTGTCGGGATTCGTCGTTGCGCAACAAGGCGCTGACGCTTTCCAGGTCCGTTTCCCGGATGGCGGCGTGGCCTGTGTGGCGGTGGCCGAAACAACACCGAAGTCGATGACGGTCGGCGGAGTCGATTTCGCTGGCGTCGCGCTGCGATATGCCCGGGCACACGCGGACCTGAACGACCTATCCGGCCTTGGCGTGGCTCATGTGGGCGGCGTCGCGGATTTCGTCGAGCCGACCACGTTTCGATTGAGGCGCGACCTGGCCGGATGTGTCCGGCTGACGACGGGCGCGGGTGTGACGCTCAACAAGGAATGGCTCGGCGGCGCGCGGCGCATCGACGCGCTCGCCCTATCAGGCGACTGGGTCGACGTGACGAAGGCCTGCGGCTCGAACGACATCCCGGCCGGCGTGGTGCGCGAATGGGCCGGCCGCAATGAGCGAACACTCGTCGACTTCCGGTTGTCTCGATGAATACGACAGGCGAGGCTATCGAGAACAGGCCGTGATGACGCATTCCGAAAGCGGTTATCCATGCCCACTTTCGATCTGACCGTGATGATGTACCACTACGTTCGCGATCCCGGCGACCGCTGCGAGGCGGGCACCGGCATTCCGGGCATGCCGGTGTCGACGTTCGTGGCTCAGGTGGAGCGTCTGGCGCGCGAGCACACCATGATCGCCTGGCCCGACCTGCGCGACTTCCTGATCGACGGGAAGCCTCTGCCTGCCTCTGCCTGCCTGCTGACTTTCGACGACGGCCTGCTCGATCATTACCACACCGTCTTTCCCATCCTGCAATCCCGTGGCCTCTCAGGTCTGTTCTTCGCTCTGGCGCGCGACGAGGGCACAGGCCTGGCCCTGGGCCACAAACTTCACTTCCTGTTGCCCGTCCTCACGCCGCAGACCTTGCGCGACTCGGTCTGGAACTGGCTGAGCCCGGCGCAGCAGGAGCGGTTTCTGCTGGCCGAGGCCCGCTACCGGACGTATTTCGCCACCGGCTCTCCCGAGGATGACACTCAGGTGCTCAAATCGGTGCTGCAGCGGGATCTGGCCGACGAAGTTGAATGGATCCTGAGCAGGCTCTTCGAGCGCCATATCGGCGACGAAGCTGCCACCGCGCGCGGCTTCTATCTCAGCCGACCGCAGATCGCGGCGATGGTCGCTGGCGGCATGCACTTCGGCGGGCACAGTCGCAGCCACCCCTGGTTCGACTGGATCGGCACGACGGCCCAGGCGGACGAGATCGCGGCTTCAGCTCGCTGGTTGCTCAGCATCGAGCCCGGCCCGTGGGCCTTTGCTTATCCCTACGGCGGCTTCAACACGCGATCCGCAGAACTGCTCCAGGCCCATGGCTTCACCGCCGGTTTGACCACGCGCGAGGCGACGTCGCACACGCAGCCCTTCTTCATCGGTCGTTACGATGGCGAGTCGCTCCCCACGGAATGGAACGCCATCGAGAGCCGCAGAGGTCAACGCGATGCCTGAGGGCTCGAAGCTTCGGCTGGGCGTGATCGGCTGTGGCACGGCTGCCGTGCCCGTCTGCGCGGCCATCGTCGCAGCGCACACGGCCGAGTTGACTGTCGTGCAGGATGCCGACCCCACAATGTCGCGCGATATGGCGGCGAGGCATGGCGTTCGCCGGGCCGAGACCGTCGAGCAGGTGTTGGACGACCCGGACGTCGAAGCCGTGTACATCGCGGTGCCGCATCACGTACTGGCGTCATTGGCCAGGCGGGCCCTCGCCGCCGACAAACACGTCCTCGTCGAGAAGCCCATGGCCATCCATCTTGACGATGCCGATGCCCTGATCGCCCTGGCCGATGAACGGCGGCTCACGCTGGATGTCTTCTTTCAGATGCGCGGGATCGACCCGTATGAGCAGGCTCGCGCATGGGTGCTGGCCGGGGCTCTCGGCAACGTCATCGGTGTCAGGATCCAGACCCTGATCGACAAACGCCTGGATTACTGGCAGGTCGGCTACGCCGGCCGATCCACGCAGCCGTGGCGAGCCGAGAAAGACCGAGCGGGTGGCGGCGTGGTACTGATGAACACCAGCCACGCCCTTGACGCTGTGCAGCACGTCACCGGGCTCGACGTCGTCAGTGTTTCGGCCGACGTGGCGACCCTGGTGGCCGACGTCGAAGTCGAAGACACGGCGGCCGCGACACTGCGCTTCAACAACGGCGCTGTGGGCAGCCTGTTCGCCGGAGCGCACGTCGCCGGGGCTGAGCGCGCCGAGCGCATCGAGATCTACGGCACGCTCGGGCAGATCCAGTTGCCGTATCCCTATGACGACGACCCACTGCGCCTGTACGTGCGCGAGCCGCTGGAGGGTCTGGCCGCCGACCAGTGGCACACGCTTCCCAGGGCGCAGACCGACGTGTACGCCAGGGCGGTCGAGTCTTTTGCGCGAACGGTTCGCTCAGGCGAGCCGACGACGGCCGGCGCCCGCAACGCGCGACAGACTCTGGCGACCGTGCTGTCGATCTATCAATCCGCGGTCGAGCGCAAGACCGTCCAAGTGCCCGTGCGAAAGGTGACCCATGCCTGACCTCGATCTGCGCGGAATCATCCCGGCCATCGTCTCGCCGATGACGCCGGCCGGCGAACTCGATCTGGCGAGCCTGAGAAGGTACGTGGCCTGGCTTGTGCCCCAGGGCCCGATCGCGCTCGCCGTCAACGTCGATACGGGCGAGGGCCCGCACCTGACGATGGACGAACGGCGGTTGATCCTCGAGGCCGTCGTGGACGAGGTCGCCGGGCGCTGCCGCGTGGTCGCGGGGGTGGGCGGCCCTTCGACGGCGCAAGGGGTAGCCAACGCGGTCGCCGCTCGTGACGCCGGGGCCGATGCCCTGCTCGTGTTCCCGATCCCGACCTACCTCGGGCAGCCGCTCAACCCCGAGGTGCCCTATCGCTACCATGCGGCCATCGCTGACGCCGCCGGCCTGCCGTTGATTCTGTTTCAACTTCAGCCAGCCCTCGGCGGTGTGCTGTTCTCGACCGAGGTCCTGCATCGCCTGATCTCGCTGCCGCAGGTGGTGGCGATCAAGGAGGCGAGCTTCGACGCGATGCGCTTCCTGCAGGTCAAGGCGGCGCTGGCATCGGCCCCACGGCAGATCACGCTGCTGACTGGCAATGACAACTTCATCTGTGAGAGCCTGCTGTTGGGCGCCGAGGGCGCTCTGCTGGGCTTCAGCACGCTCGGCACGCGCGAGCAGGTCGAGATGCTCGCGGCCGTGAAGCGCTCGGATATCGCGCGGGCGCGCGAGATCGGCGCGCGTCTCCAGCCGCTGGCCGACGTGATCTTCGCGCCGCCGGTGCCCGACTACCGCACGCGCACCAAGGAAGCGCTCAAGATGTTGGGCGTGATCCCCGACGCGACAGTGCGCCTTCCCCTCTTGCCGCTCAGCGACGCCGAGCGTGAAGGCGTTCGGCTCGCTCTGGCCAGGGCAGGCCTTCTGGGAGCTTGAGATGACCCTTCGATACGATCCGGGTTCGATCGAGCGCTTCAAAGCCGAGATCCGTGCGATCCCTGGCTATCCCGCGGGTGAGGCGTTGCCGATCCGCGACATGATCTTCGAGTCGAACGCTGTCTTCAGGCTGCCGGCTTTGATGACTCTTGCTGGCGCGGACCCGACGCAGCCGTTGCTGGTCGTGATGGACGAGACCCGCATGCAACGCGCCGGCGAGGACCTCAAGCCGCTCATCCTGACGCTCCTGCGCCAGGCCGGCTGGTCGCCGGAGCCGCTCTGGTTGACGCCCGACGCCACCGGCCAGGTCCACACCGACTTTGCGCAGATCGGGCGCGTCAAGGCACGCCTCGAGCCGGGCCTGGCCGTGCTCTCGGTCGGGTCGGGCGCCGTGACCGACATCGCCAAACACGCCTGCTACGTGTATCAGAAGGAAACGGGCGCGGCGCCGCTGCCGTTCGTGGTCTATCAGACGGCCAACAGCGTCAGCGCTTACACCTCGAACATGGCGCCGACGTTCGTTGACGGCGTCAAGCGGACGCTGGCCTCGCGTTATCCCGATGTGCTGGTGTGCGATCTGGAGACCCTGCGCGATGCGCCCTATGAGATGACGGTCGCCGGGGTCGGCGATCTGCTCGCCGCGTTCGGCAGTTACGCGGATTGGTGGCTCGCCCGCCGCCTGGGCATCGACCCGTCGTACACCGAGTTCGCGCAGACGCTCATGGGGCCGCTCGACGAGATCTTCCTCGAACGGGCCGAAGCGATTCGCGGTCGCTCGCTCGACGGCATGGCCGACCTGGCGAAGCTGATCGCGCTCGGCGGGCTGGCGATGTCCCTGTCGCACGCCACGGCGCCGCTCTCCGGTTACGAGCACGTCATCTCGCATGTCCTGGACCTCACGGCTGAGCGAGCGCATCGGCCGCTGGCGCAGCACGGCACGCAGGTGGCGCTCGCAACGCTGCTCACGACCTCGGCTTACCGGGCCTTCTTGAAACGATTCGACCCGGCCCGCGTCGTCGTCGCGGAGTGTTATCCCGCCGAGTCGGTGATGAAGGCCCGGATCGAAGCGGCCTTCTTCTCGCTCGACCCGAGCGGCCAGGTGGCGGCCGAGTGCTGGTCGGACTATCGGATCAAGCTCGAGGCCTGGCACGCCCGACGCGTTCTATTCGAAGCGGCGTTGGGCGACTGGCCCCAGGTCAAGGGCACGCTGGAGGCGCTGACGCGTCCGCCGGAGCTCGCTCGCCGAATCATGCGGTCCGTCGAGTCACCGCTCCAGTTCGATCAACTGACGCCGCCGCCCACGGAGGCGGAGGTGCGTTTCGCTTTTGCGCACGCGCCATTGATCCGCCGGCGACTGACGCTGGGCGACCTGCCGTTGTTCCTGGGTTGGGATCCGGATGTCTGGTGGACGCAGGTGACCGCGGAGGCGAGACATACGACCGCGGACCGCAGATCGACGAAGGACGAATGACGAAGGACGAAGGTTGACCAGCCATTCAACCTTCGTCCGTCGTCATTCGTCCTGCGGCGATCGTCCGATTGCGGACGCGGATTGTAGATCGGAGGCCATGGTGGACCAAGAGCATCCAATGCCTGAGTTGATCATCATGCTGACGCATCACGACCAGACGGTGTCGGATGCGCTTCAGCTCTTCGACGCGTTGAAAGATGCCCCCGTGAAGCACTGGGGCTTCAAGGACGTCGGCCTTCCCCCGGCTGAGATGGGTCGCCTGGTTGCCGCGATGAAGGCCGTCGGCAAGACCACGTATCTCGAGGTCGTCAGCCTGACCGAGGACGAGGGTCTGCGCGGCGCGCGGCTCGCCGTCGAACTCGGCTTCGACGTGTTGATGGGCACTGTGTTCTTTCCGTCGATCGGCGCCTACCTGAAGGACAAGCCCATCCGCTACTACCCCTTCCCGGGGCACGTCCACAGCCACCCCAGCATCCTCGATGGCACGATCGACGCCATCGTGGCGGACGCCCAACGGCTGCAGGCCACCGGCGCGCACGGCCTGGATCTGCTGACGTATCGATACACGGGCGACGCCTTCCAGTTGTTGCGCGAGGTCGTGGCGGCCGTCCACATCCCGCTCGTTTCGGCGGGCAGCATCGCGTCGTTCGAGCGCATCGTCGAGGTGCGGCGGGCTGGGGCCTGGGGCTTCACGATCGGCTCGGCGTTCTTCGAACGCGCTTTCGTGCCGGCGGGCTCATTCAACGACAACGTGCTGGCCGTCGTCGAATGGCTACAACGAGGATGATGATCTATGGATTACGTCATCGGCTGTGATGTCGGCTCTCAGGGCACGAAGGCTGTGCTGCTCTCAAGCCGCGGCGAGGTGGCGGGTGAGGCCTACGTCGGCTACGACATCGATTACCCGCAACCGTTGTGGGCCGAGCAGCCCGTGGCTTCATGGACTGACGCGATTGCGGCGGCAGTCCGGCAGGTGCTGGCGGAAACCGGTGTGAGCGCCGAACGCGTTCGCGCGCTCGGCCTGGGCACGCAGGTGGATGGCGTTGTGCCGATCGATGCGGCCGGGCAGGCCTTGCGTTCGGGCATCATCTGGATGGATCGGCGCGCCGTTGATCAATGCGCAGCGGTCCGCACGACGATGAGCGACGCCCGGGTCTTCGATCTCACCGGGCTCAACCTCGATGCCACGCACGTCGCGCCCAAGATCCGGTGGCTGGCCGATCACCAGCCCGGGGTCTACGAGCGCGCCGCGCGCTTCCTGCTGCCGGGGAGCTATCTGGCCCATCATCTGACCGGCGAGGCGGCCGTGGATTACTCGAACGCGTCGTCGACGTTGCTACTGGACGTGCGCACGAAGGACTGGTCGATGGAGATGTGCCAGGTCTTCGGCATCGACCCGGGGCGCCTCGCGCCCGTCGGGCCGGCCACGGCGCCGCTCGGCAAACTCCGCCCCGCCGTCGCCGAAGCCCTGGGGCTGCGTCCGGATACCGTGGTCGTCATCGGTTGCGGCGACGAGCATGCGGCCTGCCTCGGCGCCGGTGTGGTGCGACCCGGTCTGGTCGGCGACATCGCCGGCACGGCCGAGCCGGTGTGCGCGGCCAGCCCGGCGCCGGCGTTCGACCCGACGCACCTGATCGAGACCCATTGTCATGGCGATCCCGATCTGTGGCTGTTGGAGAACCCCGGCTTCGTGTCGGGCGGCAACCTGCGCTGGTTCCGCGATCACTTCGCGGCTGGGGCCGCCCAGGCGGGGAAGAGCGCCTATCAGACGCTTGACGCAGAGGCGGCCGACGTGCCTCCAGGTTCAGAAGGTCTCGTGTTCCTGCCGTGTCTGATGGGCGCGATGGCGCCGACGTGGAACGAACACGCCCGCGGCACCTACGCCGGCTTCACGCTGGCCCACACGCGCGGTCACTTCACGCGGGCGCTGCTCGAGGGCACGGCCTTCGCCGTGCGCGACATCACGGACCAGATGCGCGTGGTCGGCCTGGACCTGCAGGAGATGCGCGTCGTGGGCGGCGGCGCGCGGAGCCCGCTGTGGAATCAGATCAAGGCCGACGTCACAGGTCTACCGGTGGCGGTGCCCGAGATCACCGAGACGACAGCGTTGGGCGCGGCATTGCTTGCCTGCGTCGGTGTCGGCGTCTATGCCAACCTCGCTGAAGCCAGCGAACACGTCGTGAGGATCCGCGAACGCTACGAGCCCGACCCGAACGCTCAGGCCGCTTACGCCGAGCCTTACGCCTTCTACCGCGACGCCTATTTCACACTTCTGCCTCTGTTCGAACGCGTCGCGGCGCGTGCTTAGGCCGGGTCCAAGCTATCGTAAGGTCGTTCACACGACAGAGACGAAAGGCAACGAGGGTCGGAGCGAAGCCCCGACCCTCGTTGATTCCTCTTGACGGAAGGCCCGAGGAGTTCTGAACGCAGGCGGTGGAGTCGACTCAGTCGCGCAGGGGCGGCGGCGTGAAGCGCGAGGTGATCTCGATCGGCCGGCCCTCCGCGGCCGACTGGTTGACGGCCGCCAGGATCTCGACGATGTGCGCGGCCTGCTCGCCCGTGATGCGCTGGGGTGACCCTGTGCGCATCGAACGTGCCAGGTCGGCCAGGCCCATGGCCCAATCGAATGGGCCGGGCTCGGGTGTGTCCTCGACGTCCACCGGCTCATACTCCTCGCCGAAAGGCGCCAGCTTCACTGTGGCGTTCTGCGAGATCCAGTTCGAGATCCAGACCTTGCCCCGGTCGCCGTGGAACTCCATGCTTTCGGCGCCGTGGCTGTGGCTGTCGACGTAGAAGTTGACGCTCAAGCGCATGACGGCCCCGCTGACCAGCTCGATGATCGCCAGATAGAAATCCGGCGCCTCGATCGTGAAATCCACGCCGTCTTTGGTGCGTCGATCCGGCATGAGGGTGCGCGCGACAGCCGTGACGCGCGCGGCCGGGCCGAGCAGGGCCGTCGTCACCGCCAGCGGATACACGCCGACGTCGATCATCGGCCCGACGCCGTAGAACGCCGCGGGGTTCGGGTGCCAGGTTTCGATCCGGCCGTGGTTGACCTCGGCGTAGATCGCGCGCACCTCGCCGATCGCGCCGGAGCGGATCAGCCGGCCGGCCGCGCGATTGGCGGCGCCGAGGAACACGGTCGGCGCGCCCGCCAGACGCAACCCGCGCGCCGCCGCCCGCTCGACGAGGTCGTTCGCGTCGGCCGGGGTCATGGCCAGCGGCTTTTCGCTGTAGACGTGTTTGCCGGCGTCGAGCGCCTGACGCGAGACGTCGTAGTGGGCGTTGAAGATCGTCAGGTTGACGATGACCTCGACGTCGGGATCGGTCAGGGCTTCATCCAGCGAAACGTAGACCTTGCCGCCGTGCTCGCCGGCGAGCGCTCGGGCGCGATCGGTGTCGAGGTCGTAGAAGCCCACGACCGCCAGCTCGGGATGAGTCTTGATCGCGCGCGTATAAGACGGCGCGATGTTGCCGCAGCCGATGACGGCCAGCCTCACAGGGTCCATCGTGGAATCTCCTGCGATGAAAGATATCGCTTACGCGGCGATCCAGCCCTGCAGCAGGGCGAGGCTGGCGGCGATGTCGGGGATCGGGTCGCCCTGGTCGGGCTCATGCTCGATCGAGATCGCGCCGGTGTAACCCACGGCCTTGACGGCGTCGACGCAGGCCCGGATCGGCACCACGCCCTCGCCGAAGCGGCAGGTCTGATGCGAGCCAGCGGCGCGTACATCTTTGAGGTGCAGGGCCACCAGCTGCGGAGCGAGCTCGCGAATCGCCTGAGCGGCGTCGTAACCCTGAGTGCCCCACCAGCCCGTGTCGATGGCGGCCCCGATGCGGCCGTTGCTCTCGCCGCCGATGCGGGCCAGCAGATCGGCCGGCGACTTTTCCGGATGGTTCTCGAAGCCCAGCTTGAGATCGTGTTCCTCGAGGAGCGCAATGACGGCCGCCCGGTCGGTCCTGTCGGCCGTCGTGCCGCCGGCGAGGACGCGCGCGCCGATGGTCGCCGCGGTCCGGCAGGCCAGTTCGAACTCCTCGGGCGTGTCGCCGAAGCCGCCGGCGTAGCCCGTGATCGTCAGGCCGTGTTCGTTGGCCACGCGACGCACGGCGGCGAGGTGTTCGGGCGTCGCCCACGACCAGTGCAGGTGCGCGGTCCACAGATCGACTGCCGTGAAGCCCAGGCCCTTGATCTCGGCGAAGAGCTCGCTCAGGCGCTCTTCGAACGTGCTCGCCGGGCGAAAGTGGGCCTGTGTGGCCTGATCGCCCTGGCCCCAGCCTTCGGTCATGTGATAGCCCAGCTGACGCGCGACGTAGTTGGCGGTGACGAAGGCGATGGCGTTCATGACGGGGTCTGCTCCTGCCGAACGGGATAAAAGAGTATAACGCCGCGATCGATGATCGTCGGGCACTCAAGGCATCCGTGTGCAGGGGCGAGTTGATGCTGTTGGCAAACCTCAGGCAGCGCGCCAGGAGCCAGCCAGGAGGGCGGGA
>CAYZRP010000109.1:0-24472 GCA_964480865.1 uncultured Anaerolineales bacterium | reverse complement strand
GGGTTTCGCCGCAGGGCCATCGCATGAGGACGTGGCTTCATCGCCTCAGTTGAAAACGTGCCGAGAGGTGACGAGTTCCCGGCGCTGGAAGTCATGCGACCATCAGGGCTCACGGCTGATAGCGGTGTAAGGCGCCGAGCAGGTGCATGCCTTGACGACGATGCCGTCGCGGGTGAGTTCGCCCTGGTACTCGGCGCCGCCGATCGATACGACCCAGCCGCTGAGGTTGAACGGCACGATGCCGTTGACGGGCATCCATTCGCCGTTGTACTTGCGCGCAAGGTGAACGTGCGTGCCGGTGGAGCGTCCTCCTTCACAGGAGGGATAGCCGAGCGGGTCACCCAACTCGACCAGTGTGCCGACCTTGATCATGCCTTTCGCGCGGATGTGGAAATAGAAGACCGTCCAGCCCGTGGTCTCACGCCCGTCGCCGTCGAGGTCGAGGACGACGGCATTGTGGTCAGCGCGCACGACGATGCCGGGAGCCGAGGCGGTGACCGGCTCGAACGCTTCGCCACAGCCCGCGCCCGCACTCGACGGCGCGAAGTCAATCGCCGCCCATTGCCCGCTGCTGATCCAGGCCGGGTGCGGCCCGCCGGTGAACGACCAGATGCGACCTGGTCGAAACGGCAACGCCAGCGCCGGTTGGGTCAACCCGCCCGGGATCAGGTTGCGCACCGCCCAGGTCTGCGGCGCGCCGAACAAACGCGTATACGTGGCGACCAGGCCATCGGATCCGAGCGCGGCCTCCATCGTGGCCCGATCGCTCATCTGCGAGTACAGATACTGAAGCGAGGCGGTGCCGGCGTTGAGTCGCGGATCCATGCGCAGGGTGCTGCCATCCGGGAACGTCAGCGTCGTCAACGCGCCCGAGCGCCAGTTGTAGTAGCCGATCGACAATTGGTTGGAGACCCAGTTCAACTGCGGGGCGAGGTTATCTTTGTACGGGTGGCTGTAACCCATCGGTCGCGCCAGGCCGTTTGCGGAGGGCGACGCCTGGCTGACCCAGCCGCCGTGATAGTCGAGCAGTGCCATCAACACGCGCGGGTTGATCGAGTGCTGACGCGCGATGCGCAGGATCAGGTCGCCGCCATTGAGAGTGAGATCCTCGGTGTAGCCGCGATATCGCGCGAGATATCCGCCGAGTTGATCGGCGGTGGCCTGCGGGTCGATGTCGCTGGCCGACGGCCCGAAGATGACTTCCGAGTCGGGCAGCACCTGCGCGCCCGGGCCGAGCGTGGCGGCCTCGAGGACGGCCGGGATGACCAGCAACTGCCCCTCGGTGAGCGGTGCGTCGACATCGATGGAGTCGTTCGGTAGTTGAATGTCCACCGGGTTGACACCGAAACGGGCGGCCACGGCGCTAAGCGTGTCACCCGACTGTGTCACGTAGTTGAGCGAGTCGCTGCTGGCGATGGCGGCGGCGCTCAAGGGCGTCGGCGTCGGCGGCGGCAGATACTGCATCGTCGGCGGTGGCGGCTCGGGCGTCGACGTGCTGAAACCGCCAAGCACCTCGAACGGATCGGGAGAAGATGTAGCGTTCGCGGCCACACCGACGAACCACTGACTCCACGGCAGGTTGACACCCGACAGCATGATGTAGGTGGTCAGCCCGCAGGCGACAGCCAGCAAGGCCGCGAAACCAAGGACGCGACCAATACCGCCGCCACCGTCGGGTTTCCGTCCCCGGCTGCCGGGTCGGTTGGGTTCGCCGCGCCGGCGTACGACCTGCGAATACATCGGCGGTCGATCGCCGCGAGGCTTACGATCCATGGACGTGTAAACCTGCGCTGGAGATCAGACGGAGGACGACGGGCTGGATGCACACAAGGGTCAGCCGGCCACAGGGCCCGCCCCGACCGGTGCGCCCAGGAAACGACCGGGGCATGGGTGAAGCGCCTAACGCTTCACGCACCAAGCCCTTCGCTCCTCGCTCTTCGCCCCTGGCCTTCATCATGGTCGCGAGATCGCGTTGCTGTCGTCGCGACAATTGCAGGCCTCGAGCGTGATGGTGCCCTTACGCAGCGTGCCGTCGTATTCGGTGTCGTCGAGGCCAGCCGCCTGCCAGCCGTCGAGCACGAAGGGGATGCCGGTGTCCGCCGCGATCCACTCGCCGTTGTACTTCCGCGAGAGATGCACGTGCGTGCCGTTCGAGATGCCGCCCTCGCACGACGGATGGCCCAGGCGGTCGCCGGTCTGGACGTACGTGCCGACCGCCACCCGGTCGCGCTGCTCGATGTGGAAGTAGACGAGCACCCAGCCCGTGCCCTCGGCGCCGTCGCCATCGAGGTCGAGCGCCACCCCCCCGAACTCCGAGCGCAACACGAGGCCGGGCGCCGACGCCACCACCCACTCATCCGAGGTCAGACAGCCCTCTGCCTCGGCGGGCGGCGCGAAGTCGAGGGCGGCCCAGGCCGAACCGAAGTCGAAAGCCGCGTGCGGGCCGCCGGTGTAGGCCCACACTTTGTCGGGCTCGAACGGCAGGATCAGCGGCGGTTGCTGCAGGTCCACCGGCACGACCGGGTCGACCGCGCGCGTGAACGGATCGCCGAACAGACGTTGATACGTGGCCGGGAAACCATCGGCCGAGACGGCGCGCTCCCATTCGCTGGACGGCATCAGACGCGAGAAGTAACTCTGCACGCCGACTGTGCCCGGGTTGAGCGTCGGCGCGACGATGCGCGACACCCCGGCGTCGAATCCGAACGAGATCAGCGCCCCGCTCTTCCAGGCGTAGTAACCGTTGTTGAGTTGATTGGCCGTCCACGTCAATTGTCGGAAGAGGCCTTCACGGCCCTGCTCGGCGCGGCGCAGCGGATACTGAAGCGTGGTCTCGCGCGGGTTGGGGTTGGTCACCCACTCAGATTGGTGTTCGAGCACGGCCAACAGCAGCCGCGGGCTGACGGAGTAGCGGCCGCTGATGATGCGCACGATTTCGCTGCCCCGCAGGGTCTTGAACTCTGAAAGGCCGTCGAGCGCATAACCCGGCACATCTTCGGTGTAGGTCGCCAGGTAGCCACCCTGCTTTGAGACGAAGCCCTCAAGGTCAAAGCCGGCGTCACCGGGACCGAGCACGAGTTCGCTGTCTGGCAGGATCTTGAGTGATGGACCGTAGACCGGCTTCTCTGGCAGCGGAATGTTCAGGACCTGGCCGACGAAGAGTGTGTCCGTGATGGTGATGCTGTTCGCCGTGGCGATGTCCTCGGCCGACAACCCAAACTGCGAGCCGATGACGTTGAGCGTGTCGCCGCGCTCGACCGTGTACTGCTCGATGGCGGTGCGGTTGAGCAAAGTGTCACGAGTCGGATTCGGAGTGGGCGTGCCGGCCACGGCGCGCGGCGCGAAAGGCGTGGGCGTGCCGAGCAGGCCGGGCGCCGTCGGTCCCGATGCAAAGGGCGTCAACGTGGGCACCGGCGATTGAATGAGAGCATCGGGAGTCGCGCTGGTGTTTTGGCCGGGTGGCGGCAACAGTTGCGCCAACGTCGGGATCACAAGCGGGGTAACGTCACGCGTGTCGAAGCCAAACGGAATCGTGGGAACGCCCGGGATCTGGGTGATCGCTGAAAAGTCCTGGGGCAAATCAGAGCGCGAGCAGGCCAGACCGGCCAGAGCCAGCGTCACGCCGGCCAGGGCCAGCGCGAATCCCCCCCGATCGATCTTCTGCTTCATGGAGTCGTCCATCCCGACACTCGAAACACTTCCTTGTTGCCGATCCGGATCACGGCTTCTGCACCCTCAGCGGTCAATGTCGCCAGTGGGTCAAACGTCCCCGTCGGATCCGCCACGTAGTTGACGCGGCACATCAGGTCAGGACATGCCAGCACCACGTAGCCCGTTTCCGGTGAACCCGGCGTCGCCGCTCGCACACCCAGACGGACAGTGCCGCCAGGCATGGAGATCTCCGCAACGTCGCGATAGATCACATCCGTCAATGGCGCAGCGCTCCAGACTGAAAGGGCGAAAGCGATCACACTCAACACGATCTGAGCGCCCTGCCCAATCCAACCTGGCCGCCGAACCATGGCGAGCGGAAGCCACCAGAACCCCACCGAGAAGACGACGACCAGCAACAGGATCGACACCGGCAACGCGCCGTAATAGTACGCCAACAGCAGGGGATACGCTACCTGCCCGCCCTCGGGCGGCAGCGCTCCATACACGCGCAGGGCCGCCCAGACGACCCCAACAACCAGACTCGCCACGATCGTGATCGGAAACCAGTTTTTGAGCAAGGGAGCACCTCGTTGGCAGGACGGCAGACGGTGGACCGCAGCCGCGACGCAACAGTTGCGGTCCGCGGTCCACCGTCTGCCGTCGATCGAGCTTCGCTCGATCTGAAAACCCGGCGATTATAATGCCGCCATGAAAAGCCTCGTCGAATGTGTGCCCAATTTCTCTGAGGGACGCCGCGCTGACGTGATCGCCGCGATCGTTGACGCCATCCGCCAGGCTGGCGGCGCGGAAACCCAGGTGCTTGACGTCAGTTCGGACGCCGACCACAATCGCACCGTCGTGACGTTCGTCGGCAGCCCAGAAGGGGTCAGCGCCGCGGCCTTCGCGGGCATCGCGCGCGCGGCCGAGCTCATCGACCTCGATCAGCACCGCGGCGCGCATCCGCGCCTCGGCGCCAGCGACGTCGTGCCGTTCATCCCGATCCGTGGCGTGAGCCTGTCGGACTGCGTGGCGCTGGCTCGCAAGCTCGGCGAGCGCGTCGGCGCCGAGCTCGGCCTTCCCGTGTATTTCTATGAAGCCGCCGCGACGTTGCCCGAGCGAGCCAACCTCGCCGACGTTCGCAAGGGCGAGTACGAACTGCTCAAGGACGAGATCGGCGTCAACCCGAAGCGAGCGCCCGACGCCGGACCGGCGAAGGTCGGCAAGGCCGGCGCTGTCATCATCGGCGCGCGCCAGTTCCTTGTGGCCTACAACATCTACCTCGACACGGCCGATGTCACGATCGCCGAGAAGATCGCGCGCGCGATCCGGCATCTGTCGGGCGGTCTGCGCTTCGTCAAGGCCAAGGGCTTTTTGGTCGAGGGCAAGGCGCAGGTCAGCATGAATCTGACCGACTTCACCAGGACCCCTATCGCGCGCGTACAGGAGATGGTGCGCCGCGAAGCCGAGCGCTATGGGGCGCGCATCACCCATAGCGAACTCGTCGGCCTGATCCCGCAGCGCGCGCTGGTCGACGCCGCGCAATGGTACCTGCAGCTCGACAACCTGCGGCCCGATATGGTGCTCGAGAGCCGGCTGACCGATGTTGACGCGGGGACCGCTACGACCACTCCTTCAACGGCGTTCATCGAAGAACTCGCGGCCGGAACTGCTGCGCCCGGGGGCGGAGCCGCGGCGGCTTTCGCCGGTGCGATGGCGGCCGGCCTGGTCGGCATGGTCGCGCGCCTGACCGTCGACAAGAAGAAATATGCTGATGTCAGAGATCAGATGCTGACGGTGCTGGCCCGAGCCGATGCCCTGCGCGCGCAGTTGACCTCGGGCGTGGCCGAGGATTCGGCGGCCTTCGAAGCCGTCATGGCGGCCTACGCGCTGCCGAAGGACTCGGACGCTCAGGTCGAGGCACGCACTGCCGCGATCGCGGCCGCCTATCGCGTCGCCACCCAGACTCCGCTGCAGGCCGCCCGTGCCGCCGCCGAGGTGTCCGAGCTGGCGCGGACAGCGGCCGAGATAGGCAACCGCAATGCCGTCTCCGACGCGGCCAGCGCCACTCACCTGGCGCGCGCATCGTTGACCGCGGCCGCTCACAACGTCCGCATCAACGCGGGCGAACTCGCGGATCGCGAAGAGGCTGCCGCCTGGCTGGCCGAGGTCGATCGACTCCAGGCCCGCGCCGAGGAGGCCGTCGCCGCCGTCGAAGCGCTGGTCAAGGCCAGACACGCGGGAGCCCAGTGAGCGCTGGGCGGACCGGCATCCACCGCGCGATCCGGCATCGCATGATGCCCCTGAAGACACTGTGGCTCGTCGCGGCGTTAGCAACGGCCTGCAGCGGAAACGCCGCGGCGACCCAGCCTTTGCCGACCGCCGCTGTCGCGACAGCTGCAGCGACGCGCACCGCGACATTGCCGCCACCCCTCGTGGCCAGCGCGACGCCCGGCGCGCCGACATCGACCCTGCCGGCGACGATCACGCTGGCGCCGCCCACTCCGACGCCCTGCGCCGACGCGGTCTGCGTGCTGCCTGCCCCGCATGCTGTGTTCATGCGCCCGATCGG
Source organism: uncultured Anaerolineales bacterium (assembly GCA_964480865.1). GTDB lineage: Bacteria > Chloroflexota > Anaerolineae > Anaerolineales > UBA6663 > UBA6663. Next base: position 18,249 of record CAYZRP010000109.1, on the reverse strand, counting down.
CGGCGACGGCAACATCTATCCCGATCGCACGTATCCGTACGGTTCCACCCAGGGCGGGCCGCGTGAGCCGCACCACGGGGTCGAGTTCTTCAACCCGGCCGGCACACCCGTGCTCGCTGCTGCGGCCGGCCGGGTCGTGTTCGCGGGCTCAGATGCCGAGGCGACGTCGATCAGCCCACAGCCGGGCTTCTACGGCAACGTCGTGGTCGTCGAGCATGAAGTGGTCGGCGTGACAACTCCGGTCTACACCGTGTACGCGCACCTGCGTCGCGTGGACGTCGCCGTCGATCAGACCGTGGCGACCGGCGATCAACTCGGCGAGGTCGGCCAGACCGGCATCGCCATCGGCCCGCACCTTCACTTCGAAGTACGTGTCGGCGACAACACGTATGCGTCGACGCGCAATCCCGAGCTGTGGCTGACGCCGCTGCGCAGCCGCGGACAGGATTGGGGGGCGCTGGTCGGGATCGTCGTCGGCCCTGACGGCGAACGGCTGCGCGATGTCTCCGTCGTGGTACGGCCCGAGGCCGTCGCGGATAGCGTGGTCGACAAGTACCTGACGACCTACAGCGGGCTCGACAACAACGGCGACGATCTGCTCAACGAGAACTTCGGGCTCGCCGATCTGCCGCCTGGCACCTACCGGGTCGGCGTCAACGGCGTACAGACGGTGATCCAGACGGTGACAGTCGCGCCGGGCTCCGTAACGGTGGTGCGCTTCACGGTCGAGCCGCTGCCGCCGACTGAGACGCCCGACCCGCGCGCCACCCGCACGCCCACCGAGACCGCGACGCTGGATCCGGCGCTGCCGACTGAAACCGAAACCCCAGCAGCGCCTTGATCGTCAGCCGCCATTCGCACTCCCGATTTCTTTCTTCGACGACACCTTCGGGCACGGTAGAATGATCCCGTGACCACGCCGAATCCACCCAGCCGCGCGGTGGCCGCGTTCGTGCTTGCCCTCACTGCAGCCTGTTCGCCAGCCGCCACACCCACACCGACCGCCCTGCCCACGGCCGTCATCGCAATCAACGAAGCGCCGACTGCGACGCCCAGTACTGCCCCGACGCCCTCGGCCACAAGCGCCGCCAGCGCCACACTCGACAGCGCATCTGGCCGCACGCCGACGCCCTCCGCGACGTTGCCCGCCGGCAGCGAGACGCCGACCGTGGATCCGAGCGCGGTGGCCTCGCCCACCTACTGGACACCGATCTGGCCGACAAACGAGTCGACCGTGTTCCTGCCCGCGCCCGACACCTTCGGCGGCGACCCGCATCTCTACTTCGGTCGCCCGCTCGGTGCCGGCGGCAACAACTTCGCCGTCAGCGACTACCGCTTCGGGATGACGCGCGACAACACGCTGGTGGCCCACCACGGCCTCGACTACGGCAATCCGACCGGCACGCCCGTGGTCTCCATCGGCGACGGCGTCGTCTACTACGCCGGCTCGGACCACGAACGCATCTTCGGCCCACGCGAAGACTTCTACGGCAACGTCATCGTCATCCAACTCAGCGCCGCCGTCAGCGCCTACGCGGTCTATGGCCACCTCGAGAGCGTCGAGGTGCAGACCGGGCAGGCCGTGAGCGAAGGCGAGTACATCGGCTCCGTCGGAGAACGCGGCGTGGCCGCCGGCCCGCACCTCCATCTCGAGATCCGCACCGACAACCCCGACAACTACTACGCCGTCCGCAACCCCGATTTGTGGCTCCGTCCGATCCCGGGCCATGGCGTCCTCGCCGTGCGCGTCAGCCGCGGCGAGGGCCAGTTGGTGCCGGGTGTGCGCGTGATCGCGCTCTGCGGAGACAAGCGCTATCGCACCGTCGACACCTACTGGTACGGCGGCACATTGCCCGATCGTGTCTACGCCGAGAACGCTGCTATCGGCGACGTGCCCGGTGGCCCGTGCACACTCACGGCCTATCTCGATGGCCAGATGTTGACGACCACGGTCACCGTCCCCGTCGGCGGCGTCGGCTTCGCATGGCTGAAGCCCTCGGAGTAATCCGCACATCCGGCCACGGTTAAGCCGGCAGGACCTGGGCAGAAAACGGCGCGCGGCTCGAAGCGGGGCTGAGCCAAACTCCGAACCGCGCTGTGTTCCTGCCGATCCTTGCCCGACAATACTGACCCGTGACCAGGCTTCGCTCAATTGATCTCGGGGGTTCCCAGATGCTCTTCGCGCAGAGCCGGCAAGGTACCGTCGGCTTCGAGGTCGGCAAGCAGTCGATTGATCTCGGCCAGCAGACGCGGACTACGCGCGCCGGTGACGACGACGTATGGTTCAGCCTCGAAAGTCGGGCCCACAAGGTGGAACGCGGCCTGACGATTGGCGAAATCGTGTGCGGTGACCGAGTCGACGAGCGCGGCTTCGATCTCGCCGGCGCCGAGTGCATCGAGCGCTTCGGCCGCTGTGGGAAACAACTCGGCGCTCACGCCCGCCCCACGCCGCGCCCACTGCCGCACGAGCACATCCCCGGCTGAGCCATACTCCACACCCAACGCCCGATCACGCGCCCAGAGCCATGGCGCACTTGCGCCCGGTTCATCGGTCGCGTTGATCGGCGTCACCACACGCAATCCGGCGATGAAGTACGGATCACTGTATGCGGCGTCGTCGAGTTGATTGGTGTCAGCGACAAAGGCCGAGATCACAACATCGACTCGCTCCGAGTCGACCGCCTGCAGCAGCGCATCGTAGGTGATGTTCTCGATGCGCGCCTCGACGCCCAGGCGGCTCGCCAACGCCTGCGCGAGATCCACATCCAGCCCATACAGCGTGCCATCGGGTCCGACCGCCGAGAACGGTGGATAGCTCGCATCGGTCGCGATGCGCAGGACGCGATCGCGCTGAATGCGTTCCCAGGCTCTATCCGGCGAGATCAACGAAGCGCCACCCGCCCACAATGCGATGACCAGCCCCAGCGCCAAAGCGCCAGCGATCCAGTAACGCAGCGGCCAGCGTCTCACCTTCTCGAACAGGCTCATGGCGTCACATCCTCGCGGGCCCAGGCCTGCAAGGCGTCATAGATCGGCTTGCGCACGAACTCGGGCGTGACCAGTGTGAAGTAGTCGCCGTAGCTGTGTTGCGGCGCGGGATACCGAAAGGCCCAGATACAGGCGGCCGGCACGTTCGCCCACGTCTCCTCGGCCAGCTTCAGGGCCGCAATGGTGTAGTCGATCCGCGCGCCCGGCTTGACGGCCCGTGTCCAGCGCGGCGAGTCGTTCCAGCCCATCTCGGTGATGTAGATCGGCGCAGCGCCGTGGCCGTGGCGGGCCATGAGTTCGCGCACCCTTTCGACCCGGCGGTAGTTCAGGGCATCGGCTGCGGGCGGTTCGTCGGGCGGAAAGCTCAGCCCATAGGCATGGACGGCCAGGCCATCCAGCGCGTCGCCAACACCGGCCGCGTACATGCGCTCGAGATAGATCAGGTCGTTGAGCGCGAGGCCACTGCCGTCTGGCTCGAGCGTCGGCGCGAGCGCGCCACCCAGCACGACAAGCTCAGGATCGACAGCATGCGCTCGCCCAGCGGCGGCGATCACCAGACGCGCATAGGCTTCGGGATCCGGTCGCCGGAAGCCCCACTCGAGCGCCACGTTAGGCTCGTTCCACAGGATGATGGCCTCGAGGTCACCCTTGAAGCGCGTCACAAAGGCTTCGACGAAGTCGGCGAAATAGGTTTCGGCCTCTTCGGTCAGCAGCGTGTCGGGGCCATGCGAGCCGTCGGCGGCCAGCGGTCGCGCCCACTCGGGCACGATGCCGCCCAGGCGCGCGATGATCCGCAGTCCCTGGTGCCGCGCATAGTCGATGCGCAACGCCGCCGCCGAAAAGTCGTAGCGGCCTTCAGCCGGTTGATAGTAGGCCCAGGGGAAGTACTCGACGATGGTGCTCGCACCCATCTCGCGCACCATCTCGAGCGTGCGCAACACCTTCCACGGCTCGACCTCGTCGGTCAGGCGTGTATGCACACACAGGATGGGATGGCGTGTTTGGACGGATTGGGCTGGCCCGAGTTCGAGCGGAGGCAAAACGGCACGCGGCATCAGCGCGAACAACGCGACGATGATGATGCCCCGTGCGATCCAGGCGCGCCGCTGCCAGGCGCGGTCGGACCATCGACGAATGGACGACATGGCCCGGACTATACCGCCGCCGGGCGCGTTCAGGGGTGAGTGACCGACAGGGTGTAAGTATCCGCGCCCATGATCGCCGTGCTGACCACACGGATCACGTAGTCGCCGGCGGCTGGCAGCGTCGCATCGATGACGTACGGCGGCCCACCGACATAACCGATCTGGGAGCCGTTCACGCGCGAGACAACGACCTGCCCGAAGGGATCAAGCCCCTCAACCACCATGTGCATTGGGCCTGGGCTGGCGGCATTGAAGATCCAGTAATCGCTGTCCAGTGACGGACCCGAATCGTGACGGCCGAAGAAACTGTGGCCAGAAAACAATGGCCCGTCCGCGTGCGCCTCATTGTCGTTTGGCTCAGTCTCGAGGAACGATGGCGTGGCAGTCTTCGCCAGCATCACGAGATTCAATGATGAGCCCAATGGTTGCCAGGCAATTGCGCGCTCGATTCCTTGTCCCCCTCCGATGACGACTATTAATACGATTAACCCTATCCACTTAGTGCGGCGAAGCCAATACGTCGACGTCATGGGTGCCAGGTATCTCCCTGCGGGCCCTGCGGAAAGGGGCACCACTCTTTAAGATTTGCGAAAAGGCCGCCGAAAAGCGTTTCCAGTCTTACAGTATAACCCCTGTCAAGTTCAGACCGCCAGAGCCTCCTACAGCGCCCGGACCCGGCCTCAGTCCATTCAATGACGGGCCCCCCACACAACTACGGGCACCAGCATCCACCCAAGTGCGTAAGCCACCCTTTCCAGGACGAAGGGGCCTGACGCCTATGGGTGCGTGACGCGAAGGGTATAGGGCGCCAGGTTCAACTGATTGGAACTGAAGACGCGCACGTAGTACGTGCCTGCAGCTGTGACGTTGACCGCGAATGTCGCTGTCTGACCCGGATCGCCGGTGAAGCCACCTGGCACGTCGACGCCGCTGGCATTGAGGAGTTTCACCTGACGACCTGGATCGTTGCCGGTCACCGTCACGGTCACAGCCCCCGGTGCGAGCAACGTGACCTTCCAGGTGTCTCGATCCAATCCGAACTGATCAACCCGGTTCGCGTCGTAGTAGCCGTAATACGTTGCTCCCGACAACAGCGGGCCCTTCGCTGTGGCCATCGTGCCGTTCGGCTCATCCTCCGCGAACGGGTCATAGCGCCAATACACCTGCGGCATGTAGAGGCGCCAGGCATTGGTCTCGCGAATCGATACCGAGGCCAGGAGGCTGTCACCGAGCGTGGCCTGTGTCGGATTGTTCAGGCTGAGGCTAAAGACCCTGTCACCGATATAGACGCCCGAGTCGAAAATGGTCACCGGCAGGGCCTTGATCATCTCGCCGGGTGCGAAGGCCAGTGTGCCCGCGATTGCGCTGTAGTCAACGCCTGCCAGAGCCGTGCCATTCGACGTCGCGTAGTCCACCGTGACCGTGAAAGCAGAAGGCGTGCTGAGTGTCACCGAGATCGGAGCTGTGCCGACATCGCGCGCTATGTTGTACGCGGGCGACTCGAATTGCACGCTCGGTTGTTGTTGCGCGTCGACGATCGTCACCTGAGCGCTCGCAGGTGTGCCCAACTCACCCGGCGTCTGGTTCTGCATCTGGAAAGTGAGGAACCGATCCCCGGTGAAGGCGCCGTTGTTGAGGATGGGCACCGACACCGTCGCCTCAGTCTGGCCCGGAGCGATGGCGACATCGCCCGACACGGCCTGGTAGTCGACGCCGGCCCGAGCAGTGTTGTCCTGGGTCGTGTACGCGACCGAGATCGGCAGCGTCGACGTGAAAGGCACTGCGACGGTCACGACGGCCGTCGTCGCCAACTCCGACACCGTGTACCCGCCTCCCGGAGCAGCGATGCTCGCTGAGGGCGCCGGCTCATCGTCGAGGATCGTCACGATCGTCGTCGATGCATCGGGCAGCGGATTCCCACTGGACTGCGAGACCAGGCGCACCGTGAACGTCATGGGGCCCGTGTGATAGAGGTTGTCCTGGATCGGAACGTCGATGTATTCCACGAGGGCCAACGGCCCCGAGAAGGTCAACGTCCCAGACACGGGCTGAAAGTGTTCGGCGGGCTGTGCTGATCCAGCTTCCACCGTGTAGCTCACGTCAAGGGGCAGCAGGGTCGGAAGATCGAGGGTGACGGGCACGCGCACGAGTTCCAGCTCTTCGCCGATGGATTGCGCAGCCGGCACCTGAGCCTCGGGGATCAGGTCCGCGTCGAGCACAGAATCCTGCGGCCCCTCATCGTCACCGGGACCCCGCTCGAGCAACCGAGCGGCGACCGGGCCCGACCCCAAGGGCATCGCGCCGGCCGCACGCGCATGAACCGGCGCGACGCTCAACGACTGCGACGAGACCAGCGCAACGACGAGTGCGAATCGTTTGACGATGACAGGCAGATGAGGCGACGTCATGGCTCCCTCTCGAGATGACGTCCCGACCATTGGACGCTGATGCGGATTTGCCTTCCAATCGAAAAACAAGGAGCGGCCATCAAACCAGTGAAGTATATCGTCGGCAGGCGCTGTGTCAGGGGGTTGCCCTGGGCCGAGCGCATGAGCGAGTGGGCCTGATGTTTTCGTCGTGCAGAAGCTGATCGCCGATCACGCGCAACGCGGAGCGCTTGCAGAACCACCCGGCCTGACCCTTCGACAACCAGACCCTCTGCAGCCGTGAGCTCCTATGAGTCGGGGATGCGTGACCACCAGCTGGTACTCGTTCAGGCCCAACTTGTCCGAACTGGATGACCTCCAGCTGGCCGGACGTCCTGCTAGGCGGGGCAGATCAGACGGTGGCAGGAAGGGAACCGAACGGAAAAGGAACATCGTCGACCGGATCGCGCGGAAGTCCAGCGGGGGCCCGATCGTTTGCCCCGTCCGGCCAAACAAAACGCGGGCATGTTCGGGCTCACGCCTGAACATGCCCGCAATCAGCTTGAGTCTGAGGCGCGTGTCGCGTCAGGGATGTGTGACGCGAAGCTGGTACTGCTGGGTTCCGAGTTGAGCGGAACTGAAGACGCGCACGTAGTAGGTGCCGGCGGCTGTCACGTTGACCGTGAAGGTCGTCGACGCACCCGGGTCGCCCGAGAAACCGCCCGGGATGTCAGCGCCACTGGCATTGAGGAGTTTGACCTGTCGACCCGTGTCGTTGCTGATGACGGTTACGGTCACCTGCCCGGGGCCGTCCACCGTGAACCTCCAGGTGTCGCGGTCGAGGCCATACTGATCGACCTGGCTGGCGTTGAAGCCTCCGCGATACGTGGCGCCTGACGCCAGCGGGCCCTTGGCGGTGGCCAGTGTGCCGTTCGGCTCGTTCTCGCTGTACGGCTCGTATGCATTACGGATCTGAATCAGGTAGATGCGGCGGGCATTGGTCTCGCGGATCAACACTGTTGTCTGCGGGTTGTCGCCGAGGGTCGCCTGGCCCGGCGAGTGCAGGCCCAGGTTGAAGCTCCGGTCGCCCACATACAGGCCCGAGTTCAGGATCGGCACCTGCAGGAGCGTCGTCGTCATGCCTGGCGTGAACGTCAACGTTCCCGAGCTCGCCGTGTAGTCCACGCCAGCCAGCGCTGTGCCGTTCGACATCGTGTAGGCGACTGTCACCGTCAGACCACTGGCCGCGTTCAACGTCACCGTGATCGGCGCCGTGCCGATGTTGCGCGCCACGTTGAACGACGGCAACGTGAACTGCACTTTCGGCGGCTGCTGCGCATCGATGATCGTGATCTGGGCGCTGGTGGGCGAGCCCAATGTGCCCTGAGTCTGGCTGATCAGCCTGAACACGAAGTACCGGTCGCCGGTGTTGACGTTGTTGTTGAGAATCGGGATGCTGACCGTGCCCGAAGACTGGCCAGCCAGGAATTCGAGACTTGAAGCCACCGCCGAATAGTCCGTCCCGGCGGTCGCCGTGTCATTCTGTGTGGCGAATGATACGTTGATTGGGCTCGTTGACGTGTACGGCAGCGTCACAGTCACGACTGCGTTGAGGGCCAACTCACCAACCGTGTAGCCACCGCTGTCTCCGGGGGTTTGTATGAATGCTGACGGCACACCTTCATCATCCGTGATCGTGATCGCTGCCGAATTGGTGGTCCCGGTTGTGCCGGGGCTCTGAGTGCCAAGCTGTACCGTCAGGCCGCGCGAGCCTGAGTGATAGCCGTTGTTGAGGAGCGGAACGCTGAGGTTGACGGTGCTGGCCCCGGCCGTCAGGGTGGCGGTGCCGGACGCCGCGGTATGGTCGCGCCCCGCCACGGCGGTCACATCCACGAAGGTGTAGGGCACCTGGATGTCGACCTCGGAGGTATAGCCGACCGTCAGCTCAAACGGGATGGCCGTCGTGTTCTCGGCCCCTGTGTATGCCGAGGCCGAGAGGTTGATGCTCGGCGGCGTCTCATTGTCGTTGATCAAAACCGTCTGCGGCGTCGTGTTCGGTGCCCCGATGCTCTGTCCCGTCAACTGCAACTGGAAGGCCTGTTGACCTGAGTAGTACCCGTTCTCGAGGATGGTGACCGCGATGGACGCCGAGTTGGAGGCCGCCGGGAACGAGAACGTGCCGGACGGCAGACTGTAGTCAGCGCCGGCCACGGCCGTACCATTGGTGGCCGTGACCGTGACATCGATCGCGATCTCAGACGTGTACGGCAGCGTCGCGCCGATGCCAACCGACCCGGCCCCCTCCGTGAACGGGCTGGGCGAGCCAATGGAGGCCGTCGGAATGGCCTCCTCATCTGTGATCGTCACGGTCGCCGACGTTGGCGTGGTCGACGCGGGGCCGCTGATCGTGAACGAAAACGTCTGTGAGCCTGAGTAGTAACCGTTCGCCAGGATCGACACCGGGACATTCACCGAAGCATTGCCGGTCGTGATCGTCGCAGTGCCGGCTGCGGCGGTGTAGTCCGCGCCGGCGTTCGCGCTCCCGTTGGCCGTGGCATAGTCAACCGAGATGTTGGTCTCGGACGTGTACGGCAGGGTGATGGTCAGGTTGGCCGGCGTGCTGCCGGAAGACGGCTCGGTCGCCGAGTACGTCGTCGAGCTCAGCCGCGCCAGCGGCGAGGTCTCGTCGTCCGTGATCGTTACGGTCGCCGACGCGGGTGTGGTCGCCGACGGGCCGCTGATCGCAAACGTGAAAGCCTGCGAGCCCGAGTAATAGGCGTTTGCCAGGACAGCTACCGGGACGTTGATCGACGTCGTCCCGGCAAGGATCGTCGCGGTGCCGACTGCGGCAGTGTAGTCCGCGCCATCGCGGGCGGTGTCGTTGGCCGTGGCGTAATCGACCGAGATGTTGGCCTCGGATGTATACGGCACCGTGATCGTCAGGTTAACGGGTGTGCTGCCGGAAGCTGGCTCATCCACCGCATAGGTCGTGGGGTTCATACGCGCCAACGGCGCGCCCTCATCGTCGGTGATGGTGACTGTCGCATCCGGCGACGGGAAGGTGCCGTGGGTCACTGCCGAGATGCGGACCGTGAACGACCTGTTGGCCGAGGCATCCCAGGTGTTGTTGAGGATCGCAACTGTGGTCGTAGCCGTCAGACTGCCTTGCGGGATGAGGATCGCGCCGCCGGTGACGGGCGTGTATTCGACGCCCTGGCGGGCCGTGCCCTCGATGGTCGAGAACGTGACGGTCACGTCCTGCGCGTCGGCGACGTCGAGATTGGCCTGCACGGTCACCTGGGTGCCCGCCTCGCTCACTGTATAGCTCGTCGCGCTCCAGGAGATCACGGGCGCGTCGACATCCGTGATCGTGATAGTCGCCGGGCCATTGCCCGCTATCGCGGCAGTCGGGGTCAACGTGGCGTTGAAGGTGCGGTTGCCTGTAATCGCTGTGTTGCGCAGAAGCGAAACATTGCCTGTCGCATTCGAGAAACCCGCCAGGAAGGTCATGCTACCGCTTGTGCCGGAGTAGTCGGTTCCCGACACAGCCGTGCCACCGCTCAACGAGAATGACACCGATAGGTTGAAGGGCAGAGACGAACCGATGCTCCCCAAGAGCCCAATGGTGTTCGCGCCATCGTCGCCGGCATAGGCGAGTTCCGTGAAACTGACAACGGGCAACTCGACGGCGCCCAGATCACAACCGCCGCCGCGCGGCCGTGAGACTCCGCGCTGATCGATGTCGCTGCAGGCTCCAGCCGCATCGATGGCCGGCGATGAAGCCGACGGCTGACGCGTGAAAGTGGGACCGCCGTTGTTTGCGAGGGCGCCCAGGAGCGGATCAGCGGATGTGGCGCCCAGAGCTGTGCAACCGGACCCGGGTGTCTGAACGATGTTGGCGCCCGAGATCGTCAAGGTGCCGTCGCAATCAGCGATAGCGCCTGTATTGCCAGCGACAATCGAGCCCGCCAGAGTGACCGACCCGGCGCCGGCGCTGATGCCGCCGACGTTACCCGCGATGGTCACACGGGTTAAGCTCACACCGCCCGCTGTCACGTCGACGCCAGCTGCCCCGACGCCGCCGGTGTTGCCTGAGATCGTCGATGTTGCGATCGTGGCTGTTCCGCCCGAGATGGCGATAGCGCCGCCGGAGTTTCCCGAGAATGTGCTGCCCGTGACGTTGAGCGTCCCCGCCAGCACCTCGATCACGGGGCCGCCGGAGATTCCAGAAAACGTCAGCTGGCTCAGCGAAAGATCTCCGCCGTTCACCTGAAAGCTGGCCGAGCCGGTGATCACCACAACATCGCTGACATTCACCGGCGCTATCGAAATGACCGTGGTGACCGGCAGGACGCTCCCCAGGTTGTAGGTGCCCGCACCGATTTGGATAACGTCGATGCCCGCAAGGGCATTGGACTCCTCGATGGCAGCGCGAAGCGTGCAAAGGCCACCAACCGAAATCTCGCACGTCGCGTCGCCCGGGTTGAGGTCCGACGTATCAGCCGTGCTGGTGACCACGAAAGTCGCCGCCTTCGCAAACGGCAGGTTCGTTGCGGTCAGGAAGGCGCCAAGGACCAGCACGGCCGCCAGACCGAGTCGAGCACCGATGGGCATCCGGATCAAGGAAGTCATTCGCACCGCCTCATTAGGGGGTCAGCCAGCGTCAGGCCTGAAGGTTATGGAAACGCTGTCCTATTCTACTAGTCGCAGGTCGGTTGGCAAGGGGACCGGCGTAAGGGGGTGTGGAGCGTGGAGCGTGGAGCGTGGAGCGTGGAGCGTGGAGAAGGCTCGATCGACACCTCGTCCATGTCAAGCTCCGATGTTCATACGTTTGGCCATACCGTCGTACGGGCGCGCAGGCGTCGCCCGTTGTCGCCCCGCTGCGATAGATATGCCTGGCCCTCGATCAGTGTCGTGGATCTTCGCGGGGGAAGAGATCCCGGAAACGATCGAAGACCTTGCGGACGCCGGCGGCGTTGGCGTTAGCCTCGGTCACGGCGTCAGTCACGCGCCGGCTCGTGGAGCGGGTCTGCTGCGACACGATCCAGACGATGTCCTGGCCGCGCTTGAACCAGAAGGGGCTCTCGCGCAAGAGGTAGTTCAGGCCGTAGATGAGGGCGCAGGTCAGCGCGAAAACGATCAGGGCGAAGAACGCCGCCACCAGGATCACCAGCACCAGCGACACATCGGCGATCGGGCTTCGAACGCCGGCGGCACTCGGCAACCAGGTCCACACCCACAGGCCCACGATCACCAACACAGCCAGGCCGATGGGCAGCCAGACCTGCCAGAACGACTGTCTGGCGATCAACGCCTGCGTGTGCGGATTGCGGGTGCGGGGCGGATTGGGTTCCATGGGTATATTCTAGCCAATCCCGGCGAAACGATAGTCGCGAATTGCCGGTCGTCACCGGCACCTCTCGAAATCCGCGAGGATTCGCGGCTCAGACCCTTCTGAAATCCGACGCCTGTTTGTCCTACGACAGGCTCCTGACCAGTTCACGCAGGTCGAACGCGGCCAGAGTCGGCACGACGCGGTCGGCCTGGGCCAGGATCACGGGGTCGCCGACGCCGATGGCCACCATGCCCGCCGACTTGATCGCCTGAACGCCGACTGCAGCGTCCTCGACACCCAGACACGCCGACGGCGCGACGCCCAGGCGCTCGGCCGCCGTCAGAAAGATCTCGGGATCCGGCTTGCCCCGCTTGATGAGATTGGCATCCACCACGTAGTCGAACAGATCGACGATTCCGAGCCGCTCCAGGATCGTGCCCGCGTTCTTGCTGACCGACGCGAGGCCGGTCTTGAGCCCAAGTTCGCGCGCGGCCTGGAGCGCCTCGAGCGCGCCCGGCAGCAGATCGGCGCGAGTCATCGTGACGACCAGCTTCTTGTAGTCCTCGTTCTTCTGATCGGCCAGCCGCAGCCGCTCGGCCTGATCCGGGTCGAGCCCGCCGCGCTTGAGGATCAGGTCCAGCGAGCCCATCCGATCCACGCCCTTCAACTGTTCATTGAAAGCTTCATCGAATGGAACGCCGAGTCCCTCGGCCAATCGCTTCCACGCCAGATAATGAAAGCGAGCCGTATCGGTGATGACGCCGTCGAGGTCGAAGATGATAGCCGTGTACATTGTTGATTGTTGATTTCTGATTGCTGATTGTGAATATCGGTCGTACGGGATCCTGGCCCTAGTCAAGCGTCTCCCGCCTGACGTCTCCCGCCTGACGCCTGACGCCTGATGCCTGACGCCTGACGCCTACAGCGCGAACTCTCTCTCCGGCTCCTTGCCCGTCAACGTCACCGGGACATCGCCATGGAGGAAGGTGAGCAAGTCGCCCGAGCGCAGCCGGTAGGTCACGCCCGTCTCGCTGACGTTGACGTCGAGGCGCTGGCCCTGGGCGCGCACCGAGAACCTGTAGTGCGTCCAGTGCCCGGGCAGATATGGCGCGAATCGCAACCGGCCGTTCTGGGCGCGCAGCCCGCCGAAGCCATAGACCAGGCTCAGCCACGCCCCGGCCATGGCGGCGAGGTGCGCGCCGTAAGGCGTGTTGCCGTGCTTGTTGTCAAGGTCCATCCGGGCCGTCTCCATGAAGAAGCTATAGGCCCTATCGTGGTAGCCGATCTCGGATCCGATGATGCTGTAGATGCACGACGACAGCGACGAGTCGTGGGTGGTCAGCGGCTCGTAGTAGTCGTAGTCGCGCTTCTTCTGCTCGAGCGTGAACTTCTCGCTGAGGAGCAGCAGCGCGAGGACGACGTCGGCCTGCTTGAGGACGCGGTGGCGGTAGATGACCAGCGGGTGGTAGTGCAGGAGCAGCGGATAGTTCTCGCGCGGCGTGTTGGCGAAGTCCCATACCGGCTTCTGCAGGAAGCTGTCGTCCTGTGGGTGGATGCCGAGCGCCTCGTCGACCGGCAGGTACATCTTCTCGGCGGCCTCGCGCCAGAGGGCGGCCTCGTCGGGCTTCAGGTCGATGGCGGCGGCGATGCGCGCGAAGTCGTCGGGGTGCTCGCGCTTCAATCGCCCGGCCACGTCGGCGGCGAAGGCCAGGTGCATCTGCGCCATCGCATTTGTGTAGTAGTTGTTGTTAACGCAGGCCGTGTACTCGTCGGGGCCGGTCACCTCGTAGATGCCGAAGGCGCCGCCGAGCCGGTCGACGAAGCGACCCAGGCCGAGCCAGATGCGGGCCGTGTCCATGACGATCTCGGCGCCGGCCTCGAGCAGGAAGCTCGGGTCCCCGCTGACCTCGTCGTAGAGCTTGATGGCGTAGGCGATGTCGGCATTGATGTGGTACTGGGCGCTGCCGGCCGGGTAATAGGCCGAGCACTCCTCGCCCGCGATCGTGCGCCACGGGTACAGCGCGCCGACGGTGTGGCCCATCTGGCGTGCGCGTGTGCGGGCGTGGGGCAGCAGCGAGTAGCGGAACTCGAGCAGCTTGCGCGCGATCTCGGGCCGCGTGAAGAGGAAGACCGGGAAGATGTAGATCTCGGTGTCCCAGAAGTAGTGGCCCTCGTAGCCTTCGCCCGTCAGGCCCTTGGCCGCGATGTTGGTCTTGCCATCCTTACCGACGGATTGCAGCAGGTGATAGAGGTTGAAACGGATGCCCTGCTGGAGCGCCTCGTCGCCGTCGACGGCGATGTCGGCATCGTCCCAGAACGCCGCGAGGTACTCGGCCTGCTCGGCCGCGAGCGCCGCGAAGCCTGCAGCGCCGGCCGAGTCGAGCTCGGTGCGCGCGCGATCGAGCAGGCCCTCGGCCGGGTAATCGCGTGAGGTGACGTACGTGCCGACCTTGGTCACAGTCAGCGTCTCGCCGGGCTTGAGATCGGCCTCGAAGATCTCGGCGACGCGCGACTCAGGGGCGTCGAGCACGGTCTCGCGTCTGACGGCCGCCTCACCCTCGGCGTGATTGGCGATCGCGCTGACCAGCGTGAAGCCACTGTTGCGCGTCTTGTGGACGAGCGCCACGCCGCTCTGGAGCGGTTCGGCCGACACGAGTGTCAACGGCGGCGCCGTGATCGTGCTGCCGACGCGTGGATCGTCGCCGGCCTCGATGTTCTTGACCTTGCCGTCGATCACGGAACTCAATCGGAGGGCGCCGCCGGTCACGGCCGTCACCGTGTACTCGAGCGCGAAGATGTGCTTGCGCGGCAGGCTGACGAGGCGGCGCGACTCGACGCGGACCTCACGGCCCGCCGGCGAGACCCACTCGACGCTGCGAGTCACAAGGCCGGTGCGCAGATCGAGGGTACGCGAATACGCCTTGAGCGTGCCGGTGGTGAGATCGAACCGCTCGCCACCGATCTCGAGCACGACGCGTTTGGCGTTCGGGACGTTGAGCATGAACTGCTTGGTGCGCGCGAACCCGTAAGCGGTTTCGGGATAGAGGATCGGCTCGGCCTCAAAGAAACCGTTGAGGAAGGCGCCATCGACCGACTGACCGGCCGGCAGATCAAAGCCCTCTTCGTGAGCGCCGCGCAGGCCGATGTATCCGTTGGCCTGCGCGAACAGTGTCTCATCGAGCACGTTCGTGTCGAGGTCGAAACCGGTTTCATGGATCTGCCAGGCATCCAGCGGATACGTATGGTGAAGCTCGTCAGAGTGCGACACGTCGACCTCATTGAGTGGGTGTGATGTCGGCGAGAGGGCGTCGGGATCGCCGAGACGTATGGGCATTGTAGCGTTTTGGCCGCGGATTATGTGGAACGGGCGCTGGCATGTTCCACTTTTGGGTGAGTGGATTTTCTAACTAAAGACGCAATTGGTCGCGCCGATACCGAGCCCATGAACATAGATGCTGCCGCCAGCTGGCCGACTGCCTTAGCCAGCATGGGGGCCTCCTTCCAGCGCCAGAACCTGCAGACGCAGCTTGGCACGGCCGTGCTCAACCAGCAACAGGCCATCGAGCAGCAACAGGCTCAGGCGCTGATTCAGATGATCAACCAGTCGACGGCCGCGGCCCGCGGTGGCGTCGATCTGTACGCCTGACGCGCGTCGCTCGTGAAGCGTAAGAGCGTGGAGCGATAACGCTGCCGCGCTTCTTCGCTTTGTGGGGAGGCTGCAGGGGTAAGGCACGCGGCGTTCGGTTGCCACCGACGTCGACGTCTGCCCTTGTGCCGGGTCCTCCCAATCCCTCGCTCCCCGCTCTCGCCCTCTGCTATCATCGCGGAATGCCCTCGGTTCCAGGCCCTGACCTGCGGGATCTGCTCAATAACCTGACCACCCTGCGCGACGATCCATTGCGGTTCTTTGTCGAACTCGCGGATCGCTACGGCGATCTTGTGCGCATGCCCTTTGGCCCGAAGCGCTTTGCGTTCGTGGTCAGCGCGCCCGAGCATGTGCAACACATCTTGCAAGATCAGGCACGGCGGTATTCAAAGGAAACGTTTCAATACACAACTCTGAGCCTCGTCACCGGGCAGGGGCTGCTGACCAGCGACGGCGCGTTCTGGCTGCGTCAACGACGATTGATGCAGCCGGCGTTCCATCGGGAGCATCTGGCCGGTTTCGCGGCGAGCATGCGTGCGGCCGCCGAACGCCTGGCCGATCGGTGGATGGCGCTGCCCGAGGGCACGATCGTCGACGTCGATCGCGCGATGCTGGCCGCCAGTCTCGAGATCGTGGGCGATACGCTGTTCAGCGCCAATCTGCAGGACTCGGCGCCGGAGCTGGTCGCCGCCGTCATCACGGCCCTCGATCATGTCATCGCCCGCTCGCGCAACCCGGTCTGGCCGCCGGCCTGGCTGCCCACGGCGGCCAACCGCGCCTTCAGGGCCGCCGTCGCCACACTCGATGACGCGGTGGCCCGGCTGGTGGCCGAACGACGCGCCGGCCCGCCGCGCCGCGCAGGGCCACCGCGCCGCGACCTGCTTCAGATGCTCATCGACGCCCGCGACGACGACGGCCAACCCATGAGCGAGAAGCAACTACGCGACGAACTCGTGACGCTGCTCGTCGCCGGACACGAGACAGTGGCCAGCGCCCTCACCTGGGCCTGGGCCCTGCTGGCCCAACACCCGGCTGCAGCCGAGCGCGTGGCGGCCGAGGCGACACCCGATGGGCTTGATCCGCGCGCCCTGCCCTACGCCGCCGCCGTGTTCGACGAAGCCCTGCGGCTCTACCCGCCCGCGTGGTTGATCACGCGCAAGGCCATCGCCGACGACGTCCTCGGCGACGTGCCGGTGCCAGCTGGCTCGCTCGTGATCATCTCGCCCTATGTGGCCCATCGTCGCGCGGAGCGCTGGCCACAGCCCGAGGCGTTCAGGCCCGAGCGATTCATCGACGCCGCGCCGCCACGGTTCGCTTATCTGCCTTTCGGCGCCGGGCCACGGCTGTGCATCGGCCAATCGTTCGCCAGGATCGAGGGCACATTGATCCTGTCGGCGCTGGCCCGCCGGTTGCGGCTCGAGTTGACGCCGCAGGGCGTGCCCGCCGTTGAGCCGCTCGTCACCCTGCGGCCGCACGGCGGCCTGAAACTGCGGGTGTCGCCGCGGGTGCCGCCGGCGAGGTCGGCGCCGGCCCGATCCCCTATCGAGGAACCTGATGGGACCCCTCTACGCTCGTGAGTTCAAGGTGCGCTACACGGAGATGGATGCGTATGGCCACGTCAACAACGCGGCCTACCTCCGTTACATGCACGAGGCCGCGTTCGATGCCTCGATCGCGTCGGGCGTGGCGTTGACGCATTGGGCCGATCTGGGCCGCGCCTGGTATATCCGCGACAGCGAGATCGAATACCTCAAGCCATTGACGTATCCCGAACGCTTTACGGTCGAGACCTGGCTCAGCGCGCGCGGTCAGGCCTGGGTGCAGCGTGATTATCGTTTTGTTCGCGACGGCGAGACCATCGCGCAGGGTTTCAGCATCTGGGCCTATGTGGATCTGAAGACCGGCGGGCCGGCGGTGGCCGACGCCGCCGCGCTCGCGCCACTGGGTGGCCTCGAGGCGATCCCAATCGGTCCACGTATCCGCTTCCCGGAGCCACCACCCGCGCCGGCGGGCGCCTATACGGTGACGCGGCGCGTCGACTTTCGCGATGTCGACGCCGCCGGTCACGTCAACAACGCCAGCTACATCAGTTACATGGGCGAGTGCGCCTGGGATGTGACCGCCCACTTCGGTTGGCCCGCCGAGCGCCTACATGCGGCCGGGTTCACGGTCTTCGCGCGTCGGCATCGCATCACCTACCTGCAACCGGCCTACCACAACGATACGCTCGACATCACCACCTACGGCTTCGATGTCAGACGCGTGATGGCGACGCGCCACTTCCGGATCACACGCCAGGGCACGAACGGGCCGGAGCTCGTCGCGCGCGCGCACTCGCTCTACGTGTGGGTCGATCTGGCGACGGGCCAGCCGATCCGCGCGCAGCCGGCTTACCTCGAGTCGCTGACGCCCAACATCGCTGCCTGACCCACCGCCAACCTGTCCGGAGAGACTGACATGTCACATGCAGATCCACTGAACGCCGAGGCCTTCTGGGCCGAGTTGCTGTCTGAGGAGCCGGCGCGCATTCGCAAAGCCTGGCTTGAACTCGCCGACGACGAGGCCGACGCCGTGCTCGCGCATCTGAACAAGATGACGAAAGAAGAAGGCTGGGCCGACGTCCAGCGCGAGTCTGCCGGTGCGGCCCTGCGCGCCATCCGCTCCCTCGCCGACTGACCCTCAAAAGAGACGTGGCCGGACGGCCCCCAAAATATAGGGGGGTGCGGGGCCCGCGATGGGGCAACCCAGGGGGGCGCGGCGGTGGAAAAC